>JBBJNN010000071.1:22812-28129 GCA_037720885.1 Gemmatimonadaceae bacterium | reverse complement strand
ACCCCGCGGCCGCGGTCGCCATGGCGAGCGCGGGGTTCACCGGCGGGTAGGCACCCCCCGCGAGCACCGCCGCGGCCGCGGCCGCGACATCATCACCGGCGAGCCGAGCGAGGGCGAGTGCCGTGAGCAGGTTGGTCGCGGCCAGAATCGCCCCGCTCGCGAGCGTGTGCGCCGCCATCGCGCGGGCATGAGCCAGCGTGGCGCGTGCGCCTGCCGTCGCCGCATTGGCGCTCGACATGGCGGTGCCGCCGAGCGTCCCCGCGGCGCCGGCGCTCCGTGTGGCCGCCGCGAGCGAGGCGAGTGCGGCGAGCAGGGGCTCCACGAGCTGCGCGGGTGTGGCCCGGTCGCACGCGAGCGCCGCCGCAGCGCAGTCCTGCGCCGCGGCCAGCGCTGGATCGGCCAGCGCCGGTGGCACCGGCCCGAACACGCCGCCGGCGAGGATCGCGGCCGCCGCCACACGCGCGGCGGCGGCGGCGGCGAGCGCCGCGCCCGCCGCCGCCGTAGCCGCCGCCAGCGCGGACGCCACGCTCCCCGTCAGCCGGGACGGGAGATCGCTCGGGCGCACGCGTGGCTCGAACCCGATGAAGCCGACGACGTCCGTGCGAACGGACGGGAGCTCCGCCTGGCGTGGCTGCGGCTCGAAGTAGATTCCGGGGACGCGATACCGGACCGCCATCGCTCGACGCGGCTACTCGATGTCGAGCCGGTCGTACGCGAGCTCCATCGTCTCGATCGCGATCTCGTTCCCCTTCGCGTTGAGCGACGGCCCGGTGAGCTTGGTGCACCACGCGTTCGTGAGCTTCCACTTGTAGACGCTCTCGCGCGCTTCGTTCTGGAGCTGGATCGTGACGTCACGGACCGGCGGGAACGCCGTGCCGCCGTCACGCACCTCCTTGCGCCAGTTCCAGAGGTCCAGGCTCCCGCCGATCCCGCGTTTCAGCATCAGGTTCGGGTAGCGCTCCATGCCGGGGAACTTGCGCACGGTGTTCATCTTGTCCGCGCCCTCGCGATACTCGATCGGCGTGTTCTCGCTATCGAGCCCCGAGACCTCCTGGAAGGCGGCGATCTGCTCGCCGTTGATCTCGACGATGAAGTTGAAGGCGCTGTACGGGTTCTTGTTCTCTCGCTCGATCGCCACGGAACCTCCTCGGTGCCGGAGACGGGTGGTTGGTCAGACGCGAAACGACGGCGTGGCCGGGCACGCCGGCCACGCGCAGGGTGCGCTCACGGCGCGATCACCCCTGTTTCGCGAAGCCGGTGATCTGTTCGATGCGGAAGATCACGAACTCGGCGGGGCGCACGATGGCGACGCCGATCTCGCAGATGAGCCGCCCGTTCTGCACGTCGTCGGCGGTCATCGTGGTCTCGTCGCAGCGGACGAAGAACGCGTCCTCGGGCTTGCGCCCGAAGAGCGCGCCGGTGCGCCACTGCGTGTGCAGGAAGGCGCTGACGCTGTCCGTGACGCGGCTCCACGTCTCGGGCGCGTTGGGCTCGAAGACGACCCATTGCGTGCCGCGGTCCAGGCTCGCCTCGAGGAAGATCAGGAACCGCCGCACGTTGATGTAGCGGAACTCCGGATCGCTCGAGAGCGTGCGCCCACCCCAGATCCGGATGCCGCGCCCCTCGAACAGCCGGATCGCGTTCACGCCGCGCGGGTTGAGCACGTCCTGCTCGCCGGTCGTGATCGTCGCGAACAGCCCCGTCACCGCGCGCACGACCTCGTTCGCCGGCGCCTTCCACACGCCGCGGTCGTTGTCCACGCGGGCGTAGACGCCAGCCACGTGCCCCGAGGGCGGGAGGTAGATGGTGTTCCCCGCTTCGGTGTCGGCGAGCCAGGGCGTGTAGTACGCCGCGAACGAGCTGTCGTACGTGTTGCGGTGCGCGAGGATCGCGGTGATCACGTTGTTCGGGTCGGGCTCTGCCTCGCCGTCCAGCACCGCGAAGCGGTAGCGCATCCGCTCCGCCTGCGCGATCAGCGCGTTCTGCACCGCCTGGTCGCTCTGCCCGGGACAGGCGATGATGCGGATCTCCTCCGAGTCGGCGAGCGACTCGATTCCCGTTCGGCGCCCGGGGCCGTTGTCCACGCCTTCATAGTCGTCGGAACCGATCTGCACGAAGTTGTCGGCGCCGACGTTCGCCGCGGCAGGCCCCTGCGCGAAGCCGTCGATCGTCACGGGCTGGTCGTCGATCCCCGTCTCGGTGCCGCCGAGCGCCGTGTCGGCCCAGGGCGGGAGCACGTAGACGAGGCGCGAGCGCGAGTTGATGACCGTCGCGTAATGGCGTCGCCGGACCAGCGGGTCGGCGCTCTGGTTCCATCCGAGCCGCTTGAACGTCTCGGTGAGCGGCGTCGGGCCGGACGGATCCTCGATCGTGATGTCGATCTCCATCACCCGCGCGAAGCCATCCGTCGTCACTGAGGACGCGAGCGCCGGCGCGATGGTCAGCAGGTTGCCACTGATCGCGGTGACCTCGTGGTACGTGCGGATGCGATCACCCGCCGTCGGGTTGTCGTGTGCGTGGTCGATCTCGATGAAGGCGCCGAGGTAGAAGCTCGACGCGGCGCGCACGAGGATGGCCGTGTCGCCACTCGCTCCCGCCTGCGCGACGGGCACCGGCGGCCCATCGGCGCTCGTGATCGTGACTGCGAGATGCTCGCTCCACCCCCCGGGCGTGCGCGCGAAGAGGACCGGGCCGCTCGCGGTCGCAGGACTCCACCCCGAGCCCGCCGGCACGGCAATCACGTCGTTGGGATCCAGGTCGGCGCCCACCGCGGCGGCGAGCGTCACGCTCCCGGCCTGCGTGTCGTAGTCGGCGACGGTCCCGGTCGCCACCGCGGTCGTGAGATCGGTGCGGCGGAAGAAGTCGATCGAGTTCGACGCGCCACCGCGGTCCACGTGGCGGAGCGAGCGGAGGAACACGGTCGTATCCGTGGCGCGTGCCCGGCGCGCGAGGCGCAGCACCGTCCCGCGGAAGACCTGCAGCTGGCTGCGCGTCGCGCTCACCGCGAGGTTGGCCGCGTCGAAGTGCACGACGCGCGTGATGTACGCGCGCTTCCCGCCGTTGGCGAAGAAGCCGCGCACGGCGCGCGCGAGGTAGCCGTGCGTCTCGCCGGGCCGCAGCTCGAGCGGGCCGCCGAAGGCGCGCGAGAACTCGGCGAAGCTGGTGACGAGCACCGGCCCGCGGTCAACGGGGAAGCTGAAGGTGACGCCCGCGGGGAGCGTGAGCGGGGGAACGGGGTACCCCGGCACCGTGCCTCGCTCCGCCGCTCCGACGAAGCCCGCGGTGCTGGTGCTCACCCCCTCGATCGCCTTGAGCCGGGCGGGAATCTCCTCGATGAAGACGCCGGGCGAGAGATACTCGGGCATGGTGGGCCCTCCGTGGGCTACGGAACGGTGATCTCGACGACTGTCACGCGGCCGAGTGGCAGCGGAACGGACGTCGGTGTGGGGGGGACGACGACATCGGCGGCGTCGCGCACCTCGATGCCGTGCACGACGGTGGTGACGACCGGCGGACCGGTGCTCCGGCGCAAGCCGGGGAAGCGGAACGTGAAATCGCCGTTGTCGTCGCTGCGTGCATAGGGGGCCGCGGCGGGCGGTCCCGGAAGCGCGAACAGACGCACGCGGTAGCCCGGCACTGGCACCCGATCCGGCCCCACCACACGAGTGATGCGTCCGGTCGCCACCGTCTCGCCGGGCGCCACCGGGGTGCGCACCGTCGGCCAGAGCGGCACGTCCATCATGAAGTCGGACCGTCGGGCCGGCGGGGGTGGCGGTGTACGCGGGCGTGGCAGGGCGACGAGGATCGGCTCGAGGCTCACGTACCGGCCGAACGGCTCGTCCACGTGCACCGTGAAGGTCCCGACGGGGATGTCCGCATTGGTGAGGAGGAAGCGATACGTGGCGTCGCTCGCGATGCGGCGGGCGCGCCAGGTGCGGCTCCCCGGCGGATCGGGGGGGAGCAGCGGAGGCAGCGGCCCGACCACCGGCGCCCGCAACCAGCGCGACGGCGGTGCCGGCGGTGGCGGCGGTGGAGGGGGCGCGGGGAGCTCGGTCCACACGCCGAGCGGGGTCCGCACCAGGGCGCCGCTGAAGTGGTCCACGAAGCGCAGCACGACCGCGAGGCGGTGCGTCCACTGCGGGTGGTCGGTGATGAAGGGGAGCGTCATGGCCGCCGCCCGAATACGGCGTCGAGCACCGGCGCGTAGGAGCGCTGCTCGGCCGGCTCGATGCCGATCACGCGCGCGATGTACGGGAGCGACAGGCGGTATGGCGCGTCGGTGGTCTCCCAGATCTGGAAGTGCTCCTCCACCGGGAGCGAGGCGAGGATGAGCTGCACGGAGTCCCCGGGCATCCACGACGCGCCCTGCAGATCGGCGGCGCCGAGCTCCGCGCGGTCGTACAACACCTGCAGCACGTGGCCCGCGATCCGGTGCTCGGCGGCGGTGTCGGTGGCCCACGGGGTCACCAGGTAGTGCAACTCGAGCGGGAGGAGCGGGCGTGTGATCGCGCCGTTCGGCAGTGTGCGCTTGGGCGCGTTGCGCACTTCCGCGGCGATCGTGATGCGGTAGAGGAAGACGGTGATCGTCGGCGGAAAGGGGGCGGAGCGCGCCGCGAGCGGCTCGAACTCGTCCGGTGTCGCCAGGATGACGTCCGTCGGCGCCACGCCGGGGATGGCGCCAAGCTGCAGCATCGTCACCAGGGTCTGCCCCATGTCCTGTACGGCGTCCGCGGTCGCCATGACGCACCCTCACCCCGGCTCCGTCATCGTCTCGCTCGCGGCGTTGCGGATCGCCGCGAGGATCTCCCCCGGCGTCACCACGTCGAGCCGGGTGCGCTGCGGCCGCAGCGCGACGAGCTCCGCGTACCGCGCGTCCGCGCTGATCGCCAGGATGCCGGTGTGCGGGTGGGCGTACGCGAGCCGGCGCTGGGTGGCTGGCATGTTCTGCAGCGCGTCGCCAATCACGAGCACGTCGGCATCCTCGAGCGCCTCATCCGACACGAGCGCCTCCGGCGCGACATCGGTCGTGCGGAGTGTCATGTCCGGCTGGCCGACAATCGCGGCCCAGAGTATCTCGGCCACGATGGGCACCAGCGTGCGCGTCGCAATCACGACGTGGATCACCCTACGGATGTCGGCACGGAACTCGTTCCGGATCTCGCTCATCGGCGCTCGCTCGGCTCGCGGTGTCGTCACGATGCCGGCGTAGTTACGCGCACGGCGCCTGCCGGGCCATGAGCCGTCCGGCTCATCTTGGATGCAGATGGAGATCCGCATCGGGATGGGGACCATCGCCGCGGGGAGCGGATGCGAGAGG
>JBBJNN010000071.1:0-22802 GCA_037720885.1 Gemmatimonadaceae bacterium | reverse complement strand
CGCTCCCCGGGCGGTCGACGGGGTGCGCTCCCGGACCCGGCCTCGGGTCCGGGTGGAGAACTAGATCCGCTGGCGCATCCCGGTGCGGCCGCCCCGCACACTACCGCGCAGGAGCGCCGCGGCTTCCCGGCGCGTGCCGACGCTCAGCTTCTGCAGGATGTGGTGGACGTGGTTCTTCACCGTCGGCACCTCGATCCCGAGCCGCCGCGCGATCTCCTTGTTGGGAAGCCCGCTGTCGAGCAGCGTGCAGATCTCCTCCTCGCGCGCGGTGAGGGCCGTCTGGCGCGCGGCCTCGACCCCGCGCGCCGCGCCGCGCGCCAGCTCGCGGAAGGCGATCGCCGCCATGGACGGCGAGCACGGCGCCTCCCCGCGCACCGCTCCCTCGATCGCGGTGACGAGGTCGTCGATCGATGCATCACGTGGGATGCACCCACACACTCCGCCGCGTAGACACGCGAGCACCTCGTCGTCGCATTCGGCCACCGCGAACGCGATCACCTTCGCATCGCCACACGTTTCGCCGAGCCGGCGCGCGACCTCGGGCTGACGCGCGAGCGCCGCGTCCACGAGCACGACGTCTGGACGATGTCGCGGCAGCGTCTCGATCGACTGGGCGAGGTTGGCCGCCACCGCGACGACCTCGAGCATCGGGTAGCAGGCAAGTGCCTGGACCAGGCCCTCGCGGTAGAGCCGGACCTCGGTCACGACCGCCAGGCGCACGCCACGGGGATCCTGGCGTGGTACAGACTCGTCGCCGGTCCACCCGTTCCCGCCGCGCCCGGCCTCGTGGTACCCAGCACGCTCAGTCATTGGTCATCGTCGTGGGACGATGCGAGAGGCTCGCGCTCCCTCCCTGGAGACCCTGGAGAGGCTACGAGAGTACTCTCGTCCATTTGTTCCGGCAATAGGGGGAGCCGCGCCGCTCGCGCACCGTGATTCACTTGGCGCACGCCGAGCGCCGAGCGCCGAGTGCCGAGCGCCGGGTGCCGGTGGGGTCCACTCCCATCGGGTGCTACCTTTCGTCCCATGCACCTTCCCGACGCCCCCCGCCTCTTCCTCGTGGATGGCTACGCGCTGATCTATCGCGCGTTCTTCGCGATGATCTCCCGCCCGCTCCGCACGAGCCGGGGGGAGAACACCTCCGCCGCGTGGGGGATCGTCAACTTTCTCCAGCGCCTGCTCGACACCCACACCCCCGAGTACCTCGGCTGGGTGCACGATTCCGGGCTGTCCTTCCGCCACGAGACATACCCCGCGTACAAGGCCACGCGGCAGAAGCTCACGGACGAGCTGCAGGACGACTTCGACCGCGGGATGGACCGTATCGGGCAGATCCTCGATGCGTACGACATCCCGATCCTTGCCCTCAAGGGCTACGAGGCGGACGACGTCATCGGGACGCTCGCGGCGCAGGGCGCGCGCGCGGGCGTGAACGTGGTGGTGGTGAGCGGGGACAAGGACTTCCAGCAGCTCGTGCGGCCCGGCGTCTGGCTCCTCAACCCGGGGCGCGGCGGGCCGGCGAGCGTCGAGGAGCAGTGGGTGGGCGTCGAGAACGCGGACGAGCGGCTCGGCGTCCCGCCGGATCGCGTCACCGACTACCTGGCGTTGGTGGGGGACTCGTCGGACAACGTGCCGGGTGTGCCCGGGATCGGCGACAAGACGGCGCGGGAGCTGGTGGCCACGTACGGTTCGCTCGACGCGATTCTGGCTCATGCCGGCGAGATCGGGAAGAAGCGTCCACGCGAGGCGCTGCTCGAGCACGGCGACCGCGCCCGGCTGTCGAAGGAATTGGTCACCATCCGCGCCGATCTCGGCGTGACGCTCGATCTCGAGCGCATGCGCGTGCGCGCGCCAGACCATGCCCGGCTGAAGGAGCTGTACGTCGAGCTGGAGTTCCATACCTTCGCGAAGGACCAGGTCGCGGCGGCGCCGGTGGTACGCACGGTCGAGCATCGCTACGCGACGGCGGACACCATCGCCCTCATGGAGGCGGCCGTCGCGCGCGCGCGCGCGGTGCCGCGGATCGCCGTGGACACGGAGACGGTGATCGATCCGGACAGCCCGCAGAAGGTAGACCCGCTCCGGTCGTCGCTCGTCGCCATCTCGATCGCCGTCGCACCCGGCGAAGCGTACTACTTTCCGCTGGCGCATCGCGGGGCCGTGGTCGATGGAGACGCCATCGAAGGCGCCGCGACGCAGGGCGATCTCCTCGCGCAGGGCGATCTCCTCATCGACGCGTCCGGCGATCGCTCGCCCACGGATGCCCCGGAGGACCGCGGCCTCGTCGCGGGTGGTGACGAGCCGAACGGTTCGAGCTTTTCGAGCTCGGCGAGCCCAGCGCGGGGGGCCCCCCCCAATGAACACGGTATGGGCGACGCCCCGGACAACCCCCACCAAACGGACGCAGCGGGGAGCGACGCATCGCTCGGCCCCCCAGTGGAGGGGGCCGCCAGGAAGCCGAAAAAGAAGAAGGCCACCGCTGCCCCGGGTGCCCGCGCGCGGGCGGATGAGCCGACGAGCATCGCCGCGCGGATGCTGGCGGAGCGCGGGCCGCTGCCCGCCACGAACCTCCCGCCGCTCGACGCGCCGGAGATGGCGCCGCTCCGTGCGCTGCTCGAGGATCCGGCCGTGCGGAAGACGGCCCAGAACGCGAAGTACGATCTACTGGCGCTCCGCCGCGCGGGGGTGGAGCTGCGCGGGCTCGACTTCGACACGATGCTCGCCTCCTACGTGCTCGACCCGGGGCGGCGCTCGCACGGCCTCGACGTCCTCGCGCTCGAGTTCCTCGACTACACGATGACCTCGTACGAGGATCTGTGCGGGAAGGGGAAGGGACAGCTTCCGTTCGATCAGTGCCCCGTGGATGCGGCGCGCGATTACTCGTGCGAGGATGCGGACATGACGCTCCGCCTCCGGGATCACTTCGAGCCGCAGCTCGAGCAGATGGGGCTCGCCGGCCTGTTCCGCGACATCGAGGTGCCGCTCGTCGGCGTGCTCGCCGACATGGAGTGGGTAGGGGTGTCCATCGATACCGCGTGGTTCGCGTCGCTCAAGGAGCGCTTCCAGAAGGAGCGCGAGGAAGTGGAGCGCACGATCTGGACGGAAGCCGGCGTCGAGTTCAACATCAACTCCAATCCGCAGCTCCGGCACATCCTCTTCGAGAAGCTCGGGCTCCCCTCGCGCAAGCGCACGGCGACCGGCCCCTCCACCGACGCAAGCGTGCTCCAGGAGCTGGCCGAGGAGGGGCACACGCTCCCGACGCTGCTCATGGAGTATCGGGAGCTGGCGAAGCTCGAGAGCACGTACCTCGATGCGCTGCCGGCGCTGATCCACCCGCGCACCGGACGCCTCCACACGTCGTTCAATCAGACGGTGGCGACGACGGGCCGCCTCTCGTCGAGCGACCCGAACCTCCAGAACATCCCGATTCGCCGCGAGTTGGGGCGCGACATCCGCCGTGGCTTCGTGCCGCGCGCGGGGTGGCGCTTTCTCTCCGTGGACTACTCGCAGATCGAGCTGCGGCTCCTCGCGCACCTCTCGCGCGACCCTGCGTTCGTGGACGCCTTCAACGCCGGTGGCGACATCCACCGGCAGACGGCGGCGATCATCTTCGACGTCCCGCTGCCGGAGGTGACGGCGGAGATGCGTGGGCGCGCGAAGACGATCAACTTCGCCACCATCTACGGGCAGGGACCGCACGCGCTCTCCCGCCAACTTCGCATCGACTACGCCGAGGCGCGGCGGTTCATCGACCAGTACTTCGAGCGCTTCCGCGGCATCCGCGCGTACCTCGACGGGATGGTCGAGTACGCGCGCGAGAACGGGTACGTGCAGACCATCTTCGGGCGCCGGCGCTACATCCCCGAGCTGCGCGACCGCAACTTCAACGTCCGAGCCTTCGGCGAGCGCACCGCCACCAACTCCCCGATTCAGGGCTCCGCGGCCGACCTGATCAAGATCGCGATGATCCGCATCGACCAAGCGCTGCGGCAGGCGGCGCGGGAGACGAAGATGCTGTTACAGGTGCACGACGAGCTCGTCTTCGAGTGCCCGCCAGCGGAGCTGGACGAGGTACGCGCGATGGTGAAGCACGAGATGGAGCACGCGGCTACCCTCTCGGTTCCCCTGGTGGTGGACATGGGTGTCGGCGAGAACTGGCTGACGACGAAGTAGGGACTCGCGAGTCTTGCACTCTGCGAGGTTCATCGCAAATCGAGCCAGGCCGGCGGGGTCGGCCGATGGATGGTAGGGTGGCGTAAGGTGGTTCCCCCGTGCGGCTTGAGCAGCGCCAGGCGCCGGGCCTCGCCCTTGCTTCTGCTTTGCCGCGTCCGTCTTCTCTCACCGCTGACTCCCATGCCGAACTTCCGACATCGCGCCGGCTTCACCCTGATCGAGCTCATGGTCGCCGTTGTCATCATCGGGATTCTGGCGATCACGGCGATCCCGAAGTGGAAGTCGGTCGTTGGCCGGGCGAATGCGGGCGCGCTCCGCACCGACCTGCACAACCTGATTCTTGCCGAGGAGACGTTCTACTACGAGAATCAGAGCTACTCGAACGACCTGGCCGCACTCAAGTTCAACACGACGAAGGGTGTGGGCGTGACCTTCAGCAGCGTGAGCCCGACCGGATGGTCGGCGATCACCGAGCATCTCCAGGCGAACCCGATCACCTGCGGCGTCTTCATCGGCACCGGGGCCCCGCCACTCGGCGCCACGATCAAGGAGGGGCAGATCGCGTGTCAGTAGGGTAGCGTCCCGCGGCGCGGATCTCACTACCTTGGGGGGCCCCCCCCCAAAGCACGAAGCTACGTCGAGCCGTCGTCCGAGCATCATCGATCCAACGCACCCGCAGTTCGCAGCTCGCTCTCTCGTGCCCCGCCCGCTCCCCAGCCCCCAGCCGCCACCCTATCGCGAGTTCGCCAGGCGGCGCGACGGGATGATCCACGCCATGGATGGCGGCCTCTGGCTCCACCGCCACGTGTGGCGCGGCGAGCGCATGGCGCACCTCGTTTCCACCGATCGCGAGCGCCTGCTCGCGTATGGACGCGCTGTCGGGCTCCCCGAGCGCCGCCTCCAGTTCAAGCCGCTCAGAGACCCTCGCACCGGCGTCCGCCGCGACGCCTGGCACTGGGACCTCGTGCGCGAGTGGATCCCCGCACCAGCCACGTCGTAGCCCCACGTCGTAGCCCCACGTCGTAGCCCCACGTCGTAGCCCCACGTCGTGGCGTCCCGCTGCCGCGCCCGCGTCGCCTTCCATCCCCGGCCGGGGGCGGGTTGATCCCCGGGGGCGACGCCTCCATCCCCGAACGTTCGACGCCCGCGCCTCCCGACCCCATCTTTCGGGAATGACGACATCGCCCGCCACCCTCCCTCGCGCGCCCCTCGCGTGCACCACGCCCCTCGCGCATGCCGCGCTGCTCGGGCTCTTCCTCGCCTTCCTCGCCACGCCCACCGTGCGCGGGCAGACGGGCCAGGGAGGGCAGGGGATCCAGCTCCAGCCGGCCGACTCCGTGTTCGACGCATCTGTCCGCCGGCCGGCGTGGGCGAAGGGGGCGGGGCCCGTCGTCGCCATCGACGAGGCGCATAACAACTTCCACACGGCCGCCGGCCGTTATCGCCCCTTCGCCACCCTCCTCGCCAACGATGGCCTTCGCGTGCGCGCCAACTCGGCCCGGTTCGCGGCGGGGAGCCTCGCCGGCGTGAGCGTGCTCGTCGTCGCCAGCGCGCTCGGGCCGCCGACACCGCGCGGCCCCACGCCCCCGGCGTTCACGAACGAGGAAGGCGACGCCATTCGCGCCTGGGTGGAAGGGGGTGGCTCGCTCTTCCTCATCGCGGACCACGAGCCCACCGGCGCCGCTGCGAAGGCCCTCGCCGCCCGGCTCGGCGTGGACATGAGCACCGGGCGCACGGGCGACGACCCGCACTCCGACTGGACGTCCGGGAGCCCCACCTGGCTCGTCTTCGGCGTGGATACGGGCGCCCGTATCCTCGATCACCCGATCACCCGATCACCCGCGGACGCGATTCCACGGAGCGCGTGCGGCGCGTCGTCACCTTCACTGGCCAGTCCCTGCGGGGGCCCGCCGGAAGTGCCTCCTTGCTCACGCTCGAGCCGGGCGCGACGGACCGAATGCCCGACAGGCGCGACGTCGCCGCCGGCGGACGCTCGCAGCTCGTGGCGTTCATGCTGGGGAAGGGACGCGTGGTCGTCGCCGGCGAGGCAGCCATGTTCACCGCGCAGGTGGCGTCCGCGCCCGGGCGCGGCACGCGACGGTTCGGGTTCACCTGGCCCGGCACGGACGACCGCCAGCTCGCCCTCAACATCGTGCGCTGGCTGGCGCGCGCCCTCGACTGATCGGGTGTGAGGCCCCATATCTTTCGGGATCGCCGACCGCGCACAGCACGGCCCTCACCACTATCCGGAGACACCCGATGCCTCGCTCCCTCCCGCTCATCCTCACCGCCGCGCTCGCGGGCGCCTCGCTCGCCGCATGCGCATCGAGCAGCCGCCAGGCGCCGAACAACGCGCCGGAGGCCCCCCGCACGGAAACCGCCGCCGGCCGTGTCGAGGCCGCGGCCCCCGCGCGCCCCGCGCCCTTCGAGCCCGTGGGCCGCTACGACTACACCACGTCGGCGAATGGCACGGAGGTGACGGGGACGGTCACCATCAGCGGCACGCCGGGCAATTACACCGCCGCCATGACCTCCAACGCGACGCCCGAGATCACCTTCAAGACCGTCACGGTGGAAGGGAACCGCATCCGCATGGAGGGGCCGGGCCCCGAGTCGTCCACGATCGTCATCAACCTCGTCGTGGCCGGTACGGACGTGACGGGCGACTGGTCGATGGGCGGGATGGCCGGCGAGATCCGCGGGACGAAGGTGAAGCCCGGCACGCCGTAGCGCTCAGGTCGCCGCGGGCTTCAGGTCGCTGCCGGCCCGCGGCCCCGCCGCGCCCGGTCCTCCCGCCGCGCCAGGTCCCCCCGCCACAGCGAGCGCCTCGAGGGCGAGCGCTTCCTCGCGGATCCACATCAGCTCCTGCGCGAGGCGCGGCTGGAGCGTGGGGTCCGAGCGGAACTGGAGGTACGTCCGCGTGCGCCGCGCCGCGCGGCGCGTCCGGTCGCGGAAGCGCAGCCCCCACGTCGCGGAGGCAGGGAGCGAGATGAGGTAGGCGAGCGCCCACCCGGGCCCCGCCCAGCGCCACACCAGCGCCGTCTGCACTGCGTAGGCGATGAGTACGAAGACGAGCCCGATCACCATCGTGTGCATCGCCGGGTCTTCGGGGTTCTTGCTCGTCTTGCGACCAAGCCAGAGGGCCAGGCGATGCGGGAGCCAGTGGTTGAGGCGCCCCCACGAGGCGAGAGGGCCGACGCCGGCGATGATCGCCGCCTCGCGCGCGGCGAACCGCGCGGCCGGCGCGATCGCCCGGGAGATCTGTACCTCGTTCACCGGGATGTCGCGCCGCGCGAGCTCGGCGCGGAGGGCCTCGAGCCGCGCGAGGAACCGCTCGAGGCGCTCGGCGTGCGCGGGCGGCACCGTTGCCAACGCCGCCTCCACGCGGCGGATCACGTCCACCTCGTTGATGAGCGGCGGGTCGGGGGCACCGAGGGGGCGTGGCGCGTCGAACACGCCGGTGAGGATGCGCGCGACGCCGAGCACGCGCTCCGTCTTCTCGGCCGTCGGGAAGTTGATGGTCGTCGCCCGGAGGCGCTCGTTCACCTCGGCCGTGAGCCGGGCGACGGTGTCCTTCCGGTCGGGCGCGCCCGCACGCTCCCACGCGTCGATCTCGATCGGCTCGCCGACGTGGACGAGGATCCGGGAGCGCAGCTCCCACTTGCGCTCGAACACGAGGCCGACGGGAACGAGCGTCAACCCGCGGATGCCGCGGTCGTCGCGCGCCTGGAGGGCGAGGCGCGCGAGCCCGGTGCGGAGCGGGGCGAGCTGCGGCTGGCTGTGGCTGATCCCCTCAGGAAAGATGAGCACCGCTTGCCCCTCGGCCAGCGTGTCGAGCACGGCGCGAAAGGCGTCGGCGTTGCGGGCGGCGTCGGGCGTGATCGCGGCGGAGGCTTCAGGTGTGATGCGCGCGGGCGCGGCGGCACCCTCCAGCTCGGCCCGTACGCGCGCCGCCTCGTCCTTGTAGCGCCGGAGCGGGATGATGCCGATTCGGGGGAAGGCGACGCGGAGGATCGGGTTCTTCCAGAGCGTCGCCTTGGCGGTGATACGCACGCGGCGCGGCACCACGTGCATCACGACGAGCGCGTCCACCACGTTGTTCGGATGGTTCACCGCGAGGAGGAGCGGGCCGGCGCGCGGGATGCGCTCACTCCCCACGACCTCGACGTCGCGGTAGTACCACTCCAGCGAGATCCGGGAGATCCAGCGGACGAGGGGGTAGAGCATGCCTGCGTCCGGCCGCCTATGCCGCCACGGTCCCGGGCTCCACGATGCGCACGCCCTTCTCGGCCGCGCGCGCGGTGCGCTCGCCCTCCTCGACGTTCACGAAGGTGAGCAGGATGCCGCCGATGATGAAGAACACGATGATCGAGAGGATCCCGTTGCGGCCCGAGCCGCCCAGCGTGATGGCGAGGGAGAAGACGAGCGGGCCCAGGATGCCGGCGAACTTCTCGAAGACGCTGTAGAAGCCGAAGAACTCCCCCGACTTGTGCTGCGGGATCATGTTCGCGAACAGCGAGCGGCTGAGCGCCTGCGTCCCCCCCTGCACGAGCCCCACCAGCCCCGCCAGCAGGTAGAAGTGCATGGGGGTTCGCATGAAGTAGCCGAGGATGCTGATGCCGCAGTAGGTGAAGATCCCGAGGAAGACCGCGCGCTTCGCGCCGATCTTTCCGGCGAGCATGCCGAAGAGAAAGGCGCACGGGATCCCGACGAACTGGACGATGAGGATCGCGGTGATCAGCACCTGATCCGGGATGCCGATCTCCGTACCGTACATGGTCGCCATCTTCTGGATCGTGGCGATTCCATCGTTGTAGATCATGAATGCGAGCAGCATCAGGAACGCGTTCTTGTAGCCGCGCAGCTCACGCAGCGTCTCCCCGAGGCGCACGAAGGACGCCTTGACTGGATTCTCGCCTCCGCGCTCGTCCGCCTCCAGCGCGCGCGGCGGCTCCGGCACGCGGCGGAAGAGGGGGATGGAGAAGAGCAGCCACCACACGGCGACCGACAGGAAGGCGAGGCGCGTCGGGAGCGTGCGCTGCGCCTCGGTGAGATTGTCGCCGGAGGGGAGCCCGAAGAGGGCGGGCTTGAGGACCCAGGCGATGTTGAGGGCGAGGAGGATGCCCCCACCCGCGTAGCCGAGCGCGTAGCCCGCGGAGGAGACACGGTCCACCTCGTCCGGGCGGGCGATGTGCGGGAGGAGCGACTCGTAGAACGACATGCTCCCGGCGGCGCCGATCATCGAGAGGATGAACAGCACGACGGCGAACGTGATGTCGCCGCCCTGCAGGAAGAACATGCTCGCGGACGCCGCCACGCCGAGCCCCATGAAGACGCCGAGGAGTCGCTTCTTCGCTGCCGCGTAGTCGGCGAGCGCGCCAAGGATGGGGGCGAGCACTGCGATGATGACCATGGCGATCACGTTCGCGTTGGCGTGCAGTTGCAAGGCGCCTCTCTCGGAGAGGGCTGCCGCGACTACCTTGGCGAAGTAGATGGGGTAGATCGCCGTCATGATGGTGGTCTGCACGCTGGAGATCGCCCAATCGTACAGGGCCCACGCCCGGAGCTCGGGGCGGTGGAGGCCGATCCTGTCGAGGACGTGAGGGGTGGGCACGGGGAGCAGGGAGCAGGGAGCAGGGAGCAGGGAGCAGGGAGCAGGGAGCAGGGAGCGGCGAACGAGAAGCGCGAGGCGGCAGCGGGTAGCAGACCGCGGGGATGAAGGGGGAGGCGAATAGCGCGGGGGCCCCCCCGGGAAACAATATGGCGTTCCCGGCTCCGCGCTGCATCACCATTCCGCCGCCGAGCGCATCCGCGAGTCTCCGAGCCTCCAGCGGCGACGCCGGGCCCCCGACCCCGCCCGGCTCGGCCCCTGACCCATACCCCCGAGGCCCCCTTAGATTCACCGCATGTCCGCCTCCCTTCGTGGCATCGTGTCGCTCGCGGTCATCGCGTCGCTCGCCGGCGCCTGCGAGCAGGCACGGCAGGCGCCGGCGACGGTGGATACCACGACCCCTCCACCTCCCACGCCGCCCGATACGGCCCTCTCCCCGCTCCCGCCACCGGTCCCCTGGGACACGGCCGCTGGTCCACTGATCGTCGTGCGAGGGGATAGCGGGGAGACAGCGGTCGTCGTGTTGCCGCAGTATACGGACAGCACGCTGCCAGTGGCGCGTAGCTTCGACTCGGCATCCGTTCGCGGTGCTGCGCTCGACCTCTTCGGCCGGACCGGAGCCGTGGGGCAGGCGCGGCTGGAATCGGTGGAGGCCTTCGAGCCCGGAGGTGGAGCGTGCGTCGGCTGGCCGACGGTCGCCCTCGCTGCGGCGAGCGGAGCAGGGGCGACGGGGAGCGCCGGCGCGCTCGGTGGGTGGACCGTCGCCCTCGCTCGGGGCCGGGCCACCGCCCTCCCTCTCGACTCCATCGAGGCCCTTCCGGCCGCCGACTCCGCTCGGCTCGCCGCCGATGTCAGCCGGCTCGCCTCCGCGCTCCCCGACACGCCCTCGTCGAGCTTCCGCGGGCTCCCGTTCACCGTCCGCACGGCGTATCGCTTCGCCCCCGCGCCCGGCGTGCAGGCCGTCGTCGCCGACGCGGTGCGGAAGCTGAATCAGGAGGCGAACCCGCTGCAGGAGCACACCCTGCTGATCGCCGAGCGCGACAGCACGGGCGCGGGGTCGCGCTTCCGCGCCGTCTACTCCGAGCGGAAGTCAGGCTCCGAGGAGCGGGTCGAGAGCGCCGAGATTCTGGCCGCGCTCGCCTTCGGCCCCGCACGCCGGACCGCGCTCCTCGTCTCGCGCATCGGCGACGAGACCACCGCGTACGCACTCATCGAGCGCGCGCCCTCAGGCCAGTGGAGGCTGCGGTGGACGAGTGCGCCGGGGTGCTGAGGCGCAGCCGCACGATCACCACGTCCGGCTCGCAGCGGAACCGGAACGGGATCTGGGAGCCGACGCCGGCGCTGACGAAGAGCGGGGCAGGGCTGTCCGGCACCCAGCCGCGCGGGTGGCGCGGGCCGCAGATCTTCGAGTTGCGCACCAGCGCGCCGATGAACGGGAGGATCACCTGCCCGCCGTGCGTGTGCCCCGACAGCATGAGCCCCACGCGCGCCTCGGGCGTCACGTGGAGCATCCCATCCGGGTTGTGCGATAGGACGATGCGCGGCACCTCGGGCGGCACGCCACCGCAGCCGGCGAGCGGGTCCACGGATCCTTCCTTCGCATCGTCCACCGCGCCGAGCGCGAGACGAGCGCCGCCACGCTCGAGCAGCCGGCACTCGTTCACCATCACCCGAACGCCCAGCGACGCGAGCCACTGCCGAACGGCGGCGGCATCGTAGTAGTAGTCGTGGTTGCCGAGCACGGCGACCACCCCGTCGGGGGCCGAGAGGGAGCGGATCATCGGCGCGAGCGTGCGCATCCCCGGCTGGTAGAAGGCGCGCGACAGCGCGGGGGCCACCTTGAACGACACGCCAAAATCGCCAAGGAGCGCGATGAGATCCGGACGCGCCCGCATCACGGCCTCCATCGCCCGGCGCGTGTGGGAGGGGCCGGGGAGCGCCGCCTGATGGAGGTCGCTCAGGATGCCGATGGTGTAGCCATCGAACTCGGCCGGCAGCCCGGAGATGGGCGCGTCCACATCCGTGACGCGAAGCTGTCGCGGCGCGATGGCGACAGCGTGCAGAATCACGACCAGCCCAGCGAGGCCGACGACGAGGCCGACGGCGAGGAGAATCGCGGACAGAGGGAGGGAGGAGCCAGGCTAGCGGACGGGTGGGATCGCCGCGCTCAGCTCGGGTTGCCGTCCGGGGGCGTCGGGCGTGAGTCCTGCTCGGTCACGACGACCGGACCTTCTCCCGTGATCGTCCCATCCCCGCTGGCCCGGGCCGCCTTGCGCCGCTCGATCACGTCGCGCGCGGCGACGCGGAGCAGGCGGGCGAAGCGCGCGGAGACCACGGCCGACACCAGGAGGTAGCCCGCCAGCCAGATGAGCACGAGCCCGTTGAGGAGCGTCAGGCGCGGCCACCTCCAACCGACGGCCACGAGGATGACGCTCAGCAGCCCGCACAGAATCTGGAGGTGCGAGAAGTGGAGCTTGAAGCGCACCTTCCAGGGGCCACCACCCCCCGCGCTCACACCGGCGCGCCCGCTGGTGATCGGGAGGAGCCAGCTCAGCTTCGGCACCTGCCACGGGTACGGCATGCGGAACTGCAGCGCATCGGAGCCCACTGCCTCCACGACGGCGCCACGCTCGGCCAGCTCCCGTTCGAGGCGGGCGAGGATCGCCTTCGCCTGACGGAGCGATGGCTCGGTGCGGAGCGGGATGGATCGTCCCATGCCGGCGCTACGGGGCGTCCGCGGGTCGCGTCGTCGTGCGATGCGACAGCCCGCGGCGGCCGGGAGCGTTCCCCCATCCGCCACCGGGGAGCGCCGTGCCGAGCGCGGCCGGCGCTCCGGCGCGGCGCGCGATCCGGCGCCCGTCGTCCCGTCGCGTGGGCACGCTCGCGCCGACCGCGAGCGCCGCGAGGGTGAGGAGGTAGGGAAGTGCGAGTGGTAGTTGATACGGCACGGCCCAACCCATTGCCTGGAAAAGGAATTGGAGCGCGCTCGCCGCGCCGAAGAGGAGTGCCGCGAGCGCCGAGCCAACAGGATGCCAGCGTCCGAGGACCACGATCGCGATGGCGATGAACCCTCGCCCCGCGGACATCCCCTCCGCGAAGGTGCCGGCCTGCGCGAGCACCAGCGCCCCACCACTGAGGCCACCGAGCGCGCCGCCCACGAGCACGGCGCGCCACCGCACGCGTCGTGGCAGGATTCCGGCCACGATCGCGGCCTCCGGGCTCTCCCCCACGGCGCGGAGCGCGAGCCCCGCGTGCGTGCGATACATCCACCACCACACGGCAGGCACGAGGGCGTAGAGCAGGTACGTGACCACGGGTTGCGCGAACAGCGCCCGTCCGACGAGCGGCAGGGTGGAGAGGCCGGGGATGACGACCGGCCCCGCCGTGGCGACGGAGAGCGCCGCCCCGCCCGCGCCGTAGAGGGAGCGGTAGAGCGCGCCGGTGGCGCCGAGCGCGAGGAGGTTGATCGCGGTGCCGGTGATGATCTGGTCGGCGCCAAGTCGCACGGCGACGAAGGCGAAGAGCGCGGCGGTTCCCACACCGCACGCCGTCGCCGTCGCGAAGCCGAGCGCCGCGCTCCCACTCCACGCTCCGGCGGCGCCGGGCGGCGCGAAGCCGCCGAGGAGCGCGCCGAACGCGCCGGCGAGGATCACCCCCTCGAGGCCGATGTTGATGACGCCCGAGCGCTCGACCACGGTCTCGCCAACGGCCGCGAGCGCGAGCGGGGTGGCGGTGCGGACGGCGGCCTCCAAGAAGGCTCCGACCTCCGCGCTCATGGTCCGCCCCCGGCGATGACGGGGCTGGCAACGCGACGTATCCCGACACTGCCCCGCCAGAGACCCGCCGCTAGCGCGAGCAGAATCAGACCGGCTTCGATCACCGAGACGATCACGGCCGGCACGCCGGCGTCTCGCTGCATGGCGAGCGCACCCGATTCCAGCGCGCCGAAGAAGATCCCGGTCGCCACGATCCCCAGGAAGTCGAGTCGGGCCAGGAGCGCGACGGCGATGGCCGTGTAGCCGTAGCCGGGCGAGATGTTCTCGTAGAGCGCGTACGTCACCCCCGTCACCTCCACCGCGCCCGCGAGGCCGGCAAGCGCCCCGCTCGCGAGGAAGGCGCGCGTCGTCACTCGGTCCACATCGACCCGTCCCGACACGCGCGCGGCGCTCGGGTTCGCGCCCGCGAGCCGCACCCGGAAGCCGGCCGCGGTGGCGCGCATCGTCCACCAGAGCGCGACCGCCGCGGCCACGGCGATCACCCACCCCCAGCTGACCCTCGCCCCGGGAATCCACGGGAGCAGGCGCGGCAGCCGGGCGACCTGGGCGATGGATGACGTCTGCGGATTGATGCGGAACGGCTCCTGAAGCGGGCCGCGAACGAGATACGAGAGGGCGTGGAGCGCCAGGAAGTTCAGCATGATGGTGCTGATCACCTCGAGCACGCCGAAGCGACGCCGCAGCACGGCCGCGATCCCCGCCCAGAGCGCGCCGGCACCGGCACCGGCCGCGAGCGCCGCCAGCCACGCGAGGTGCCCGAGTGCCGGTGCCCAGGCGAGCGCGGCCGCGGCGGCCGCCGCCGCGCCCATCATGAGCTGTCCCTCGGCGCCGATGTTCCACACGCCGGCGCGAAAGGCGAGCGCCACCGCGAGCCCCGCCAGCACGAGCGGCGTCGCGCGCACGAGCGTCGCGGACGTCAGCGCGTATGTCGAGCCGACCGACCCCGTCCAGAGCGCGCCGAGCGCGGTCGCGGCGTCGTAGCCGGCTAGCCGGAGCAGGGCGGCGAGGAGGGCCGCGACCACGGCAGCGAGCAGGAGCAGCGCGAGGAGCGGGAGAACGATGGCGCCCGCCGCCGCTGCCGCGCGGTCACTTCGCACGCGCGTGATGCGGGGAGACGGGGGACTCGACCGCGCCGCTGTTGCAGACCGTGTAGACCTCCGGGTAGGGGATTTCGGGGAATAACGCACCCGGTCTCTGTTCCCGCAACGCGACGCAACGCCTACCTTGGGCGCGACCATGACATCCGACACATCCGACTCACCCTGCGCGCTCGCCGTAGACGTCGGCACCTCGTCGGTCCGTGTCTTCCTCTACGACCGCCTCCTGCGGAACCTGGGCGGGAGCCAACTGCCGTACGTGTGGAGCACCACGCCCGATGGCGGCGTCGAGATCGCGGCCGACCTCGTGGTGGACCACGCGATCGCCGCTGTGGACCGGGCGCTCGCGGGCGACTTCACGCGTCCCTCCGCGGTACCCTCCGCGGGTGACCCGTCGGATGCAAACCCGCCGGATGCTACCATGCCGCGAGCGGCCCGCACCATTGCCGCGGTCGGCGTCTCCGCCTTCTGGCACACGCTCGTCGGCGTCGGCGCCGACGGCGCGGCGGTCACGCCCATCTACGCCTGGAGCGACACGCGCGCGGCCCGCGCCGCCGCCGTGTTGCGCGAGCGCCTCGACGAGCGCGCCATCCATGCGCGTACCGGCGCCGTCCTCCACCCGAGCTACCTGCCGGCCCGCCTCCTCTGGCTACGCGAGTCCCTCCCCGATCTCCACCGCGCCGTTCGCTGGTGGATGTCCGCCCCCGAGTACCTGGGGCTCCGGCTCTTCGGCGAGCGGCGGGTCAGCGTCTCGATGGCGTCCGCCACCGGCCTCTTCGACCAGCATCGCCAGACGTGGGACGACGAGATGCTCGGCGCCATCGACCTGAGTCCCGACGCGCTCTCGCCGATCGCGGACGTGGACGCGCCATGTGCCCCGCTTCGCGCCGGGTTCGCGGCACGGTGGCCCGCGCTCCGCGGTGTCCCCTGGCTCCCCGCGGCGGGCGACGGCGCCTGCGCCAACCTCGGCTCCGGCTGCGTCACCCCCGACCGCGTCGCGCTCTCGCTCGGCACCTCCGGTGCGCTCCGCGTGATGGCGCGCGCCGACCGGGTGGAGATCCCGCCCGGCCTCTGGTGCTACCGCCTCGACCGCGAGCGGCCCCTCCTCGGCGGCGCGATCTCGAACGGCGGGAGCGTGTACCGCTGGGCCGCGAGCATGTTTCAGCTCCCGCCGGCGGCCGAGCTGGAGGCCGCGCTCGAGGTGCTCGCGCCAGACGCGCACGGCCTCACCATGCTCCCATTCCTCGCCGGCGAGCGGAGCCCCGACTGGCCCCCCGCCGCGCGCGCGGCGATCGCGGGAATTACCCTCCACACGACGCCGGTGCAGATCGTCCAGGCGGCGCTCGAGGCGGTGGCCTATCGCCTCGCGCTCATCCGCGCGCCGCTCGCCGCGCACTTTCCGAGCGCGCGCACCGTGGTGGCGAGCGGCGGCGCGATCGCCAACTCGCGTGCGTGGGCGCGCATCATCGCCGACGTCTTCGGCGAGCCGCTGCTCGTCGCCCGCGATGAGGAGGCCTCGAGCCGCGGCGCCGCGATGCTGGCCTTCGCGCTCGCCGGCATCCCGTCGGAGCCGCCGGCGCGCCTGCCATCGTCCGAGCTGATCGAGCCCGATCCGGCTCGCCACGCCCGCTACGCCGAGGCGCTCGAACGCCACCGCTCGCTCGACGCGATGCTGACGCCTCTCCCTCCGCGGTCATGACCGCATCCGCTGCAGCCGCGTCGTCGTCCGCGTCGTCATCGCCGAGCGTGGACCGCTCGGCGCGGTACTGCATTGTCGGCGCGGGCCCGGCCGGCCTCGCGGCCGCGCGCGCGCTCGGGGAAGCCGGTATCCCGTTCGATGTCCTCGAGCGGCATGGCGACGTCGGCGGCATCTGGGACCCGGAGCACGCGGGCTCGCCGATGTACGAGTCGGCGCACTTCATCTCCTCGAAGACGCTCTCGGCATTTCCGGGTTTCCCGATGCCGGGCGACTACCCCGACTACCCGGGGTGGCGGCAGATCCTCGCGTACCTCCGCGCGTTCGCCGATCGCTTCGGGCTCCGCGAGCACGTGGAGTTTCACGCGGCAGTCGAGCGCGTCGCGCCGGCAGGCGACGGGAACGGCGGATGGGACGTCACTCTCGAATCGGGTGAGTGGCGTCGCTATCGCGGCGTCGTGCTCGCCGTCGGCCACAACTACGATCCCGTGCTCCCGGTCTACCCCGGCCGCTTCGACGGCGAGGCCTATCACTCGGTGTCATATCGCTCGGCCGATCAGCTCCGCGGGAAGCGCGTGCTCGTGGTGGGCGGTGGGAACTCCGGGTGCGACATCGCCTGTGATGCCGCCACGGGCGCGCGGCGGGCGCTCATCAGCCTGCGGCGCGGCTACCACTTTCTCCCCAAGCACGTCTTCGGGAAGCCGACGGACGAGTTCTTCCGCAGCGGCCCCGAGCTGCCGACGTGGCTCGCGCAGCCGCTCCTCACGGGGCTTCTCCGGCTCCTCGTCGGCGACCTCACGCGCCACGGGCTCCGCGTGCCGGATCACAAGGTGCTCGAGAGCCACCCGATCATGAACACGCAGCTCATCCACCACCTGGCGCACGGCGACATCGCCGCCAGGCCCGACGTGCGCGAACTGCGCGGGCGGCGCGTGCGCTTCGCCGACGGGAGTGAGGAGGAGGTGGACACGATCATCTACGCCACCGGCTACCGCGCCTCGATCCCCTGCGTGGACACCGCACTCCTCGGCGATCCCACTGGGAGCGATCTCTATCTCACGATCTTCCCGCCCGCGCACCGCGACCTCTTCGTCGTGGGGCGCTTCGAGACGGACGGCGGCGCCTACCCCGTGGTGACCCGGCAGGCCGAGCTGATCGCCGCGGTGATCCGCGCGCGCGAATCGAGCCCGGCCGCCGCTGCGAGGTTCGACGCGCTCGCGCGCGGCCCGCGACCCGACCTCTCGCACGGCGTCAAGTACATCGACTCGCCACGCCACTCGATCTACGTGCAGTACGAGGCGTACGGCCGAGCGGTGGGCCGCGTGCTCGAGGGGCTGCACCGGTAGAGGTGGGTAGGAAGGGCAGCCGGTAGAGGCAGCCGGTACGACGTAGTTGTAAGGGCGGGCGTCATGCCCGCCCGCTGCACGCCGTCCGGCGTTACGCTCCCGCCCGCTCGAAGCGCATCCTCCGCACCCGCCCCGCGGAGAGCGTGAAGCCCGTGATGCGGCCGCCGTCGCCGCGGGTGAAGCGGACGAGGCCGAGCTGCGGCGAGATGAACGCGTCGGCGAAGGCCGGCTGTAGTGACTGCTCCTCGAACTTGCGGCGCCGCAGCACGAGCTGCGTGTCGCGCACGGCGACTGTCCACTCGACGCCCAGCTCCTCGCTCCGGAACGCGCCCGCGTACGCCGCGAGAGCCGTCGGCGCGAGGGCCGACGCAGGCGGCACGGGCTCGTAGATGACCGGCCGCGCGCCCTCCACTCGCTCCTCCATGCGCGCCGGACCGCTACCGTTTGCCGCAGCGTGGAAATGGAAGGTTACCGGCTGTCCGGTCATCGCGAACACCCCAGCGCGACGTGGCGTGAGCGGTGTGGCCGGGCCCCCGGCGCTCACGGCCAGCTTCCCGTCGCGCACGAGGAAGCGCCGCAGGGTCTCGGTCTTCGTGTCGATGTACGCGCCCGCGTAGCGCGCGAGCTCCGCCGCCGCGATGGTCACGGCGGCCGCCGCGGCAGGCTTCGGCGCTGCCGGGTTCACCGCGGACATCGCACGCTCCAGCTTCGCCATCTCGGCGCCGAGGAAGATGTCGGCGACCTTCCGGCCGAGCGCGGAGGGGTTCGCGGTGCTCACGTTGCACAGCGTCGCGACGGCGAAGTGGTGGTCGGGGAAGCGGAGGAAGTCGGCGCGGTAGCCCGCGTCGGCCCCGTTGTGCCCCATGGTGCGGAGCCCGCGGTAGCGGCCGATCGTGAGCGCGAACGCGTAGGGGAGCGTGTCGCCATTCGTGAGGCGTCCGCGCGTCTCCATCCGCGCGAGCATGTCGCGTCCGCCCACCGTCGCCGAGTCGAAGTTGCGGTCCCACTGCGCCAGGTCGCGCACCGTGGTGAAGAGGCTCGTCGCGCCCGCGTTGTCGAAGACTGGGAGGCTGACGCGGTAGCCGCCACCCTCGCGCCGGGGCTCGTACGCCGAGGTGCGCCCCTTCACGATCATCGTGTGATCGTCGTGGAAGTGCGTGCTCGTCATGCCGAGCGGGCGGAAGATGCGCTCATCGGCAAACTCGCGGAGCGACTTCCCCGATACGCGCTTCACGATCGTGCCGAGCAGGGTGTAGCCCGTGTTCGAGTAGAGATACTCGCTGCCCGGCGGGAAGTTGAGCGCCGTCTGCCGGCTCACGAGCTCGAGGATGTCCGCCTCGCTCTTCGGGTCGTCGGGGCGCCAGCCGGCGAGCCCGAGGAGCGCCCACTGATCGCGGAGCCCACTCGTGTGGTGGATGAGATGCCGGATCGTGACCGGCGTGCCGAAGTCCGGCACCTCGGGCACGTAGCGCCGCACGGGGTCGTCGAGCGACAGCTTCCCGTCCTTCTCCAGCAGCAGGATGCTCATGGCGGTGAACTGCTTGGAGATGGAGGCGACGTGGAAGATCGACGCCGGCGTGATCGGCACGTCGTGCTCGAGGTTGGCCATGCCGTATCCGCGCTCGAGCGCGATCTGGCCGTCGCGCATTGCAGCCACCGCGCACCCTGGCGACTCGCGCGAGGTGTAGGCGGCGAACACGGAATCCACCCGCGACGCGAGCGTGTCGCCACGTGCGCCGGGACCAGCCGGCTGCGCATGCGCGGCGCGGAGGGAGCCGGCCAGGGCGAGCAGGGCGAGTGAGACGAGCAGTGGGCGAAGCGAAGCATGGAGACGCATACGAGAGCTCCGGTGTCCAAATGGTCCCCAGGGAAGATGCAGGCAAGATGCAGCGCGATTCACCGCGGTCGCAAATCGTTCACGGCCCGCATCTCCGCGTCATCGTGCGTTCGTCACGCGGTACTTGGCGTGCGCCGGGCGGCGCGGCACTTCCATTGCGCTTCACCGCCGCTCGGCGCACGACCGCGCCACGACATCCACTACCGGGGGGAACGACCGTGGAACTGAACACCCTGAAGGATCTCTACGTCGAGGAGCTGAAGGATCTCTGGAGCGCCGAGAACCAGATTCTCAAGGCGCTGCCGAAGATGATCAAGGCCGCGTCGCACGCGGAGCTCAAGCGCGCCTTCACGACGCACGAACGGCAGACCCGTCAGCATGTGCAGCGTCTCGAGCGGATCTTGAAGGAGCTGGATGAGAGCCCGCGCGGGAAGAAGTGCGTCGGGATGGAAGGGCTGCTCGAGGAGGGATCGGACCTGATCAAGGAGAAGCCCGACGCCGACGTGCTCGACGCCGGCCTCATCGCCGCCGCGCAGCACGTGGAGCACTACGAGATGGCCGGCTACGGCACCGTCCGTACCTACGCCCGCCAACTCGGCAAGGACCGGCAGGCGGATCTCCTGCAGCAGACGCTCGACGAGGAAGGGGAGACCGACAAGAAGCTGACGCAGCTCGCCGAGAGCTCGATCAACCTCGACGCCGAGAACCAGGACGAGGATGGGGAGTCGGGCGGCCGCGGGCGGATGCCGCTGCGGCGGCGCTCCGCCACGAAGTCGGCGGGCGGGTCATCCTCGCGCTCCCGCACGGCGGGTGGCAGCTCCGCGGGCACCGACTCGAGCACCGGCTCGAGCACCGGCTCGATGGGGCTCTGAGCGCGCGAGCGCTGCACGAGCGAATGGCTCGCGCCGCGGCACGTCGCGCGGCATGAGGACGAGGCCGCCGGCTCCACACGAGCCGGCGGCCTCGTCGCTTCGGGCGTCATCGTCGCGGCGCTATCTCGAGGTGAGCGCGCTCGTCACGGTCGCGCCACCCCCTTCACTCCGCCCGCAACGTCTCCATCGGCGGCACGCGCGCCGCGCGCCACGCCGGCGCGAGGCTCGCCACCGCCGCGACGCCGAAGAGAAGGAGCGTGACGGCGGCGAACGTGGTGAGGTCGGTCGAGGGGACGCCGAACAGCATGCTGCCGAGCACGCGCGACAGGGCGAGAGCGCCGGCGAGGCCGAGCGCGGCGCCGACGACTACCGGAACGAGTCCTCGTCCCACGACCTGCGCGAGGATCCGTGCGGGCGCCGCGCCGAGCGCGATGCGGATGCCGAACTCGCGCCGGCGTTGCGCCACGGCGTACGAGACGACCCCGTAGAGGCCCACCCCGGCGAGGGCGAGCGCGAGCGCGGCGAACCCGCCGAGCAGCCCCACCGTGAAGCGCCGGCCCGCGGTCGCCTGGCGGACGAGCTGCGTCATGGTAGCGATGTCGGCGACCGGCTGGTGCGCGTCGAGCTCGCGGACCGCCGCACGCACCGCGGCGGCCAGCGCTGTGGGCGCGGCGTCGCCGCGAACCGCGAGGAACATGGCGTCGGGCCGCTCCGTGATCTGCTCGTACGCTTCGTATACCTCGGGCCCCGGCTCCACGTCGAGCGCGGCGAACCGCTCGCTGGCTACCACGCCCACGATCTGCAGCCGGGGGAAACGGTAGCCCGGCGGCAGATGCTCGGCGACCATCGACTCGGGGGGCCCGAGCCAGATCGTCGCCCCGATCGGATCGGCGCCGGAAAAGAAGCGACGCGCGGCGACGTCGTTGATGACCGCCGCGCCCGGCCCACCCCGCCCGTCGGCGCGGCTGAAGTCGCGGCCGCGGCGCAGTACCACACCCATCGTGCGGAAGTAGTCCGCGCTCACCACACGGTAGCCCACAGTCGGCATTTCCGCGGGCGTGGGACGGCCGGCGATCGAGAGAACCTTCCCCCAATAGCCGCCCCCGAGCGAGAGCGCGGAGGTGGCCGCGGCGGAGCGTACGCCGGGCAGCGCGCGCACGCGCGCGAGGAGCGCGTCGAAGAACACCCTGGTCCGCGCCACGCTCGCGTACTCGCTCTCGGGGAGCGCGATGGACATGGTGAGCAGATGCTCCGCGTGGAAGCCGGGCTCCACCCGCGTGACCTGCACCAAGCTGCGGATGAGGAGCCCCGCGCCCACGAGCAGCACGATGGACAGCGCCATCTGTGCCGCGACCAACGTGTCGCGCACTCGTCGCCGCGAGATGCCGGCCGAGCCGCGCCCGCCCTCGCGGAGCGCGCCGGCCACGTCGGCGCGCGACGCCTGGAGTGCCGGCGCGAGCCCGAACCCCACCGCGGTCACGAGGGCCAGGAAGAGCGCGACGCCGAGCGCCCGCCCGCCTACCGTAATCTCGTCCACCCTCGGCAGCTCGGCCGGCGCGAGACGCGCGAGTGCGGGCACCCCGGCGACCGCCACGAGCGCGCCGGCCACGCCTCCGAGCACGCCGAGCAGCAAGCTCTCGGTGAGAAGCTGGCGCGCGATGCGGGTACCGCTGGCGCCGAGCCCCACGCGGAGCGCGATCTCCTTCCGCCGCGCGGCGCCGCGGGCAAGGAGCAGGTTGGCGAGATTGCCGCAGGCGATGAGGAGCACCAGCCCGACCGCGCCGAGGAGCGTGAGGAGCACGGTGCGAACGTCCTCGATGATCTGCGCACGCAGCCGCACGAGGTGCACGCCCCGTATGCCGGCGCCAGGATGCTCGGCGGCGACGCGCGCCGCGATCCGCGAGAGCTCGGCCGCGGCCCGCGCTACGGTGACGCCGGGCCGCAGGCGGCCGACGATCTGGAGGAAGTAGTTGCCGCGCGTGTTCAGCGGGTCGCCCGGCGCGAAGGCGAGCGGTATCCACAGCTCCGCCTCGCGGTCGGGGAAGCGGAACGCCGGCGGCATCACACCGACGATGGTGAATGGCTCCCGATTGATGGTGACTGCGCGGCCCACGACACGTGGGTCGGCACCGAAGCGTCGGCGCCACGCGCCGTCGCTCAGGAGGAGCACGCGATGCGCGCCGTGCGCACCCTCGCCCGCGAGGAAGGCACGGCCGAGCTGCGCCGATACGCCGAGCACCGCGAAGAGCGCGGGGCTCACGCGCGCGCCGGCGACGCGCTCCGGCTCGCCGCCACCACCCGCCAGCGTGAGCACTGTCGGGGTGTAGGCCGCGAGTGCCGCGACACGCTGGCCGCCCTCCTCGAGCTCGCGGACGTCGGGCGGCGTGCTGGTGA
>JBBJNN010000178.1:0-6465 GCA_037720885.1 Gemmatimonadaceae bacterium | reverse complement strand
GGCGCGGCGCCGGCGTGCGCGCGCGATAGCGTGAGCCCGGAGCTCGCGAGCCGCGCGCAGGCGGTCAGCGACTCGGTCGGCGCCGCCCTCCGCGCCGAGACGGCGACGGCCACCGAGCGCTACCGGAGCGCGGTACGGCTCCAGGCGACGCGCGTGGTCGGCTGCTTCGGCGGCGCGCCGATCCTCGTGCTGGTCGCGCTCCGCGCGGGGAACGACGAGTACACGCGCGAGCGCGCCGCGTTGGTGGACAGTGGCGGTCGCGTCACCGCCATCCGCGTGAGCGACTACCGGTTCCGCGCTCACGAGGCGATCCATGCGCTCGACGCGGACGGCGACGGCGTGGACGATCTCGCGGCGCGCGGGGTCGGGCGCCGCGTGGGGTCGCTCGTCGTGCTCCGGCTGGACCTCGCGACAAAGCGCCTCGACCGGCTCGCCGGCGGCTTCGCGTGGGAAGGACAGTAGGTGATGGCAGCGCAGACGGTGTCGGTGGTGCAGGCGAAGGCCTCGTCGCGCCCCGCCCGCACGATACGCGTCGCCGCGGCACTCTCGGGATTGCTTACCATCGCCGCGCCGGCACCCACACGCGCCGGCGCGCAGGGAGTGCCGCCGCGAGTGACGCCGCCAGCGGCCGAGCGCGCGGTGGCGACACCGGTCGTCACGCCCGCGCCGGGAAGCGCCGCGCTCACGGCGCTCCTCGACGCGGTGCACCGGGCCGTACGCACCCGGGCCCGGTTCCGCGTGCACCACGTGCGCACGAGCGGGCGCTGGGCCTTCCTCCACGCGACGGAAGTGGTGCCGCTCGATGGCGGGGCCGAGCTGCAGGAAACCGATCTCGACGTCCTGGCGCTGCTCGAGCGGCGCGGGGATGGTGCGGCAGCGCGCTGGACCGTCGTGGAGCTGTGGGCGTTGCCCGATGAGGCGGAGCGCCCGCGCGCACGGTTCGTGGCGCGCGTGCGCGCACGCCAGCGCGTCGAGGGGCTGCCGGCGGCGCTCTTTCCGGCGGACCTGTAGTCTGTAGGAAGTTTGCAGGAGCGTTCGCGCGGGCTGCTACCGCGCCGCTCCCGCCCGATTCTGATCTCTCGTGCTCCCCGCCGTGTCCGCCGGCGGCTGTGCTCCCGCCGCGGCGAGGCTCGCCTCGTACAGGGTCTTCTCCTCGCCTTGTAGCCTGCCCAGGTAGCCGCTGCTGACCAGTTGGGCGCGCGCCCAGTACGACACCGCCTCGGCGTGCCGCTTGGCCTGCGATGCCGCCATGCCCATGAAGCCCCACGCGACCGCGGTCGTCGGCGCGAGCTTCACCACCTGCCGCGTCGTGCGGATCGCGTCGTCGTAGTGGCCCATGCGATAGTACAGCACGCTGAGGCTGCGATAGGGTGGCAGCTCCGATGGCGATTGCTCCACCGCCTCGCGCAGCACGCGTACCGCGTCATCCGGGCGATTCGCGCGCTGGAGGAGCGCGGCGATCGTCTCGCGTGTCGACAGTTGCTGACGACCGAGCGGGATGGGGGCGAGCGCGTCCTTGAACGCCTGCACCGCCTCGTCCGGGCGGCCGAGCGTGAGCAGGGTTCGACCGACGTTCATGCGAATGATCACGTCCGTTGGCGCGAGCTCGGCCGCCTTGCGGAAGGTGGCGAGCGCGTCCTCGGGTCGCCCGAGCGCGCTGTAGGTGCTGCCGAGCGCGTTGGTCGCGAAGGGATCCTTCGGCTGGAGCCGGAGGGTCTCCTGAAACTCGACGAGCGCTTCCTGCGGGCGGTTCAGGTCCATGAGTGAGAGGCCGGCGGAGTAATGCCCACCAGGATCGTCCGGCTTGAGGCGGATCACCTCGCGGCAGCTCCGCAGTGCGTCCTCATAGCGCCGGAGCCGGCGCTGCTCGAGGCAGATGTCGTGATGCAGCAGCGCGCTGGTCGAGTCGATGCGCGCCGCCGCCTGGAAGGCGGCGAGCGACTCCTCGTTCCGGCGTAGCGCGGACAGGGCGAGCCCGAGCCGTCGGTGGAGGTTCACGGCGGAGGGCTGCGCGCGAATCGCTTCGCGGCAGGCGGTGACGCCCCGTTCGGGGAGCGTCGCGTTCGACATGCAGATGGCGGCCGAGTCCGGCACGGCCTGGGCTGGGAGGTCCGGGGCGTGCTGGAGCGCGGCGAGAGGAGCGAGCGCGAGCACGCTCGCGCGGAGGAGAGAGGACAACTGAGTCACGGGATAGTCCTGGTCGAGGAGCGCTCTCTCCGCGGGCAGCGCGAACATCGGGACGGTTGCCGTACCGGTCGAGATAGGGGCGCGCGCCGGTGGCGTCAAGTCGCTGCCTCCCTGCGCCAGATAGTCGCGAACGGGCCGGCGTCGCGGTGTGGTTTCTGCACCCGCACTGTAATATCTGTCGCTCGCCGCGTATCGGTCATGCGGCGCAGCCCGCCACCCTCCGCCGAGGTGTACGCCGATGACCCCGAGCAAGCGCGTAGCGAGACGGGACACGGCCACCGGGATGGCCACGTCGAAGGAGATCCCCCGCCGCATGCTCGGGAACACCGGCGTCACCGTTTCGGCGATCGGGCTCGGCGGCTACCATCTGGGGCTCGTGTCGACCCAGGAGGAAGCGACACGCATCGTGCGTTCGGCGATCGAAGCCGGCGTCACCTTCATGGACAATGCGTGGGAGTACCACGAGGGGAAGAGCGAGAAGCGCCTCGGGAAGGCGCTCGCTGGCGGATGGCGCGACCGCGCGTTCCTCATGACGAAGGTGTGCACGCATGGCCGCGACCGGAAGACGGCCATGCGCCAGCTCGAGGAGTCGCTCCGTCGCCTCGGGACGGACTATCTGGACCTGTGGCAGGTGCACGAGGTCGCCTACCACAACGACCCCGAGCGCCACTTCGCTGCGGGTGGCGTGATCGAGGCGCTGGCGGAGGCGAAGGCATCGGGGAAGGTGCGCTTCGTCGGCTTCACCGGGCACAAGGATCCCGCGCTCCACCTGCGGATGCTCTCGCACGGCTTCCCCTTCGATACCTGCCAGCTCCCGCTCAACCCGTTCGACGCGACGCATCACGCGAGCTTCGAGCAGCAAGTGCTCCCCGAGCTCGTCCGCCGCGGGATCGCGCCGATCGGGATGAAGAGCATGGGCGGGGAAGGAGATGCCGTGAAGAAGAAGGCCGTGTCTGCGAAGGATGCGCTCCGTTACGCGATGAGTCTCCCCGTGGCGACGACGGTGAGCGGGGTGGACTCGATGACGGTGCTCCGGCAGAACATCGGGGTCGCGCGCGGCTTCACGCCGATGCGGCCGGATGAGATGGAGGCGCTCCGCTCGCGGCTGGCGAGTGTGGCCGCGGACGGCCGCTTCGAGCTCTACAAGTCCACCGCGAAGCACGAGGGTGCCGAGGGGCGGAAGCAGCACGGCTTCCCGAGCGAGGAGGACGTGGCGGCGTAGCGATGCCGCGCGCCGCGCCTGCTGTGCCGTTCACCCCGTGCCGAGTGCCTCGTCGAACAGGGCGGGGAGCTCGATGCGGAGTGGAGGGAGCGACGGTTCGGGTGCCCACGTGGCGACGTCGCGCAGCAGCTCGGGCAGCGCTCCGCCCGGCCGCCACCGCTCGATGAGCCGCTTGTCGAGGTTCACCAGCCAGACCTCGGGCACGCCGTGCCGCAGGTAGTACTCGCGCTTGACCCCCCGGTCATACCGCCGCGTACTCGGCGAGAGCACCTCCACGGCGAGCCGGAGCGACGCGACGTCGCGCCAGACCTTCGGCGGCCAGATGCCGCCTGCCGGGACGACGAAGACGTCGGGCTGGAGGAGCGACTTGCGGGGCGGGTCGAGTGAGATGTCGGCCGGGGCGAGCATGACGTGGCCGAGGTCGTGCCTGTCCGCATACGCCTTGAGCCGGATGAAGAGCTCACCCTGCATGACCTGGTGGCGTGGCGCCGGCGCGGGCGTCACGATCAGCGCGCCATCGACCAGCTCGTAGCGCGGCCAGTGCGTCGGCGAGCGCTCCATGAGGTCGAGCACGTACTCGCGAGTCCAGACGACGGCGGCTGCGGATTCCGCGGGCATGGCCATAGGGTACGCTCGGCGCGGGGACGGGTGCAAGCGGGCACCCGGACAGCTTGCCCCGCTACCCCGCCGGACCGTCATCATCACTCGGCTCGACGGCGCATTTCGCCGCACATAGGGCCCCCCAGCCGGGGTATAGTCCCGACGCTCACAAACGCCAGCATCCGTTCGACGCGGCCCGCATCCACCCGACGTGCCCGGCGTCGCCGCATTCCCCGCCCCCGCGCGCGCCACTAGCTTTCCCCACTGACCGGGGTGCCCGCGCACACGTCCGTGCGCGGGCTGAGAGAGTCCCGTTGAACCTGATCCGGTTCGTACCGGCGTAGGGAGTCAGACAATGGAAACCATCGCACGTCCCGCCGGGGCCGACGCCCCCACCACGGCCACGCTCAGCGCCGCCGGCACAGTCGCGCCCACGCAAGGGGCCGCAGGCCCAGTTGCTCCCACGCAGATGCGCTTCGCCCGCGACGGCATCATCACGAGCGCTATGCGCTTCGTGGCCGAGCGCGAGGGGCTCGACCCGGAGCTCGTGCGCAGCGAGGTGGCGATCGGCCGCCTCATCATCCCCGCCAACATTCACCACCTCGCCGGCTCCCTCGAGCCGATGGCGATCGGCAAGGTGTCGCGCGTCAAGATCAACGCGAACATCGGCAACTCGGCCGTGTCGTCGGATGTGGACGGCGAGATCGGGAAGCTCCGCATGGCGCTCCAGTACGGCGCCGATACGGTGATGGACCTCTCGACCGGCGGCGGCATCGACGGCATCCGAGAAGCGATCATCGCTGCCTCCCCCGTGCCCATCGGGACGGTGCCGATCTACCAGGCGATCCAGACCGTACGGAGCGTCGAAGATCTCACCGCCGACGACCTGCTCGCGATGATCGAGCACCAGGCGCGACAGGGTGTGGACTACATGACGCTCCACGCCGGTATCCTCCTCGAGCACCTGCCGCTCGTCTACGGGCGCGTCACCGGGATCGTGAGCCGCGGCGGCTCGCTGCACGCGTACTGGATGATGCACCACAAGCGGCAGAACCCGCTCTACGAGCGCTACGACGATGTGCTCGACATCCTCCGCCAGTACGACGTCACCATCTCGCTCGGCGACTCGCTCCGCCCCGGCTCGCTGCACGATGCGAGCGACCGCGCGCAGTTCGCGGAGCTGGAGACCCTGGGCGAGCTCACGCTACGAGCGTGGGAGCGCGACGTACAGGTGATGGTCGAGGGGCCGGGGCACATCCCGATGCACCAGATCGAGATGAACGTCCGCAAGCAGAAGGAGATCTGCCACGAGGCGCCCTTCTACACGCTGGGGCCGCTGGTCACCGACATCGCGCCGGGTTACGACCACATCACGAGCGCGATCGGTGCCGCGATGATCGGCTGGTACGGCGCCGACATGCTCTGCTACGTGACGCCGAAGGAGCACCTCGGTCTCCCGAACGCCGACGACGTGCGCAACGGCGTCATCGCCTACAAGATCGCCGCGCACGCCGCGGACATCGCGCGGGGCCGCGCCGGTGCCCGCGACCGCGACGACGCGCTCTCGCGCGCCCGCTACGCCTTCGACTGGAACGAGCAGTTCCGCCTCTCGCTCGACCCGGAGCGCGCACGTGAGTACCACGACGAGTCGCTCCCGGCCGAGTACTTCAAGAGCGCCGAGTTCTGCGCGATGTGCGGGCCGAAGTTCTGCTCGATGCACCACTCGCGGAAGCTCGACGAGGCGATCGCGGAGATGGCGATGGCGAGAGGATAGCTACCGGCCCGCCTCCAGCCTTCGCACGTCCGCCTCGGCGGCGATGTAGCCGAAGGCGGGCCAGTTGTCGCCGCCCGCGAGCACCCGCCGGAACACGCGGAGCGCCTCCTCGCGGCGGCCGCTGTAGAGGTGCCAGTTGCCGACGCCGTAGCCGATCGCGGGGTCCTCGGCTGCGCGGTCGGTGCCGGTGGGCGCAGCGAGCAGGGAGTCGGGCGCGAGCTCGCCCTTGTACATGAGGAGCAGCCGCAGGTAGCTGCCGTTCTCGATCACATCCATGTCCCGGCGGATCGGCACGAGCGCGGCATCGGCGTCAGCCGTGCGGCCGAGCCGGCGGAGCGTCATGTAGAGCCAGTGCGTGGTCGCCACCTGCATGTCGGCGTTCTTCGACACGGAGAGGCACGCGCGCCAGGCGAGGAGCGCACGCTCGAAGTCGCCGCGCAGGTAGCGCGCGAGCCCGAGGTGGTACCAGCTGTTGGAGTGCAGCGTGCTCGTCGGAGTATTCCGCGCATTTGGCAGGCCATCAGGCTCCACCTGATCGGGGCGGCCGCCGATCAGACGCACCGCGCGCTCCAGGTCCACGGTCGCGCGCTCGAAGCTGCGCACGGTGAGGTAGCGATGCCCGCGGTGGCGGAGGAAGCGCGCGTCGTCCGGGTACTTCGCGATCCCCTGCGTGAAGAGGTCG
>JBBJNN010000070.1:0-28557 GCA_037720885.1 Gemmatimonadaceae bacterium | reverse complement strand
CCGTAACCCGTTGCCACTCGTCCAAGTCGCCCCGGGAATCGTGGGGATTCCTCAGACCCAGGCCCTAGCCAGCACCTGGCCGCCTTTTTGGTATGTTGCGTTTCGTTAGGTGAACCCCGCTGCCGAACAGGAGTGCGTATGCGTCACGAGTTCACTGCTGTCTACGAGCGCGATGGCGAGTGGGTTGTCGCCTACTGCCCCGAGGTGCCCGGCGCGAATGGGCAGGGGGCCACGAAGGATGAGGCGCGGGAGAGTTTGGCCGCGGCCATCGCGCTGGTCCTCGAAGACCGCCGGGAGGACGCGCTGCGCGGCGTGCCGCCGGAGGCCGAGCGGGAGACGATCGTCGTCGAGGTATCGGACGCGCGCGCAGCGTGAAGCGGAGCACCTTGCTGCAGCATCTGCGCAGGCACAGCTGTTACTTGAAGCGCGAAGGACACCGGCACTCGCTGTGGGTCAACCCAGCCACGGGTGCGGTGGAGGCGGTCCCGCGCCACACGGAGATCGCCAACGGCCTGGCGCGGAAGATCTGCCGCGGCCTCGGCGTCTCAGAGGTCGGTGCCGACGAGCGCGAGCGGAGATGACATGAAACTCGTGCTCCACCCGGCGGTGCGATGGCCGCTGCTCATCCTCGCCCTGCTCGCGGCCGCGGCGGGCGTGCTCCTCCTCGGCGCCGCCGCGACGGTTGGATGGCCGCTCACGCTCGTGTGGCGGGGCGCGCTCGCGGTCGCCATCGGGGCCGTTGCCTTCCACGTCGGCTGGCGCCGAACGGCGCGGTCGTGATGGGCTTACGCTGGCTGCTCGGCGGCCTCGCGGCGATCGTCGCCGCCGGGTGGGTCGCCCTCGCCGCCGGCGGGAACAGTTTCCGGCGCTCGTTCGGCGCGAGCGAGAATGCGCCGTGGGTCGCCGCCGTCCCGCCGATCATCGCGCTCGTCGTACTCGCGTCCGTCGTCTGGCCCGAGCGGCGCCCGCTGCTCCACGTCACCGCCGCGCTCATCATCCTCGTCCTCATCGCGAGCGCGCTCCTCGCGCGGCAGACGGTCTTCGTCGCCGCTCTGGGCGTGCTGTACGCACTCGCGTGGCTATGGTTCTACTATCGCGCCGCGTGGGCAGGGACCGCAGGCCTCGGGGCGGGAGCGGATCTGTCCCGGTAAAGTACGCGACGAAGCTCGCCCCTTCCCATCAGGGCACCCGCGAACGCGCCGCAATCCGAGGAGTCTCATGGCCACCACCCAACCACTCTCCACCACCCCGCTCCGCACTCCACGATGGTGGTGGGTCGCCGCAGCCCTCGCGGTGCTCGTCGCTGGCTACTCCTTGCGGTACGTGGTGGTCGGCGAGCGCGCGTACGTGCCGGACCTGGCCGCCTCCTTCCGCGCGCGGCCCGTAGCCATCGCGCTCCACGCGTTCTTCGGTCCGCTCGCGCTCACTCTCGGCCTCGTGCAACTGCTGCCGGCGATGCGTCGGCCGCAGCGGTGGGGCGCGCATCGCATCGTCGGACGCGTGTACGGGGCGTCGGCCATTGCGCTCGCGCTGGCGGGTCTCTACATGGCGCCCCACTCCGTCGGCGGCATCGGCACCCATCTTGGATTCGGCCTGCTGGCCGCGGGCGTGCTCCTCACCACAGCACAGGGATACCGGAGCGCCCGCGGCCGCGACTTCACGCGCCACCGCGAGTGGATGCTCCGGAGCTACGCGCTCATCTTCGGAGCGGTGACGCTCCGCATCTGGTTGCCGATCCTGATCATCGCGTACGGCGGCCACTTCCTGCCCGCGTACCAGTGGGTCGCCTGGCTCTCCTGGGTGCCGAACATCCTCTGGGCCGAGTGGATCATCCGGCGCGGATGGCGGCCGGCGTTCCAGCTCGACGCCGCCCACACGTTCACTCCTGGCGGAGCGCCTGCATCGGATCGACCCGCAGCGCGAGCCGCGCCGGGATCGCGGTCGCGATGAGCGCGACGGCAAGGAGAAAGAGAAGGATCGCCACGAATCCGCCGGCGCCGACCGGCGAGAAGGGGATGCCCGTCGCGCCGAGCAGGCGGGCCTCGCCAAGCGCCAGCACGACGCCCGCGCCGAGGCCGGCGACCACCAGCCGGATCTCGCGCCGCAGCACCGCCGCGAGCACATCCCGCGGCGTCGCGCCTAACGCCACACGCACCGCGACCTCGCGCCGGCGCTGCCGCACCGAGAACGCCACGACCGCATACAGACCCACCGCCGCGAGCGCGAGCCCCAACGCGCCAACCATCGTCGCGACCGCCGCGGCGTAGCGGAACGGGACGGCCTGCGCGTCGAGCAGCCTCGTCACCCACGTCGCCTCGAAGGGCGCGGTCGGATCGATGTCCGCCGCGAGGCGCGAGAGCGCCGGCACGAGGTCGCGGCGACTGCCATCGCTCCGGAGCAGGAGCGCCATGTCGCCCCCCGCGACCTGCCGCGGCGTCGCGAGCAGGAACACGTAGCCCGCCGCGTCGTCCGCCCAGAGGGACCCACTGCGCGCGTCGGCCACGACCCCCACGACCTCATACGGCGTCACCACATCCGCCCCCGTTTCGCTTGCGTGCACGGCGCGAAGCGTCTGGCCCACTCCTTCTCTCCCGGGCCAGAAGGTGCGCGCCGCCGCCGCGGTAATGATCGCGACCCGCGCGCTGGCGCCGCTGTCGGCGGGGCTGAACCCGCGTCCGCGCAGCAGCCGCTGGCCAACGACCTTGAAGTACCCGGGGGTGACGACGTTGTAGGGCAGCACACGGGGCAGTCCCTCGTCACGTCCGGCTACATGCAGGCTCGCCCACGCTCCGGCGAATGGGACCTCGGTCACGCGCGCTGTGCGCTCGACTCCGGCGAGTTGCCCGCTCCGCGCCGCGAGCTCGCTCCGCGCGGCGGCGAGGCGCGGCGATGTGCGCCCCGAGCCATCGATGCCGAGCGTCGCGACGAGTACCTGCTCCACATGGAGATTCGTGTCCGCGCGCAGGCTCTCCCGCAGGCTCCGCACGAGCGTCGCCGCGGCGACGCCGAGCACCACGCACGCCGCCACCTGGCCCGCGACGAGCCCGTCGCGAAAGCGCGAGCGTCGGAGGCGCGAACCGAACAGGCGGTCTTCCCCCTTGAGCGAGGTGTGGAGATCGAGGCTGGTTCCATGAAGCGCGGGGACGAGGCCGAAGACGAGCACACTCGCGACGCCGAGCGCGATCGTGTACAGGTAGACGCGCCCGCTGGGGTGGAGATCGAGGACGAGCGTGCCAATGGAGATGGGTAGCCGCTGGACGACGGCCTGCGCCGTCGCGGTCACTGCCCAGTTGGCGAGAGCGAGCCCGAGCACCGCGCCGAGCGCGGCGATGAGCGCGCTCTCGGTGAGGAGCTGCCGCACGAGCCGCGCGCGCGAGGCGCCGACCGCCATGCGCACGGCCACCTCCCGCTGCCGCGCGAGCGCGCGGGCGAGGAGCAGGATGGCGAGGTTGGCGCAAGCAATGACGAGCACGAGCGCCACCGCCACGAAGCCCGGCAGCGCGATCCGCGCCGTCTGCATGTCGAGCGGAACGAGCGACGTCTGCGGGAGCACCCGCACGCCCGTCACCCACCGGTCCGCCAGCTCCGACCCGGCCGGCGGCGCCGGTTGGGCGAGATCGGCGACGATTGGCGAGCTCTCCGCCGCGGCCTGCTCGCGCGTGGCGCCCGCGCGCAGGTGCCCGTGTAGCGCGAGAAAGCGATCCGTGCGCGAGGCGAGTGACGCGCCGATGATGCCGAGCCGCGCGGCCACCGTCACTGGCATCCACACGTCCGGCACCACCGGCGTGACGCCAATGAAGTCGCGGCGGGCGACGCCGGCCACTGTGACGTGCACACCGTTGACGATCACGTCACGCCCCACCACACCGGCGGCCTCCGCGAAGGCGCTCCGCCAGAGCCGCTCGCTGATCACGACGACGGGCGGGGCGTCAGGCTCGTCGTCGCCCGCGACCAGGACGCGCCCACGCTCGGCGACGCCACCCAGTGCCGCGAAGTAATTCCCCGACACGAACCCGGCTCCGACGGCGAGCGCCCGGCGACCACCCGCAGGGTCAGCGAGCGCGATACGGCCCGGCGCGAACGCCGTGACGTCGCGGAGCGTGCGGGTGCGTCCCGCGATGTCCATGTACTCCGCGTGCGAGAAACGACCGTTCGTCTCCCGGTTCGCGATGGAGGTGACGAGTGCGACCATGCTCGACGCGTCGGCCACCGGGATCGGCTTCCACACGAGGCTGTCCACGAGGGTGAAGAAGGCGCAGTTCACGCCGATGGCGAGCCCGGTCGCGCAGACCGCGACCCCGGTAAACCCCGGCGCGCGCCGTAGCGCGCGGGCGCCATAGCGGAGGTCCTGCAGCACGGTCTCGAGCTGCGGGAACCCCCACACGTCGGCGCTCCGCTCGCGGAGGCGGAGCGTGTTCCCGAAGCGGCGGCTCGCCGCCTCGCGCGCCTGCGCGGCGGAGAGGCCGTCCCGCTCCAGGTCGCGCGCCAGCAGCTCGCGGTGGAAGCGCATCTCGTCGTCGAGCTCACGCTCGAGAGTGCCGCGGCGGAGGCGCGCGTGCGCGCGCCAGGCGAGCTCGCGTAGCCTGGTGACGAGGCGGCGCACGGGCTACGCCTCGGCCGCGCGCATGACGCGCGCGATGGCGGCGACGGTGCGGTCGAAGCTCTCCGCCTCGCCGGCGAGCTGCTTCCGCCCGGCGGCGGTGAGCGTGTAGTAGCGCGCGCGCCGGCCGGTGGGTGACTGCTTCCACTCGGAGCGCACCCAACCCTTGGCCTGCATGCGCTGGAGCGCGGGATAGAGCGAGCCTTCCTCGACGCGGAGCGCGTCGCCGGAGAGGCGCTGAATGTGCCCGGCTATGCCGTAGCCGTGAAGCGGCCCGAAGGACAGCGTCTTCAGGGCGAGCATCTCGAGCGTACCAGGGAGAATCTCGGGCTTGCCGGTGGGCATGGGCGTCCGGTCAAAGTTTTTTCGTCTATGGGTGTTCTATCTATGTATGGCGGCCGAGCGGGGGGATGTCAAGCGTGCGGTGCGCCTCAGCGCACCGCGCTTGCCATTCGGAGCTATCGAAGGCCGAGTCTGTAGGCGACGGAGGCGTTGCCGCGCATCACCATGCGCGCCAGCGCTTCTGCGCGCTCGCGCGTGATCGCGCCGTCCCGCATCATGCCGGTGAGGGCCATGGCGAGCGCGCGGCGCACCGACGTCGTGCCCAGCCAGGCGACCTCGGCCCACCCCTGCTCCGGCCCGCCGTCGAACGCGTCGGTGCCGAACAGTACCTTCTCCGGCCACTCGGCCAGCCACTGCCGCAGCACGCCCGCCAACTGCGCCGGCTCGAGGAAGAGCGCCATCGCCGACACATCGGTGTAGACGTTGGGCTTGGCGAGCATCGCGTCCGTCTGCAGGACCAGTGGCCAGCCGCCGTGCACGATGACGAAGGTCGTTCTGCGGAGCGTCGAGTCGTTGAACGCGGGCTCGAGCAAGTAGGGCGCGCTCCCTCGGGCCGCGTAAAAGCCGCCGAAGTTCCCGGTCGCGTGGATCTGCACCGCCATCCCGAGTCGCCCCGCCTCGCGCGCGAGCACGCGGAAGAGAAAGTCCTGAAGCGCCTTGTACTCGGCGTGCGTGGGCGCGCCGCCGGCGGCGTAGCGGGCGTAGACGCGGCGCGCCTGCGCGGGATCGGGGTCGTCGAAGTCGAGCGGCCGGAGGTAGGCCGCCTCGAACTTGATCGCGACCGCGCCGCCCCGGCGCTGTCGCTCCAGCGTTGGCGTCACCACCCTGCTCACGTAGGCGTCGAGCGTCGGCGGGAGCGCGGCGACGCCCAGCTCGCGCAGGTAGCGGCGGAGGAGCTTCGCCTCCTTGGGGTAGAGGCTCCGCGTGTCGGGCGAGCGCGCTGCCTCGGCGCGGGTGTCGAGCGGGAGCAGGAGTGGGTCGGCGAACGACACCCAGCGGAACCGCGGCGGGGCGAGCCCGGGGCCGAGTGCGATGCGGTTGGCGAGCATGATCTCGATCCCGGTCTGGTCGAGCACCCACTCCGGGAACCGCTCGCCCTGCTCCCGCGCCACACGCCCGGTCGCCTCCTTGAGCGCCTCGCGAAACGCGGCGCCCGTGTCGGCAGCGGCGAACCCGTAGAGCGCACGCTGGGCGGTACGCCACTCCGGGTTCTCCACCCGCAGCCGCCAGGGGAGCAGGAAGGGCGGGATGGCGTCGAGCGGGAGCGCATCGAACTCGCTGTCGGCCGGCGCGCCGGGCGCGATGGGGCGCATTGGATGCGCGTGGCTGTCCACCGCCCGAATGGCGGCGATGTAGGCGGCAAGGGCAGAATCCACGGGCGTCTGCGCGGCGGCGCGGGTGCCGGGCGCGAGGGCAGCGAGCGCGAAGCAGGCGAGCGCGGGGAAGGCGGCGACGTGGGCGACGGCGCGGGACGCGAGGCGCGCGGCGGAGCACGATGCGGGATGCGTGAACTGCGTCATGGCCCCCTCCCCTCTGCGGCGCGTGGATGTCGCCAGCGGTCACGGCCGATGAGTATACGGCGCGCCGTCGAAGTCGGGCAAACACGAGCCACATCCGGGCGGGCCAGATGGTCGGATGATGACGAGATGCTGACAAGGCGGTGGAGCGCCGGCAGGTCAGGCTCGCATCGGGTGGAATCGCGTGGATGCCCTCGGCGTGCGGTATCGTCCATCGCGCGTGCGACGCTCGGGGCGGGGATAGGGAATAGGGAATAGGCCGCGAACTTCGCGGCCTATTCCAACGCTGGCGACGCGCGACTACTCTCGGGATGTCGCTGCCGTGGCCTTTCTTCGGCGTGCGGGTGCGCGTCGGCCGTCAGGAGGGAAGCCGCGAAACTTGCAGCCGTTGCATGCGCGCGTTCGGCAGTCGAAACCGCGTAAGCGGGCCGACCTTTCACACGCGACCTACTGAGTGCGTTCGTCATCCTATTTCGACCTCTCGGCGGCACAACAGACTCGGTGCGCCGCTCGTACGGCCGAGATGCTTCCGACACTTGATCCCCGCGTGCGAGAGACGACGGCTCGCCTCGACGCTCTGCTTGCCCTACTCGATGGCTTTGCGAGTTGCGCATGGGGGTGCCACGGCCATGAGCACGCCATCGAACATCTCGTCGGCCGATCGGTTAGCTACGCTCGCGCGGCGATACGCCTGATCGCCTTTGGTCACTACGACGTTAGCTAGGCAACGGGTGCTGTCTTGACGGATAGTAACGCCGGGCGTTATCATGCCGCGTGATCAAGAGTTTCGCAGACCGGGATACCCAGCGCCTGTTCCGGCGCGAGCCGGTCCGGCGATTCCCGACAGACCTCCGCCGGGTCATGCTGCGCAAGCTGGTAGCACTCGATGCCGCCGAGGCGCTGGACGACCTCCGCATTCCGCCCGGCAACCGGCTGGAGAAGCTGAAAGGCGACCGTGCTGGCCAAGTCAGCATCCGCGTCAACGACCAGTGGCGGATCTGCTTCCGCTGGCGGGAGGCGGATGCGTACGACGTGGAGCTCGTAGACTATCACTGAGGGCGACCCGATGGGCGCGCGCAAGGCGAAAAAGCTGGCTCCGATTCACCCCGGCGAGGTGCTGCTCGCGGACTTCCTCGAGCCCCTGGGCGTCTCGCAGTACCGGCTGGCCCACGACATCAGCGTCCCGCCGCGTCGCATCAACGAGATCGTCCACGGCAAGCGGGCCCTCTCGGCGGACACGGCGCTGCGGCTGGCGCGGTACTTCGGGACGACCGAGCGGTTCTGGCTGAACCTGCAGGCCCGGTTCGATCTGGAGGCGGAGCGTGATCGCCTCGGCGACCGGCTGGAGACGGAAGTCGCCGTGCTGCGCGCCGCCAGCTAGCGGTTCGCTGTAGCCGACGTCGTGTCACCCGATCATGACGCTACGTTCCACGCGCTCCGCGAGGTGCTCCGCGCCCACACCCATGGGCTGGCGATCGCCGAGGATACCCCCGACCGCTTCAGCCTGACAGCGGCCGTCGGCCCTGCCTCGCTCGCCGCCTGGGGCGGGAAGGCGCGGCGGGCGACGATCCCGGTCGCGTGGGTCGCGCGCGGCAAAGCGTACGTCGGCTATCACCTGATGGGGCTCGACGGCAACGCGCCGCTGATCGCGCGCCTCTCGCCGGCACTCCGGGCCCGGATGCAGGGGAAGACGTGCTTCAACTTCAAGCAACCCGACGCGCCCCTGTTCGCGGAGCTCGCCGGTGTCACGGCGGCGGCCATCGAGGGGCTGCGACGCGCCGGATTCGTCGCCACTGACTAACGCCCCCACCCGGAGAGCCACGCCGCCACGCACCGCCGTCACGCGCGCGCTCGTGATGCTCGTCATGCTCGTCGCGATGCTCGTCTCACTATCCACCCCCGCGCTCGCGCAGCCGCCGCGCGGGCTCAAGGTGTTCATCTCCGTCGACATGGAGGGGCTCGCCGGTGTCGTGGCTGGCGCCGACGTCAGCCCGACCGGGCCGGACTACGGCCACTTCCGCGCGATCATGGCCGGCGAGACGAACGCGGCGGTCGAGGGGGCGTTCCGCGCCGGCGCGACGGACGTGCTCGTCCGCGACTCGCACGGCGACAAGCGCAGCCTCCTCCCCGCCGACGTCGATCCGCGTGCGCGCCTGCTGCGCGGCGCGAGCTCGGGCCCCAAGAACATGATGGAGGGCATCGACTCGACCTTCGACGCCGTGGTGTTCATCGGGTACCACGCGAAAGCCGGCACGCCGGGCGCGATCCTCGAGCACACGTCCACGGGCAACGTCATCGACGTCTCGATCAATGGCGTGTCACTCCCCGAGGCAGGCTACAACGCGCTCACCGCGGGGCTCTACGGGGTCCCCGTGGTGTTCATCGCCGGAGACCGGGCCGTCGTCGACCAGGTCCGCGCCCTGCTCGGTCCCATCGGCGCGGTCGCAGTGAAGGAGGAGATCTGCGATGCCGCCCTCGGCCTGTCACCGCGGCGCGCGCAGGAGGAGATCCGGCGTGGGGTGGAGCAGGCGATCCGTGCGCGCGCGCGGCCATACCGGCTCCCCGGGCCCTACACGATGGCGCTCAAGGTCCGGCAGGAGCGGCCCCTCCATCCCGGCGCGCAAAAGGTGCGAGACGGGGAGTTCACCTTCTCGAGCCCGGACCTGCTCGCGGTCCTCGCCGCATTCAATGCCATGAAGTGATCGCGGCGCTCGCCGATACATCCTACGCGGCGCCCCCGGCGACTCACGGCGCTCCGCTGAGCCACCGTTCGCGGAGCGCGCGACTTCGATCGGACGCACCTGGCACCTCCTCGATCCGCACCACCGGTTGGTCGTAGCCGGTGACGACGACCGTCACCGTCCGCGCGCCCGGTGGCCGCACGCTCGCCGGCCGCACGCTCGCCGAGTTCGTACCCGCGAGCGCCACCCGCACGGTGTCCCCGACTCGTAGCCGCCCGATCAGCGAACGCAGCTCGCCGCTCGTCCGCATCGGGGTGCCGTTCACGGCGGTGAGGCGGTCGCCCGTGTGCAGGCCGGCGCGTCCCCAGACGCTCGCCGGATCGCTCAGTAGGAGCGCGAGCACGCTGTCGCCCGGCGGAATCCAGGCGCGGATGCGGTAGTCCGGCTCGGGCTGTCCGTCGCGGAGCACCGGCGTGCGTGTCACCCGCGTGCGAAGCCCCGCCAACGCCAGGTAGCGGTCGAACGAGATGACGCTCGCGCCACGCACATGCCCCTCGAACAAAGCGTGGACCTCGCATGCGCAGACCTCGCGCACGACACGCTCCACGTCGGCACCCGTGAACCCCTGCTCGCCACTGAAGCGCTCGAGCATCGTGCGCATCACGTCGTCCATCGAGCGGCGGCTGCTCGTCGCATCGCGAATCACGAGGTCGAGCATCGCGCCGATCAGCTCCCCGGGCAGGTGGGGGCCACCCTCGTAGTCGCCGAGTGCATCGGGGCGTGAGCCATAGGCAACGCGGCTGAGCTGCTCGGCGGAGAAGTGCGCGTTGCCGGGGCTCGCGAGGTAGCGCGTGATGAGGTGCTCGAGATGCGCGATGCGTGTAGAGTCCTCCACCGGCAACCCCGCGCGCCGGAGGAGCAGGTCGGCGTAGAACATCGACAGCCCCTCGCTGAACCAGAGCCCCGCGGGCGGCGTGATCGCGCGGTAGTCCACGCCGCGGTACTCCGCCGGCCGGATGCGCATGATGTTCCAGGTGTGCACGAACTCGTGCGCGCTCTCCTCGAGCGCCGAATGGACATCGCGCGCGAGGTCCGCACTCGGCGCGCCGAGCGTCACCGAGTTCGGGTGCTCGAGCGCCCCGTATGCCGCATCCTGATAGAGGAAGGTGTACTCGCGGTACGGCGCGCGCCCGAAGAGTGCGACCGCCTGCCGGGTGAGCCGCTCGAGGCCCGAGACGAAGGCGGCGGTATCGAACGGTGTGGCGTCTGGCCGCGGCCAGTAGACGACACGGTGCGGCACGCCGTCCACCGCGAAGCGCCAGCTCCGCAGCCGTCCCACGAGAATTGGCGACTCCACGAGCACGTACGCGCTCGGCGCGAAGAACGTACGCGGATCAGCGGTGGGCTCGAGCCCGGTAGCGACGCGCCACGCCGCCGGCAACTCGAGGGTCACGTGCGCGGGCGCGAGCTCGGCGCCCACGACGTACATGAACGCGTGCGCGCTCCCCACCAGCCCGCCGGTGGGGGAGAGAAACGGGCGCCATGCGGGACGCGGGGCGGGCGGGGCGGGCGGTAGGTGGAGGGAATAGCGAAGCGTCGCCTCACCGCCCGGCGCGATCACGCGCCAGAGCGCGGAGTCCTCGCGCGTGACCGTCGCGCCACCCACGCGCGACTCGACGCGGAGCCCCTCGACGAAGCGCCAGAAGCGGTCGTCATACTCCGGGTGCTTCGCCATCGCGACCTGGAAGGTGTCGCGCGCGCCGCGGAGGTGTACCTCGACGTCGAACCTCGTGCTGTCGGCGTCGCTCGCGCGCAGCACGTAGCGGATCACGGGTTGCGAGCGCGCGAACCGGGCCTCGACGGCATCCGTGAAATGGCGGAGCGGATGCTGAGCGTGCGCGGAGGCGGAGATGCCGAGGAGCGCGAGGAGAATGGAGAGCGGGTGGCGCATGGGTGAACCGGATGCGGTGTCGCGCCGGGTGGACGGGCTAACGTGTGCGGCGCGCAGGCCGGCAGGCGGACCGCCGGTGAGCTGTCAGGGATGGGATGCCAGGGACGTCTCACACGTTTAGAGGGGAATCGGACGAGGTCGCGTGAGCGGCTGGCGCTCGCACCTCGACGCGGCCATCTTCGCGCCGAGCACTACACGAGGGCCAAAGTGAACGACCCGAGCGCCGTCCTTCCTCTCCCTTCCCTTCCCCGAATGCTCCGCGCCGCGATCCTCCCGCTCCTTGCTGCCGCGCTCTGCGCGCTCGCCCTCCCCGCGGCGGCTGCCGCGCAGCTCCGCCCCGCGCGCATGCTTACCGCCGAGGCGGCGCAGCGGGCGATCGCCGCCGCGGATGCTGAAGCCCGCACGAACGGGTGGAACGTCTCGATCGCGGTGGTGGATCAGGCGGGCGATCTCATCGCGTTCCTGCGCCGGGATGGAGCGCATGCGGGGAGCGTGGACATCGCGCGCGGGAAGGCGCGGACGGCGGCCCGCTTTCGCCGGCCCACCAAGTCGCTCGACTCCTCGCTCATGGCCGGACGGCTGCCGATCCTCGCCTTCGAGGGCGTGACGCCGGTCGAGGGGGGCGTCCCGATCACCGTCGGCGGCGAGGTCGTCGGCGCGGTGGGCGTGAGTGGGGCGACGTCGGCGCAGGACGCGCAGGTGGCCGCCGCCGGCGCCGCGGCGGTCAAGCCGTAACTTCGGACTCTGAGGGGAACAGAGCGAAGCGGGGAGCGCGCGTGGCCCAGACCGCGACGATTCATACCTTCGACGTCCAGCTCGCGGACATGGACCGCGGCGTCTACGAGTCGCTCGCGCTCCGGGTGGCGCGGCACCCGTCGGAGACGGAGGAATATCTCCTGACGCGGGTGCTCGCCTACTGCCTGGAGTACACCGAAGGGATCGCGTTCTCGAAGGGACTGGCCGAGCCGGACGAGCCCGCGATCGTCGTGCGCGACCTGACGGGGGCGCTGCGGGCGTGGATCGAGATCGGTGCGCCGGACGCCGCCCGGCTGCATCGCGCGAGCAAGGCCGCGCCGCGCGTGGCGCTCTACACGCACAAGGATCCGGCGCTCATCGTCCGCCAGCTCGCGGGCGAGCGCATCCACCGCGCCGAAGCGCTCGAGATCCACGCCATGGACCGCGCGCTCCTCGCCGAGCTGGCCGGTCGCCTGGAGCGGCGCATGGCGTTCGACCTCTCGGTCACGGAGCGACACCTCTACCTCGCGATCGGCGGCGAGACGCTCGAAGGCGTGGTGGAGCGCCACGCGATCCCCGCCGCGTAGCTGGCGGCGGCGCGCCCTGCCCGGCATCGGCTGGCACCGCGCGGTGATCGCCATCGTACGGAGGATGTTTCCGCCTCGAGGAGCGATCGCGTATGCAGAGCACCGGGGAAGGCACCGCGCAGGGCACCGCCACCACCCGCGCCCGCTGGGCGCGCCGCAAGCCGTCCGCCGCCGCGCCGAGCCGGCGCACCGCGCCCGAGGCCGCGCCGCCGCTACCCACGCGCCTCTGCCCCTACTGCCGCGACGAGCTCGCGAGCGATGCGAAGAAGTGCCGCGCCTGCGGCGAGTGGGCCGTCCGCACCTCGGCCGGTGCAGCGGCGGCGCTCCTCCGGCTGGTCGGTTGGGTGTGGACCGTGCTCTCGATCGTCGCCGCAGCCGGTGTGTGGTACCTGGGCGGCGCGATCCGCGATGGCGTGCTGTCCCGCGGCGTGGACCCGGTGGCGACGCCCTTCGCTCTCGAGATCGCGCGCGTGGCGCTCGCGGCGATCGTGCTTCTGCAGGGGCTCGCCTTCGGGCTCGGGCTCACCGTGCTGGCGCGCCTCGCGCCGCGGCGCCCGGTGTGGTGGAGCTGAGGGCCGCGAGGGCCGCGAGGGCACGCACGGCGCGCGCATCTTTCGCCGAGCCGTGGCCCGGCGCATGTTCCCGCCAGCTCTCACTCCGCCCGAGGCTCTCCGCCATGATGCTCGCCCCCCGCTCGACGCGCCGCATCGCGGCACGCGCGCTGACGCTCACGCTCTCAGTAGCCGCCGCGCTCCCCGCGCAGTCGCTCGCGCCTACCGCGTCATCCGGCCAGCGCTACGGTCGTCTCCTCATCCGGAACGCGATCGTCATCGATGGCGCTGGCAACCCCGCGCGCGGGCCGCTCGACATCACGATCGATGGCGGCACCATCACCTCCGTGCGCCTGGCGCGGGCCGGGGAGTTCTCGGGGAGCGCGATGGGCGGCGCGACGGGCGGGCGCCAGCCCGACCGCGTGATAGACGCCACCGGCATGTACGTGATGCCGGGCATCATCGACATGCACGGCCACATCCAGTTCTCGCGCGGCGGCAAGCCGATGCCGAAGGACTACGTCTACAAGCTCTGGCTCGGCCACGGGATCACCACCGTGCGCGACCCGGGCTCCACCGAGGGCGTGGACACCATCGTCGCCCACGCGCGTCTCTCGGCGGAAAATCGGATATCGGCGCCAGCGATCATCCCGTGCGCGGTGGCCGGCGGGGAGTCACCGGCCGAGGTGCGCGCGCAGATCCGGCAGCTCAAGGCCAAGGGGGCCGTGGGGCTCAAGGTCTTCGTCAACCGGCCGGACGTCTGGCAGGCGATCTCGGAGGAGGCGAAAGCGCTCGGCCTCCCCATCGCTACGGACCTCAAGATCCAGGAGACGGATGCGATCGCCGCCGCGCGGTACGGCATCCGCTCGCTCGAGCACTGGTACGGAGTGCCCGACGCCGCGACGCCCGGCCCGCAGAGCTTCCCGGCAGACTACAACTACGAGGACGAGCTGTTCCGCTTCCGCTGGGCCGGCGACATCTGGCGCCAGGCCGACTCGGCGCGTCTCTCCGCGGTGCTCGACACGATGCTCGCGCACAACGTGACCTGGGATCCTACATTCGCGATCTATGAAGCGAACCGCGACCTGAACCGCGCGCGCACGCAGCCATGGTTCCGGGAGTATGGGCTCCCGAACGTGATGGCGAACTTCGATCCCGACCCCACACGCCACGGCTCGTACCACTTCGACTGGACGACCGCCGACGAGATCATGTGGCGCACGAACTACCAGATCTGGATGCGGTGGGTGCGCGAGTACGCGCGGCGCGGCGGGAACGTCACGGTAGGATCGGACGCGGGGTTCATCTACCAGCTCTACGGCTTCACGACCATCCGCGAGATGGAACTGCAGCAGGAGGCCGGCTTCCACCCGATCGAGGTGATCCAGCACGCCACGTCGAACGCGGCGAAAGCACTTGGCCTCCCGAACACGGGCGTGATCCGGCCGGGGTTCGAGGCGGACATCGCGATCGTGGATGGCAACCCGCTGCACAACATGAAGGCGCTCTACGGCACCGGCATCGAGGTGGCGGAAAACGGGAAGCTCGTGCGGCGCGGCGGCGTGAAGTACACGATCAAGGACGGGATCGTCTTCGACGCGCAGGCGATTCTCGCCGAGGTACGCGAGATGGTGAAGTCGGCGAAGGCGGTGACCCCGTAACGCCCTATCGCTCGAACGTCGGCCGCGCGTCCGCGTTCGCCGCGGCCCAGCCGGTCGCGTAGATCCACCGCGCCATGCGCGCGAGCTTCGGGATGTCGATGCGCGATGCCTCCTCGAGCGGCGTGTGGTACTCGGCGTGGAGGAGCGTGGAGAAGTAGACCGCCGGGATGCCCTCGCGCACGTACGGGTAGTGGTCGCTCCGGGTAAAGAAGCTCTCCGGATGCGACGCGCGATCCCACGAGGTATCGATCACGAACTTGCCGACGCGCGCATTCGCCTCGAGGGCCATGGCGGCGAGCGCGCTCGACGTGCGGTTGGGCGGCTGGACGCCGAGGAGCGCGGCGGTGTCTGGTGCGTTGCGGCCGATCATGTCGCCATTGAGGACGGCGACGATGGATGCCTTCGGCACGGTGGAATGCGCGACGTACCAGCGCGAGCCGAGCAGGCCGACCTCCTCCGCGCCATGCCAGACGAAGAGCGCGGAGCGGCGGGGCGGCGCTTTCACGAGCGCGCGGCCGATGGCGAGGAGCGCCACGCTCGTCGTGGCGTTGTCGTCGGCGCCGTTCCAGATGGAGTCGCCACTCCACACGAAGCGGGTGCCGAGCCCATCGTGATGCGCGCTGAAGAGCACGTGCTCGTCGCGGAGGCGCGCGTCGGTGCCGCGCACGCGCGCCACGACGTTCGCGGAGGAGACGACCGACCGGAAGGTCGTGACGCTCGCGACGACGCGCGCGCCAGGCGCACCAATTCGAGGGGCGCGTAGGCGGTCGAGCATCGCGGCCCGTACCCAGATCACGGGCGCGCGCGGTGTCGCGGGCGGCGGCGCGGCGACCGGCGCGGTCGTGCTCGGCGCGGGGACGCTGGGCGTCGCCAGCTCGTAGGTGCCGCGCCCCCAGCCGGCGGCGATGTTCCGGAACTGCGTGTCGGCGACGGAGTCCGACACGAGCACGACAGCCAGCGCGCCACGCGCCGTGAGGAACGCGGCACGCTGACGGGCGGCGAGCATCGCGTACCGACGCGGCGTCAGCTCGCGGCCAACGGGCGGCGCGCCATCGGGTGGCGAGAGGATCGCGGCGACGACCTTCCCGCGCACGTCCACGCCGGCGAGGTCGCTCTCCCGTCCCTGCCCCACCCAGATGGCCGGCGCATCCACCCGCGCGTCCACCGGCGTGAGGAGCACCGCCTCATCCGGCATGGGGAGCGTGGTGCCGCCGATGGCGACGGTGCTCGAAGGCGCGACCTGCGTGCGCCGCATCGGCCAGAACTGGAGGTACGTGCCGTCGTCCCCCGCCGGCTCGAGCCCGGCCTCGCGCGCCCACTCGGCCACCCACGCTGCGGCGCGCAGCTCGTCCACGGTGCCGGCCTCGCGCCCGCGCATGGTGTCGCTCGCGAGCGCGAAGAGGTCGCGCCGCAGGTCGGCGTCGGTGATGGCGTCGAGCGCGGGAGGGAGTGCGGACGACGAACCCGGGGAGCCGCTACGCGTGCAGGCGCCGGCGAGCAGCGCGAGGAGGACGAGAGTTCGGCGGGGCATCCATCAACCTACCGCGCAGGGGAGCACGCGCAATGGCGGAGGCGACCGCGGAGCGCGTCCACGCGCGCGTGCGATCACACGCGCCGGCGCAGATGCATGCGCCTGTCGAGCACCTGCCCCACGCGACGGAGGGTGAGACGGACATTCCGCCCATCCGCGCGAAGCACACGATCGAGCTCATCCGGCGCGAGCGACGTGGCGGGGCGGCCATCCACTGCGACGATCTCATCGCCCGCCCGCACGCCCGCCTCCGCCGCCGGGCTCCCATCGGCCACGAGCTCGGCGACGACCGTCGCGAGATCGGCCGAGCGCATCACCGTGAGCCCGCTCATCTCGTACTCATAGGGGCGGTCGAAGTCCGGACCTGGCTCGACGATCACGCGCTCGCGCGTGTAGTCGAGAATCAGCGTCGTGCGCGAGAGAACGGGCGCGCCGATCGTGCCGTCGGCGAAGGTGACGCCGAAGAATCCGGTCTTCTCCTTGCCGAGTCCCGCGACCGGGGCGGGGATCACGAGAGCGCCGAGCTGCGCCTCGGCGAGCCGGGTCACGTGACCGAACGCCCAGCCGCCGATCCCGACGCCGAGCGGGGCGTCGAGCAGTGGCCCGCCGGCGCGCACTTCCGGATGCGCCTCGACGAAGGGCGTCGTGAGGCGTATGCCGAGGGATGCAGAGCCGGTGTCGAGGATGAGCCGCGCGGGGATGGGCGGGGCGCCACGCGGCGTGACGGTGGCGGCGACGATCGGCGTCCGGAGCGCGAGCGAGACAGGGACGACCGTGCCGCGCCCCGCGTACTCGTAGCCCGCGGGGTCGCGGAGGGTGAGGCGACGCGCGGCGTAGTCTATCTCGACCACGTACTGGCTCAGAAAGTCGAAGCCGAGGGCGCCGCCGATGGGGCGACCGTGCGCGCGGCTCACATCGGCGAAGGGGATGAGGACGACGGTGCGGTCGCGCAGCTCGAGGCCAGGGAGCGCGATGGCGGCTACCGGGGCGAGGGAGGCGCGCACGCTCCCCGACCCGATCACCTGCGCCTGCCCCTCCGCCGGCCGCACGCCGTGCGCGGCCGCCCACTCGGCGTCGAGGGAGGAGAGCCCGGAGCCGGTGTCCACGATGAGCCACACGGAGTCGCCGGCGATCCGGGCGCGGACGAGGATGTGCTCGTGCGTGAGCTCGAACGGGATGACGACCGGGGGTGCCGGCGTGTGCTGGTGGCCGCCGGCGGGCGAGGTGACCATCATTACGCCGGCGAGCGCGAGCGCCGGGGCAGGGTGTCGTGCGGTCATGGGCTCCGGGCTCCTCGTATCGCGGGCTGCAACGCAGTCCGCTGTAGTTGCGAACTTCCATTCACGTTCTAGATGTGAACGTACATTCGCATGATGACACCGTCAAGCGTGCCGGCGCGCGCCCGCGGGCGCTCCCCACGAAGCAGGCGCGCAGCCGCGAGACCCTCGACCGCCTCCTCGAGGCCGCGGAGGCGGTGCTGGCCGAGGAGGGGCTCGACGCGGCGACGGTGCCCGGAATCGCCGGCCGGGCGGGGCTGTCGGTGGGGGTCGTCTACCGCCGCTTCCCCGACAAGGATGCGCTCATGCGCGCCGTCTACGAGCGCTTCTTCGCGCGCTCCCTCGACGCGAATCGCGAGGCGCTCGACCCCGCGCGCTGGGAGGGCGTCTCCGCCGCCGACGCCGTCCGCGCGGTGATCCGCGGCCTGGTACATGGCTACCGCCGGCACCGTGGGCTCCTCCGTGCGCTCCTACTCTATGCGCAGACGCACCCCGACCGCGACTTCCGCCGCCGCGCCGACGCGATGAACACCGAGACCCTGCGCGAGCTGGGCGCCCTCATCCTCGCGCGCGGCGGCGAGATCGCGCATCCGCGCCCCGAGGCAGCCACGGAGTTCGGCGTGCTCGTGATCGCCGCGGCGCTCAACACGCTCCTCCTGCCCGAGGAGCGGCGAACGGCCCCGTTCGCCTCCGACGAGGCACTGGCCACCGAGCTGGCGCGGATGTACCTCGGCTACCTGGGGCTCCCGGATGGTGGCGCGAAGCCGGCGCGGCGCCAGCGCACGCGGTAGGCGGGAGCGACGCGCGCCGGCAGTGGAGGAGTGAGCCGCGGCCACACAGGTTGCGGAGGCGTGCTAAGGCGAAGGGGCAACGGCAAGCGGAGCTGCCGCCGATCGGGACGAAATGATGCGACTGCGTCTCCCCGTTCTGTTCGCCCCATGTGGCCAACATATTGTAGTCGTGCCGTCGCAGGTACGCCTCGGAGGTAACGCCATGAAGGTCTTCCTCAGCCATTCGGACGCTGACGAGTTGCTCGCTCGGCAGATCGCCGCATCGCTCGCGCAAGCCGGAATTGAAGTCCTGAACGCCGGGCGGGAGATTCTACCCGGCGACAACTGGCACGAGAAGGTCGCGCAAGCGCTCAGAGAATCGGACGCCATGGTCATCCTGGTTACACCGGAGTCTTTGCGCTCTACCACGGTGCAGCGCGACCTCGAATACGCGCTGACGAATAAGCAGTACAGTCAGCGCGTCTTCCCAGTCATCGTGGGCGCCATGAACGCTGAGAGCACCATGATCCCCTGGATCCTCCGTCGCTTCGAGACCTTCACGCTTGTCCGGCGAGGCGACGACGATGAAGGACTCGATCGTATAGCCCAGGTGCTCAAGAAGGCCGTCTAAGTCATCGTGCCGAACGAGGTCGGCTGTCGTGGACGCTCTCCTCCTTTCAGATGATTGACTTCACAAGATCATTCGATGACGGCTGTAGGGATCTGCTCCGCATGTGGGGAATAGGATACCGGCAGCAGTAGGGACTCGGCGCACACTTGCGACTGTAGATGTCGCGCCACGCGAGGTTCTCCTCACCCACGCGGGCGTCTCCGTCTACCATGGCGGCTACGGCTCGGCGCTCGCGCCGGACCCGCGCGCGCCCGGCTACTTCTACCTGCTCACCGATCGCGGGCCGAACTTCGACGTACCGGACCCCGCGAAGAAGGCGTTCGCGGTGCCGACGTTCCGCCCACACATCGGCCGGTTCGCGCGGCGCGGCGAGGTACTCGTCCGCGTAGCGACGATCCCCTTCACCGGCGAGGACGGCGCGCCGCTCACCGGCCTGCCACATCCACCGAGCGAGGGGGGCACCGGGGAAATTCCAATCGCCCTCGATGGGAACGTGCTGCCCTTTGACGCGGCGGGCATCGATCCGGAAGGGCTGGCCGCGCTCGCCGACGGGAGCTTCTGGATCTCGGATGAGTACGGGCCCTCGCTCATCCACGTGAGCCCCGAGGGGCGCGTGCTCGAGCGCGTGAGCCCGCACGCCGGCACGCGGCGGCTCCCGCGCGTGTTCGCGCGGCGGTGGCCGAACCGCGGATTGGAGGCGGTCGCGATGCTCCCCGATGGGCGGACGCTCGCGACGATCGCCCAGTCCGCGCTCGACAACCCGGCGCCGGGCACCGGGGCGACGTCGGCCACGGTGCGCCTTCTTCTCTTCGACACCACGACGGGCACGACGCGACAGTATCTCTACCTGCAGGAAGCGCCGGGCCTCTCGAACAGCGCGCTCGCGGCGCTCGCTCCCACCACGCTGCTCACGATCGAGCACGACCGCCGCTTCACGCACGATCGCCTCGCGCCGTCCATCATCAAGCGCATCTACGCGGTGGACCTCGCCGGAGCGACCGACGTGAGCGACCCGGCCGGCACGCCACACGGCCTGCTCGCCGGCGGGCGCACGCTCGAGACGTTGAGCGCCGACGAGCTGCTCGCCGCCGGCATCCGCCCCGCCCGCAAGACGCTCCTCTCCGATTTAGTCGCGCTCGGCTACCCGCACGACAAGCCCGAAGGGCTGGCGGTGGTTGGCGACACGCTCGCCGTGCTGAACGATGACGACTTCGGGATCGACAGCGACGGCGCCGGCGGCATCCAGCCGAAAATGCTGCCCGGCACGGACACGGTGAACCGGAACCTCGTCACCTTCATCCCGTTCGACGCGGCGTTCAGAACAGCTTGATCTTCGTGATCCGTCCGCCCGGCCCCACGGCCCACCCCGCGCCCGGGTTGGCGAAGCCGACGCTCCAATAGGCGAGCGTGTCGAGCGCGGTCCAGGTGGCCGCGTCGTCGCGGGAGAGGTCGAGCCCCTTGGGACCGGCGGCCACGATCGTGGGCGATGCGGCGCCGGGCACGTAGACACCTCCGAACACCGGACCCGCCAGGCGCGGGCGGCCGGCGAGCGTCCAGCTTCGCCCCCCATCGGCGGAGACGGCGACGTTGTCGCTGTGGTCGGTCGGCTTCGTGAGCTGGCCGCCGACGATCACGCCGTGTGTCGCATCGCGGAAAGCAACCGACATGATGCCCGAGGCCTCGCCGCCCGGGATCGGCGTCGCCGCGACGGCCCAGGTGCGCCCGTAGTCCGTAGTGAGGAGCACGCGCGCGGCCGGTCCGCTCCCCGTGCCGATCCAGGCGCGTCCACCCTCGCGCGTCACGAGGCAGGTACCGCTCGCGGCGAATCCCCCCTCGCCAGCGAGCGCGGCGGGAAGCCCGGCCGCCGGCACCGGCTCCCAGTGCGCGCCACCATCGGCTGTCGTGATGATGACGGTGCGCCCGTCCACCGCGTCGCTGTAGGCCACCCCGCGGCGCGCATCCCAGAAGTCCATGCAGTCGTAGAACGCCTTCGGGTCGCGGTTCGTGAACTGGAGCGCCCACGTGCGCCCGGCGTCGTCAGTCCGGTAGATGCGCGACAGATCGCCCGAGCCGGCGCTCATGAGGTACGCGGTGGTCGCGCTCACCGCGTGGACGTCGCGGAACTGGAGGGTGTCCGCGCCGGGCACCACGGCCGCCTGCCAGATGGCGCCGCCGTCGGTGGTGCGCGCGTACGTGCCCTTGTGCCCGCTCACCCACACGACGCTCGCGTTGACCACGCTCACGGCCTGGAGGAGCGATGTCGTCCCGCTCGCCTGCGCGATGAGGGCGGGCGTGGGAGGCGCCGCGGTCTGGGCGTCGCGCCCCGGCTGGCGTTCCCCGCCGCCGGTGCGTGCACACGCGACGGCAGAGAACAGGGCGAGCGCGCCAACCGCGGCGAGCACCGGAGGCGCGGCGTGGCCTATCCGGCGCCGGAGAGTGTACCACATCCAGAAATTGCATATCATCATCGCGTCACGCCGGCCCACTGGGCCTCACCTCGGGGATATTGCCATGCGTCGCCTCACCATCGCCGCGCTCGTCCTTCTCGCCGTCGTCGCTCCCACCGCATGCCGCAGTGGGCAGCCGAGCACCGACCAGAGGGAGACGCCGCTCTCGCGCGCCACCGTGCGCGTCGAGAACCAGTCGTCGTTCGACATGAACATCTACGTGCTCCGCAGCTCGGAGCGCATCCGCCTCGGCACCACGACGGCGAACAGCACGAGCACGTACGTGTTGCCCGCATACCTCGTCTCCAGCACGATCACGCTCCGCTTCCTGGCCGACCCGATCGGGGCCAACCGCACGCCGGTGAGCGAGGAGATCGCGGTGCGGCCTGGCGAGCAGGTGCGGCTGACGATCCCGCCGCGATAGCTGGTCGCGCGCCGCGCACCCCGCGCGTGGACTGCCGGGCGGAACGATAGCCGCACACGGGGCGCCGCGCGAGCGACTCGTACGCCTACTCGTATTTCGTTCTGAGGCGCGCGCGGAGCGCCTTGCTTCCGGCGCGCGCGCCCTGGTGCAGCGCGTCGCGCGCAGCGCGGTCGTAGCGCGCCTCGAAGTGACGGAGCTCCGCGCGGAGCTTGTGGTAGGAGCTCAGGCGGTCCGCGCTCAGCGCACCCGCGCGGACGGCCTCCTCCACCGCGCACCCGGGCTCCCCCGCGTGCGCGCAATCCCGGAACCGGCACGTGGCGGCCAGCTCGGCGACATCGTCGAACGCTTCGCCGAGCCCGGTTTCGCCTTCCCAGAGCTGCAGCTCGCGCATGCCGGGCGTGTCGAGCAGGAGGCCGCCGCCCGGTGCAGGGATGAGCTCGCGGCGGGTCGTCGTGTGGCGTCCCTTCCCATCGCCGCGCACCTCCGCCACCTGCTGCCGGCCGGCGCCGAGGAGCGCGTTGACGAGTGTGGACTTGCCGACGCCCGAGGGACCGAGGAGCGCGATCGTCTGGCCGGAACGGATGTACGCGCGCACTGGTTCGAGCCCTTCGCCGGTGACGGCGGAGATGCGATGCACGGGGACCCCGGGCGCTACCGCGCGGACACTCTGCTCCGACTCCGCGCCGGCCGGATCGAGATCGCCCTTCGTGAGGATGATCACGGGCTGCGCGCCACTCTCCCACGCGAGCGCGAGGTAGCGCTCGATGCGGCGGAGGTTGGGTTCCTCGTGGAGCGCGGCGATGAGGAAGACGACATCCACGTTCGCGGCGACGACCTGCTCCTCGGTGGGCCCCAGGGGAACCTTCCGCGAGAACGCGCTCGCGCGCGGCAGCACCGCACGGATCACCGCCGCCGAGCCGTCGCCCTCGGGGATGCTCGCGGCGACCCAGTCGCCCACCGCCGGTCGGTCGCCGGCGCGCTGCGCCTCGTGCCGGAGCTTGCCGGCGAGCGTCGCGTGCACCTCACCCTGCTCGGCGTAGAGGACGTAGAGGCTCCGGTGCTCGACGGCCACACGCGCCGGCGAGAGCCCCTGCTCGGCGAATGGCGCGAAGGCGTGGGCGAAGGCATCGGTCCAGCCGAGGGCGGGGAGGGAGGTATTCCGCATCAATCCTTGATTCAGTCCTTGTACGGGTCGAACTCGTTCGCGCCGGCCATCACGACCACGAGCGGCCGCAGGGTGTGGAGCACCTCGATCGTGGCGCCCTGCGCGGCGAGCACGTCGGGGAGACGGCGGTAGACGTGCGGGCTCTCGTCGAGGCCGCCGCCGCGCAGGATCACGCCCTTCGCGGCGACCCACTCATGCATCATCTCGGGCGAGACGCGCCCGGGGGAAAGCACTTGCCCCGTACGCCGGTTGCGCTTCCCCGCCGCCTGCGTGCGCGACATCACACGGCCGGCGCCGTGCACGGTGGAGAAGAGCGCGTCGCGCTGGACGGCAGCGACCTCGGGATCGGCCGTCGTTGCGCCCTGGACGATCACCGCGTCGTCGCCCATCGAGCCGCCGATGAACCCCTTCTGCCCGGGGAAGGCGGGCGTCGCGCCCTTCCGGATGACGACGAACTCCTCGCCATCAATAGTCTCCTTCCATCCGAAATTGTGGTGGTTGTGCACCAATTCCTCCTCGCGCGCGCCGAGGAGCGAGACCACCTTGCGCGCGACCCACTCGCGGCCGGCGTAGGCGTAGCGGCCAGCGAGGTTCATGAGCTGCCAGTAGTCGTGGCCAATGGGTGCGTCGAGGTCGAGCAGCACCTCGCGCTCCGGCGCGCGCTCGCGCCACCCCTTCCCCTGCCCGAGCGCGAGGAAGCCGGACGCCACCGTATGCCCGAACCCGCGGCTCCCGAAGTGGACGCCTACCCAGAGCACCCCCGTCTCGTCGGCGAAGATGTCCACATAGTGATTTCCGCTGCCCACGGTGCCGAGCTGCGCGCGCGCCTTGTCGAGGAGCGCCTTCCGCTCCTTGGCGGGGACAGCGCCCCACGCCGGGTCGGCGAAGAGCGGGTGGTCCACCGGCGCGTCGCCCGAGCGGTTCTTGCGGCCAATACCGAAGCTCACCGTGTCGGCGATCTCGTCGGCAAGCTTCGAGAGGGAACGGCGGATTTCGTGACTGTCCGAGCCAAAGTCGGCGAGCATCTTATCGGTGCGGATGGCGGCGTTTCCGCACGCAACATCAAACCCAACTCCCACCACCGACACCTGGTTGCGGTACGCCGCGACGCCGCCGATCGGCATCGTGAAGCCCACGTGGCCGTCGGCCATGAGTGCCGCGCGCTCGGCGCGGGACGCCACGTCCTGAAGCTGCTTCAGCGTCGCGTCCTCATGCTCGCCGAAAACGGTGATGTCGCCAATCTTGCGCATACGTCAGCCTTGTCGTGAGATCGTGAACCGGGCGGACATGAGGGCTGCCGCCTATCGGGGCGCGTCGGGTGGCGTGGCGGCGTCGGAGACTTCCCACACCGCCACGCCCCCTTCGGCCACACTGATTGCCACCCCGATGTACAGCCCGCGTCCCATGAGACCATCGGGGTCGTAGTGCACGTCGAGCCCGCTGTCACGGAAGGCGGCGAGATACTCCTCGTGCGTGAACAGACCGAGCTCGTGTCGCTCGACGAACCGCTCCACGCCCGCGGGCGAGGCGACGAGATAGTGCATGTCCATGATCGAGAGCATCCCCTCCTGCTCACCAACGGTGACGCGCGCGATCTTGAGCTTCGGCCGGTCCACGAAGCGCCCCGCGATGTGGCCCGCCGAGTACTTGTCGGGCGTGAACCAGGGCTCGACGATCAGCACCCCGCCGGGCGCGACGTGCCGCCGCAGGTTCCGCACCGCGCGGCGCATCCGGCTCACCGTCGCCACGTAGCCGATGGAGCTGAAGAGGCACGTGACAGCGTCGAAGCGACGCCCGAGTCGGACGTCGAGCATGTCGCCCTGGACGAGCGGCACACCGTGCAGGCGCCGCCGGGCAACCCCGAGCATCCCGGGGTCGAGCTCGACGCCCTCCACCTCGTACCACGCCCGCAAGAGCGCGAGGTGCTGCCCGGTCCCGCACGCGACATCGAGCAGCGTGCGCGCCCCAGTCCGGACATGCCGCCCGATCATCTCGTGCAGCGTGCGGGACTCGGCCGCGTAATCCTTGAAGTCGTAGACGGCATCGTACAGCTCCGCCGAACGCTCGAACATTGCGATCACCCCCTCCTCTCGCCGCGACGCGGCGGGGAATATGTGAAGCCAGTGATGGTCCGGGGGAATGGCACTCGGCATAGGAGGCGCCGGAGCGGTGCTACCTTGGGGGCCCCCCCCCGAACAACACGATCGTGGCGGAAGCGTGAATCAACGCCACCCTTCCGCCGCGAGCTGTACCCAGGCGTCGCCACGTCCCGAGTCCCGATGAGGTGAAATGCCTGACTTCGAGACTGACAGCCCGCGTCGCGAGCTGCCGCCGGAGGTCGCGCGGCTCCTCGCGGGCGCGCGGGCACGCGAGATCCCGACGGGCATGTCGGGCGCGCGCGTGCGCCGCTATGAGTGGCACGGCGCATCGCCGGCCATGTTCCTCAAGACGGCGCCCGTCGCGCCGGCGGTCGCCGGTGAGCGCCTGAGCGACGAGGTCGCGCGGCTGCGGTGGATGGCGGCGCACGCGCTCCCGGTCTCCCATGTGCACCACTACGAGGTGGCAGACGGCGTGGAGTACCTACTGCTCGGCGAGGTGCATGGGGCCGACGCGTCCGCGGCGCGCGACGGTCGCGCCGCACCGGCGGTCGTCGCGGCGCTGGCGGACGGACTGCGCCTCCTGCACGCGACGCCGGCCGCCGACTGCCCGTTCCGGCACGACGCGTCGTCCCGCATCGAGGACGCGCGCGAACGCGTGCGTGCGGGGCGCGTGGACGCGGACGACTTCGACGCCGAGCGGTTGGGCCGCGGCGCCGAGGAGCTGCTCGAGGAGCTGATCGCGGCGAGGCCCACCTCGGAGGGCGCCGTGTTTACGCACGGCGACTACTGCCTGCCGAACGTCATCCTGCGCGGGGACGCGCGTGAGGGTGTCGGCGGCGTGAGCCTCGCGCTCTCGGGCTTCGTGGACTGTGGGCGCGCGGGCGTCGCGGACCCATACCAGGATCTTGCGCTCGCCGCGCGCAGCCTCGCCTACAACCTGGGCGCCGACTGGGTGCCCCTCCTCTTCGAGCGCTACGAGTTCGCCGAGTTGGACCGGAGCAGGCTGCACTTCTACACGCTGCTCGACGAGTTCTTCTGATCGCGCGCGGCGTGAGCGCGGGCAGATGCGTGGTGGTGCTCTACCGCTGAGCTACGGTCTCAATCGATGCTGCGACGTCCGGCATCACGGACGCAGGAGTTATGCGGATGCTCGACCACCAACAGCACCACGGACAGCGATCAACCACGCCGGTCACCCACCGCCCGCGCGACGAGGGCAGCATCGCTCCGCGGCACAGGGAGTCGCGTTCGCCAATGCTCGAGCGCCACGCCCCCGCCGGCGGGCGGCAGGTCACCAACGTGTTCCCGGACCATCACTTGTCAAAGAGCATCGGCACCCGGAGCGCTCCCACGCTCCGTCGCGGCACCCACACCCATCGCGGTGCCACCGCCGACGACTACACAAAGACCACCCAAAGGCCACCTAAAGACCACACACGAACACGAGCATCCCCGAAACACGAATCGCCCCACCTGCCTCGGGTCAGCGCAGGTGGGGCGATTCGCATCGCTCCCTCGATCCGGTCCGGGTGCGGGGTACGCGCTACGCTGCGCACCTCCCCTGCATCTGTATCCCGAGCGAATCACCTGCGCCGACCCCCGTACGATCTCGACCTTCCGCGCTCCCACCGAGTCGGGCGCTTCCCTGCCCGTCGCCCGCCGCGGCGAGCGTCTCGCCGTCCCGATGTCCGGCGAAACCGCCGAGCGGCAGCCCGCTTGCGCCCGGCCGGCACGTGCCGGCGAGGCGCATGCGGGGCATGCGCGGGGTTCGGACGATCGAAGCGGACATCACAGGCCTACCTCGGTCAGTGCGCGTTGGACGCGCGCGGTCAGCACAGATACGGCAACGTACTTGGATACCGGAAAAACAAAATCGCGTCGCCGATGATCTACCCGACCGCGCTCGCGCGCTTCGGGCTCGGCGCACCGTCGCACGCTCTCGAGCGAAGCGGACAGGACGACCGACGAACATCGGGACGCGACTCCCAGGAGGCCAGTCTACCCATGCTCCCCGTGCGCTGTCAAGCCTCAGATTGTTCCAGCGAGATCGCGCGCGCATGGCCGGCGCGTCACGCGTCGTCACGATCCGCTGGCACCTTTCGTTACAACTCAGCACAGCTCGGCACACCAGCGGCGTGGGTGCTCATACATCACTCCGCGCACCTTCGCGCGGCCGACCCGTTCCACTGGCGACCTCTCCGGCTCCGACACATATTTTTCGCGGGTCGCGCGCCGCGGCTCCGTCCCCGGCGCCCGTCAAACGTAGCCGTGCCGCCGGGTGCCGCGCCGACCGCACTGCGCGTACTGCGTACCGCGCGCCCCGTGCCCACGCACCGGCTCATATCCGGAGTGCTCCTGTGACCGTGCTCGTAACGGGCGGCGCCGGCTTCATCGGATCGGCCGTGGTTCGCGCGCTGATCCGCACGAGGCCGGTCACCGTCGTGAACGTCGACAAGCTGACCTACGCCGGCAACCTCGATTCCCTCGCCGACGTCGCCGACGACCCGCGCTACCGCTTCGAGCGCGTGGACATCTGCGACGCAGCCGAGGTGCGGCGCCTGTTCGAGCAGTACGAGCCCGACGCCGTGCTCCACCTCGCGGCGGAATCGCACGTGGATCGCTCCATCGATGGGCCCGGCGCGTTCGTCGAGACGAACATCGTCGGCACCTTCACCCTGCTCCAGGAAGCCCGGCGCTACTGGACCCGGCTCGGCGGCTTCAATCGTGAGCGCGCCGAGCGCTTCCGTTTCCTCCATGTGTCCACGGATGAGGTCTTCGGCTCCCTCGGTCCCGAGGGCTTCTTTACCGAAGAGACGGCCTACGACCCGAGCTCCCCATACTCGGCGACGAAGGCGGGGTCGGATCATCTCGTGCGCGCGTGGCAACGGACGTACGGGCTCCCTTGCCTCATCACCAACTGCTCGAACAACTACGGGCCCTGCCAGTTTCCGGAGAAGCTCATCCCGCTCGTCACGCTCAACGCCCTCGCGGGCGAGCCGCTCCCCGTCTACGGGCGCGGCGAGAACGTGCGCGACTGGTTGTACGTGGATGACCACGCCGACGCGATCCTCACCGTGCTCGAGCACGGGCGCGCCGGAGAGACGTATGCGGTGAGTGGGGAGAACGAGCAGCGGAACATCGATGTCGTGCGCGCGATCTGCGCGCTCGTGGACGAGCTGGCGCCGGATGCCGGCATCGGCCCGCGCGAGGCGCTCATCCGCTTCGTCGCCGACCGTCCGGGGCACGACCAACGCTACGCGATCGATGCCACGAAGATCCGCCGCGAGCTGGGCTGGCAGCCGCGCGAGACCTTCGAGACGGGGCTCCGGCGGACGGTCGCGTGGTACCTGGAGCAGCGCGGGTGGTGGGAGCGCGTCCGCTCCGGCGGCTACCGCGGCGAGCGGCTCGGCCTCGGCGCGCGGTGATGCCCGAGGCGACGCCCGTGGCGACGACGGGGCCAGCCGCGCGGAAGGGGATCATCCTCGCTGGTGGCACTGGCACCCGGCTCTACCCGATCACGCGGGTGGTGAGCAAGCAGCTCCTCCCGGTGTTCGACAAGCCGATGATCTACTACCCGCTCTCGACGCT
>JBBJNN010000177.1:0-6570 GCA_037720885.1 Gemmatimonadaceae bacterium | reverse complement strand
GAAAGTGTTACCCATGTTCTCGGACACTTCTGTTACCCATCATCCCGGCTATTCAGGCGATGGACTAGCGAGCCGTCGAGGCTGGGGGATTCGCTGCTTTGAGGAGCAATACGAGGCTGTCGACCGTGTTGACACTTGTGAGTCTCGCAGGTGCCTCGCCATACGGCATCTGGAGGTAATAGCCGTCGGGCTCACGTTGAACTACAAAGGTCAGTCGACGGTGGCCGTCGTTCCTGTCCAACGCTCGTTTGTCATGGTACAGGCGCAACAACTCATCCATCATCACGACTACGTAGGCGTCGCCGATGTTGTCGATGACGATGGCAGCGGCCTGAGGGAGTCGCTTTCCAAGCCCCTTCAGATTCTCGTATCGGGCGAGTACAAGGTCGAGCCCCTCGGCCCAGAGCCGGTTATGAACCTTGTAATCCTCCTTGCGCGCCAGGTCGCGGAATGCGAGGAGGAACACAGGCTCGCCTCTCACCTTGAACTCGAACGTCTGCGACTGCCCACCACCGAGCTGCTTGGGCGGAGCATAGCCAAGACGCTCGGAGCGTTGCTGGAGCTCGGCGTAGACTCTCTCCCAGCGCTGCATAGCCATGATCCGCGGACCTCGTCGGTGGTCGTAGGCGCCTAACGCCAAGCTCTGCTGCGAGGGCGCTCAGTAATCGCGAGCGGAGCCAGCATCCGCAGCGCCCTCGTCGGCAGCAGCGTCACGTTAGCCGGCGGTTCCGCGATGCCGGCCCGGCGTCCGCCCGAGGAACTGACGGATGTCGTCCCGCGCGTCGGCGACCGCCCCGACGACGGACGGGTCGGGGTCGCGCTCCAGCTGCCGGAGGACGGGCTCGACCGCGTCCAGACTCAACGTCCCGTGGATTCGCGCCAGGTGGCCGAGGCAGACGGCGATCACGCGCCGGACGTTGGGGTCCGGGTAGTGGGCGAGCCGGACGCACTCGCCCTCGATCCATGCGCGCTCCTCCGCCGCGAGCGTGACGGCGACCAGCGCCCGCGCAACGTCCTCCGGCGGCCCGCCCTCCCGGAGGATCACCTCCGCTTGGCGCCGGTCTATCCCCGCCCACTCGCGGAACGTCCGCAGGATCTCCTCAAGCATCACGGGGCCGCCGGCCCCCTCGAAGCGTCCGCCCTCGACCCGGCACCGCATCCACCGCCGCTCCGGCGCGAGGTCGCCGACCGGCACGAAGGCCCTCCCCTCGAGATACGTCCCGTCCAGCGGAATCGACACGCGCCACCCCGGGTTGTCGAGCGTGCTGATCCGGATGCCAGCGTCGTGCTCCCAGCCTCCGTCGCAATGGGCGAGGTACCAAGCTTGGAGGCGCGCGAGCTCATTACTCATCGATTCTATAGTCGGTCGCTGGCTAACGCTAATTATACCGCCGGCTTATGCTGCAGCCGCCGCAGGATCCTCGCGGGCACTCGCGCTATAAACGCCTCGGCGTCTGACTGCGACGCGGCGCGTAAGCGTCGATCCCACAGGGAGCAACGCGCCGCGGATGACTGCGTGGTCTCGCATGATAGGCGGCGACCGCATGCCACAGAAACACCGAGCGAGCGCCGGTCCGACCCGAGCCTCGCTACACCCTACCTCCCCCAAGCTCTCGGAGAGTCCTCGACGAGGAACCAGGACGCTCAGATGGTGAACGGCTCCGCGTATCGAGGGGCCGCGCGCACGTCACCGAGCACGTTACAATTGCTTACAATTACAAGGCATCGGCGGGACTGCGCACACCCATCGCGCCGCGTTGCAGAACGTGCGTATAGAGCATCGTCGTCCGCAAGTCAGTGTGGCCAAGCAGCTCCTGCACGGTCCGGATATCGGCGCCACTCTCGAGCAGGTGCGTCGCGAACGAATGCCGCAACGAGTGGCAGGTGATTCGCTTGGTCAGCCTGGTGGTGGAGACGGCGGCGCGGATCGCCCGCTGCAGGGCGCTCACGTGTAAGTGATAGCGGCGGCGCTCACGCGTCCGCGGGTCGAGATGCAGACGCGTCGCGGGAAACACGAACTGCCATCGCCACTCCCGCTCGGCGTTCGGGTACTTGCGCTGCAACGCATGCGGAAGCGGCGCCCCCCGGACGCCGGCCCGCTGATCGCGTTCCCACTGCCGGCTCCCCGCAAGCAATTGCCGCTCGAGGAGCGGGATCGTCGCATCGGGTAATGGGACGCACCGGTCCTTCGCTCCCTTGCCGGCGCGGACGACGATCTGGTGCCGCCCCAAATCCAGATCTTTCACGCGCAGGGCCATGCACTCGGCGACCCGAAGGCCGCTGCCGTACATCAGCATCGCGCAGAGCTTCGACGTTCCCGACAAAGCCGCAACCAGCGCTCGCACCTCGTCGCGGCTCAACACGACGGGTACTCGTACCGGTTGCTTGGCACGCACCACGCCGTCACCCACATGTAGCGGCTGTGCAAGCACATGGCGGTACAGGAACGCCACCCCTGCCATCGCCTGGTTCTGGGTCGAGGCACTCACGTGCTGCTCGACAGCGAGATGTGTGAGAAACGCCGCCACATGGTCGCCACCAAGAAGGCTCGGATGCGCTCGGCCGTGGAAGATGATGTACCGGCGTACCCAGGTCACATACGCCTTCTCCGTCTGCGGGCTGTACTGTTTCGCGCGCAATCGGCGGCGGAGCTGCTCCAGGAGCCGGAGCCGGTGCTCGGGGGCTTCGTGCCGGCCCAGGTGCGCGAGCGGAATTCGGGCCACGTTGGGTAGCACATCGAGCGGGCTGGACATGCGCGCAATTCCCGGCATCGCGGCGGCATGCGTGCCATCGAACGCACGCGCACCCGACCCTTTCCCCCCCACGCCCCGAACCGTAAAATGGCTGGCCCGGCGACCTGCTCCGCCCGGACAAGGCGGCGATCGATCCTCTCCGGAGTGCCCTGATCTCCATGCGTCTCCCTGCCCTCGCGTTCGCCCTCATCCCGCTCTTCACACTCGGCCTCGCCGCCCCGCTCCGCGCGCAGATGCGCGCGGCACCGCGGAGTGGACCGGCCGTGTCCGCCGCGTACGATTCGTCGGCCTTCCAGGCGCTCGCGTGGCGCCTCATCGGACCCTTCCGCGGTGGGCGTGCGAACGCCGTGACCGGCGTGACCGGGCAGCCGTTCGTCTACTATGCCGGCTATACGGGGGGCGGCGTATGGAAGACGGAGAACGCCGGCAGCACGTGGCGCAACATCTCCGACGGCTTCTTCCGCACGGGCTCGATCGGCGCCATCGCCGTGGCCGAGTCCGACCCGAACGTCGTCTACGTGGGCACGGGGGAGCACGCCGTGCGTGGGCAATCGTCGTCGTACGGCGACGGGGTGTACCGGAGCACCGACGCCGGCAAGACGTGGACGCGCGCCGGCCTCGAGGCGACGAGGCAGATCGCCGCCGTCCGAATCCACCCCTCGAACCCGGACATCGTCTACGTCGCCGCACAGGGCGACCGCTGGAAGCCCTCCACCGACCGCGGGGTCTACCGCTCGGCCGACGGCGGGAAGGCGTGGACGCGCGTGCTCGCCGGCCTCAACGCGACGAGCGGCGCGAACGACCTGTCGATGGATCCGAACAACCCGCGCATCCTCTACGCCGCCTTCTGGGACCATCAACGCTTCCCGTGGCAGGTGCGAAGCGGCGGGGCCGGGAGCGGGATCTGGAAGAGCACCGACGGTGGCGACAGTTGGACCCGTCTCGCCGACGGCCTGCCCAAGCTCATGGGCAAGATCGGCGTCGCCGTCTCGCCCGCGAACCCCGAGCGCGTCTACGCCATCGTCGAGGCCGAGCGCGGTGGACTCTACCGCTCGGACGACGCGGGCAAGAGCTGGCGGCTCCTCAGCGAGGACCGGCTCATCCAGACGCGCTCCTGGTACTACATGAAGGTCACCGCCGACCCGCTCAACGCCGACGTCGTCTACGTGATGAACGCGCCGGTGCTCAAGTCGATTGACGGCGGGCGGACGTTCGCCACGCTCCCGGCGACACACGGCGACAACCACCATCTCTGGATCAACCCGAAGGACGCGCGCTACCTCGCGAACGCGAACGATGGCGGCGTCTCGATCTCGGTGGATGCCGGCCGGAGCTGGAGCACGCAGGACAACCAGCCGACGGCGCAGTTCTACCACGTGATCGTGGATGACGTCTACCCGTATCGCCTCTACAGCGGGCAGCAGGACAACTCCTCCGTCATGATCCGGAGCCGGAGCGATGGCCCCTCGATCGGCGAGCGCGACTGGCAGGATGGTCCGGGGTGCGAGAGCGCAAACATCGGCGTGGACCGACGGAATCCGCGCTATGTCTACGGCGGGTGTTATCAGGGGATCTTCGAGGAGATGGACGTCGGGACCGGCCTCACGCGCTCGATCATGGCGTGGCCCGCGCTCAACCTCACCGAGCCCACGAACGAGACGCGCTACCGCTTCAACTGGACGGCGCCGGCGGTCGTCTCGCAGCACGACCCGCGGGTGCTCTACCACGGCGCGAACGTCCTCTTCCGCACCGCAGACCGCGGCCGGAGCTGGACGCCGATCTCGCCCGACCTCACCCGGAACGACAAGGCGACGCAGGGGCTGGGGGGCACGCCGATCACGAACGAGGGCGCCGGCGGCGAGGTCTACGGCACGGTTGTCGCCGTCTCCGAGTCGCCGCACGACGCGAGCACGATCTACGTTGGCACGGACGACGGGCTCGTGCAGCTCACGCGGGACGGCGGGAAGACGTGGACGAACGTGACGCCGGCGGGCGTGGGCGTGGGCCTCACGAACGAGGTCGAGATCTCGCCGCACGACCCGGCGACGGTCTACCTCGCGTTCCGCATGGACCGACGCGGCGACCCCACGCCGTACGCCATGAAGTCCACCGACTACGGGCGGACGTGGACGCGCATCGCGACGGGGCTCCGCGCTGGCGAGCCGGTGCGCGTGATCCGCGAGGATCCCGAGCGGCGCGCGCTCCTCTATGCGGGCACGGAGACGGGTGTCTACGTGTCGTTCGACGGTGGCGCGGCGTGGCAATCGCTCTCGCGCAACCTGCCGGTCGTTCCGATCGCCGACCTGGAGGTCCGTCACGGCGACCTATACGCCGCCACCGAGGGGCGGGCGTTCTGGGCGCTCGACGACCTGAGCGCCCTGCGGCAGATGAGCGGCACGGTGACGGCGAGCGCGGTCCATCTCTTCACCCCCCGCCCTGCCCTCCTTGGCGGTGCACCGGCGGCGCCGACCGCGAGCGCCGGCCGCAATCCGCCGCCCGGCGCCAACGTCTACTACTGGCTCGCGCGCGCCCCAGACTCGGCGGCCGCCGTGACGCTCGAGTTCCTCGACGCGGGCGGCAAAGTTCTGCGCTCCGTCACCCGTGCGCCCGGTGCCGCCACAGGGACGCCGGGCACTCCGGCTCCCACGGGCGCGCCGAGCACGCCGAGCACGCCGCCGCGACCGACGATCGCGCCGAAAGCCGGACTCAACGCGTTCGCGTGGGATCTTCGCGCCGAGCCGCCGACGACCCTACCCGGAAACATCAACGTCTGGGGCGGGCCGACGACAGGCTTCCTCGTTCCGCCCGGCCAGTACCAGGCGCGGCTCACGGTCGGCGCCGTCGTCCAGACCCAGCGGTTCGAGGTGCGACCCGACCCCCGGCGTACGGACGCGCCGGCCGAGCTCGCGGCGCGCGATACCGTCTCGCGGGCGATCGTCGGGCGCCTCACCGAGATCCACGACGCCGTCCTTCGGCTGCGCGACGTCAAGGACCAGGTGTCCCGGTTTGTGGAGCGAACGAAGGATGCGCCGAACGCCGCGGCGATCGCCGCCAGGGGCAAGGCCATCGGCGAGAAGGCCGACTCCATTGGCCCTCGCCTCTCGACGAAGGCGGCGAATGGGCAGGACGTGATCAACTACCGCAACGGGATCAATGCGCAGTACGCCTTCCTCCTCGGCAACATCGAGGGGAGCGACGCGCTCACCGGCTCGGTGCGCGAGCGATTCGCGGAGCTGGAGACGATGTGGTCGGCGCTCCGCGCGGCGATCGCGACGCTCGAGGAGGGAGACGTGCCGGCGTTCAACAAGCTGCTGCAGGACGCGAAGGTCGAGGGCGTGATCGTTCCGAAGCCAAAGAGCAAGATCGTGATGTGACCGACGTACGCGCTATAAACGGAGGCCGGGCCGCTCGAGGCCTGGCTCCCCTCACGGAGTGAGACCCGCATGCGAACGACCCCACTGAGTATCCCGCTGATCGTTGTCGGGTGCACGTTCACCAGCCTCCGCGCCGCCCCGCTCAGCGCGCAGGAGGCCGGCCGAGCCGCGCCGGCCGCGCGCGCCGATTCGGCCGATCCCGTGGCCCTCATCGTCGCGCGGCTCGACCTCGAGCGGTACAAGGCGACGATCAAGGGACTCACCCAGTTCGGCGACCGGCGGCAGGGCACCGATCGCAATCGCAAGGCCGTGGACTGGATCGAGGCCCAGCTCAAGAGCTATGGCTGCGCGAACACCGAGCGCATCAAGTACGACTTCCAGCCGCCGCCACCGCGCACGGCGACGGGCGCGACTGGCGCCGCCGCGGCACCAGGTAGCGCGGC
>JBBJNN010000176.1:0-6645 GCA_037720885.1 Gemmatimonadaceae bacterium | reverse complement strand
GGCGACGCCGGGCGCCCCGCGCACGAGCCGGCCGCCTACGCCAGCGCCGCGGCGTTCGAGCGCGACCTCCTGATCGTACGCGACGACCTACTCGCGGCGGGTGCGGTCACAGCGTGCCGCGCCGCGCTCGGGCCCCTGCTCGCCGGCGTGCGTGCGCACGGCTTCCACGGCTTCGCGCTGGACGCGCGCGACCACGCGGACGTGCACCGCGCGGCGCTCGCCGACGTCGCGGCGCAGCTCGGCCTCCCCCCACTCGACGGCCACGCGCTCCGCCGCGAGCTCGCCGCGCGCCGGCCGCTCGTCGGCCCGCACCTGCCGCTCGCCGAGGACACGCGCCGCGTGCTCGACACCTTCGCGGCGGTCCGCACCATCCAGGACGAAGCGGGGCGCGCGGCCGCATCGACGTACATCGTCTCGATGACCACCGAGCCCGAGGACCTCCTGCGCGTGCTCCTCATGGCGCGCGACGCGGGCCTCGTGGACCTCGCGGCCGACCCGCCCACCTCGCGCCTGGACGTCGTGCCGCTCTTCGAGACGCTGGACGACCTGGAGCGCGCGCCGGCCGTGATGCGCGCGCTGCTCGACTGCGACGTCTACCGCCGACAGCTCCGCGCGCGAGGCAATTGCCAGGAGGTAATGGTCGGCTACTCCGACTCGGGGAAGGACGCCGGCATCCTCGCCTCGTCGTGGGGGCTCTACCGCGCGCAGGAGGCGCTTGCCGCCCTGTTCGACGAGGCGGGTGTAGAGCTCCGGCTCTTCCACGGGCGCGGCGGGAGTGTGGGGCGCGGGGGCGGCTCCCCGGTGTACCGCGCGCTCGGGGCGCTCCCGCCGGGCACGGTGAACGGGCGCATCAAGATCACCGAGCAGGGGGAAATCATCTCGCAGCAGTTCGGCCTCCAGCCGCTGGCCGAGCGGAGCTTGGAGGTGATGCTCGCCGGCACGCTGCTTCACGGGTTCGGCGACTGGCGCTCGGCGGTGGACGAGGGCGATGTGTCGCGCTTCCGTGAGACGATGGACGCGCTCTCGGCGCGGTCGCTCGCCGTCTACCGCGAGGCGGCGCACGAGGGTGACGCGCTCTTCACGCTCTTCCGCGCGGTGACGCCGGTGGCGGAGCTGGCGGACGCGCGGTTCGGCTCCCGGCCGGCGTACCGCCCGGGCGCGGGGGCGGGGATCGGAGGGATCCGCGCGATCCCCTGGGGGTTCGGGTGGACGCAGATCCGCCTCATGCTCACCGGCTGGCTCGGCGCCGGCACCGCGCTCGCCGAGGCGGCGGCGACGCCGGAGGGGCTGAGCGTGCTCCGCCGCATGGCCGCGACGTGGCCCTTCTTCGACGACCTGCTCGACAAGATCGAGATGGTGTGCGCCAAGGCGGACCTCGCCGTGGCGCGCGCGTACGCGCAGCACCTGGGCGGCGACGTCGCGCTGCTCTCGCGGCTCGAGGAGGATTTCGAGCGCACGGTGCGGAGCATCCTGCTCATCCGCGGCGCCGGGGAGCTGCTGTCGGACTCTCCGGTGCTCCAGGCGTCCATCGCGCTCCGCAACCCGTACGTGGACGCGCTGTCCCTGCTACAGATCGCGCTCCTGCGCCGGAAGCGCGCGGCACCGCCGGACGGGGGCGCCGACGAGGTACTCGGCGGCGCTCTGGCGACGACGCTGAGCGGCATCGCGCAGGGGCTGCGCAACACGGGGTGAAGGCGCTGAGTGCCGCGCCGGGCAGGGGACTCGCTGGTCCCTTACCGCGCCAGGCGCAGCCGCCGGAGCAGCGCCGGATGGCGCGGGTCGGCGCGGATGGGGGCGAGCCGCGGGTCCATCCGGAGCTCGCCCGCCGGCGACGGTCCCCACTCCGTCACCCGGTCCAGCCAGTAGAACGCGGAGTCGGCCTGCCCGAGGACGGCGAAGACGGAGGCCCGAAAGTATGCGTACTGTTCGTTCGACGTGTCGGCCGCCGCGAACACCCGGAGCGCTTTCTCCGGATGCCCCATCGCGACGTAGGTCGAAGCGAGGTCCCACAGCGGACGCGGGTGGCGGGGGACGACGGCGAGCGCCTGCCCCAGCATGCGGAGCGCGTCGTCGTACAACCCGTGCGCGGTGTAGACGCGGCTCGCGTTGGAGAGGAGCCACGGGTTCTGTCGCACCCACTCGGAGTCCGGCTCCGCGACGATGACCTTGCGGTATTGCTCGAGCCCCGCGGCGGACTCCCCCGCGTAGTGGAGCATCATGCCGTATGTGTTGTTGATCTGGAGCGAGAGGGGGTCCAGCTCGCTCGCGCGCCGCGTGTGCTCCACGGCCTCCCGGATGCGGCCGAGTGGGCACATGAGGGTGCCGTACCAGTGGTGCGCCGTGGCATAGTCGGGCCGGAGCGCGATGGCCGTGCGGAAGGCGCGCTCGGCACCCTCCCAGTCGTGCTCCCACATGAGCGCCTGGCCCAGCGGCGCGTACGCCTCCGCCAGCGTGCTATCGAGCTGGAGCGCGCGGAGTGCCGCCGCCTTCCCCTTCGGGAACATCGCCGCCGCGGGGCGGAAGCCGAGGTAGCCGAGGATTACGTACGCATCGGCGAGCCCGGCGTACGCCGCGGCGTAATCGGGGTCGCGCTCGACGGCCCGGCGGAAGGAGATGACCGCGCGGTCCAACCCCTCGCGGGAGCGGGTGCCCCACTCCTGGCGCCCGCGCAGGTACAGTTCGCGCGCGGCTGGGTCCACGCGGGTCGCGCGCGCCTCGCTCGCCGACGCGCCCCGCCCGCCCCGCCACACCACCGCCGCGAGGATGAGCGCCGCGAGCATGACGCCGTAGGCCGCCGCGCGCCGGCTCGGGCGGGCGGGTGCCGCCGGTGCGCCGGCGTCGGGTTCGCGAGCGCCGGGCGCTCCCTCGCCGGCCGGCGCGGGGAAGATCTGTGGCGCCCCCGCGGGCTCATCCGGGGTCGGCCGCGCCCATCCCGGCGCGAAGTCTCTGCGAGGACCGTGGTCGTCGCTCCGGCCGTCAGCGTGCCCGGGGCTCTCCTGTGCCTGAAGCTGTTCGGCCAGCGCGAGCACGTCCGCATCCGGACCAACACCCAGCTCCTCCCGGAGGAGCGTGACGTGCGAGCGTAAGTGCCGCAACGCTCCGGCGCGGTCGCCCGCGGCGCCGAGCGACCGCGCGAAGCGGACCGCGGCCGATGAGCTGTACGGGTCGTGTGCGGCGAGCCGCCCCCGCCAGGCGACCGCGCGGCGGGTGTCTCCCTCCCCCTCCGCCTGCATGGCCAGCGCTTCCAGCGCCCGCGCGTAGCGACCAGCGAGCCGGGTGCGCTCCCCGTCCACCCATCGCTCGAATTCGGCCGCGTTGGGTACGGCGAAGCCGTCGAGGAAGGGCCCGCGGTAGAGCAGGACCGCGCGCTCGGCGTCCCCCGCCGCGAGTGCCTCCTCGAACTCGGCGACGTCGGCGCGGATGGCGGCCGGGTTGAGGCGGAGCTCGTCGCCCGCGGAGACCACGGCGTCCTTGCCGAGCGCCTTCCGCACGGCGTGGAGCGCGTCGGAGAGTGCGTGGTGTGCGCGCCGTGCGTCGGCCTCGGGGAACAGGTAGGCGGCGAGCCGCTCGCGGCTCACCCCGCCCGCGGGCGCCGCGGCGAGGAGGGCGAGGAGCGCGAGGCGACGGCGCTGGGCCACGGCGCCGGCGAGTGGCGCGCCGTCGGCCTCGACCGAGGCGCCGCCGAACAGCTTGAGCGAGAAGACCCGTGGCGACATCGCGGACGCCGGCGACTGAATCGAGAACCGGTCGAGAAATAGTCGAGGGGGGCTCGCTATGATCGCCCTCCGCCCGTGCCGGAGCAAGTCCACGCGCCCCAGAGCACGCTGCGCGATGGGCCGGCCGGGCGTGCCGGGGTCGTGTCGAGCCACGCGCCGTACGGCCGTCGCCGACGGGCGGTGGCCGGGTGGCTCGCACGATACCAGGCGATCCCGGCACCCCAAACCCGAGGTGGACCATGACCCGCTCGACCCACTCCCGCACCCCGACCCCGCTTACCACCCTCGCCACCGCCGCGCTCCTCGCACTCCCAGCGCTCGTGGCGGGGTGCGCGGACCATCCGACCGCGCCCGGCATGACGACCCCCGGCAGGGAGGGGGGTCTGCTCGACGTTGCCGGCGGGCCCCCCGGCGGCATCGCCTTCTACAGCAACCGGGACGGCAACCCCGAGGTCTACGTCATGAACCCGGACGGCACCGACCCGGTCCGCCTCACCGAGAATCGGGCGGCCGACGTGGACCCCGACATCTCTCCCGACGGCGACTGGCTCGTCTTCACCTCGAGCCGCACCGGGAACGCGGAGATCTTCCTCGCCGGCCGGTACACCGCCGAGCGGGTCAACCTCACCAACCACCCGGCCACGGACGGCTGGGCGCGCTGGTCGCCGGACGGGCAGCGGGTCGCCTTCCACTCCGACCGCGCGGGCAACTTCGAGATCTACGTGATGAACGCGGACGGGAGCGGCCTGACGCGGCTCACCGAGTACCCTGGCGTGGACCAGTTCCCCGAGTGGTCGCCGGACGGCACCCGGCTCGCCTTCCGCCGGGACCACGACGTGTTCGTCATGAACGCGGACGGCACCGACGCCGTCCGCCTCACCACGAGCCCGGCGCTCGACCAGATGGCCGCCTGGTCGCCGGACGGCGAGCGGCTCGCCTTCATGAGCCTGCGCGAGGGCTACTGCTCCGTCTTCCTCATGAACGCGGACGGGAGCGGCCAGCGGAACCTCACGCCGAAGAACCCCGACGACCCGGACGCCGCCTGGTGCAGCCGGGCGCCCTCGTGGTCGCGGGACGGCCGCATCTACTTCATGTCGAGGAGGCCGAGCACCGGCGGGGACTTCGAGATCTTCGTCATGAACGCGGACAAGACGGGCGTGACGCGCCTCACCTTCACACCGGGGGACGACGGCATCCCGGCCGCGCGCTGACGCGCGCCTACCCGACCATCGCGTCCACCGCGGCCGCGACCGTCGCGTGATACAGCGGGCGCGCGACGCGGTAGATGCGCCGCGCCTCGCGTGCGCCCCACTCGCTCTCCGCCATCGCCGCGTACAGCGGCTTGACGAACTTGCCGCGCCCCTGCGCCGTCAGGAACCGTTCCGCCGCCGCGAGTGCCGGCGCGTACTGGCTGCGCATCGCGAGCCGGAGCCAGGCGAAGAGCACCTCGCTGTTATTCGGGTGGTCGCGTGACACGGCCTCGTCGAGCGCGCGGAGCTGCTCGTCGCTCGAGCCGGGCGGCAGTGCGTCGAGGAAGTGCCGCCACTCCTGCGGCGTCCACGCGCTCGTCGCGCCTGCCTCGAGTGATCGTGCCGAAGTGCTGGCAGCGAACGCGCGGGCCGCTGCCTCCACACGCTCGAGCGCCGCGGATGCCGGCCGCGGCGCGTCGCTCGGCACACCGGGCTCGTACACCCACCGCCTGGCGTCCACCCGCCGCTCGAGCTCCGCGTCGCCGCCGAGCAGGTGCTCGCGCAGGTCGCGCAGAAAGGCGTCGGTCGTGACCGACTGGAAAGCGTGCCGGTCGAACCAGGAGCGCAGGTACGGGTCGAACCGCGCGCGCCCCACCGCACGCTCCACGGCGCGGAGGAACGCCGCACCTTTCACGTACGGGATGGCCGTCACGGCGACGGCCGGATCTCGGCCGGCGAGGTCGAGGTGGAGGCGCGTGTCCGGGTGCGTGGCACCCAGCCGCTCGACCTGCGCCTCCAGCTCGCGGTGCCCGTACACCTCGAGCATCGCCGCGCGCTCGGCGCCGTAGAGCGCCTCGTTGATGCGCAGCTCCAGGTAGACCGTGAATCCCTCGTTGAGCCAGAAGTCGCTCCACGTGGCTGGCGTGACGAGGTTGCCCGGCCAGGCATGGGCCAGCTCGTGGGCGACCACGGTGGTGAGCGAGCGGTCGCCAGCGAGGAGCGTGGGCGAGACGAAGGTGAGGCGGGGGTTCTCCATCCCGCCGAAGGGGAAGGACGGGGGGAGCACGAGCAGGTCGGCGCGCCCCCAGCGGTACGGGCCCGCCATTGCCTCCGCCGCCGCGAGCATCCGCTCGAGGTCGGCGAACTCGTCCCGCGCGCGTTCGACAAGTGCCGGCTCGGCGAAGACCCCGGTGCGCGCCCCCAGCGGGCGGAACGCCAGCTCCCCGGCCGCGAGCGCGATCAGGTAGGTGGGGATCGGCTGCGTCATCCGGAACTCAAAGCGCCGGCCGGCTCCGTGCGGCACGCCCGCAGGGGTGAGGTGCTCCGCGCTCATGACCGCGGTGAGCCCGCGCTGGATAGTGATGCGTGCGTCGTACGTCTGCCGGAGCCCAAGGCTGTCCTGCGTGGGGATCCAGTTCCGCGTCAGGATCGCATGGCCGTGGGAGAAGACGAACGGGTGCTCGCCGCCCGCCGTCCCCTCCGGCGCGAGCCAGACGAGACCATTGCCGTCCGGGCTCGTCTCGTACTCCACGACCACGCGCGTCACCCCGGCCGGCAGCTCCACCGTGAGCGCGCGGCCGAGCACCGGGTCGGGCGCGCCGAGCGTGAACGACAGCAGCCGGCCGCGCTCGTCCGCCACCGCGTGGATGCGCAGCTCCTTCGTATCGAGCACGACGGCCGCCGCGGGGGGGGCCGTCCGGAGGTCGAGCGAGGCGCGCCCGCGGAGCTGTCGCGCGTTA
>JBBJNN010000069.1:9868-29858 GCA_037720885.1 Gemmatimonadaceae bacterium | reverse complement strand
GGCGCGCCGCTGGCGGCCGCGAGCGATGCTGACTTCCGCGACGTGCCGCTCACCCAGATCCGGAAGACGATCGCCAAGCGGCTCGCCGAATCCATCGGCCCGATCCCGACCTTCTACCTCACCGCCGAATACGACATGGAGCGCGTCGCCGAGATGCGGGGCGCGATGGCGGCGATGGGGGACGAGTTCAAGGTGTCGTTCAACGATGTGGTGCTCAAGGCGGTCGCCACCGCGCTCTCGCAGCACCCCGAGGTGAACGCGCACTGGAAGGGGGACCACATCCGCTACTTCAACCGCGTCCATATCGGCATGGCCGTCGCGATAGAGGAGGGGCTCATCACGCCAGTCATCTTCGATGCCGACCGCAAGCGCATGAGCGAGCTGTCACGCGAGGCGAAGGAGCTCGCCAGGCGCGCGCGCGAGCGGAAGCTCACGCCCGACGAGTACACAGGATCCACCTTCTCCGTCTCGAACCTTGGCATGTTCGGGATCGATCAGTTCACGGCGATCATCAATCCGCCGGAAGCCGGCATCCTCGCGATCGGCGCGCTCGAGGAGAAACCCGTGGTGGTGGACGGGCAGGTCGCGACGCGAAAGCGCATGCGCGTCACGATGAGCTGCGACCACCGGGTGATCGATGGCGCTCTCGGCGCCCGCTTCCTGCAAACGCTCAGGCGGCTGATCGAGAACCCGCTGATGCTCGTGTACTAGCGGCACTCAACTTCTGGCACCCTACATGGCTTCCTACGATGTGATCTTTCTCGGCGGCGGGCCCGCCGGGTACGTGGGCGCGATCCGCTGCGCCCAGCTTGGCCTCTCCACCGCCGTCGTCGAGCGCGAAGGGCTCGGCGGCACATGCGTGCTGTGGGGGTGCATCCCCGCGAAAGCGCTCCTCGAGAGCGCGGCGCTCGCCAATCGCGTACGGCACGCAGGGGAGTTCGGCGTCTCCGTTGGCGAGTTGACGTTCGACCTCGGAGTCGCCGTGAAGCGCTCGCGCGGCGTGAGCACGCAGAACTCCAAAGGTGTCGAGTTCCTCCTCAAGAAGAACAAGGTCGCTTACATCAAGGGCACCGGCCGCATCACGGGGAAGAACGCCGTCGCCGTGAAGGCCCAGGACGGGAAGGACGAGACACACGAGGCAAGGAAGGCGGTGGTCATCGCCACCGGGTCCCGCGTGAAAGGATTGCCGCAGATCGGTCTCGAGATCAACAAGACATCGGTCATCTCATCCGACGAAGCCCTCATCCTCGATCGGGCGCCGAAGTCCATCGCCATCATCGGCGCCGGGGCCGTGGGGTGCGAGTTCGCCGACGTCTTCAACGCCTTCGGTTCCCAGGTCACCCTGCTCGAGGTGCTCCCCACGCTACTCCCGCTGGAAGACGCCGATGTCTCCGCCGAGCTCCTCAAGAGCTTCAAGAAGCGGAAGATCGACGTCATCACCGGCGCGAAGATCGGGAACGTGAAGGTGTCCGAGGGCTCGGTGACCATGTCGGTCGAGGCGGGCGGTTCCGGGAAGCGCGACCTCGAGGTCGAGAAGGTACTCATTGCCGCCGGGCGCGCGCCGAACATCGATGGGATCGGCCTCAAGGAGGCCGGCGTCCAGCTCACGGAGCGCGGCTTCGTCAAGATCGATGAGCGTATGGCTACCTCGGCGCCCGGGATCTTCGCGATCGGTGACGTCGCCGGCCCGCCGATGCTCGCCCACAAGGGATCGCGCGAGGGGCACGTGCTCGCCGAGCTACTGGCGGGCCAGCAGCCGCACCTCGTGAACTACGCCAACATTCCCAGCGCCACCTACTGCCACCCGGAGGTCGCGTCAATCGGCCTCACCGAAGCGCAGGTGAAAGAGCGCAAGCTGGAGTACAAGGTGGGCAAGTTTCCGTTCTCCGCGAATGGCCGCGCACGCACATCGGGAGAGACGGAGGGCTTCGTCAAGATCATCCGCGACGCGAAGTACGGTGAGATCCTCGGCGCGCACATCATCGGCGCGCACGCCACCGAGTTGATCCACGAGCTGGCCGTCGCGCGCGAAAACGAGTTCACTGTCGAGGAGCTCGACCTCGCCGTGCATGCGCACCCCACCCTCTCCGAAGCGGTGGCCGAGGCGGCGCTCGACTCGATGGGCAAGATGATCCATGCGTGAAACGCATGCCTGATCGCGCGCTCCTCGTCCTCCGCCTCGGCCTCGTGCCGTACGCGGAAGCGCTGGAGCTTCAGCGTGCCGCCGCGCGCGCGCGCATCTCGGGCGAGCTCGTGGAGGATGTGCTCATCCTCGTGGAGCACCCGCCAGTCGTCACGCTCGGACGCACGGCGAAGGAGCGGAACCTGACCTCGTCGCCGGATTTCCTACGGGAGCGCGGCGTCGAGCTGTTCGAGGTCGAGCGTGGCGGCGACGTCACCTTTCACGGGCCTGGCCAGCTCGTCGGCTACCCGATCTTCGACCTCAAACGCCACAAGCAGGATCTCCACTGGTACCTGCGGCAGGTGGAGGAAGCGTTGATCCGGACGATCGGCGACTTCGGGCTCCCCGGCGAGCGCGTCGAGCGCTACACGGGAGTGTGGACGCGCGGCCCGGTCGGACCCGGTGGCGAGCCCGCGCACGACCCGCGGAAGATCGCGTCGATCGGCGTGCATGCGCGCGACTGGGTAACGTGGCACGGCTTCGCGCTCAACGTCACCACCGACCTCACGTACTTCGATCTCATCATCCCGTGCGGCATCGACGGGGTCGTGATGACTTCGATCGCGCGCGAGAACGGGAGCGGAACGGTCGCGATGCACGAGGTCGAGGCCGCCGCCGAGCGCGCGTTCGGGGAGGTGTTCGCGCTCAGCACCCGTGTCACCGATCCGGCGTCGCTCCCCTTCCTGGCCGGTCAGCGCGTCGCCTGACCGCGCCACCAGCGCCCGGTTGCCGGGTGGCTGATCCGGTCGAGCTCCGCGCGACGGTCTCCGCCGCGACCGATGTGCTCCGGCGGCGGTTCGGCGCGCACGTCTCGCTCGCCGAACCCACGGTGCTCAAGGATTGGGAACGGAACCTCGTCGTCCGGTGCCTGGTCGAGCCCGCCGCTGGATCGTCCGCCTACGGTCATGATCCGGTGCACGACTCCGTCATCATCAAGTGGATCAGGCACGACGGCGCACTCGGGTTCAGCGAGTGGGCAAGTCTGCGCTTCCTGACGGAGCTGCCGCCCGCGACCGGGCTCGCCCCACGATTCCTCGGCGGCGACACGAACGCCCGAGTGTTCGTGATGGAGGACCTCGGGGGCTCGCGTAGCGCCGACGACGTGCTGCGCGTGGGTGATGCGGCGGCCGCGACGGACGTGATGCGCGCGCTGGCCGCGCGCTCGGGAGAGTTGCACGCCGCTACCCTCGGGCGCGAAGTCGAATTCGATACGCTCCGCGCACGGCTCCCCGATTCGCCTGGCCACGATCGCCGAGCGGAGGCGGAGGGCTGGCTCGGCTCCCTCGGCTCGCTCGACGGCTGGATGGACGCGCTCGGGCTCACGCGGCCACCGGGTCTCGACGCGGCGATCCGCGCGGTCGCCGCCGCCTACGCCGATCCCGGCGACTTCCTCGCCTTCACCCACGGCGATCCGGCACCGACGAACAACCACGTCACCGGCTCGCACGTGCGCCTGCTCGACTTCGAGTACGGAGCGTACCGCCACGCGATCTACGACATGACCGCGTGGCGTGTCCTCTGCCCACTTCCCGTCCCGGTCGTGGAGACGATGGAGCGCGCCCACCAGGCCGTGCTCTCCGGCGTATGCGCGGCGGCGCGAGACGAGGAGCGCTATCGCGACGCGGCAGCGCAGATGACGGCGTACCGCGCGATCGTCATGGCGAGCCGGATCGGCCCGGATGTGCTCGCGCGGAACGAGCCCTGGGTGGAGGCGTGGACCCGGCGTGAGGCCCTCCTCGCGGCCATCTCGCGTCTCGCGGCCACGGTTGGCGGCATTGCCGGCCTCGCGCCCATCGGTCGGCTCGCGCGAGCGATGGAGGACCGGCTGCGTGACCGCTGGCCCGAGTATGGCGACCCGATTCCGCAATGGCCAGCATTCGCCAACCCGCTCTGAGCTGCTCGAATAGCCCGGACCGCTCGCGCGCCCGGCCGCGTGCTCTCGTTACACCGGCTCGGGCGTTGCCTCAGGCGGCGGCGCGTGCCGGGCCAACACAACCGCGGCCGTCATCTGCCCCGTCACATTGAGCAGCGTCTTGAAGATGTCAGGGATCGCATCCACTGCGATCAGCATCCCGATCCCTTCCACCGGAATGCCGTACGACACGAGCGCTGGCGCGATCAGGAAGAGGCCCGCGCTCGGGATGCCTGGCACGCTGAACGAGACGAGCACACTCGTCGCCATCAGCGAGGCCACGTCGGCGAACCCCAGCTCGATGCCGTGGAGCCGTGCCAGAAAGGGGATCGCGACCGTCCAGGTGACCGGCGTATTGAGCCGGAAGAGCGAGACCGAGAGCGGGAGCGCGAAGCCAGTGATCGCCGGCGGCAGACCGAGCCGGTCGCGTGCGCCGTCGATGAGCGTCGGGAGTGCGGCCAGCGAGGAGCGGGACGACACGGCGACTGCCTGCGCCGGCGCCACCGCCCGTGCGAAGCGGGCAAGGGAGACGCGCCCGCCGATCGTCGCCACGACATAGAGCCCGAGTCCGACGACGGTGCACAGGAGCACCATCATCCCGATGTAATACGCGACCGCGCCGGCGGCGCCGAGCCCCATACGCATGGCGAGCGTCGCCGTCAGCGCGAACACGCCGGCCGGTGCCAGGATGATGAGCCAGCGCACGAGTACGAGCATCGCGTCGGAAACGCCGCGCAGGAGATCGACGACCGCGTTTCGCCGCTCCGGCGCGATTCGCGTCACGGCGGCACCGAGCGCGAGGGAGAACACGACGAGCGGGAGCATGGCGCCGTCAGCGGCGGCTCGCACCGGGTTCGTCGGCACCGCATCCACGAGCCACTGGGTGAAGGTCGGCATCGCGCGAACCGTCTCGGCCGTCGCCGCGGCCGCGCCCGCCGCGCCGCTACGCAGCGGCGCGATGGCGGCGGGGTCCACCGGCACGCCGGCCATGAGCGGAGGGCCGATCGCGCCACAGATCAACGCGGCCCCGCTGAGCACCAAGGCGAAGAAGAGAAGCGCTCGCCCGCCGAGCCGCCCGACCGTGCGTACGTCCATCCCGGAGGCCACCCCGACGACGAGTAGCGACGCCACGAGCGGCACGACCGTCATCCGGATGCCGTTCACCCACATCGTGCCCACCGGCTCGATCGCCACGATCGCGCCACGGAATGCCGGGTTCGGCCACGCCTGCGCTGCCGCACCGACGGCGAGACCGGCGATCAGCGCGACGAACATCCGGGCGGAGAGGGACACGGGCGGCGAGCGGTGTGAGATCGGGTTGCGATGATCCGGTACGGGGCGCGGGCGAACGCTGACCGTCCGGTGCCAAACGATATATTCCTATCCGCATGGAGCAGCAACCCGCCCCTACGCCGCCGACAGACGTCACCGCCGAGCTGAACCCGGAGCAGCGCGCCGCGGCGACGTTCGGCGCTGGCCCGCTCCTCATCATCGCTGGCGCCGGCACCGGGAAGACGCGTACCCTCGTTTACCGCGTGGCGCACCTCGTCGCGAGCGGCGTTCGCCCCGAGCGAATCCTCCTTCTCACCTTCACCCGTCGCGCCGCCGGCGAGATGCTCGGTCGCGTCGAGCGCCTGGTGGGCGCCGCCGGCGCGCGGGTGCACGGGGGCACCTTCCACGCGACGGCGCATCGCCTGCTCAAGCGCTACGGGCAGTCGGCTGGTATCTCGCCCGATTTCTCGATCATGGACCAGGCCGACGCCGAGGACCTCATGGGGATCTCACGCGGCAACCTCGGCTTCTCGAAGAAAGGGTCGCGCTTCCCGAAGAAGGAAACGCTGCACCGGGTCTACTCGCGGCACGTGAATACCGAGATGCCGGTGGAGGAGATCCTCCGCGACGAGTTTCCGCAGTTCCTGGAGAACCGCGAGGACGTCGTCCGCATCTTCGCCGACTACACGGCGCGAAAGGGCGAGCGGAACCTGGTGGATTACGACGACCTCCTGCTCTTCTGGGCCGGCATGCTCGAAGGCTCGGCCGAGCTCGGCACCAGAATCGCGGCGCTCTACGACCACATCCTCGTTGACGAGTATCAGGACACCAACGTGCTCCAGGCACGCGTACTGCGCGGCATGGGCCGGGCGCATCGCAATGTCACGGTCGTCGGTGACGACGCCCAGAGCATCTACTCGTTCCGCGGCGCGAATTTCCGGAACATCCTCGACTTCCCGGCGCAGTGGCCGGGTGCGACCGTCGTGACGCTCGAGCGAAACTACCGCTCGACCCAACCGATCCTCGACGTCACGAACCTGCTCATCTCCCGTGCGGCGGAGCGCTACACGAAGGAGCTCTGGACGTCGCGCACAGGGGGGGAGGCACCGGCGCTCGTCGCCGCGCGCGATGAGAGCGACCAGACGCGCTACGTGGTGGACCGCATTCTCGAGCTGCACGAGGAAGGGACGCCGCTCCGCGACATGGCCGTCCTCTTCCGCGCTGGCTACATGTCCGCCGATCTCGAGATCGAGCTCACCAATCGGAAGGTGCCGTTCGAGAAATGGGGTGGCATCAAGTTCCTCGAGGCGGCGCACGTGAAGGACATGCTCGCCTTTCTCCGCGTCCTCGACAATCCGCGCGACGAGGTGAGCTGGTATCGCGTCTTCCAGCTCCTGCCCGGCGTCGGCGACGTCACGGCCCGAGCCGCGATCGAGGTCCTCGCGTCGCGCGCGTGGGATCTCCGTGCCCTCGCTACCTGGCCGCCGCCCCGCCGGGCACGCGATGCGCATGCCTCCCTCGCCGCGATCCTCGCCGAGCTGTCCGCACGTCCCGCGCCCGACGACGGGGCACCGCGCGCGCCGAGCGCGGACATCGCCCGCGTGCGGCGCATGTACGACGACGTCCTCCGCGAGCGCTACGACAAGCCGGAGCCCCGACTCGCCGACCTCGACCAGCTCGAGGTGATCGCCGGCGGATACCCCTCGCGCGCCGCGTTCCTCTCCGAGCTCGCCCTCGAGCCGCCGTCGGCGACGCAGGATCTCGCTGGAGAATCGGGAGGCGATGACGATACGTTGATCCTCAGCACGGCCCACAGCGCGAAGGGGTGCGAGTGGGACGCCGTCTTCCTCATCTGGGCCGTGGACGGCTGGTTTCCCTCGGCGCGCGCGCTGCGCAGCGACGAGGAGACGGACGAGGAACGGCGGCTCATGTACGTGGCGATGACACGAGCGCGCGACCACCTCGCCGTGACCTATCCGCTCAACGTCTACTCGTCGCGCTACGGCTCCGACTACTCCATGGACCAGCTCTCCCGCTTTCTCGATCGCGACGTCCGCGCCCGCATGACGCGCCTGGTCGCCTCGCCCGAGGGCGGCGCGCCGGTGGCCGAGGTCGGCGATGCCGCCCCGCTAGGGCAGCCGGTGATGGATCTGCGCGCGCTCCTACGCGGACGGTTCGGCCCGAGCTGACGGCCGGGCAGCGCACGAGACGTCGCCGGACTCGGCGCTCAGCCGCGAGGCGGGTGCGCCTCGAGCCAGGCGCGCAGGCCCGCGTACGGATCGCGCGGCGTCGCCTTCGCGATCGCGACTACGCGCTCGATGGCGCGACGGAGGTCCCGCCCCTCCCGGTCGTGGACGGCGTCGAACAGCTCCAGGTCCGTGAGGTAGACGCGCCGCGAGAGCACGGTGGAGTTGTCGAGCCGGCTTCGCACGATGGCGCGCGGCGAGATCGTGCGGAGCTGCGGGGCCACCTCGGAGGCGAGAGTCTCGCGCGCCCGCGCGAAGATGGTATCGCGCACCGCGATGCGCATCGCCTTCCCCACCGCACCGCCACCGGGGTGCGCCTTGAATGCCGAGTCGAGCTCGTGATAGAGCGCGCCGTAGAAGCGCCCGAGCACCTTTTCGTCCGCCCATCGAGCATCGCTCGCCGCCGCGGCTACCGTATCGCCGCGGGCACGGAAGAACCAGCTCGCCCCACGCGCGCCCACGAAATTGGCGAACGACTCGTTGAAGATCGCCTGCCCCGCCGCGTAGAACGTGTTGTGCGTGAGCTCGTGGATCACGGTGTTCGCGAGATCCACCGAGTCCTCGCGCAACGTGGTCGAGAGCACCGGGTCGTTGAACCAGCCCAGCGTGCTGAACGCCGACGACGGCCGGAGGTAGACGTCGAACCCCTGCCGGTCGAGGTCGCGCGCGGCGCGCTGGGCAGCATCCACGTCGAAGTATCCCTTGTACGGCACGCGCCCGACGATGGGAAACCACCAGGTATACCGGCGTAGCTGGTCGCGGTACGCGGCGTTGAGCACGAGCACCAGCGTGTCGCTCGCGAGACGCGTGTACTGCGTGAAGCTCTCCTTGGCGGCCAGCCGCACCGAATCGGCCGCGAAGCGGCGCGCGGCCAGCACCAGCGCGAGCTTGCCCCGCGTCCCGGCGTCGACGCTGGGATCGCGAACCAGCTTGTCGATGGAGCGTCGAGCGCCGAGGATCTTCGCTTCCTCCCACCCTGCCCGGCTCAGATAGCAGCCCGTGGGAGTGAGCAGAAAGCCGACGAGGAGCGTCAGGAGCACGGCAGCGGCGAGGCGCCGCTTGCGGAGGGGCCTCACCGGGCGCCCACTAGCCGCGCCACCAGCGAACGCCCAGGCGGTGCGAGCCCGGTGCGCCGTCGAGTGCCTGGTATGCGTAGTCGAGCGCGAGAAACCCGGTCCGGATGCCGCCCCCGACGGTGAGCGGCGAGGCGATGTCCCCCGACCCGCGCCAGGCCGCGCCGGCTCGCCCGATCACCGCGAACCGCGTGGACGAGTTCCACACGACCTCCGCACCGCCCGCGCCTTCACCGGATCCCTGTCGCGCCCGCGACAGCTCCCCCGTGCCCACGACGCTCCACGCGCCAGCCGCGACGATCGGAACGGACGCGGCGACACGGAGCGAGCTGGGCAGCGGCGCGCGCACGCCACCGAGCGCGAGCGAGCCACCGAGGTTCCGTGCTGCGATCGCCACGGTCATGCCCGGCCGGAGATCGGCCGCCGCACCGATGTCCGCCGCCCACGCACTACCGCTCAACCCGGCCAGCTGCTGACGGATCAATTTCGCCGCCCCGCCGGCGCGCAGGCGACCGCGCGACACCGCGTAGCCGAGCGAAAGGGCGTAGTCGGCGGCGGAGATCGTGCGCCCGGTGCGCGCTCCGTCCGCTCCCGACGCGTCGGCCACGATCTCGTCCACGCCGCCGTAGTCGAGCGCGTGGAGGCCGACGGCCGCGGTACCCGACCCGACCCGTGCCGCAGCCGCGAATGAGCCGAGCGTCGTCGCCTCGAGGTAGCGCTGCAGCGAGAGGCCGGCGGCCCGCCGCCCCACCACCGCGAGCTGCGCCGGGTTGTAGAAGATCGCCGCGTCGTCGCCGCCCGCCGCTGGATACGCACCGCCGAGCGCCAACGCCCGCGCGCTGGCCGGAAGGCGGAGAAATGCGGCGGCAGTGCGGCCGCCCCCGTCCGCCTGCGCGGAGGCCGGATGTGCGAGCGCGGCCGCGGCGACTACAATCGCCGCGACCGCCGCCGCGACCGCGCACGCGCCACGCGCTGCGGGGTTCACCAGAACGCTCGGCCCGAGCGCTACCGCAAGCGGTAGATCCCGACCTGCGCCTTGAGCTTCGGATCGAACGCGGCGGACGCCGGAGTCGAGAACCGGAGCGCGGCCGACGTGCTCCCCGCTGGCGTCTGCAGCTCGTAGTAGTCGAAGCTCCCCGGGACGAGCGACGCGTTGATCGCCTGTCCGAACGCGAGCGTCTTGAGCTGGATCGGGAACGATCGCGGGTACCGGGCATTGGGCTGCCCGTTCACGAAGTTGCGCCGGTAGAGATTGTTGTACAGGAAGCGCAGGTTGCGCGACCGGAATCGGTTGCGCGGCGGGATCGCCGATCGGGCGACTCCGGGCAGACTGTCCGTGTAGAGGGCGATCGCGAAGTCGCCGAACAGCGACACGAAGCTCTCGCCGGTCGCCGCTTCCACGTTCTCGACGCTCGTCTTCGATGTCTGCACGAGCCGCGCATAGATCGTGGAGTCGCGCAGGTCGCCGAGCCAGCGCAGGAACAGCCAGGATGCGCCGCGCTCCTCGCAACAATCCTGCGTCTCGAAGAGCGTGACCGAATGCGCGGCGGTGCTCGCGAGGAACGTATAGGAGTTGTCGAGCTGCTCGCCGATGAATCCCTGCGACGAATCCGGGAAGACCTGCGTGGGGTCCGTGCGGCCGGAGGGCGCGGGAAACTTCGCCTCGTAATACCGCGAGCCCAGCTCCTCGGCGATGTGACTCAGCCCCTCGCCCAACCAGTCGGTCTCCTGGCTGCCGTTGCGGACGATCGCGTGCTGGTTGTAGGAGATCATGTGCTGGAACTCGTGAATGAACGTGCCCGGAAGCACGCGCTTCACGCTGGCGAGGCTCTGGGGGCAGCTCACGTCGCCCTTCGGATCGGGGACGAATCCGTAGAAGATCTCGCCCTTGTTCGAGTTCGAGCCGCGGCTGCTCAGGTCGAAGCCGAAGAAGAAGCCGAGCACCTGCCCTTCGGTCGCGCAGGTGGCCTTGGGTGAGAGGGCGTTGACGACCGGTGTCAGGAGCATGATGACGGCCCCATTCCCATCGAGGTCGGACTCGGCCCCGAACACCTTTGTATCGATCGGATAGAGGTCGCGGTCGAAGATCCGGCCGAACGCGTCCAGGTCGGTGTCCGTAAAGCCATTGGCCGGCGCTGCGTCGTCCAGATACACGAGGACGTTGTCTCCGACGTACTTGAGACGCGCCGTGACGGTCTTGAAGCAGGACTCGCCCGCCTTGAGCGTGCAGAGTACGCGGAACGTCCGCGTCGAATTGACCGTGAGTGCCTCGAGCGACACACGCTCGGTGCCCGACCGGGGCGCCGGCGGGGGCAGCCGCCGCTCCATCGCGCGAAGCGACAGATCGAAACGCTGCTGCAGTGTGCTTGCCCCAGCCTGCGTCATCTGGTCGAGCTCCGCCGACACCATCTGCGCCGATGCGGTCGTGTTGCCCAGCGTGTACGGCGTCGAGGCGAGGTCGACAGAGCCGGTCGCGAACTGCGGGACGATCAGGTAGCCCGCGCCGTTTCCCGCGAGGCGCAGACAGTTGCCCAGCTCCGTGCCGCTGATCGTGATCGCTTCGTTCACGGCGAGCGTGAGCGTCGGCGACGTCGCGACGTAGGTCACGGCGATTTCGTTACTTGTCGCCGATCCAGCCTCGACCCGGATCGCAACGCTACCGGACGCGACGCATGGTGGTACGACGACGTCGAGTGAGGTCGCGGTCGCCCGGAGGACGCGTCCCCGCGCAGAGGCGAAATAGACGCTGTTACCCGCGACGTTCGTGTTGAAGTTGGCGCCCGTGAGCGTCAGCGTGTCGCCCGCTCGGACGCTCGTCTTGGACGCGGACAGCAGGCTCGCACCCGGTCCGACCGTGGCCGAGAACACCACGGTTTCATCCTGCCGCCCGCGCACGAAGGCCGAGGCGATCGTGTAGGTGCCTTCCTGGCTGCCGACGCGGACATCCACGCGGGCGATGCCGTCCACGCCCGAGGTCTGTACCGTGTCGCTCAGGGAGACGCCCTGCGCGGGCCGGAAGATGACCGAGACGCCGCTCACGGCTTCACCTGACGGATCCTTGACCTTGACCTGCAGGGGGAGCGCGAGCGTACTGCGCGCGGCCGCTTGCTGCTCGTCGCCGCCCTGCTTGGCAATCTCGTAGACGACCGAGGGAGGCGAATTGGAGTCGTTACAGGCGCCCAGAGCACCGATCGCGAGGAGGATGCCGGCGGTACGTCGGAAGATCATGTCGCGCTCGGTAAAGGAATGGCGGCCGCCCATGCCGAAGGCGCGGCCGCGATGGAATCTGACAGACTATTACACCCTTTGCCAACCATACCCCTACGTATGGTACGTCTCGTCACACAATGACGCATTACGTGCCACAAATGGCACAAGAGGCGCCACGAAACGTTCCAGGCCGTCACGGGACGCGAGCCGGTAGGCAACGCGAGGGTGCCACCGTATACTTCCCTGATCGCGCGGCCAGTTTCTCCGGTCGCCGCGCGCCTCGTTCCCCGGGGCGCCGTCGTTCATCTGGTCGTTCATCTGCCCGACCGGGGCATCGCGCGCCCACGGCCGCGAGGCGCCGATCCGCCACTCCCTGCACTCGATCGCCGCTCCGATGTCTTTCGTCCATCTCCACTGCCACTCCGAGTACTCGCTGCTCGACGGGGCGAACCGGATTGACGGCCTGATCGCCCGCGCGCTCGAGCTCGAGCAGCCGGCACTCGCCATCACCGACCACGGGAATCTCCACGCCGCTTGGACGTTCCAGGAGAAGGCCAAGAAGGCGAAAATCAAGCCGATCATCGGCATGGAGGCGTATGTCGCCCCCGGCGACCGCCGCGAGCGAGGCCGGCCGAAGGCCGGGGCAAAGCCGTACTACCACCTCGTGATCCTGGCGCGCGACGCCGTCGGCTACGGGAACCTCGTCAAGCTGTCCTCCCTCGCATACACCGAAGGCTTCTATATGAAGCCGCGCGTGGACCGTGAGGTGCTGGCGAAGTACAGCGAGGGCCTCATCGTGTCGTCTGCGTGCCTCGCCGGCGAGGTCGCCACGAACCTGATGGACGGCCGGTACGACGAAGCGAAGGCGGCCGCGAGCTGGTACGCCGACGTCTTCCGCGACCGGTATTACCTCGAGGTCCAGGGTCACGATTCGGAGGGGCAGGCCGAGCTCAACCGCGGCGTCCTCCGCCTCGCGGACGACCTGAATCTTCCCGTCATCGCCACGAACGACGCGCATTTCCTCCGCGACGCCGACCACGACGCGCACGATGTGCTGCTCTGCATCGGGCTGGGCAAGGATCGGAGCGACGGCGACCGGATGAAGTACGACCGCGGCCTGTACTTCAAGAGCGCGCCCGAGATGCTCGAGCGGTTCGGCGACCGGCGCGACGCGGTCGAGAATACGCTTCGGGTCGCGGACGAGGCGGGATTCGAGTTCGCGAAGAAGTACCACGTCCCGTCCTTCCCACTCCCGCCGGAGGTGTCGAGCGAGAACGAGCTTCTCGTCAAGCTCGTCGAGGAGGGCGCCGCGCTCCGCTATGGCGATCCGCTCCCGGAGCCCGTGAAGGAGCGGATGTGGTACGAGCTGGACGTGATCACGAAGACGGGCTACGCCGGCTACTTCCTCATCACGCACGACTTCATCAAGGCGGCGCGCGACCGCGGCATCCCCGTCGGCCCGGGACGCGGCTCGGCCGCCGGCTCGCTCGTGGCGTACGCCCTCCGCATCACGGACGTGGACCCGCTCCGCTTCGACCTCCTCTTCGAGCGTTTCCTCAACCCCGACCGCGTGTCGATGCCGGACATCGACGTGGACTTCTGCTTCGAGCGGCGCGGCGAGGTGATCGACTACGTTCGCCGGAAGTACGGGAAGGACGCCGTCGGGCAGATCATCACCTTCGGGACGATGAAATCGCGCGCCGTGATCAAGGACGTCGGGCGCGTGCTCGGCTTCACCCCGGCGGAGACCGATCAGCTCGCGAAGCTGATTCCGAATCAGCCGAACTTCTCGCTCACCGTCGACGAGGCGGTGAAGCAGATCCCCGAGGTGGCGAAGTACTACAAGACGGACGAGCGCTACCGCCAGCTCATCGACTACGCCATCTCGCTCGAGGGACTGTCGCGACACGCGGGCGTACATGCGGCGGGCGTGGTGATCGCACCCGGGCCGCTCGACGACTACGTCCCCGTCTGCACGCAGACGTCGAAGGGCGCGGGCGCGAGCGGCGAGGACGAGCAGGTCGTGGTCACGCAGTACGACATGAACTGCCTCGAGAAAGCCGGGATGCTCAAGATGGACTTCCTCGGCCTCACGACGCTGACGGTCATCCACGACGCGCTGGAGATGATCGAGCGCCGAACGGGCGCGCGCCCCGATCTCGACCTCGTGCCGCTCGACGACCCCGAGACGTACAAGATGCTGCGCGCGGGCCGCACGGCCGGGATCTTCCAGTTCGAGTCTGGCCTCGCCACGGACATGCTCCGGAGCATGCGCTGCGACCGGTTCGACGACCTCGTGGCCTCGAACGCGCTCATGCGCCCCGGCCCCCTCGATGCCGGCATGCACCGCGTCTTCATCCAGCGCAAGCGGGGCGACGAGCCGGTGTCGTATCGGCTGCCGGAGCTGGAAAGCATTCTGGAGTCCACCTACGGCGTCATCACCTACCAGGAGCAGGTGATGCGGATCGCGCAAACGCTCGCCGGCATCTCGCTCGCCGAGGCCGACGTGCTGCGCAAGGCGGTGGGGAAGAAGGATGCGGAGCTGATTCGGCAAGAGCTCGGCAAGTTCGTCGAGAAGTCCGTCGGGCGCGGCTACGACCGCCGCATCATCGAGGAGATCGCCGGGCAGATCGAAACGTTCGGACGCTATGGCTTCAACAAGAGCCATAGCGTCGCATACTCGATCATCTCGTACCACACCGCCTGGCTCAAGACGCACCATCCGGCCGAGTTCATGGCGGCGCTCCTCTCGTCGCAGATCGGCGACACGGACTCCGTCGTCAAGTACATCAACGAGGCGCGCGAGCTCGGGATCGAGGTGCTGGCGCCCGACGTGAACGAGTCGGGCTACAAGTTCACGGTCGTCGGGGACAAGCGGATCCGCTTCGGCCTGGGCGCCATCCGCAACGTGGGCCGCGCGGCGCTCGATTCCATCCTCCGCGCGCGGGGCGACGGGCTCTTCGCCTCGCTCTTCGAGCTCTGCAAGCGCGTGGATCTCCGCGTCTGCAACAAGCGCGTGTTCGAGGCGATGACGGCAGCCGGCGCGCTCGACGGCCTGGGCGGCCACCGGGCCCAGTATGCGGTCTCGCTCGATTCCGCCATCCAGGAGGGTGCACTGCTCCAGACCGAGCGCGCGACCGGTCAGGTCTCGCTCTTCGGCGACGCGTCGGACACGAGCACGGCGACGACGCACCTGCCCGCGGTGCTGCCGAACGTCGCGCCTTGGGCCGACGGCGAGCGCCTCGCGCGGGAGAAGGAGATCCTCGGCTTCTACATTTCCGGCCATCCGCTCGAGCCGTTCCGCACGGAGGTCGAGCTGTTCGCCACGCACACGGTCGCGCAGCTCGGCGCGTGGAGCGACCAGCCGATTGCGCTCGGCGTCGTCGTCACGGCCATCAAGCGCCAGATGAGCAAGCGGAACGGCGCCGAGTTCGCCCGGTTGACAGTCGAGGATTTTTCCGGATCTTCGGAGGTGCTGGTGTTCCCCGAAGCGTGGACGGTGCTCGGGGATCGCATCAAGGCCGACGTGCCGGTACTACTCAAGGGCGGCTACTCCCGGCGAGATCAGGGAGCGGACAACCCTACCTTCATCGTGGAGGGCGTCACGCCATTCGCCGAGCTGCGCGCGACCGGAAGTGTCGCGGTGTCGCTGGAGCTGTCGGCTGGCGCCGGCCTCCCGGCGACCGTGATGCGCGATGTCCGCGAGCTCGTGGAGGAGCACGCGGGCTCGGCGCCGATCGAGCTGCGGTGGAGCGACGCGAGCGGTACGCAGGCGCGCCTGCGCTCGCGGTCGCTCCGGCTGGCAGTCACGAATACGTCGCTGAGCGCTCTACGGGCGCTCCTCGGCGCCGAGCGTGTCAGACTCGTTCGCGGGAGCTAGAGGATGGGAACGACGCTGGACTTCGAGCGGCCGATCGTCGAGCTGGAGCGCCAGATCGACGAGCTGAAGAAGTTGGCCGGGAAGCAGCAGATCAGTGTCACCGCGGACCTCGCACCGCTCGAGCGAAAGCTCGCGGACCTACGCGCCGAAGTGTACCGTAACCTTACGCCCATGCAGCGCGTGCAGGTCGCGCGCAACGCGAAGCGCCCCTTCACGCTGGACTATCTCCGTCTGGCGTTCACGGATTTCATCGAGCTGCATGGCGACCGCCTCTTTCGCGAGGATGCTGCCATCGTCGGTGGATGGGCGCGACTCGAAGGCGAGACGGTGATGGTGATCGGGCATCAACGTGGGCGCGACACCAAGGAGAACCTCAAGCGCAACTTCGGAATGCCTCACCCGGAAGGGTACCGCAAGTCGCTCCGCCTGATGAAGCTGGCCGAGAAGTTCCAGGTCCCCGTCATTACGTTTATTGACACCCCCGGCGCCTGGGCGGGCCTGGGTGCCGAGGAGCGCGGACAGTCCGAGGCAATCGCGCGCAACCTGTTCGAGATGAGCCGGCTCGAGACACCGGTCGTCGCGACCGTGATCGGCGAGGGCGGATCGGGGGGCGCGCTGGCGCTCGGCGTCGCCGACCGCGTGCTGATGCTCGAGAACGCCATCTACTCGGTCATCACGATCGAGGGGTGTGCCGCCATCCTCTGGAAGGATGGCAAGAGTCCCGAGATGAAGGAGCGGGCCGCGTCGGCGCTCCGGCTCACCGCCGACGATCTCCTCGGGCTTGGCGTCATCGACGAGATCGTTCCCGAACCGGTAGGCGGCGCTCATGCGAATCACGAGGATTCCGCCAAGGCACTGCAAGGCGCGTTGACGAAGCACCTCGATGATCTGCGGCGCTACAAGCCGGAAAAGCTCGTGCGCCGGCGCCGCGAGAAGTTCCTGCGCATGGGGTCCTTCTCGGAATAGATGTCGGGGCGGGGTGCATTCCCGCCCCGTTGTCCGCACGGGCACGAGCTACACGCGTACCAACGATGGAGTTGCTGTGGAGCAATTGATCGAAGTCGCGTTCAAGGGTAATCGAAAGGAATTCTTTCTCTACGAAGGGGAGGAGTCGCTTCCCGCACGCGGGGCCGTCATCGTCGAGGTAGACCGCGGTGAGGACCTGGGTACGGTTCACGCCGTGGGCGAGCTCGCGGCGAAGCGCTGCGGCGCGTGCGCGCACGGCTGCGGCAGCGCGCCGCCCACCCGCCGCATTCTCCGCCGCGCGACCTCCGAGGAGGAGCGGCGCGCCACCGAGTTGCGGACGCAGGACGAGGTCGCGCGCCGCACCGGCATGGAGCGCGTGAAGGCGCACGGCCTCGTCATGAAGATGTCGGACGCCGAGTGGCAGTGGGACCGGCGCAAGCTCACCTTCTACTTCACGGCCGACCGGCGCGTGGACTTCCGCGCGCTCGTCCGCGATCTCGCGTCCGCGTTCCGCACGCGGATCGAGCTCAAACAGATCGGCGTGCGCGACGAGGCCCGCCGCCTCGACGGCATTGGCCGATGCGGCCGCCAGTACTGCTCGGCGTCGTGGCTGCCCGAGCTGCGTCCGGTCAACCTGCAGGTGGCGAAGGATCAGCAGCTCTCGCTCAACCCCTCGCAGATCTCCGGCGCCTGTGGGCGCCTCATGTGCTGCCTCCGCTACGAGCACGATTTCTACGTCGCCAGCCGCAAGCGCTTTCCGAAGGAAGGAAAGATCCTCGTGACCGCGCGCGGCGAGGAGAAGGTCGTCGCGAACGACATCTTCAACGACCGCGTCACGCTCCGGGCGCCAGACGGCGAAACGCGCGTCGTGCCGCTCGCGGAACTCAAGGGGGAGATGGAAGCTGGCCGGCCAGTGGGGGGTGGCCCGGAAGGCGACGCCGTGGGGCTGGAGGATGACACTCGCGCCGACGATCCGGCGATCACCCTGGACGACGACCCGGCTGACGGCGCGGTGGCGCAAGCCGACTCCCCGGCCCCGTCGGACGGGACAGTCACGCTCGCGCGCCCGCGCGGGCGCCACGGCATGCGGCGCGGCAGCCGGCCGGACGGGGCCGGTGCGGTCGGAGAGGATTGAGGTGGCGCGGTTCTACCTCACCACGGCGATCGACTACGCGAACGGCGATCCGCACCTTGGGCACGCGCTCGAGAAGATCGGGGCCGATGCCATCGCGCGCTATCGCCGCCTCCGCGGCGATGACGTCTCCTTCCTCATGGGGATGGACGAGCACGGGCAGAAGGTCGCGCAGGCGGCGGCCGAGCGCGGGGTAGAGCCGCAGGCCTTCGTCGATGAGGTGGCGGACACCTTCGCGCGCACCTGGGCTGGCCTTCTCATCTCGAACGATCGCTTCATCCGCACCACCGAACCGGCGCACAAGGCCGGCGTCGCGCATTTCATCGAGTGCATCGCCGCGCGAAATCCCGGCGACTTCTACGAGAAAGCCTACGAGGGGTGGTACTGCGTCGGCTGCGAGCTGTTCAAGCGCGAGACGGAGATCGAGAACGGGATGTGCGTCCTGCATCCCACCCGCCCGCTCGACTGGGCGGAGGAGCGCAACTGGTTCTTCCGACTGTCGCGCTACGAGCCCTTCCTCCGGCAGCTCTTCGCCACCCAGCCGGACTTTCTGCGTCCCGCGAGTCGGCGGAACGAGGTTCTCGGATTGCTCGAGAGCGGTCTGGAGGACATCTCGATCACCCGCTCGACGCTGAGCTGGGCCATTCCCTTCCCACGCGCCTCGAGCGACGGCTCGCACCAGGGCACGTGGGTCTGGTTCGACGCGCTCCCGAATTACCTCACGGCCACCGGCTACCCGAACGCTGGCTACGAGTCGCGCTGGCCGGCGCAGCTCCATGTAGTCGGGAAAGACATCACCCGCCTCCACTGCGTCGTGTGGCCCGCCATGCTCGAAGCTGCCGGTCTCCCACTGCCCGAGCAGGTGTGGGCGCACGGCTTTATGTCGTTCAACGGACAGCGCTTCAGCAAGTCGGCGGGCGTGTGGGTCGAGCTGGCCGACGCGGTGCACCGGCATGGGCCCGACGCGCTCCGCTACTTTCTGCTCCGCGACATCCCGTTCGATGGCGATGGCGATTTCCGGTGGGACCGCTTCGATGACCGCTACGAGGCCGACCTCGCCAACGGCCTCGGCAACTTGGCCAGCCGCTCCATCTCGATGGTCGAGCGGTACTGCGGCGGCGTCGTGCCAGCCGCGGCCAGCACGACCGACGACAGCGACGACGCCGACTACCGGGCTTACCACGCCGCGATGGATGGCTCGCGCGGCTACCCGCTGCACGAGGCGCTCGCCGCGGTGTGGCGCACCGTCGGCCGCGCCAACGAGTACGTGCAGGCCAGCGCTCCGTGGAGGCTGGCGAAGGATCCGGCCGCGCGGCCCGAGCTCGAGCGCGTGCTCGCATCACTCGTCCGCCGCCTGGCGCTCCACGCAGTCCACCTCGTGCCGTTCATGCCGGGTAAGGCCGAGGAGTTGTGGACGCAGCTCGGCGCCCCGGGCCGAGCGGCCGACGCGCGCTTCGACGCGCTACCTCGTCTCGGCCCAGCTGGCTGGCGCGTGGCGAAGGGCGCCCCGCTCTTCCCGAAGGAAGCGCTTGGCGATGCCACGGTGTGACGCCACGGTGTGACGCCACGGTGTGACGCCACGGTGTGACGCCACGCGGCGGAGCGTGATGCGCGCCGCTGCCGAGCCGACTACTGGCATGCGGCTCTCTTGACTTCTCGGGCGACGGCGTCCTTATATGATGGTCAGGTCGGCTCGCGAGGTGTCGTATGCGCTCTGTCGGTGTCTCCCCGTTTCACTCGCTCGCTCGTGCTGCGGCCGTCGCCGTGGCGGTCGCGGGCGTGTCCACCGCCGGCTGCTTCAAGCAGCACGCGAACGTCGAGGATTTCCCGTCCGCGTGGGAGGCTACGGAAACGGTACCGATCGAGGTTGCCAATCACCATTGGAAGGACATCACGGTCTATGTCGTCCGTGATGGCCAGTACCATCGGATCGGCACCGCGACAGCCTCGATGACGACCAATTTCTCACTCCCGGCACGGTATCTAGGGCAGATGGGAGATTTCCGGCTCGTCGGCGACCCGGTCGGAGTGTCGGGACGGTTGAGCACCGAAACCCTGGTCGTCCGGCCGGGCCAGTATGTGAACTGGACGCTCGAGAGCGACCTGGGCCGGTCGAG
>JBBJNN010000069.1:0-9858 GCA_037720885.1 Gemmatimonadaceae bacterium | reverse complement strand
CGTCGCGATCCGGTAACTCCGTTAGCGCGGGCCCGGACCGCCGCCGCCTCCCGGGCTGGATCCACTCCCCCGCCCGCTCGCCACAGCGGCCGCGATCGTAGCAACCGCCGCCACCGCCCCGCCAGCCAGGAACGAGCGCTTGCGCGACACTCGCCGCTCGCTCAGAAGTGCGATGGTGGAGCGCTCGAGTGTGACCGGTTCCCGGTTCCAGTAGTTCTCCACGCCGTTCCGGAGCCGCACGGCCTGCACGGCCAGTGAGACCGAGCGTTCCGTCGCGCCCGTGAGCTCGCCACGAACCTCCACCACCTCGTTGCCGAGAAGCCGGCCCAAGGTGGCGGTGCCAAGGTCGGTCAGCTCAACGGAGACGCGCGTCCCCATGGCGGGCGCCGGGATCGTCACCGGCCGGTACGAGTAGCAGCCTACACTGGCCAGCGCCGCGACGACCGCGGGCAATTGCGTTACCCTCATTACACGTCTCCTCCCTGTAAGCGGCGCCCGCGGCCGTGCGCCGGCGGCGCCGTCTGAAGCGCCACAGGGAGCAGACCCGGTGTCGGATCCACTCCCTGCGGCACGGCCACCGTGGCCGGTACTAGCTCATGACGACCTCCGCGCGCTCAGGTGCAGGCGCGCGGATCGTTCGGGTTCCGGAACCCACCGACACCCGGCCGCCCGCCCGCGACGCCGCCGTTTGTCTGCTGCTCGGACACGGACGGCACGTTCGGGTTGGCGTTGGCCTCGGCCTGCCCGTACAGCAGCCGGCCTGGCACCTCGCGATTCGCGCCCGCGGGGTCGAGCGTGGGGATGCAGGTGCGCTTATAGTCGTTCCACGCCTCGATGTTCTGGAAGAGCGAAACGTACTTCTCGAGCGCAATGTTCTGGAGCGTCGCCGGCACCACGCCCAGGCCGAACAGGGCGCGCACCGCGTTCAGGTTCGGCTGCGCCGCCGCCTGCCCGGCAGTCCGGAAGCGAGCCTCGGCGAGGATGAGCTGATTCTCCTCGTACGTGATGATCGGCTGCGCGAAATCCGGCGCGAGCCGGGGAGCGCCGAGGGGCGACACCTGATCGGCAGGGGTCGACGAGTTGACATCGTCGCCACCGCGCCCGCCCACGGCATTTGGACCGTAATACTGGGTGAGCCTCGGGTCGTTGCGCGTCCTGAGCAGATTGACCAGCACCGAGCCCGCGGCCAGGTCGTTACCGAAGGAGGTGCCAGCGAACTGCCCCCAGATGTTGCGCTCCGTACCGGAGCCGCCGTGTACCGCCTTGAAGTCGTTCGCCGACGAGCTGATGCCATTCGTTGCCGCCGCGATCGCCTTCGTGAGGCAGTCGCCGCCACACGCCAGTTGCGCGCGCGGGAGATTGGCGCCGCCGACGAGTTGCGCCTCGACCCAATGCATGTAGTAGCGGGCCTTGAGCGTGTTCGCCACCTGCCTCCACTTGGTGGCGTCGCCGCCGTAGACCAGGTCGACCGCGCCCGGGCCGGGGCCCGTGCCGCTCGCCAGATCAGTGATCGCTTCATCGAGCAACGCCTGGACGTCGGCGTAGACCTGCTCCTGCGGGTCGAGCACCGGAGTCACGCTGTCGGTCACGGCCTCGCGGTAGGGAATGTCGCCCCAGATCGAAGCGGCCATCCCAACCAGATACGCCTCCATCACTTTCGCGATACCCGCGTACACACGATCGCCGTCATCTTCGGCACTCGCCTCGACGATGCGCAGGTCAACGAGTCCCGCGCCGATGTAGACCTGGCTGAAGTCCGCGCTGAAATCCGCGGGGAAGATCGTGTAGAGGCGGCCGCGGGTTTCCACAAACCTCCCGCCGACTCCGGCGCACGCCTGCACCCAGATGCAGGAGATCTGTGCGATCGGTCCCTCGCTCCATGAAAAGATCGTTGCCTGGGCGGCGACGAGCCGCTGGTCACGCGTGGCCTGGCTCGGATTGTTCGGATCCGTGCCTACCCCTTCCTCCGTGAGGAAGTCGCGACACCCCACCGCGGCGGCGAGCAGAAGCGCGCCGCCGAGTAGAGCTCTGAGTTTGGTATGCATGTCTGAGTATGACCTCTGCGCTTAGCGGTTGAGCCCGAAGGTGAGCACGAACGACCGCGTCTGCGGCATGTTGAAGTAATCCTGGCCGCGAGACGACTGGATGGCGCCGCCGAGGTTCGTCTCAGGATCGTATCCCTTGTAATCGCTCCACGTCTTCAGGTTCCGGCCCGAGACCCGGAAGTCCACGCTCGACAGGCCGAGCGCGCGCCGGACCCAGGGCGCCTCCCAGCGATACCCCACCGAGACCTCGCGCAGCTTCACGTAGCTGCCGTCCTCGATGCAGGCCTCGCCGTAGCCGGAGAACGCGCAGTTGTCGCTCGCCGGATTCTGCCGCCACCAGTTCTCACCGATCGGCACGGCCTGACCGGCGCCCGGGCCAACGGTTGGCCCGTCGTACCAACCGCCCTCGCCGAAGGTACGCTCGTTACCTGTGCACCCGGTGCTCGTGCACGTCGCGCGCACTTCCGTTTCCTTCGCGGTCCCGTAGCTCCGGAGGGCGCCCAGCGTGCCGTTGTAGATGTCGCCGCCCTCGCGAATGTCGAACAGCCCCGACACCTGAATCTTCCGGAAGGTGATGCCGGTGCGGATGCTGCCGGTCCAATCGGGGTTCGGATCGCCCACGATACGCCGCGTATCGTCGCCAATGGGGAAGCCATCCTCGTCGATGAAGAGCGCTCCCCGCCGCGCATTCGCCGCCGAGCATACCTGGCCGATGGTCTGGTCATCGCTGACCGGCGTGTCGTCAGGCGTGATGCCGCACTTCACCCATCCGAAGTCGTAGAACACGCCGATCGGCTGCCCCTTGATCGCGGCGTTCGTGAAGATACCGGCCGGGGTCTGCAGGTCGACGAATTCGACGCCTTGCAGGTCGAGCACCTCGCTCCTGTTCCGCGCCCACTGGAAGCCCACATCCCAGGAGAAGTTCGCCCTGGTGACCGGCCGGACGTTGAGCGACACCTCCAGGCCCTTGTTGCTGAAGCGCGCCGAGTTCTGCGCCTGCCGGAAGAAGCCCGTCGAGGTCGCGAGCGGCGTGAGCAGAATGACGTCCTCGGTCTTGGAATCGTAGTACGTGAAGCTCAGATCCGCCTTGTCCCGGATCAGGCCAAGATCGAAGCCGACCTCGGTCTCCTTCGTCCGCTCGGGCTTCAGGTTCGGGTTCCCCTTCGTGATAGCGGAGTACAGCCCGCCCAGACCGCCGAGCGACGGCTGGAGCCCCGTCCCCTGCGAGATGCCGCCAAGGAGCGTCGAGCCGTTGAACACCGTCTGCGTGAGGTACGCTCCGGGCTCCGTTCCGGCTTCGCCGTAGGCAGCGCGAAGCTTCCCGAAGGTGACGACGTTGTTCATCCCACCGAGGTAGTTCGTGAACGTCCACGAGGCGCTTCCCTTCGGGTAGTAGTTGCGCCGGTTGTCGGCGCCGAAGGTGGACGACCCGTCGTTCCGGAGCGCGCCCGTGAGGAAGAGCTGATCCCACAGGTCAAGCGTCGCCTGCCCGAAGTAGGACTCGCGGTGGATGTTCGTCTCGTTGTCGATCGGAATATCACGCGAGACCGTGTTCTGGAGCTTGTACGGAGCCGGCGCGACGAGTGTGCGGCCGACGACCGAGATCTGCCGCGCTTCCTCGACGTTGATGTTCTGCCCGAGCGTCACCGTCCCGGAGGCCCACGGCGCGAGCCGGTAATTTCCGGTCGCCGTCAGGTTGTGATCGATCTGGAATGCGGTGACATTCCCCTCCGTCACGCGCCCGCCGGCCGACACGTCGGACGACGGCTGCGGCGCGCCCTCGAGCCGCTCATCGTTCGAGTAGTCCGTTCCCAGCGTGTAGTTCAGCCGCAGCCAGTTCGTCGCGACCCACTCGGCACCGACGTTCCCGAACACTCGGCCCACGCGCGAGCGATTCTCAGGCTCGTAGAGCACGAAGAACGGGTTGTCGAAGCCGCGGGACGAGCTGCTCGAGCTCGCACCTGGTGTCTGCAGGCGGTAGGAGCGGTGCAGTCCCGTCTCCGGGTCCAGATACGGAAGGTTGTTGAAGTCGGGCGGCGTGCGCAGGAGTCCAAGCTGGAGCCCGTTCACATTGTTGCCACGCTGCACGAACTGCCCACGAGTGTCCGCGTACGCGACATTGCCGCTGATGTTCAGACTCTCGAACAGGCGGTGCGACGCGTTCAGGCGCACGGTCGTGCGCTGGAACTCGTTGTTCGGACCGACGAACACGCCGTTGTTGTCCGTGTACGAGCCGGAGAGGTAGAAGGTGGTCCGCTCGTTCCCGCCCGATACGGACATGGCCTGCTCAAAGATGTGGCCAGTGTCGTACGCTTCGTCCGAGTGGTCGAACGTCTGCTTGCCGGCGAGGCTCGGACCCCAGCTCCGCAGACAGGTCGCCTTGTTGATGTCGTTGCAGGGGAGCGCGGACGCGCCGAAGCGCCCCTGCCCCCACGTCCGCTGCAGCGGGTAGGTCTTGTTGATATCGTCCCAGGAGAGCGTCGAGCGCCACGAATAGCGCGTCTGGCCGGCGCGCCCCTTCTTCGTGGTGATGAGCACCACGCCCTGGCCCGCGCGCGCCCCATAGATGGCCGCTGCCGCCGGCCCCTTCAGGATCTCGATGTTCTCGATGTCATCGGGGTTGATGTCGATCGCACGATTCATCTGCGCCGTGCCCGAGATCTCGCCCGTCCCGAGCTCATCCGTCGGGTTGAAGTTCGACGTCGAGAAGCTCGAGTTATCGATCGGCACGCCGTCCACCACGAAGAGCGGCTGCGTTCCACCGAGAATGGTGCGCTGACCACGCATGCGGATGTACGACGAGGCGCCCGGCTCGCCAGAGGATGATGTGACCTCGACGTTCGGAGCCTTCGCCGCGAGCGCCTGCACGATGTTCGACTCGTTCGAGCGCTGAATCTGCTCGGCCGACACGTTGTTGCGGACGTTGCCGAGCTTCTCGGCCTCCGTCTGTGTACCGGCGCCCGTGACGACGACCTCGCCGAGGTTCAGCGGGTTCGCGGCGAGCGTGAAGTTCTGCGAGATCTCGCCCGCCGAGAGCGTGATCTGCCGCGACTGCGCACGGTAGCCGATCACGCGCGCAGTCAGCGTGGCTTGCTGCCCCTGGAGTCGCGCGGCGGGCACGACGAACGAATACTGGCCGTCCTCGCGCGTCAGGGTTCCGAGCCCGAGGCCTTCCACGAACACGCTGGCCGACTGGAGCGGGGTGCCGGCTTCGTTCGTCACCCGTCCGGTGACGACCGCCGGTTGCTGCGCCGCCGCGATCGCGGGACTCAACAGTACCGCTGCTGCCGAGAGAAAACGCCGACAGTGATTACTCATTGCGCCTCCTGTCACTGAGTGACTCCGAGGGACTGCGAGGGATGCCCGTGCCGGACCGGGCGCGCGGGTGACGCGGTGGTCTCGACAACGCGGACGGGCGCCGCGGTCTCGCGACCGTGACGCTGGTGGAACTTTCGAATGCTAGCAACCCATCGTACGCCGCCAGTCCGCGCGAACGCACGGCCGGGGCAGGTGGTGACGCGACGAGTGCACCGTGCAGCATATCGGGGCGCGCCGGGGCTGTCAATCAGCCGCGGGGCACCCGGGCGCACCCTTACACAACGCGGAAGAAACGACAACGGCGAGCAGACATGCGTCGCTCACCGTTGTCCCGCCCACGCCGCGCCATTACGCGCCGGCGCGGAGAGTCATTTCCGCACGCTCAGGGCACTTTCGTCGCACCCGCGCCGGCCGCGGGCGGAGCCGGCTTCGAGAAGTCGACCGTCGGCGCGTCGCGCGCGCCTGGCGTCGTTACCGTGAAGTACGTCCTCGGCTTCGCCCCCGTCACCTTCGCCGTGATAGCCGCCGGAAAGCGGCGGATGAGCGTGTTGTACTGCTGCGCCGCCTGATTGTAGTCACCGCGCGCCGTCGAAATGCGGTTCTCCGTACCCGACAACTCGTCCTGCAACCGCAGAAATGCCTGATCAGCCTTGATCGCCGGGTACGCCTCGGCAACCGCGATCAGGCGGCTCAATGAGCCCCCAAGTGCCTGATTCGCGTTCGCCATCTGCGCGGCGTCGCCGCTCTTGATCGCGCCGAGTAGCCCCGCGCGGGCGTTCGCGACGTTCGTGAACAACTCCGTTTCGTGGGCAGCAAGCCCCTTTACGGTGTTAACCAGGCTAGGCACTAGATCGGCGCGCCGTTGGAGCTGTACCTCGATCTGCCCCTGCGCCGAGTTGGCCTGCTCATCATACGTCTGGATCGTGTTGTAGCCGCACCCCGCCGCGAGCGACACCATTGGCAGGAGCAGCGTGAGCCACCGACGTCTCATGGAAAATCCTCCGAGTGCGAAAGCGATAACGATAGTCGTGCCCGCGCCGGCCCGCCGCATGTGCGCGACGGGAGAGGGCGCGGTCACGCCGAGCCGAGGCTGAGCAACACGGTATACTGGCCGGCGCGCACCGCGCCCGGCGCCAGCTTCCAGGCCTGCGAAGCCTTCTCGTTCAGGCACCGGTTCACCGCTTTGCCGGCGCTCCCGCTCCAGTTGTCGCGCGCGACGCGCGCGCCCGTAATACCCTGCCCGCCCACCGTCACTACCATCGTCACGCCGCCCCGCAGCGTAGGATCCGCCTTGAGGCCGAACTCCTGGTAGCAGAACTTCGTGAACGCCTGCTCCCGCTCGACCGCCTCCATCAGCGCCGGGGGCGCCGCCGGGATGCTCCGCGCCGGCCGCGAGGTCGGAAGCTTCGGCGGCGTGAAGGTATCCGGCGCTGGCGGCGGCACGGCCGTCTGGAGCGACTCGAGCACCACTGGCGTCGTGTCGATCGGGATGCTATCGACTGCCGCCGTCTTCCGGTCCTTCGGGCACGCTGACAGTAGCAGCACGGCCGCGCCCAACGTCGCGAGTCGCTTCATTCCCCTCCTACCCGGTCGATGTGGGCAACCAGTCGCTGCGCGCCGGCGAGGTAGCCCGCGAGCACTCCGGTCACGTCCTGCTCCGCCAACCGAGCTTCCCCTCGCACATGCCGGACCACCCGCGCGAATGGGTCGGCCTCCAGTCCGGCGAGCGCCGCCACGCGCGCGATCAGCGCCGGGTACTCGGCCGGTGGCGTCTCCTTGTGCAACCGCAGGAGCGACCGGAAAATCACCATGAAGGTGCTGAGACTCGCGGCGAGGAGCTCGATCAGACGCCTCGGGTCGCCCCCCGCGGCGAGAATGCCGCGACGGAGCTGAAGCAGCTTTCCCATGGCCTGCTGCTCGAGCTCGAGACGCAGGTGGCCGTGGTCTACCGCGATGCCGTCGAAGGGTGCCTCCCCGTGCAGCACGCGGTGCCGCTCCAGAATGTCCGCGTACTCCATGGGGAAGATGTCGGCCGAGGACCGCCACTCTGCCGTCGTCAGCGTGAGGGGCGGCGGATTGCCACTCTCCCCCCATGCGCGGGCGACGGCAGCGGCACGGTGGAGCGCATCGAGCCCGAGCGAGTCAGAGATGACGAGCACGTTGAGGTCGGACCGCTTCGCGATGTGCTCCCCGGCCGCGGCTGAGCCGTAGAGCACGACGGCCCGCAACTCGGCCCCGTACGCCTTTCGGAGTTGGTCCACCAGTTGATCGAGGGTCATCGTCGCCATGAATTCACCCGATGAAGACGCGGGCGCTCGTGGCCCGCACCGACCTGCTCCCGACCCGGCGCCGCGCCAGGCCGCGAGGGCGTAGTCCCGCCCCGGGCCACGTTCCGGGCCTGCCTCTACCAGCTCGAGCCACCGCCGCCACCGCTGAAGCCACCGCCGCCTCCGAATCCGCCAAAGCCGCCACCGCCCCCGCCGAACCCACCGCCGCCTCCCCAGCCACCCCCACCCCAGCTACCACCTCGCTGGCTGTAGCCGCCGCCCGGGATCGGGATGACGAGCGGCAGACACCCTCCTCCGCAGCCGCGCTGCCGGCTCATCGAACTCAACACGAAGAGCGCGAACAGGAAGAGTAGCAGCAGCACGATCGGCGGGAACCCGCCTCCCACAGGCGTCCGGCGCTCGAACTCGGGCTGGCTGATCGCCGCCGGCGCGAGCGTCGTGTCCACCGTGAACCCGAACTCCCCGGCGAACCGCTGAGCGACCTGCAGCGCCACCTGCTCCATCGCCGGCCCGTACTGGCGCGCGATGAACAGCTCGGTGACCGAGCGACAGATGGCGGCCGCGGTTGCATCGGTGATGAACCCCTCGGTCCCCTGTCCCGTGGCCACGAAACACGCGCCGCGGCCCGTCGAGCTCGTCTCCTTCGGGACGAGGAGGATCACGGCGCCCGCGTTGCGCGTGCGATCTCCAATCGCCGACAGGCGTCCGACCTGCCACTCGCGACCGATGCGCAACGCGACGTCCACGGGCGCCCGACCGCCGATGTCGGGAAGTACCGCGAGCCCGATCTCGCCGCCCGACTTCGCGTGAACATCGAAGGCGATGCGGTTGACGAGATCGATGCTCGACTGCGGCAGCACCCCCGCCATGTCGCGCACCACCTCGGCCTCGGCCGTGCCGTAGCCCCGCGGCGGTGGTGGGAGCTGCTGCGCCGGCAGAGCCGTCGCCCGCAGGACTAGCCCCATCGCTTGCAGCAGCATCAGGCCGCCGATACCTTGCACCCCGCTATGCCACACCGGTCGGTCACTCTCCTGGCCGCCGCGCGACGGACTTCCCCCGTCGCGCTGTTCGCCATCGTCGCGTGCTCGGGCACTGATCGCTCTGCTCGTACGGATCGCGATCGCCTCGGCGAGCTACACGTGGTGGTGGATTCTACCGTGGCCCGGGGTGCGCTGGAAGTGCTTGCGCTCCCGCTGGACCCGGCGACACTCCGCCTTCCGTACGCACGGATCGCACCGGCCGGTGCCGCCGCGGACTCCGTGGCTCGCTACACCGCCCTCCGCGACAGCGTTTCGACGCTCGATGACGCCTTCGGACGCGCGCGCGCCGCGCTCAATCGGGATGCGGAGGCGTTCCGCGGCGGCGACCGTCGTGCAGCGGATTACGCCCGGCGCTACGCAGCCTGGTCGGAGCGCGCCGCCACCACCGAGCGCGTGCTGGCTGCGCGCGACCGTGGACGCGCGCGGCTCGTCAAGCTGCACGACCGGTTGAGCGAGCCGCTCCGGGCCTCCCTCGCGGGGCGCGCGGGGAGCGTTCCTGCAGACGTCGTGGACAGCGCCGTGGCCGCGACCTCGCGGCCCGTCGTGCGCGCACGGCTGGGAGGCGGAAGCGCCAGGCTCCAGCTCACGGGCGGCGAATGGTGGGTGACGGTCGCGGAGCGAGGCGGAACGGTTCGCGTGCCAGCTATGCGGCGATCGGTCGCGCCGGGCGACCGCGACACCGTGCGGCTGGGGGGGCCCCCCCGATGAGACAGGATGCGCGGAGACCCGCGCCCGTGCGCAACCCTTTCCGCCGAACGCGCATCGCTTCGACGCACCGAGCCTCTGCCTCGACGTCCAGGATGCAGAGCGGGGCCGGCTGAGGAATCCGCCGGCCCCGCTCGTTGCCTCGTCCTTGGCTCGCCTGAATCAGCCGCCCGGCGTGAAGTTGAAGGAGAACCCGTACGTCCCCTCGCCGGTAGACGAGGTCGGGAACTTCCAGCCGCGGACGCGCTGGCGGATGCACCCCTCCGCCTCCGACGCTCCAGCTCCGGACCAGGTGCGGCGTCCGATGTCCACGTCGGTTACGTTGCCGCTGCCGCCGAGCGAGATGTTCACCGTGATGGAGCCGGCCAGGTTCGGATTCGCCTTGAGCCCGTACTCCTGGTAGCAGAACCGGAGCTGCGACTCACGGCTGCGCACGAAGCTGCCGAGCTCGCCCACGTCACT
>JBBJNN010000005.1:103304-112433 GCA_037720885.1 Gemmatimonadaceae bacterium | reverse complement strand
ACTACGACCCCCGTACCGGGCGCTTCGTTCAGGAGGACCCGATCGGGCTGGCGGGAGGTGTGAACCTGTACGGCTTCGCGGGCGCCGACCCCGTCAACTACAGCGACCCGTTCGGCCTCTGCCCCATCGAAGTAGACGGAGTTCCATGCATTCTGACGGGGGCCATGCATGGGACGCTGGCAGGCGCCTGGGCAGGCGCTGTGGTTGGCGGTGCAGGTGGTACCTTCATCCTTCCCGGGGTAGGCACGCTCGCCGGAGGAGGCGGCGGCGTGGTCGCTGGGGGGCTCGCGGGCCTGGCAGCCGGTACAACTGCGGGTGCCGTTCGCGATCTGGGGAGCCTCGTCGAGATGAGTGGGTTGGGCGATAAGATCAAGCGGAAAATAACTCGTACGATAGAAACGGTCGGCTTCATCGTCGGGCTCCTGCAAGGCGAGCCGCCACCCAAGAAACCTGACGACGAGCACAAGCCGCCGCCGCCGGCACCGACCTCTACGAAGTCGCTCATTCCGGACAAGAAGGACAACAAAGAACCCTGAGCAGCCACTGATTCGTGTGCCCGCCATCCTATCTTTGATTGGGTGTGGGTGGCGGGCCCCAGCGGAGAGGAAATGCCTTCACTCGGTGATCTACCGTGGATGCTACTCGTCTGGCTGAGTAATCGCCGGGAGGTTGGTGGCGTCGAGGTGTGTGTCGCGGGAACCAGCATGGAAGCCAACAGCGTGTCCCACAAGGTGGAGGCTGCGCTTCGGCTAATTGCGCAGAACGATCCAGCGCTCGCGGGGCAGATCTGTCGCGATGTCCGGCGCCTACTCTTTACAGAGACTTCTGGAGGGCATTATCTCGCGGGCATCGAGACGTGCCGAATCGGACTCGCCTACGCTACGAGAGTACCGCCTATCGAGTTAGCGATGATGATTGTCCACGAAGCAACGCACGCTCGCCTGGCGAAGGGTGGAGCCCTGTACTTGGGTGAGGACCGAGGGCGGATCGAGCATATCTGTGTCGAGGCTGAGATCGCTTTTGCGGAACGCATTCCAGGGAGTGAGCACGCAGTCCAGAAGGCACGTGCGCTGCTGAAGACCGAGTGGTGGGATGCCGAGAAGCATTCGGAACGCACAGTCAGTGACCTCAGGCAGCGCGGTGTCCCGGAATGGATTGCCCAGCGGATCGTCGCCTGGAGTCTACGGCGAGTTCAGAAGGAGTAAAGCGGCACAATTCGGCGATGAGGATGAGTGATGCACACGCAGACGACCTGCTGAGGCAACAGCTTGAGCGTACGCGGGCCACATGGCAGGCGTTGGTTGATCATGGAGTTAACGATGCAACCAAGCTGTGTCTAGACTTCTTCTTTGAGGCTCCATCATACGCGCGCGCCATCGAACTAAAGGAGTTCCTTGGACGGATGACGGATTATGACGTATCCGTAGCCGCCGACGCGGATGAGTGGATGGTACGAGGGACGACGCAGGCCACCACAGTCGCACTGCCAACGCTCGAACGATGGGTTGCTTGGATGTCCACTGCAGGACTCCAGTTCGACTGTGTATTCGACGGCTGGGGTGCCGAACTGCCGTAGGTCAAGTGCAACTTCGCCGACGGCGTGCGGCGCAAGTGCGTGGGGACGGGCTCGTCGGAGCGGTGCGTGCTGGTGCTGTGGCCGTACGGGTGGTTCACCTACAACCAGCAGCGCTACGTGCCGCTGAGCTGGCACGGCACCTTGGTCGAGCAGAAGCGCGACCAGAGCGGCGCGCTCTACCGCCGCGCCCGCTACGCCGACCCCGCGACTGGCCGCTTCACGCAGGAGGACCCGATCGGGCTGGCGGGAGGTGTGAACCTGTACGGCTTCGCGGGCGCCGACCCGGTCAACTTCGGCGACCCGTTCGGGTTGTGCAAGAACGCCAAGGGGTTCCTCGCGTGCCTGTGGGATTTCGCTAAGTTCGAAGGGCGCGGCTTCATGGCCGGGGCAAGCATGTCCGCGTTGCCTGACGATGAGCATGGTTCGGCGGGGTGGCTGGTTGGTAGAATTCTCGGGGCAGCGTCGGGGGGCGCCGCCGGCGGGGTAGGTCGCGCGGGCAGCCTGGGCCAAGCCGGCGAAGGTGTCGAGGTAGTTCAGCGTGCTATGTCCAGAGCCGAACTTGAGGCCACCATCGAGACGGGGCTCGTTCGCGGCGGACGCGCCGGAACTCACTTCGTAAGCGATGCAGTCAATACAAGTGGGACCAGGGCGCGCCAGCGGCTTGCTCTCGCCAATACGCCCGAAGTCCAGGCAACGATGGAAGTGCCGCGGGGGGCGTTCTCTAAACCGAGCGGAGTGGAGCCAGCGAACGGCATGCCGGGTGGAGGAATGGAACGAACTGCCACGGGCCCTGTCTCCGCCCGGATCCTACGAGTACAGGAGTACCATTGATGATGAGCGCAGCAGTGCCGCGATCGGAACAGCTCGCCGGTGTGCCGCTGGAGATTCTCGTCAGCGATCCCTGGGAGGTGGTTTCTGAAAACGGCGCCGGTCCGTTCCGAGGTTCGGTCATCAGCGTAGCCGCCAGCCACTTCCGCTCCGGTAAGCACGATGCGCTTATCCAGCTCAATTCACCACTTCAGATCCACGGAGTGCGGTGCGACTTCGTGCTCGCGACGGCGCGGCATGCGGAAGATGACATCGCCGTGATTGAAGTCGGTCACGAGGTGTTTTGCAGCTTGAGTGGGCTCACTGCTAAAGAGGTCGAGATGAACTCACTAGCGAGTGGCTGGCGAAGCGGAAGGGCGCTGATCGGAACTCTCAAGTGGGTGTAGTTGTGAACGTGCGGCGCAGCTTGGCCGACACTTCCCTCATCACGTTCGTCGTGGGGCCCGGGGAGCTGCTTCCGCAACGCCAGTCTGGTTTCCTCGTCGGCCAAGCTCGTGCTGGGCATGTCACGATGCTACATTGCTACGCGAAGGAGAGGTTACAGAGCAGTACGTGAGCACCGCAGCACGCTCAAGGCTCAACGCTGAAGCCGTGCACAGGACGCCACGCCTCACCGGGTCCGCCAGAGCCGCGTCGCAGACTATGAAGTCCCGATACCCTCGCGCCCAGGAGCAGACGATCGCTCCTGGGCGCGAGCCTTCTCCGCGAGCAACAGGAGAGCGCTGGCGAGGTCGATTCGAACACCGGCGGTCGCGATCGGGGTGTACTGTTTCGCGCCGTATCCGGCACGGTGATCCGGCCGTTGCTGATCAAGTTAGCGGTCGGCATACCTTGCTCTCTGTGAAGGCCTTCCAGTGATGAAGGAGTTGCGGTCGGTCGATTGTCTGAATGCTGTTCGCGTCGCCCGCCACCGCTGGCGGGCCACGGAGCAGGGCGAGATCTTGATCGTGATGCGCCCGAAGTCGGCGCCCCGCACCCACGCACATGCCTGAGCTCCTCGTCCGCATCAAGAAGAACCGTGACGGATCGGCCGCGCTCACCTGTGTCCGCGCCGATGGCTCGGTCACCTGGCAGCGCCAGACCGGCCGCCAGGGCGCCTTCTTCCCCATCCACGACCTCACGCACTACGCCGTCGAGACCACCCTCGGCGTCCGCCAGGGATTCTTCGGGCTCCTGGCCGAGGGGTGGGATATGTCGGACACCGAGGGCAAGGGGGCGCGCGGCCCGCTCCCCGTGGAGGCGCTCGCTGTCGAGCTGGTCGTCGGCTTCCTGGACGCCGAGCGCGCGGGCGGGTGCGAGTGGTCGGCGGCGGAGTTCGCGGAGAAAGTCGCGCTCCACGCCACGGCCCGCGGTACCCCTCCCGACAAGCTGCCACCGGCGGACGTGATCACCGACGCGCGGCTCGCCGCCATCCGCTCCGCGATGCGCGCGCTCTTCGCGCGCTGGATGGACGTCGAGCCCGGCGGCACGCTCGAGCTCCCCTTCGACCGACCCATGCGACAGGCGCCACAGGCACCGCACGAGACCGGCCGTGACATCGCGGGCGCGCGGGCGCGGTGACGATCACCCGGCGGCGCTTCGTCTCGCTCGGCGCCACGGCGCTCGGCGCGGCGGCGCTCGCTGCGGCCTCCGCGGCCAGTTGCGGGGGAGGGCCCACGGACGACACGGGCGCGAGTAGTCGGCCCGGCGGGGACGGGCGGCTCAGGGCGAGGCCAGGCGCTCCGACCGGTACACCCTCGCCTGGCGCGCTCGGCGCGCTCGCGCCGCTCGACCTCGCGAGCGGGCGCGATGGCCTGCTCTACGTGCCCAAGCGCTACGCGCCGGACCGGCCGGCATCGCTCGTACTGATGCTGCACGGCGCGGGCGGCTCGGCGCGTGGCGGGATCAACCCGTTCCTCCCGCTCGCCGACGAACTGGGGCTCATCCTTCTCGCGCCGGACTCGCGCGGCCAGACGTGGGACGTGATCCTCGGCGCCTACGGTCCGGACGTCGTGTTCATTGACCGCGCGCTGACGAGCGTGTTCGCGCGCTATGCGGTGAGCCCCGGGCGGCTGAGTGTGGAGGGCTTCTCCGACGGCGCGTCGTACGCGCTCTCGCTCGGCCTCACGAACGGCGACCTGTTCAGCCGAGCGGTCGCCTTCTCGCCCTGCTTCTCGGCACCGGCCTCACGCCACGGCACGCCGCGCATTTTCGTGTCGCACGGCATGGCCGACGCGGTGCTCCCAATTGATGGGTGCAGCCGACGGCTCGTCCCCAGGCTGCGGAGCGCGGGCTACGAGGTGGACTACCGGGAGTTCGACGGTCCGCACACCGTGCCCGCCGAGATGGCTCGCGGGGCGGCGGAGTGGCTCGCCGGTTGACACTCTCGCGGCGCCCGTGCCGTAGGGGGAGGCGTGCGTCGCTGGCGGATACGTCCGGCGACGCCTCTTTTGGCGCCAGCAGCGAGAGAATCCCATGTTCGACGTAACGATCGTCCTCCAGGATGCGCAGACCCGCGAGCAGCTCCGCACGCAGATCCGGGAGCAGGTTCGCGAGCAGGTCGAGGCCGCGCGCGAGCAGGTACGGGCAGCGCAGGAGCAGGCGCGGATCGCGCAGGACGAGGCCCGCATCGTGACCGAGCAGGCGCGCACGCGCGAGGTCGTCCGCGTGCAGACGCCGGGCGGGCCGGCGCAGGGCCGCGAGATCATCATGGTGCCGCCGCGGTTCCCGGTGCAGGCAACCATTCCGCACGAGGCCGTCGTCCTCGGCCTCTCCTTCTTCCTGATGCTCGCGGTGATGGTCATCGGCCTGCCGATCGCGCGTGCGTTCGCGCGGCGGATGGACCGCCGCCCGCTTCCCACCCCGTCGAACCCGGAGCTCGCGGCGCAGCTCCAGCGGATCGAGCACGCGGTGGAGGCGATGGCGATCGAGGTCGAGCGGATCTCCGAGTCGCAGCGCTACGTCGCCCGGATCCAGGCGGACCGGAGCCCGGAACCCGCGATGCTCGCCTCGCGCGCCGTGGGGCAGTAAGCAGGGGAGCTCGCCCCCGCGCGGAGCATTCAGGCCGTTCGACGCGCGAATCGCGGCGCTGTCGACACGTTACCGATCATGCGCTGGGTGGCGCCGGCCACGTACAGCGCCCCCAGGAATTTCTCCCGCTTCTCCTCCTCGGACCGCTCGCGCTCGCTGGCGGGGACCGCCATGAACCATTCCCGGTAGCCGTCGGCGGCCGCGTCCGGCTCCGCGTTCAGGAGCGTCGGCGTCATGCACAGCGTGTGCATCGACTCGAAGAAACTCTTGTCCGGCACCAGCAGGTACTTGGAGAACGGGGCGTGCCACTGCGAGTCCCCCTGCACGGCCGCGCGCACCGCACCGTACACCGGATGATCCGGGAAGGGCTGGCCGAGCGCGTCGGGGAACTCCCAGGAGAAGCCGCGGTAGTCCGGGTCGCGCTCGCGGCAGAAGGCGATGAGCTCAGGGAGATATGTTCGCGTGGAGATCTCGCCCGCGGCGACCGCCTGGCAGAGGATCGCCAGCGCCTCCGGCGGGGAGTGGCTGCAGAGCGAGAGCTGCGCGAGCACGGGGAAGAGCCGGACCGTGTGCTCGACCGCGCCGAACACGCCGTGCGCGTACAGGAACGCCGACATGTACTCCGGCAGCGGTCGTGCGCGACGCAGGTGCGCGATGTAGCGGCCGGTGTCGTAGCCATACTCCTCGCGCTTCTGCACGAGGTAGGTCAGGCTCTCGACGATGCTCCGCACGGATACGCCGTCCGGCTGCTCCCGGTCGAAGTCAGCCAGGATGTTGCGCAGGAGCTCCTCGTTGCGCACCCGCGTCGGGAGATCGGCGAGCCGGGCGAGCTGGCTCGGTAACGACTCCGAGATGAGCAGCTCGAGGGTGAACGCGAACCGGTAGAGGTACCCGAACAGCGAGATCTGCAGGAAGTGATGCATCTCGTGGACAGTGACCTCGGCGAGCTCCACCGAGCGCTCATCATCCGGGCTGGGGGCCTTCGCCCAATCCTTGAGCTTCGCGTACTCGGCCCGTGAGCAGTCGAGCCGCGTCACGCCGGAGCTCCAGTCGAGGTACCCGAGGACGCCGGGCGGGAGAACGAAGGCGTCGAACAGCTCGTGGGCCTCGCGTGATCGCTCGTGCATGCAGGCGCTCCGGAATCGTGACGTGCGCAGGCGGGCAGGCCGTCACCCGGCCGCCGTTTCACCAATATCGCCGGGCCAGCACGTGGATGAAGCGACGCCCGCGCGGTCGGTCGCGCCCTACGGCTGCGTACCCTGCTCCCCGCCGCTCCTGCCGGGCATACCCGCCGAGTCGGTCGGCGTCGCGGAGGCTGGCGTCGCGGAGGCGGCCGCGGCACCCATCGCCGCCGACGTGACCACCACGTGGCGAAGCGGGTTCGTCGGCCGGCCGGCGATGCGCACCTCGTAGTGCAGGTGCGGCCCGGTGGAGAGGCCGCTCGAGCCCACCGTCGCGATCTGGGTGCCCGCCGCGACCATCTGCCCCTCGCGCACGAGCGCGGCGCGCAGGTGCGCATAGTGGGTGACGACGCCGGCACCATGATCCACCTCGACCACGAGCCCGTAGCCAAAGCTCCGCGTCACGCTCGCGATGCGGCCGGCGGCCGGCGCAGCGATCGGCGAGCCCGCCGGCGCCACGAGGTCCACGCCGAGGTGCGGGCGCCGGATGCGGAGGATCGGGTGGCGGCGCGAGCGCGAGAAGAGGGAGCTGATGCGCCCGGAGACGGGGAGCACCACGCCCGGATCGGGGCGCACGGGCTCCGCCGCGACGCGGGTGCGCCGCGAGGACGATGCCGAGGCCACGTTCCCGGCCGCGGCCGGCGTCGGGTTGAGCGTCGCCGCGATGCGGAGCGCGCGGATCGTGTCACCGAACGCCGTCATCTGCGTCTCGACATCCGAGAGCTGCGCCGTCGCGATGTCGAGCTCCTCGGACTGCATGGACGTCCCGTACCACACGCCGCCAGCGAGCGTGGCGCCAATGATGAGCGCGATGCCGGCGCCGAACGTGCGCAGGTGCCAGCGGCGCACGTGGTACGTGCGCACGGAGCGGGAGACCGCCGTCGGCAGGACCATCACCTTCCAGCCGCCGTGACCACGCTTGGCACTCACGGCGGCGACAGTGCGCGTGGCGCGCGTGAGTCGGGGATCGCGCCGGGGATCGACCCCCATGCTGCCAATCGGCGCGAGCCGGCTGGCGCTGTTCCGCATCGCGGCACGGCGGACGTCCGATTCCGTTTGCGCTCCCGCCGGCGACGGGTCCGCGATCGCGGGCTGGAAGCGCGGGGTGGGGCGGCCCACCCTACGACGCGTCAGTTACGGCGGCAGCGACGGGCGGCGCCAGCCGCATAGCGCGCGGCGTCAGCGACGGAAGCCTCGGCGCCCTCGACTCGGCGACCTTCGTGCCCGCGTCGGCGCTGCGGACGGTGAGGCGGCCGCGCACGGCGCCGCCCTCGTGGATGAGGATGGCGCCCGCCTGGATGTCGCCGGTGACGACGGCAGTGGGCTGCAGTTCCGCGCGCTCCGACGCCTCGATGTTCCCCTGCACCGACCCACTGACGATCACTTCGCGCGCGCTCACGTTCCCCTGCACCGACGCTTCGGCGCCCAGGATCACGACGTCCGCCCGGCGCACGGAGCCCTCGAGCCGTCCCTCGATGCGAACGGTCCCATCGCTCTCGATGTCGCCGAGCACGGTGAGTCTCGCGTCGAGGATGGAGTAGCTGTCGCTGCTGATGGTGCGCTCGACGGTCGCGGGCTCTCGCCGCTTGAAGGAGAGATTCATGGCTGCTGGTCCCGGTGGAGTGTCGTGGGGGGGGTGGGGAGCGCGGCTGCGCGGGCCAGTCGGCGAAGCCCGGAACGAAGCGGTACAGGGGAGACGAAGGAGCCGAAGGGAAGGCAACGTCGGGAGCGGCCCGCCGGGGTTACGGCCCGCGGCGATGGACTACACCTTCCAGGCATGCGGAAGCCGATCCTCCCCATTGCCGCGGCGCTCGCGCTCGCCGCCACGCTCGCCTGCCAGGCCGCGCTCGACCGGGTCTTCACGCCGCCTCTGCTCACCTTCCGGGGCGTCACCGTGCGGGGCGTGGGACTTGGCGGCGGGTCGCTCGACATCGCGCTCCACATCGCGAACGCGAACCGCTACGGCCTCTCGGCACGGCGGGCGACGTACCGGCTACTCGTGCGCGATTCGCTGGAGGTGGGACGCGGGGTGGCGGATGGCGTGTTCGCGGTGGCCGCGCGCGACACGGCGATCGTGCACCTTCCGCTCGACGTCACCTGGACCGGCCTCCGCGCCGCGGGGCGTGCGGCGCTCGGCGGCGGCACGGTGACCTATCGCGTGGTCGGCGACATCGTCGCCGACACGCCGATCGGCGCGCGGACGATCCCGCTCGACACGCGGGGGCAGTTCGCGGCGCTGCGGGTGGGGCGGTAGCGGGCCGGCATCAAGAACGGAAGGGGGATACGGATGCTCCGGAAAGGGCGGATCAACAGGATCGCTCCCGAGCATCCCAACTTCCCCGCGCCGGCAGTTTCCTTTTCTCTCTTTTTTTCTTGCTCTTACCGGGCGAGCGGGGCTCCGGATGTCCCTAGAGCGGATCGGATGCATCCGCCGTTACCGGAGCATCCGTATTACCGCTCCGTTCTTGATGCCGGCACCTCGTCGCTTGCAGCTACGGCGTCAGTCCCGGCTCGTACGTGCCAATGAACTCCAGG
>JBBJNN010000005.1:63811-103294 GCA_037720885.1 Gemmatimonadaceae bacterium | reverse complement strand
ACTTCGAAATCTGGAGGATGTCCGGCGCGGTGATGCGGATCGCGTGCGCGGTCGTGCGCGTCACCATCGGGAGGTAGGCGAGGATCTCGGCGGGACGGTAGTTCTTGAAGGTGACGTCGAGCCGGATCGGCGGGCGCACCACGTACGGCTTGAAGGCAGCACGCCGGCCGAGCGCGGCCTTCACCTTCGCGCGGATCAACGTCTGCCCCGCCTCGGGTGTCATCGTCGTCGCCGCATGGAAGCTGATCGCGCGCTTGACGACGGCACCTTCGATGTCGCCGAGGAGGCGGCGCGTCTCATCCACCGCCGCGTCGTCACCCGAGATCATGACGACCGGGACGCCGAAGTGGCCGGCGATGGCGGCGTTGATCCCCGCCTCCGGCATCGAGACCCCGTTCAGCTCCACGGCTGCGAGGTTCGCGCTGGACATGGTGTGCGCGCGCACGCCGACGGCGCTCGTGGTGGAGGCGTGGTAGCCGATGAAGATGGCGGCGGCAAAGGTCGAGTCTATTCCCTGCATCATCATCAGCGGGCGCGGCCACGAGCGGACGACCGTGACGTCCGCCGGGAGGCGCTCGATGAGCAGGTTCTGCCCGTTGCCGTGTGAATCGCTGACGACGATCTCCGTCGCCCCCGCCTCCTTCGCGCCGGCGATGGCAGCGAGCACCTCCGCGGTCATGAACTCCCGAAAGCGCCCGTACTCGAAGCCGGTGGGGCCGAGCTGCTCCGCCGACACGACGCCGGTGATCCCCTCCATGTCGGCGGAGATGTAGACCTTGAGCGGGCGCTGCGCGGCGGCAGCGCGTGGCGCGAGTGAGGCGAGGGCGAGGAGCGCCGCGAGGGCGAGCGGCGCGACGGTGCGGGCGGATGGGGAGGGGTGCATGGCGGCGGATAGTGAGAGCGCGGGAGTCGCGGCGCAAGAGCGAACACCGAGACTCGGCACCCGACGCTCGGCGTTGCTGCCTCCGGGCCGCGGCATCATAATGGCGGGCGCGGATCGGGCGCGCGCACTCACCGGAGAATGGACAACCATGGCGGACGCGCACTATCGGGGCGAGGCCCGTCGGGAACCGCTCGCCGACGTCTGGACCGACGTGTGGGCCGACGTCTGGCAGGATCTCGCGTACGCGGCGCGCGGGCTCCGCCGCCAACCCACCTTCACCGCTCGGCCGCGCGCGACTCGCTCGCCAGCTCATGACGGAGAGTCTCCTTCTCGCCGCGCTCGGCGACGGGTTGCGGGCGGGAGGTGGCGCGATGTCGTTCCGCCGCTCGCGCCTCCGCACCGGGCTCCTGCTCGCGCAGACCGGGCTCTCGGTGGTGCTCCTCGTCGGCGCGGGACTGTTCGTGCGCAGCCTGCACGCCGTGCGCTCGCAGGACCTGGGCTTCACGACCGGGCGGCTGCTCGTGGCCGAGATGCGCTTCGATGGCTTCGTTCCCGGACGCCGGCAGGACGAGATCTATCGCGCGGCGGAGGCGCGCGTGCGCGAGATCCCCGGCGTCCGCCTCACCTCGGCGGTGCAGGCGATGCCCTTCCTGGGGCATCACGTTCTCCCAATCAGCGCGCCCGGCCGCCCCGACTTCCCGAAGACCGGCGAGCAGCTGCCGTTCATGAACGGCGCGACGCCCACGTACTTCGGGACGATGGGGATGCGCTTCCTTCAGGGGCGCGGCTTCACGGATGCCGACGGGCGCGGCGCACCGCTCGTCGTGATCGTGAATGCCATGATGGTCGCGCCGGTACAGCGGGCGATGCAGACGTCGGCGCCCGGCCTCTCGTACGCGGTCGTCCGCCCCTTCCGCGACGTGCTCGACCCGCAGATGCGCCCCAGGCAGTTGGGCGCCACGATGTTCAGCGTCTTCGGCGCGCTCGCGCTCCTCCTCGCCGCGATCGGCCTCTACGGCGTGCTCGCCTACGCGGTCGCGCAGCGCGCGCGCGAGCTGGGCGTGCGCATGGCCCTCGGCGCCACCGCCACGAACGTGCTCGGCCTCGTGGTAGCCGAGGGACTGCGCGTGGCGGCGCTGGGCCTCGCGATCGGCTCCTCGCGGCAGAGCGTGTGGGGCAGCGTATGCCGATCCTGTTCGCGGCTGCCGAGCGGGCGAGCGGACTCCTCTACTCCGCGTTGCTGGAATCGATCGAGCTCGCCGGCGATCCTGCCTCCCCGACGACCACGTATCGGTTCACCGGCCTTCGGCCCCTCGACCCCGAGCGGCCGAAGAGTGCGCTGCGCCTACGGAGCGATGGCAGGCCGCTCTCAGACGCCTATATTCGGCCGTACGCCATCTGTCACACCCCCTCGTTCCTTTAGCGAAGTCCCGAGCGAAGCAGTGCGGCCGATTTCCGTTTGAGCGCCGCACGCTGATCGCGACGTGCGCCTGTCGTCCCCGCGAGCCCAATCGCACGACCCGCCCATAGAGCCCGCACGACTTGTAATGGAACAACTCCATCTCAACTGGATCGCCAACTTCATCTGGGGGATCGCGGATGACGTGCTCCGCGACCTCTACGTGCGCGGTAAGTACCGCGACGTGATTCTCCCGATGACCGTGCTGCGCCGGCTCGACGCGGTGCTCGAGCCCACCAAGCACGCCGTGCTCGACATGAAGGCTTCGCTCGACCAAGCGGGGATCACGAACCAGGACCAGGCGCTCCGCCAGGCCGCCGGGCAGGCCTTCTACAACACGTCGCGATTCACCCTGCGCGACCTGCGCGCCCGTGCGAGCCAGCAGCAGCTCCGGGCGGACTTCGAGGCGTACCTCGACGGCTTCTCCCCCAACGTGCAGGAGATCCTCGACAACTTCGAGTTCCGCAACCAGATCCCCCGTCTCTCCAAGGCCGACGCGCTCGGCACGCTTATCGAGAAGCTGCTCGACCCGGCGATCAACCTGAGCCCCAACCCAGTGCCGAACGGCGACGGCTCGGTGCGGCACCCCGGGCTCGACAACCACGCGATGGGGACGATCTTCGAGGAGCTGGTGCGTCGCTTCAACGAGGAGAACAACGAGGAGGCGGGCGAGCACTGGACGCCGCGCGACGCCGTGAAGCTCATGGCGCGGCTCATCTTCTTGCCCGTCGCCGACCGGATCGAGAGCGGCACGTACCTGCTCTACGACGGCGCGTGCGGCACAGGCGGCATGCTCACCGTCGCCGAGGAGACGCTACGGCATCTCGCGGAGCAGCACGGCAAGCAGGTCGCGACGCACCTCTACGGGCAGGAGATCAACGCCGAGACGTACGCCATCGCCAAGGCGGACTTCCTGCTCAAGGGCGAGGGGGAGGCCGCGGACAACCTGGTCGGTGGGCCGGAGCACTCCACGCTCGCCAGCGACGCGTTTCCGTCGCGCGAGTTCGACTTCATGCTCTCCAATCCGCCGTACGGGAAGAGCTGGAAGAGCGATCAGGAGCGCATGGGCGGCAAGGACGGCCTCAAGGACCCGCGCTTCATCATCGAGCACGCGGGCGACCCGGAGTACTCGCTCGTCACCCGCTCCAGCGACGGCCAGATGCTCTTCCTGGCCAACCTGCTCTCCAAGATGAAGCACGGCACCCCGCTCGGCTCCCGCATCGCCGAGGTGCACAACGGGTCGTCGCTCTTCACGGGGGACGCGGGTCAGGGGGAGAGCAACATCCGCCGCTGGGTGATCGAGAACGACTGGCTCGAGGCCATCGTCGCGCTCCCGCTCAACCTGTTCTACAACACTGGCATCGCGACCTACGTGTGGGTGCTCACCAACCGGAAGCCGGAGCATCGGCAAGGGAAGGTGCAGCTCATCGACGCCACCGGATGGTTCAAGCCGCTGCGCAAGAACCTGGGGAAGAAGAACTGCGAGCTGAGCGAGGACGACATCGCGCGGGTCTGCGACGCCTTCCTCCGCTTCGAGGAGACCGAGCAGTCGAAGATCTTCCCGAACGGCGCGTTCGGGTACCAGAAGGTGACCGTGGAACGCCCACTGCGCGTGAAGGATGCGGAGGCGGGGCGGGAGTATTCGGCGAAGGAGATCAAGGCGCTCCGGGGCGCCGAGCGAGACGAGTCGGCGCCGCCGGTCATTCGGAAGGTGCACAAGGCAGGCACCGCGCCCGATCCGTTGCGGGGGCGATTCGAGGCGACCGTGGGCGGGGCGACACGGGTCGTGGAGTACGAGCCGGACCCCGGGCTGCGCGACACCGAGCAGGTGCCACTCCTGGAGCCGGGCGGGATCGAGGCCTTCATCCGGCGCGAGGTGCTCCCGCACGCCGCCGACGCGTGGATGGACGAGGGGAGTGTCAGAACGGGCTACGAGATTTCGTTCACCCGCTACTTCTACAAGCCGCAGCCGCTGCGGACGCTGGAGGAGATCCGGGCGGACATCCTGGCGGTGGAGCGGGAGACGGAGGGGCTGTTGGCGGAGATCATCGGTGGGGGTAATCAGTGAGCGAGGCACTCGCTCGGCGCGGCTTCTCGGTGCGCGTCTTCCTGCCGGACGGGGACCCCGCCGGGGTGAAGGTCATCGAGAAGTCAAATTGGACGGGGATGGGGCTCGTGATCCCGCGCGCCCTCTACGCCGAGGCGAAGAAGCGCCCCGAGCTCGATCGCGCGGGCGTGTACGTTCTGGTCGGCGAGTCCGATAGCGGGCCGTTGCCCGTGGTCTACGTCGGTGAGGGTGACCCGGTGCGGCCGCGGTTGGAGGAGCACGGACGGAAGAAGGACTTCTGGACGCACGCGGTGATCTTCACGAGCAAGGACCAGAGCCTCAACAAGGCGCACGTGCAACACCTGGAGTCGCGGCTGGTCGATCTGGCTGCCCAAGCCAAGCGGTGTGTGCTGGATAACGGGAACGCGCCGCAGGCGCCGTCCCTGACGGAGGCCGACACCGCCGAAGTGGAGGGATTCCTCGACGACATCCTACTATGTCTTCCGACGCTCGGGTACGCGTACTTCGAGCGCGCGAGAGCGAGACACGTGGGGAGTACGGACGCGTTACTGCAGCTCAAGGGTCGCGGGGTCGAGGCCCGAGGCGCCGAGGCGCCCGATGGATTCGTGGTGCGCGCGGGGTCGCACGCCGTGAAGGCCGAGACGGAGTCGTGCGACCCCTATCTCCGGGAGAGCCGCGCGGCGCTCGTTCAGCAGGGGGTCTTTCGTGATGACGGGGACCGGTACGAGCTGACGCAGGACTATACCTTCGCGTCCCCATCCATGGCCGCTGGTGTCATCCTCGGCCGCGCGGCGAATGGCCGTACAGAATGGAAGACGCCCGACGGGCGGACCCTCAAGGTCGTTCAGGAAGCCGCGGGCGGAGCATGATCGACGCGCTCAAGCCGTATCGGGCCTACAAGGACTCCGGCGTGCCCTGGTTAGGACAGGTGCCGGAGCACTGGGAGGTGCGGAGGCAGCGTAACGTCGTCCAAATGCTCGTCAGCACCGTGGACAAGCATGCCATCCAAGGTGAGCTCCCCGTTCGGCTCTGTAACTACGTCGATGTCTACAAGAACGACCGAATTACAGCAGGCATTCCGTTCATGCGAGCCTCGGCATCGTCAATGGAAGTGGAGCGATTCCGACTGAAGTCAGGCGATGTGCTCATCACGAAGGATTCGGAAGCATGGGACGACATCGGTGTTCCTGCTCTGGTCGAGTACGAAGCACCCGATCTCGTATGCGGCTATCACCTCGCGATCCTGCGGCCGCGCGAAGGAGTGATGCGTGGTCCTTTTCTGCTTCGAGCATTGCAGAGCGAAGGAGTTGCTGCGCAATACCATGTGTCGGCGAACGGGGTAACTCGCTATGGCTTGTCGCACGACGCAATCAAGAGTGTGCAGATTCCCGTTCCGACGTTGGGTGAACAAACGGCTATTGTCCGCTTTCTCGATCACGCCGACCGGCGCATCCGGCGCTACATCCGCGCGAAGCAGAAGCTGATCAAGCTGCTGGGGGAGCAGAAGCAGGCCATCGTTCAACGCGCCGTCACGCGCGGACTCGACCCGAACGTCCGCCTTAAGTCCTCCGGCTTGGAGTGGCTAGGCGACATACCGGAGCATTGGGAAGTCCGTCGGCTCCGTACAATAGTCCGCCGAATCGACCAGGGTGTTAGCCCACAAGCAGACGCTGCGCTCGCTGACGGGGAAGCGTGGGGCGTACTCAAGGCTGGTTGTGTGAATCGGGGTGTCTTCCGGGACACCGAGCACAAGCGCTTACCGAATGGTTTCGTCATCGATCAATCACTTGCTGTTCATACGGGTGACGTGCTCGTTTCCCGTGCAAATGGATCGCCAGCATTAGTTGGTTCAGTAGCGCGTGTAGCAGCCATTCGTTACCAGTTGATCCTTTCCGACAAGACCTTCCGACTAGTCTTCCAGGAACCCCGGATTGCTGACTTCGCCGTCGCAGCGATGAACACTCGGTACTGGCGAGTACAGGTCGAGCAGGCCCTCAGCGGAGCCGATGGCTTGGCTAATAATCTGCCCCTCTCTTCGCTCAAGGACTTCGCGGTGGCACTACCTCCGCTCGAGGAAGGCGAACGAATCGCGGCAGTACTAGATGGCACGTCGGGGAGCCTGACCAGCGCGATCCTTCGCACTGATCGCGAGATTACTTTGCTTCGCGAGTTCCGCACCCGCCTCATCGCCGACGTCGTGACCGGCAAGCTCGACGTGCGCGCCGCCGCAGCGAAGCTCCCCGACGAGTCAGGCGAGCCGGACGAAGTGCAGGCGCTCGACGGAGCTGAAGTTGAGGGCGACAATGGAGAGCCGGCAGAGGACGGTGCCGACGCGGTACTGGAGGAGGTCAAGACGTGACCCCCGCCGCTTCCACCCGGCCCAAGCGCCCACCACGCGGCAGCCGAGCGCGCTGCCTCCTCCTCACGCACGGGCCGGACGACGCAGTAGCCGTGCGGCTCACCTCGCTCGTCCACCCGCACGCGCTGATTGATCCGCTACGCCATCGCTGGATTCCACGTGGCCCCGACACTCCGCGCGAGGCGCGCCTCGGCGACGCGGTGGGCCTCCTCTCCGACACGCACCGCGAGGCGGTCACCGCGTGGTGGCTCGCCGTCCGCAAGCGGGCCAACACGCCCAACTGGGACATCGCCGCGACCGCGACGATCGGCGGGCGCGAAGGGCTGGTGCTCGTCGAGGCCAAGGCGCACGACCGGGAGCTCAAGAACGATGGCAAGCCCACGGGAAACGCCGACAACCACAGGCAGATCGAGGCCGCACTCGGCGAGGCGACCCTCGGTCTGAACGCCATCAGCCCGGGCTAGGCCCTGTCCTGCGCGTCGCACTACCAGATCGCCAACCGCTTCGCCTGGTCGTGGAAGCTGGCGACGCTGGGCGTGCCGGTCGTCCTCGTCTACCTCGGCTTCCTGAACGCCGCCGAGATGCGCGGCCGGGGCAAGCCCTTCGCGTCGGCGAGCGACTGGGAGAAGCAGGTGCGATCGCACAGCGAGAAGCTCGTGCCGGCCGATGTCTGGGAGCGGCCGCAATCCATCGGCGACATCACGTTCGTCGCCACCATCCGGTCGCGCGACGTGCCGCTCCAGCCAGCCGGCGCGCCACCCGGCATGCGGTAAGACTCGTCCGGACGCTGGATAGGTCATGACACCGCCCCCCGAGCGGCCGAGGATCTACCACATCACGCACGTAGACAATCTCGAAGCGATCGTCGCCGGCGGGGTACTGTTATCAGACGCCCAGATGATCGCCCGCGGCGGGCCGAGCGCTACGATCGGCATGTCGAACATCAAGCGGCGTCGGCTCGCCCTTCCCGTGCGCTGCCATCCGGGCGATCGCGTGGGTGACTACGTGCCGTTCTACTTCTGCCCGCGCTCGGTCATGCTTTTCGTCATCTACTGCGCCAACGCGCGGGAGCTGACCTACCGGGGCGGGCAAGGTCCGATCGTGCACCTGGAGGCTGACCTCCGTGCCGTGATCGCCTGGGCGGAGGAAGCAGGACGCCGGTGGGCGTTCACCCTGTCGAACGCCGGTGCCAACTACGCCGAGTTCGGTCCAGCGAGGAGCACCTGCACGAGGTGAACTGGAGCGCGATCGCATCGACGGACTTTCGCTCGGCCGACGTGAAGGAAGGGAAGCAGGCGGAGTTCCTCGTACGCGATTCCTTCCCCTGGACGCTGGTCTCCCGCGTTGGCGTCCGCTCGATGCAGATTGCGGAGCGGGTCGAGGCGATCCTGACCGGGAGCGGGCACAGGCCACGAGTCGAGGTTCGCCCCGAGTGGTATTATTGAGCCGTGGCACACCACCAATGATGGAGTTCACGCGCGGCGACCTGCTCGCGGCCGACACCGAAGCGATCGTCAACACGGTCAACTGCGTCGGCGTCATGGGGCGCGGAATCGCCCTCCAGATGAAGAACGCCTTCCCGGCGAACTTCAGGGAATACGCGGCCGCCTGTCGGCGGGGCGAAGTGGAGCCGGGGCGCATGCTCGTGCACGAGACCGGTGACCTCACCGGCCCGCGCTACATCATCAACTTCCCCACGAAGCGTCACTGGCGCGGGCGCAGCCGCCTCGCCGACATCGAGTCGGGACTCGACGCGTTGGTGGCCGAGGTTCGCCGGCTCGGCATCCACTCCATCGCGCTTCCCCCGCTCGGCTGCGGGCTCGGTGGGCTCGATTGGGCCGACGTCCGGCCGCTCATCGAGCGGGCGTTCGCCCCGCTGCCGGACGTTCGCGTGGTGGTCTTCGAGCCGTCAGGAGCGCCGGAGGCGGGCCGCTTGCCGAAGTCCGGCAAGGTGCCGGCCATGACGGCGGGGCGCGCCGCGGTCGTCGGGCTGATGGACCGCTACCTCGCCGGCCTGATGGACCCGTTCGTGTCGCTGCTCGAGGTTCACAAGCTCTCCTACTTCATGCAGGAGGCAGGGGAGCCGCTTCGCCTGCAGTACGTGAAGGGATCGTACGGTCCATACGCCGAGAATCTCCGGCAGGTACTCACGCGCATCGAGGGGCATCTCATCTCGGGATATGCCGACGGCGGCGACCGGCCCGACAAGCAGCTCGAGCTCGTGCCGGGGGCGGTGCGGGACGCAGCGAAGTTCCTCGCCGACCACCCCGCCACTCGTAGCCGGTTCGACCGCGTCGCGGAGCTGGTGGATGGGTTCGAGACACCCTTCGGCCTCGAGCTACTGTCCACCGTGCACTGGGCCGCGACCCGCGAAGGGGCGGCGACGGCGGACCGGGCAGCCGAGGCCGTGTACCGCTGGAGCGAGCGGAAGCATCGCTTCTCGCCGCAGCAGATACGCATCGCCTGGGAAGCGCTCGAGACGAAGGGGTGGCTGCCCGAACGACCGCCGTCGTAGAGACGGAGTTGCCCACCGATACCAGCGAGAAGGCGCTCGAAAGCCTCATCGTCGCCGCGATGACCGGCGGGGGTACGGCGGCGCCGGCGGATGACGCGATCCGCGAGCCCTCGGCGCTCTACGGCGGCGCGGGCTGGACGCTCGGCGGTTGGAAGGATTACGACCGCGATCACGCCGTGGACCTGGCGCAGCTCGCCGCCTTCCTGGAGGCCACGCAGCCCAGGGCGGCGGAGGCGCTCGCCCTCGCGGAGGACGGCCCCACGCGCCGCCAGTTCCTCGCGCGCCTCCAGGGCGAGATCACGAAGCGCGGTACGATCGACGTGCTGCGCAAGGGCGTCAAGCACGGGCCCCACGAACTCGCGCTCTTCTACGGCTCCCCGTCCGCGGGGAACCCGCAAGCGGCCGAGCGGTTCGCCGCCAACCGGTTCACCGTCACCCGGCAGCTCCGCTACAGCCGGAGCGAGACGCAGTTCGCGCTCGACCTGGCCCTCTTCGTCAACGGGCTCCCGGTCGCGACGTTCGAGCTCAAGAACTCGCTCACCAAGCAGACGGTGGACGACGCGGTGGAGCAGTACCGGCGCGACCGCGACCCGCGCGAGCTGCTCTTCGGGTTCGGCCGCTGCGTCGTCCACTTCGCCGTGGACGAGCACGAGGTGCGCTTCTGCACACACCTCAAGGGGAAGGACTCCTGGTTCCTCCCCTTCAACCAGGGCTGGAACGACGGCGCGGGGAACCCACCCAACCAGGGCGGCCTCAAGACGGACTTCCTCTGGAAGCGGACCCTCACCCCGCACGGGCTCACCGACATCCTCGAGAATTACGCGCAGGTGGTCGAGACGGAGGATCCGCGCACGCGTAAAAAGAAGTCAGTGCAGATCTTCCCGCGCTACCACCAGCTACACGTAGTACGGACGCTCCTCGCCGAGGCGGCGGCGTACGGCGTCGGCCACCGCTACTTGATCCAGCACTCGGCCGGGAGTGGTAAGTCGAATTCCATCGCCTGGCTCGCCCACCAGCTCATCGGGCTACAGCGGAACGGCACGGAGGTCTTCGACTCGATCATTGTCGTTACCGACCGGCGCATCCTCGACCGGCAGATCCGCGACACCATCAAGCAATTCGCCCAGGTGGGCGCGACCGTCGGCCACGCCGAGCACTCGGGTGACCTGCGGAGGTTCGTCGAGGGCGGGAAGAAGATCATCATTTCGACGGTGCAGAAATTCCCGTTCATCCTCGACGAGATCGGAGCGGAGCACCGCGGCCGGGGCTTCGCGATCGTCATCGATGAGGCGCACTCCAGCCAGGGCGGGCGCGCCACGGCCGCCATGTCGGAGGCGCTCTCCGAGGGCGGGGCCGGGGAGGAGGACGAGACGCCGGAAGATCGCATCAACCGCGTCATGGAGGCGCGGCAGATGCTCCCGAACGCCAGCTACTTCGCCTTCACCGCCACGCCGAAGAACAAGACGCTGGAGATCTTCGGCGAGCGGTACGTCGAGGGGCCACAGGTGAAGCACCGCCCCTTCCACAGCTACACCATGAAGCAGGCGATCCAGGAGGGGTTCATCCTGGACGTGCTGCGGCACTACACGCCGGTCCAGAGCTACTACCGGCTGGTAAAGACCGTCGAGGGCGATCCGGAGTTCGACACGACGCGGGCGCAGAAGAAGCTCCGCCGCTACGTGGAGAGCAACGACCACGCGATCCGGCTCAAGGCCGAGATCGTGGTGGACCACTTCCACGAGCAGGTGCTCGCGCTCGGCAAAATCGGCGGGGAGGCGCGGGCGATGGTGGTGACGAGCGGGATCGAGCGCGCCATCCAGTACGTCCACGCCGTCCGCGCCTACCTCGAGGAGCGCAAGAGCCCGCACCGCGCCATCGTCGCCTTCTCCGGAGAACACGAGTACGGCGGGGCGAAGGTGACGGAGGCGTCGCTCAACGGCTTCCCGTCGAACGCGATCGCGGACCGCATCCGCGAGGATCCGTACCGGTTCCTCATCGCCGCCGACAAGTTCCAGACCGGCTACGACGAGCCGCTGCTCCACACCATGTACGTGGACAAGCCGCTCTCCGGGGTCAAGGCGGTGCAGACGCTCTCGCGGCTCAACCGGGCGCACCCCAAGAAGCACGACGTGTTCGTGCTCGACTTCCTGAATGATGCCGACACCCTCGAGGCCGCGTTCGCGGCCTACTACCGCACCACGATCCTCGCCGACGAGACCGACCCCAACAAGCTGCACGACCTGCAGGCTGCCCTCGACGGCGCGGAGGTCTACGCGCCGGAGCAGGTGACGCAGCTAGCGGCGCTGTACCTGGACGGTGCTGACCGCGACAAACTAGACCCGATCCTCGACACCTGCGTGGCCGTCTACAAGGAGCTGGGCGAGGACGCCCAGGTGGCCTTCAAGGGGACGGCGAAGACGTTCACGCGCACCTACGGCTTCCTGGCCTCGATCCTCCCGTACACGAACGCCGAGTGGGAGAGGCTCTCGATCTTCCTCACGTTCCTGGTGCCGAAGCTCCCCGCGCCGCGGGAGGAGGACCTATCCCGGGGCATCCTCGAGGCGATCGACATGGACTCGTATCGCGTCGAGAAGCAGGCGGCACTTCGCATCCAGCTCCCCGACGCCAACGCGGAGATCGAGCCGGTGCCAACCGGTGGCGGGGGCGCGCCGCCGGAGCCGGAGATTGACCGGCTGTCCAACATCCTGCGGACCTTCAACGACACGTTCGGGAACATCCCGTGGACCGACGCCGACCGGGTGCACCGGCTGATCACGCAAGAGATCCCGGAGCGCGTGGCCGCCGACACGGCCTACCAGAACGCGCGGAAGAACTCGGACAAGCAGAACGCGCGCATCGAGCACGACCGGGCACTCGCGCGCGTGATGACGGCGGTGCTCAAGGACGACACGCAGCTCTTCAAGCAGTTCAGCGACAACCCGTCGTTCAAGAAGTGGCTCACGGACACGGTGTTTGGCTTGACGTATGGCTAACCGCCTGACGCAACGGGCCGTGCGAGTCACGCGCGCCGACGGCTACGGCGTATAGACCTTTCCGTTCACCATGATCGGCCCGTGCCACAGCTCACGGATGCGGGCCACCCGCCATCCTGCGGGCGTCCGGCGCCACAGCTCGCGGTGCGTCACCGTCGTGACCACGTGGTCGCGCGTGACGCCGTCGCGCTCGAGCATCATCCGCTCGTAGCGCTGGCTCGTGAACACCACCGCCGAATCGCCGTGCACCGCGAGGCTGTCCACGACGATGTCGATCGCGCGGTTCTCGACGATGATCCCCCAGTCACGCAGGAGGTTCGCCCGGAGCTGCTCCTGGTTCACGCGCTCGCCGTGCTCGTCGCCGGCGGTGTCGTTCTCGAGGACGAAGTCCTCCGTCTGCACGGAGAGCAGCGCGTCGATGTCCTTGTCCCGCGTGGCCTGCACGCTGCGCGCGATCTGCGCCTCGATCGCGCGCTTGACGCTGGCCACGTCCTCGCCAGCGGCCGGCGTCTCCTGCCGCGCGGGCGCGCACGCGGTGAGGGCGACGGTCACAGCAGCGAACAGATGGGCAAGGGAACGGGATGGTCGTCGTGGCACGCGAAGCCTCCTCCGGGGTCGTCGGTTGGATCGCCGAGCAGTCGGCCCCCCTCCGACACGCCGCCACGCTGAACGGTTGCGTGCGCGTGGGTGCGTGTGCACGGTTGCGCTCCACGTGCGTCGCACGAATACTCCCCACACGCGGAGGCGCCATGAAATCACTCTGGCAGGATGCCGCCCGGCAGGAGATCCTCGACCGCCTCGGGCGGCTCCGCGCGACGCAGGCGCCGGCGTGGGGGCGCTTCACCGCGCCGCAGATGGTCGCGCACATGTCGAACAGCATGCGCATGACCTTCGGCGACCTGCCGACGGCGAGCAAGCGCCTCCCGCTACGCTTCACGCCGCTCAAGCAGATCGTCATCTACTGGCTCCCCTGGCCCAAGGGAGCGCCGACGGCGCCGGAGCTCATCGCCCGCGCGCCGGACGACTGGGTGGCGGAGCTGGCGGCCTGCCGCTCGCTGGTGGAGCGGTTCGGGCACGAGTCGCCGGAGCGCGCGTGGCCGGAGCACCCCGCGTTCGGCTGCATCACCCCGCGTCAGTGGGGCGTGCTCGGCTACCGGCACTTCGACCATCACCTGCGGCAGTTCGGCGTCTGAGCGCGAGCACGGGTAGCGACGTCATGCGCACGTCCGCATCATCGTCGTGCCATGTCGTTGAATGTCCTCCGATGTACGGCGCGCGCCCGAGCGCGCCGGCGCCATCCTGCCGACCGTCCCTCCTGGAGCTCCGTCATGCCCCGCGTCGCCATCCCCCGTCCCCTCGCCGCCGCGGTCACCGCGCTCGCGCTCGCCGGCACGCTCGCGGCCGCCCCTCCGCTCCGTGCACCGCTCGCGCCTGACACTGTCGTGCTCCTCGTCCGCCACGCCGAGAAGGCGGTGGAGCCGGGGAACGACCCGTCACTCAGCGTGGCGGGGGAGGCGCGCGCGAAGGCGCTGGCCGAGGCGCTCCGGGATGCTGGAGTGCAGGCGATCGTCACCACGCAGCTCAAGCGCACGCGGCTCACCGCGCAGCCCCTCGCCGAATCGCTCAAGCTGACGCCCGAGGTGGTGCCCGCCGGCGGAGCGGCGCACGCGGACTCCGTCGCCGCCGCCGTCCGCCGGCACGCGGGGCACACGGTACTCGTCGTCGGCCACAGCAACACTGTCCCCGCGATCATCGCCGCCCTCGGCGGGCCGAAGCTCCCCGACATCTGCGACGCCGAGCACGCGAACCTCTTCGTCGTCGTGATCCCGGAGGGCGGCCCGGCGCGGCTCGTCCGCTCGCGCTACGGTACGGCGGACACCGTGGCGGCGGGCGCGTGCGCGGCGATGATGCCGGCGCGGTGAGCAGCTGACAGGCCCCATCATTGGAAGACGCGCTACGTCCTGCGGGTCGAACGGCAAGGCCCACCGTAGCTCGCGCCCCACCACCCGGGATCACCGAATGCGTCTCGCGTCTCTTCTCTCCGCCTCGCTGATCGCCAGCGTCGCGCCGCTCGCATCGCCCCTCGGCGCCCAGGGCGCTCGCGTGTCCGCGGCGGCGGCTGGCCTCGGACCGCGCGCCACCCCGCTCCGCCAATCGCGCCTCGACTCCGCGCGGGCCGGCCCGCCAGACACGCTCAGCCTGCGCGACGCCTCACGTCTCGACCGCTGGCTCGGCGTCGGCGTCAGCGACGTGCGCTGGGCGCTGGATGGGAGCGCGGTCTACTTCCGCTGGAGCGCGGCACCCGCCGCGAATGACGATTCCGCGGCCGACCCGTGGTTCCGCGCCGACCGCGCGGGGCGCGTGGCCGAACAGGTGCCCGATACCGCGACCTACCGCATCCCCGCCGCGCGCCCGAGCTGGAGCGCCGACGGGCGGCGCGCGGCGTGGGCGGGGAGTGGCGCGGTCTACCTCTACGATGCGCGGTCAACGGCGGGCGCCGGCTCCGTGCGCCGCGTGTTCGCCGGCGGCGACGCCCCGCGGAACGTGCGCTTCGCCGACGGTGACCGCGCGCTCGACTTCATGCAGGGGGAGGACCTGTTTCGCTACGACGTGGCAAGTGGCGAGCTGCGCCGCCTCACACGACGGTACACGCGCGCCCCCGACCGGCGCACCGACGCCGCGAAGTGGCTCGCCGAGCAACAGGTGGAGCTGTTCGACACGCGGCGCGAGGGGCGCCGGCTCGACTCGCTCGCCGCCGCGCGGCGGCGCACGCTCGACCCGCTGCCGGCGCAACCGATCCCGGTGGAGGAGGGCGTGCGCATCGACGACGTCCAGCTCTCCCCCGATGGTCGCCACGTCACCTTCCGCTGGATCAGGGAGGACCGGCGCCGCCCGCCCACGCGCTACATGGATTACGTCACCGCCTCCGGCTACGCCGAGGCGCGCGACGCGCGAGGCAAGGCCGGTGAGCCACGCGACGAGTATCGCCTGGGAATCGTGCGCTACGACCCGCGCGCGGACCCCGATAGCGTCGCGGTCACCTGGGCGAAGAGCGCCGCTGCCGGCGCACGGCCGGTCGTGATCCACGGCCCGTACTGGAGCCTGGAGGGCGACCGCGCGGCCGTGCAGGTGATGACGCAGGACGCGAAGGATCTCTGGATCGCGGCGCTGGATCTCACCTCGGGCACGCTCACGACGGTCGACCATCAGCGCGACAGCGCCTGGCTCGGCGGTCCACCGCCGCAGGCACAGCGGACCCAGCCCGCGCTGCTCGAGTGGCTCCCCGGTGGCCGCCTCGCGTTCGCGTCGGAGCGCACGGGGTGGAGCCACCTCTACCTCGCCGAGCCGGGTGGCGCCGTCCGCGCTCTCACCTCCGGCGCGTGGGAGGTGCGCGACGCCCGGCTCTCCCGCGACCGCTCGAGCTGGCTGATCGCCGCGAGCCGCGAGCACCCGTCCGAGGACCACCTGTATCTGCTCCCGGCCGCGGGCGGTGAGATGACACGTCTGACGACGAAGCCCGGTCGTCACACCGGAGCGCTCTCGCCGGATGGGCGGCGCGTGGCCGACATCTACAGCGAGACCGTCCAGCTCCCCGACCTCTTTCTCCTCGACGCCACCGGCGTGGCGGGCAGCCGTGGCCCGACCGAGACGCGCGTCACGGTGAGTGGCACCGATAGCTACTGGCGCCACCGGTGGGTGCGGCCGGAGATGGTGTCCTTCCCTCACGCCGACGGGCGGCCCTTGTGGGGGGCGTTCTTCCGCCCCGAGCGTCCAAACGCCGAGCGCGCGGCCGTCGTGCACGTGCACGGCGGCGGCTACCGGCAGTTCGCGCACCGCGGCTGGTCGGTGTACGGCTACTCGTCGCACCTCGGGTTGATCAACTACTTGGTGGGGCAGGGCTATACGGTCCTCGACTTCGACTACCGAGGGAGCGCCGGCTACGGGCGCGACTACCGGGCCGACATCTACCGGTCGATGGGCGGGAAGGACGTGGAAGGTGGGGTCGCCGCGGTGAACTACCTGGCGGAGAAGCACGGCGTGGACCGCGCGCGCGTCGGGGTGTACGGCGTGTCGTACGGCGGCTTCTTCACCCTGATGGCGCTCTTCCGCCACCCCGGGCTGTTCGCCGCGGGCATCGCCAACGCGGCGGTCTCCGACTGGGCACACTACAGCGACGGGTGGACGAGTCCGATCCTGAACCTGCCCACGGAGGACCCCGAGGCGTATCGTGCGTCCAGCCCCATCTACCACGCGCAGGGGCTGCGCGACCCGCTGCTCATCGTGCACGGGCTCATCGACGACAACGTGCACTTCCAGGACGCGGCGCGGGTGGTGCAGCGGCTGATCGAGCTGGAGAAGCCATTCGAGGTGATGTACTACCCCACCGAGCGGCACGTCATCGCGGGCGAGAAGAGCCGCTACGACTTCAACCGCCGCGTGGTCGGCTTCTTCGAGCGCCACCTGCTGCGGCGGGCGGCCGGGCGCGCGACGAGCGATGCGTCGAAGGGCGCACCGGAGCGGTAGCGCAGACGAGTGAGACAGCGTGGACGCGAACGGGTCGCGCGTCCACGCTGTCTCACTCGAGCGGCGAATCTCTCCCTGTGGCGCCTTGCACTCGCGGAGGCATCATGAGCAACGTGGGGCAAGACGTGGGGCAGGACGTGCGATACGGCATCCGCATCCTCATCCGGGCACGCGGCTTCACCGCCGTCGCGGTCACCATCCTCGGCCTCGGCATCGGCGCGACCACAACCCTGTTCAGTGCCATCAACGGGGTGCTGCGGCGACCATTGCCATACGACCACCCGGATCGCCTCGTCGCGATCTCGGAATTCACGCCGGGGCAGCTCGCGACGCAACCAGGCACCTCCGCCGCGAACTTCGCCGATTGGCGAGAGCTCAACCGGACGTTCAGCGGCGTGGCCGCGTACCGCCGGTGGGGCTTCGTGCTCGGTGGCGGGTGCGCCCCGGGACGGGGCAGTTGCGAGCCGGAGCGCGTGCTCGGCGCGCGCGCGTCGGCGAACCTCTTCTCCCTGCTCGGCGTGCGCGCGGTGCACGGCCGGACGTTCCTTCCGGATGAAGACGGCGTGGGGCGCCCGGGCGTCGCGCTCGTCAGCGAGGAGCTGTGGCGGCGGCGCTTCGGCACCGACTCCGCCCTCATCGGCCGGTCGCTGCGCCTCAACGGGAACCTCTACACCGTGGTCGGCATCGTACCGCTCGGCTTCGAGCTGCCGGAAGCGGACGTGTGGGTTCCCCTGTCGTTCGCGCCGTACGAGCTGGACCAGCGCGGCGACCGGGCGCTCACCGTCGTGGCTCGACTCCGGAGCGATGTGGGCCTCACCGCCGCGCGGGAGGACATGAACGCCGTCGCCCGCACGCTCCGGGAGCGCTACCCGACATCGAACGCCGGGTGGGACGTCACGCTCACCACGCTCCAGCAAGATGTCGTCGGGGATGCGCGGACGACGCTGCTCCTGCTCTTCGCGGCCACGGGCGCGGTCCTCCTCGTCGCGTGCGCCAACCTCGCGAACCTGACCCTCGCGCGTAGCGCCGCGCGACGCCGCGAGCTCGCCGTCCGCGCGGCGCTCGGCGCCGGCCGCATGCGGCTCCTCCGACAGCTCGCGACCGAAAGCATGCTCACCGTGATGGCGGGAGCGGCACTCGGCCTCCTGATCGCGAGCGCGGGCACCGAGCTACTCGCGCGACTCGGCCCGGAGCTCCTCCCCCGTACCGGCGAGATCAGGATCGACGCGCCCGTGCTCGGCTTCGTCCTTCTGGTATCCGCCGCCACCGGTCTGGGGCTCGCGACGATCCCCGCGCTCGGCATGTCGCGCCTCGACCTGATCGAATCGATGAAGGTGGGCGCTGTGGGGCGCCGCCAGCATCGCGGAGGCGTCGAGCTGCGCGATCTCCTCGTCGTGGGGCAGGTCGCGACAGCGCTCCTCCTGCTCGTTGGCGGCGGGCTGCTCGCCAGGAGCTTCATCCGCGCCCAGTCCGTGGACCTGGGGTTCTCTCCCGGGAACGTGCTCTCGATGACGGTGTCGTTGCCGAACTCGAGATATCCCGGCGCCGATCAGCGCGCGGCCTTCTTTCAGGAGCTCACCCGGCGCGTCGAGGCACTCCGCGGCATCCGCTCCGCGGGCTTCGTGAGCCACCTGCCCCTCGCCGGCAATGCATTGAGCAGTGACTTCACGATCGAAGGCCGTCCGCCGCGATCCTCGGGCGAGGTCTCGAGAGCCCAGCTGGTGAGTACCACCCCCGGATACTTTCGGACGATGGGCACCCGCGTCGTGCGAGGGCGCTCGTTCGCCGATGGCGACCGGGCAGACGGCCGGCCCGTGGTGATGGTTGACGAGGCACTCGCCCGCGCATCCTGGCCCGGCGAGGACGCGATCGGGCGGCGTGTGCGACTGGGAGCCACGATCGGAGCGGACACCGCGTGGCGCGAGATCGTCGGCGTCGTGTCGAGCGTGCGAGCCGCGAGCGTCGAGCAGTCACCGGAGCCTACGATCTACGTTCCCCACGCCCAGAACCCGTGGCCGACGATGAGTCTCGTCATCCACACGGCGACGAACCCGGCGCGGTTCGCCGGCACCGTGCGCGCCGAGGTGCTCGGGCTGGACCCGGATCAGCCGGTCTACAGCGTGCGCTCGATGGAGCAGGTCGTCGGCCGAGCCCTGGCGCGCCGGCGCTTCCAGACGCTCCTGCTGGGCGGGTTCGCGGCGAGCGCGCTGCTCCTCGCGGTCGTGGGCGTCTACGGGGTATTGGCGTACGCGGTGGCGCAGCGGACTCGCGAGCTGGGCATCCGCGTCGCGCTCGGCGCACAGCGCTACGACGTCCTCGCAATCATCCTCCGGCAGGCGCTCACGCGGATCGGCGCCGGCTTGCTCATTGGTGGTGCGGCTGCCCTGGCCGGCAGTCGGGTGCTGACCAGTGTGTTGTTCGAGGTGAGTCCCTGGGATCCGGCGGCCTTTGCGGGAGCCGTGGCGCTCCTGTCGGCCGCTGGCCTCGTCGCCAGCTACCTGCCGGCGCGCCGCGCGGCGGCCGTGGATCCCGTCTCGACGTTGCGGCGCGAGTAGCGCCGGTCTACCCTGCCGCGACCGGCGCGCTTACCGTGCCGGCGGATCTGTCGGCGGTGCCTGGCTCGCCGGGCCGAGCCCCATCCCCATGATCTCGCCCGCATCGCCGAGCACCCAGCGCACGAGCAGCGGCTCCGGGAACTGGGAGAACTTCGCGGTCCGCCAGTACTGCCGGCGGCCGTTCCGCTTCACGAACTTCTCCTCGAGTACCTGCACCTCCGTCCCCGCACGCTCCGTGAGCTGGCTGAGCTGCTCCTCCAGCACCCGTGCCGACCCCATCTCCTTCCGGGCACCCTCCGAGTGATGGGCCCAGAGACTGTCGACCTGCGCGGTGTAGAACCACTGCGTGTACTGCCGCGCGAGCGCGAACGAATCCGCGGCCACGCTCGGCTTCTCATCCTGCTTGGCAGCGCCCTGTTTGATACCTTCCTTGGCACCCTGCTTGGCACTCTGCTTGGTACCCGGCTGCGCGCTCGCGGGGAGCGCGCAGACGAGCATCGTGGCGAGCGCCAGCGTGGCACCCGCGACCCCGTGTCTGTGCATGGACAGCCTCACCATTGACGATAGCCCGCCTACGGCGGGGGAGCGCGCACAGTTTCAGCGCCTATCGAGATGCGCCGCCGCCGATACGGCGCGCGCGGCGGCCCACGCAGCCGGCCGCTATGTTACGGAACTCCCCACACCGGGCGCCACGCATCCCTTCAGCGCACCCGAGTCTCGAGACGTCGTGAGGTACATGAGGTACATGTTGTGATGTCGAAGCTCCGCTCCCGTACCCTCCCCCGCCTCCTCGCCCTCGTTTCAGCGCTCGCGGTCTTCGGGGCCCTCGGGCCGGCGAGCACCCCGGGCTCCGCGCAGAGCGCGGCGCAGACCACCAGCCGGAACACCCCCCAGCGCGGCGTGGCCGTCAGCCGGCCCGCCACCGATTCGTCCTTCGCGCGCCTCATCCAGCGGCTCTCGGAGTCGGGCGGATTCTTCGACAGCGACAACCTCATCTCGAACGAATCATCCTACCTCCACGTGCTCGGCGGGATGTCGCGATTGGGCGTACGGGGCGGCGCGTACGTGGGCGTGGGACCGGACCAGAACTTCTCCTACATCACGCGCGTGCGGCCAAGCATCGCGCTCCTCATCGACATCCGGCGCGACAACCTCCTCCAGCACTTCATGTTCAAGGCGCTGTTCGAGATGGCGGCGAACCGTGCGGAGTTCCTGTGCCTCCTCTTCGGCCGACCCGTGCCCCGCGATGCCGCACGGTGGCAGGGGCGCACCGTGGAGCAGCTCATCGCCTACATCGACGCGACACCAGCCCAGCCCCGACTGGCCGCGCAGACCGCGGCCGCGATCCGCGCGCGGACGATCGACTACCGGCTTCCGCTCTCCCAGACGGACCTCGAGACCATCGCGCGCATCTATGATTCGTTCGTGAGCGCGGGAATGGACCTCCGCTTCACGAGCGCCAACCGCCCGCCGCGCCCCTGGTACCCCACCTACCGCCAGCTCCTGCTGGAGACCGACCTCTCGGGGAAGCGCGCGAACTACCTCGTGACCGAGAACGACTTCCAGTTCCTCAAGGGGATGCAGGAGCGCAACCTGATCGTGCCGGTCGTCGGCGACCTCGCGGGCGACCGCGCGCTCGCGGCGATCGGCGCCTACATCGCGGGGCGCGGCGAGAAGGTGTCCGCGTTCTACACGTCGAACGTCGAGTTCTACCTCTTTCGTGACGGGAGCTTCGACCGCTTCGTCAAGAACGTCGGGCGGCTGCCGCACGACGGACGCAGCGTCATCATCCGCAGCTACTTCGGCGGCCCGTTCCGCGAGCCGCACCCGCGCGCAGTGGCGGGCTACTACAGCACGCAGCTCCTGCAGACCGTCGAGAGCCTGCTCGCGGACCACGCGGCGGGTGGCTATCCGACGTATTGGGATCTGATCACGAAGCACACGCTCGAGCTGAAATGACGGAGCGCGCAGGAGGGAGATGGCAGCTCGCCCCGTGCTCGCTCCTTCCGACTGCCTTCTCCCCATGCTTCGCCTCCTCGCGCTCCTGCTGATCCTCGTCACCTCGCCCGCGCTCGCGCAACAGGAGGGCAGTGGCGGGGCGTCGACGCGGGTGTTCCGCCGCTTCGCCGACCAGGTGCTCAAGGTCGAGGTCGTCGAGACCAGCTCGGCGGCGAAGGCGACGATCGGCTCCGGCTTCTACGTGAGCGACCGCGGCCACGTCGTCACGAACTACCACGTGATCTCGCAGCTCGTCCACGCCCCCGAGCGCTATCGGGCCGAGGTGGTGGACGCGCGCGGGGAGACGCGGGCTGTCGCCGTGCTGGCGATCGACGTCGTGCACGACCTCGCCGTGCTTCGCGCCGACGTGCGCCCCGCGAAGCACTTCGCCCTCGAGCCAGTCGCGGTGTCGCAGGGCGACCGTCTCTTCGCCCTCGGGCACCCGCACGACCTGGGGCTCTCGATCGTGGAGGGCACGTACAACGGGCTCCTCGAGCACACGCTCTACCCCAAGATCCACTTCACCGGCTCCCTCAACCCGGGCATGAGCGGCGGGCCCACGCTCGCCGAGAGCGGACACGTGGTCGGCGTGAACGTCTCGACCGCCGGGAACCAGGTGAGCTTCCTCGTGCCCGTGGAGCGCGCGGCAACCCTCGTCGCAACGACGCTCGAGCCCGGCTTCGCCCCGCCGAAGCGCTTCCTCGCCGAGGTGGGGCGCCAGGTGCGCGCGTACCAGGATGTGTATCTGGCCGACATGTTCGGCGGCTCCACGCCCACCGTGGCGCTCGGTGGCTATACGCTCCCGACGAAGCCGGCGCCCTTCTTCAAGTGCTGGGCGGACGCGACGCGACGGGACGAGCTGCCATACCAGGTGGTGGAGCACCAGTGCTCGACGGACGACGTGCTCTACATCTCGGGCGGGCAGTCGTCCGGCGTGGTGGAGGTGGAGCACCGCGTGCTCTCGAGCCGGGAACTGGGCGCACTCCGCTTCTACTCGCTCCTCTCGGGCACCTTCGCCTCCGGTGACGAGGGGATGTACGCGGACGACGAGGAGGTGACACCCTTCCGCTGCGAGACGCGGAACGTCACGCACCACGCGCTGGCGTTTCGCGCGGCGCTCTGCCTGCGGCGCTACCGCAAGCTCGACGGGCTGTACGACGCCGTGCTCCGGGCGGCGGCGCTCGGCGGCCGGGGGAAGGGGCTGGTGACGACGCTGACGCTCTCGGGCGTGAGCTTCGAGAACGCGCAGCGGGTCGCCGGCCGGTACCTGGAGCGTATCACGTGGCGCGAGTGACGATCGTCGAGGTGCTCGACGCGCGCGGCGCCGTGCGGAGCCGCACGCGCCTCGATGCCTTCCCGGCAACGATCGGCCGCGCGTACAGCGCCGACGTCATCCTCGACGACCCGTACGTCTGCCCGAGGCACGCGCGCGTCGTGCTCACCGAGAGTGGCGATCTCGTGGCGGAGGACGCGGGGAGCGTGAACGGGGTGAGCGAGCATGGCGCGCCCGTGCAGCGCGGAGCACAGCCGGCCCGCGTGGCGAGCGTGCTCCTGCGCCCGGGTGCGGAGATCCGCGTCGGGCGGACGGTGCTGCGCTTCTGCGACCCCGACCAACCCGTGGCGCCCGCGCTTCCCGACACCGCGAGCGACGTAGTGGGCGATGGGGCGATCAGGATCATGCCCGCTCGCCACCCGATCACCGCGCTCCCGCCGCGCGCCGCGCTCCTCGTCTGCGTTGCCACGCTCGGCGTCTTCGCGCTCAACGCGTTCCTCGGGAGCTACACGCGCGTGACCGAAGCGAAAGTGGTGAGCGAGGCGCTGCTCATCCTCGCCGGACTTGCCATCTGGGCCAGCGGGTGGGCAGTGGCCAGCCGGATCGTGTCGCACCGGTCGAGCTTCATCCACCATCTGGCGCTCGCCTGCTCGGCCGCGGTCGTGGCGCTCGCGCTCGGCCTGGCCTCGCAGTGGCTCTCCTTCTTTTTCCCGGCGAGCGCCGTACACGACGTGCTCCCGGTGCTCGGCGGGCTCGCGCTCGCGACGGCCGCGCTGGCCGGCCACCTGGCGCTCGCGTCCCCCATGCCGCACCGCCGCCGGTGGCGCGCCGCGCTCGCGGTGACGGGCACGGTGGTGGCGCTCATCGCCCTCGCTGCCTACGCCGACCGCGACGAGAGCACGACGGCGATGTCGTACCCGTCGTCGCTCAAGCCGCTCGGTCCCCGCTGGCTGCAGACGATGCCGGTAGCGGAATTCACCCGCCGGGCGAGCGATCTGCGGGCACAGGTGGATTCACTGGCGGCCGAGGAGCAGTAGGCGGAGGCGCGGGAAGCGGGGAGCGGGAAGCGCGGAGTCCGTACCTTGGGGGTCCCCCCCAATTGCCAAGCTACCCCGACCCGCGTGCCGAGCATCACCGAATCACCGCACGCCGTACCCGCTTCCCGCTTCCCGCTTCCCTCCCCTTGACCTTCGACAGGAACGGACGCATACTCTTGTAGACACTCGACAGGGGAGCTTCCGATGGGCCGCCCGTCCGCCGACGTCCTCCAGGGGACGCTCGACCTCCTGATCCTGAAGGCGCTCTCCCTCGAGCCCATGCATGGCTGGGGCGTGTCCCAGCGTATCGGACAGATCTCCCGCGACGTGCTCCAGGTGAACCAGGGCTCGCTCTACCCCGCCCTGCACCGCCTCGAGGAACGCGGTTGGATCGCGTCCGACTGGGGCACCTCCGACAACAACCGCCGCGCCAAGTACTACTCCCTCACCGCCACCGGCCGGAAGCAGCTCGCCGAGGAGACCGCGGATTGGGAGCGGTTCGTGCTCGCCGTGCAGCGCGTCCTGCGTACCGTGTAGAGGATCCCCATGCGCCCACCCACCTTCTGGCTGCGCCGGGGCCTGCTCCGCCTGCGCGCGCTCCTCGACCGCCCCGCCGCCGAACGCGAGCTCGATGACGAGATCCGCTTCCACATCGAGCGGGAGGCGGAGGAGCGCGTCCGCCGCGGCGCTAGCCCGGGCGACGCCCGGCGCGATGCGCTCCGCGCCTTTGGCGGCGTGGAGCGTCACAAGGACGACTGCCGCGACGCCCGCGGCGTCCGCCCCCTCGAGGAGCTGGCGCAGGACCTCAAGTACGGCGTGCGCGCCCTGCGGAAGAACCCCGGCTTCACCACCGTCGTCGTGCTCACGCTCGCCCTGGGCGTCGGCGCCAACACGGCGGTCTTCTCCGTCGTGAACGGTGTGCTCCTCCGCCCGCTCCCCTACCGGGAGCCGGAGCAGATCGTCACGCTCTGGCAGCACAACCGCACGAGCGGCGAGACCCGCGACGACGTCTCCCCCGCCAACTTCCTCGACTGGCGCGAGCGCGTCCGCTCGTACGACGGGGTCGCGATGATCGAGCCGTACGGGCTCGACCTGCTCGGCCCCGATGGTCCGGAGTCCATCCGGACCTGGCTCGTCTCCGACGGCTTCTTCTCCATCCTCGGGACGCCGCCCCAGCTCGGGCGTCCCTTCCGCCCGGAGGAGTTCACGGCCGGCCACGACCACGTCGTCGTCATGAGCGACGGGATGTGGCGCCGCCGCTTCGGTGCCGACCCGGGGATCATTGGCCGCACGATCACGCTCGATCAGGTCCCGTGGACTGTGATTGGGGTGATGCCCCCGGAGTTCAAGTTTCCCGCGGGGCGCGAGCTGTGGGCGCCACGTGTGTTCACCGAGGATGACGTGCGCCAGCGCGGCCCCGCCTACTTCAACGTGATCGCGCGCCTCAAGCCGGGCCTCGCACCCGGCGCGGCGCAGGCGGAGCTCAGCGGCGTTGCCGCGCAGCTTGCGCGCGAGTATCCGAGGACGAACGCGCACGTGGGCGCCACGGTCGTCCCGCTCCCTGAGCAGCTCCTCGGGCGCGTGCGCAAGGCGCTCCTCGTCCTCCTCGGCGCCGTGGGGTTCGTGCTGCTCATTGCCTGCGCGAACGTTGCCAACCTGTCGCTCGCCCGCGCGGTGCAGCGCGAGCGCGAGTTCGCCATCCGTGCGGCGCTCGGCGCGGGGCGCGGACGCGTCGTGCGCCAGCTCGCCGCCGAGAGCGTGCTCGTCGCGGCGCTGGGCGGGGCGGCGGGGGTGCTGCTCGCGTACTGGGGGGTGAAGGGCATTCGCGCGTTCAGCCCGGCGAACCTGCCGCGCATGGACGAGCTCCACCTCGACGCGCGCGTGCTCGGCTTCGCGCTCGCCGCATCGCTCGCGACGGCGCTCGTCTTTGGCCTGGCGCCCGCACTCTACGCCGCGCGCCCCAACCTCCACGAGGGGCTGCGGGCGGGCACGCGGGGCGCGACCTCCGGGCTGGCGCGTCAGGCGCTCCGCGGCGCGCTGGCGGTGGGGGAGATCGCGCTCGCGATGGTGCTGCTGGTGGGTGCGGGACTTCTGGCGCGGAGCTTCGCGTCGCTCCTCCAGGTGGATCGCGGGTATCGCTCGGACCACGTGCTCGCCGTCACCGTCCACGTGTGGCAGTTCGCGGAGACGCCGGCGGCGCGCGCGGGCTACGTGCGCGATGCGGTCGAGCGGCTCGCCGCACTGCCCGGCGTGCGCGCCGCGGGGATGACATCGTCGCTCCCCCTCGCCGAGGCGATCGGTGCGGTGCGGGCGCCGCTCACCATCGAGGGGCGGCCGGCGCCCGCGCCCGACGCGGTGCCGATCGCCCACACGACCGCGGTGACGCCCGGCTACTTTGCGGCGCTCGGGATCGCGCTCCGGCGTGGGCGGATGCTCGCAAGGTCGGACGACGCGAGCGCGCCTCCGGTCGCCCTCATCAACGAGACGATGGCGCGCCGCTTCTGGCCCGACGAGGATCCGATCGGGAAGAAGATCGTCGTCCCCATCCACTACGCGGGGAAGCCGGTGTCGCGCGAGATCGTGGGCGTGGTCGCCGACGTGCGCCACGCCGGACTCGCCGAGGAGCCGAGGCCGAGCGTCTTCCTCGCGCACGCGCAGGCACCGACGGGGGCGATCACCTTCGCCGTGCGCACGGCGGGCGACCCGCTCCTCGCGCTCGCGAGAGTGCGCGAGACGATCCGCGCCCCCATGCCCGCGCTCCCCGTCTCGAGCGCGACGACGCTCGACACGCTGCTCGCGGACTCGCTCCGCGAGCGCCGCTTCCACCTGCTTCTCCTCGGCACCTTCTCGCTGCTCGCGCTGGCGCTCGCCGGCGTGGGCGTGTACGGGATCATGAGTCACGCGACGAGCGAGCGCACGCGCGAGATCGGCGTTCGTATGGCGCTCGGCGCGCGCGGCGCGGACGTGCTCTCGCTCGTGATGCGGCAGGGCGGGCGCCTCGCCCTGGTGGGTGTCGCCGCCGGCCTCGCCGGCGCCGCGGCGCTCACGGGCCTGCTGCGCGGGATGCTCTACAACGTGACGCCGCTCGATGCCGTGACGTTCGCGGGCGTGGCGGCGCTCGTGCTCGTGACCGCCGCCCTTGCCTGCTACGTCCCGGCACGCCGGGCGACGCGGGTGGACCCGCTGCGGGCGCTGCGGGCGGAGTAGGGCACTCGGGAGCCGGCATTCGGCACTACTTCGGGCCCGGCCACGATCTCAACGTCATCACCAACTTCCGGGAGCGCGGCATCGGCTCGGCGCTCATCGCCGAAGCGGAGCGCATGGCCGCCGAGGCTGGAAGGTCAGCCATTGGGATCGGCGTGGGGACGACACCCGACTACGACGCGGCCTGGCGGCTCTACCCCAAGCTCGGCTACGTCTCCGGTGGGACGGGCGCGCACACCGGGCGATAGGGGGACACCGAGTATCTGACGAAGGTGCTGCCTGGCGCCGGCCTGCAGCCCCGCACGTAGCGATGTCGTTCGGCCAACATCAGGTGAGCCGACAACGTTTCGCGCGTGCCGCGTATCCAACTCTAGTGGATCGCCCGCTTCGGGCGGCGCGTTGCCCGCTCCACCTCTCAACCGAGGTCGTCATGTCGTCCGCCTCTCCCTCCTCCTCGCCCTCCCCCCGCTGGCGCGGCGTCGCGCTGGTCGTGGCGGCCGCGGCCGTTTCGCTGCTATCCGCCCCGCGCGGCGCGCTGGCAGTCACCCTCCTGCTTGATCCGGCCCGCGCGGCCGCCGCCGACTCCGCCCGCCTGGCCCGCCTGCTCGCCGACCTGCGCAGCGCGGACTCCACCGTCTGCGATCTCGCGGCGCAGCAGATCGGCAACGGCAGGGACGGCGAATGGTGGGGGGAGGGCACCGACCGCGAGCGCTACAACCATCCGCTCGTACGCGAGGCGCGGTCGCTGCGCGTCCGCGATCTGAAGGATGGCGCGACGACGAGCCTTCTCCGCCAGGCGGTCCGCGACGACAGCCGGTGCGTGCGGAGCGTCGCCGTCCGCGCGCTCGGCCGCGCCCGCCCCTCGGGGACGTACGACCTCCTGCTCGCGCTCCTTCGCGATGGGAGCGCGGGCATGCGCGAGACGGGAGCCCTCGGGCTCGGGGAGATGGAGGATCGGCAGGCCATCGCCCCCCTCACCAACGCGCTGCGTGACGACGCGGTCGAGGTGCGTGCGATGTCGGCGTGGGCGTTGGGCGAGATCGAGAGCCCGCGCGCGATCGAGGCGCTCGCCGGCGCGCTGAAGGACCGCGCTCCCAGCGTACGGGAGGCCGCGGCGCGCGCGTTGGGGGAGATCGAGGACGCGAGCGCGGTCCCGGCGCTCGACGCAGCGCTCGATGACGAGGCCGAGGTCGTGCGCCGCACCGCCGCGTGGGCGCTCGGCGAGATCGAGTCGCCGAGTGGCGTGGAGGCGCTGGCGCGCGCCCTCCGCGACCGATCGGTCGAGGTGCGGAAGGTCGCGGCCTGGGCGCTCGGGGAGATCGAGTCGCCGCGCGGGGTGCAGGCGCTCGCCGCCGCGGTCGCCGACGCATCCCCCGAGGTACGGCGCACCGCGGCGTGGGCGTTGGGCGAGATCGAGGACGCGAGCGGAGTGGACGTGCTCGCGCCGCTGCTCCGCGACCGCGACGAGCAGGTGCGGCTCGCCGCCGTGCACGCCATGGGGGAGATCGAGAGCCCGCGGGGCGTCGACGCGCTGACCGCCGCCGTCCGCGACGAGTCGCCGGCGATCCGGAAGCAGGCGGTGTGGGCGCTCGGCGAGATCGAGGACGCCGCCGCCGTACCCGCGCTCGCCGCCGCGCTGCGCGACACGAGCACCGAGTTGCGCACGATGGCGGCGCGGGCGCTGGGCGAGATCGAGGACGCGCGTGGCGTGGAGCCGCTCGGCACCGTGTTGAGCGACCCGGTTGCGGAGGTGCGGAAGATGGCCGCGTGGGCGATGGGGGAGATCGAAGATGCGAGCGCGGTGCCCCTGCTCATCCCCGCGCTCAAGGACCGCGACCCGGAGGTGCGCGCGACCGCGGCGCACGCGCTCGGCGAGATCGAGAGCCCCCGCGCCTTCGACGCACTCACCGCCGCGCTGCAGGACGAGTCGAGCGCCGTGCGGCGCGCGGCGGAGTGGGCGCTGCGCGAGCTCGACGATGAGCGCGGGACCAGCGAGCAGCGGTCGCGGGGACGCGCCCGGGACACCGGCGCCAGTGGAGACGACGGCGTGCGCGGCGACTGGGACACCGATCACGATGTAGATCAGGACACCGACCGCGCCCTGGACCGGCTACTCGCCGGCGACCACGGGCTGTACCGTGAGCGGGTGCGCGTCCGGGAGCGGGAGCGCGAGCGGGTGAGAGTGCGGACGAGGTCGTAAAGCGGCACGCGGCACTCGCGGGTAGCGGGTAGCGAAAGGTTCTATACCTTGGGGGGCCCCCCCCGAAAAGCACGATCGCGGCGGAACGGTGAATCACTCTCACCATTTCGCCGCGATCTGCATCCGGGTGTCGCTGAGGTCCCCGGTCCCGATGTAAGCTTTCCGTCGCCGGCGGCGATTGGGTGATGTGGCCGACACTCGTGTACGACGGAGACTTTCCGGGATCATGCCCCCCGAGCCGAGCGATGACGCGGAGCTGATCGCGCGCGCACGCGCAGGGAGCACCGATGCGCTCGGCGCCCTCTACGCGCGCTACGCCGAGCCCGTGATGGCGCTCGCGTACCGACTACTCGGGTCCGTGGCGGACGCGGAGGACGTGCTCCACGATGTATTCCTCGGGCTCCCCGAGGCGCTCCGCCGCTACGATGAGCGCGGGAGCTTCCCGTCGTGGCTCAAGCGCATCGCGGCGCGCGCCGCGCTCACGCGCGCGCGGTCGGAGGGCCGCCGGCGCGAGGTACCGCTCGACGCGGAGCTCCATCACGCGGGCAGCGCGGAGGCGGACGCGTTCGCCGCCCGTTCCGCAGTCGAGCGCGCGCTCGCCGGGCTCCCTGTCACGCTTCGCGCCGTGGTCGTGCTCAAGGAGCTGGAAGGCTACTCGCACGCCGAGATCGGTGCGCTCCTCGGCATCAGTAACGCGGCATCGGAGGTCCGCCTCTGCCGGGCACTCAGGCTGCTCCGGCGCGCCATGGAGGGCTCCCGGTGACCCACGTGGCTCACTCCTTCAACACACGATGCACAGCATGCTGACCTCGATCGCCTCCCTCACCGCGCGCTTCCGCCCGCACCCACGCGACCCCGCGCTCAAGCGCTTCGCCGACGGCGAGAGCGCCAGCCCCGAGGAGCGCGCCTGCATTGCGCGGCACCTCGAGCGGTGCGCGGAGTGCCGCGCGACGCTGAGCTGGGTGCGTGGCGCGGGCGCGCTCCTCCGTACGGCGCGCACGCCGGCGCCGCCAGCCGGCATGCTCGAGCGCATCGCCGCCGAGCGCGCCGCCGGGGAGCGGTTCATTCTCCCGAGCGCAGATGAGCGTAGGGCACCACGCTCGGCGCCGGCATGGATGGCCGCCGCCGCGACCGTGCTCGTGGCGGCAGGGATCGCGGGCACGGCCGGGGTGCAGCGCTGGCGGAATGGGAGCGATGCGAGTCGTGCCCCTGCACACGCTGCCGCCCGCGCTGTGCCGGGCGATTCGGTGCCCACGGGGAGCGGCTTCCTCGTCGCCGTCGGCGTGCTGCCGGCCGAGGCGTACGCGCAGGAGTTGCCGACCGAGGCGCGGGGCACGCCGCCGAGGGTGGTGGGGTTGGACGGCGGGCGGCTGCGCGCGGGGCGTTGGGAGTACGAGTTCGCCGAGCACTCGGAGAAGGGTGCGGCGTCCGTGCCCGAGCGCGGCGCCATCGTGATCGAGGAGGCGGAGCACGGCGGCCGGCCGGCGTGGCGCGTGTTCGACGCGTGGCGCGGGCACACGAACGACATGGCCGAGACGACGTACGTGGACCGGCGCACGCTACGCCCGCTCTATCGCCGCGCGCTGAACGTGGGGTACAGCCACTACGACGTGGCGCAGCGCTTCATGCGCGACAGCGTGCTCGGCACCATGACCGGGCGGGGGCGGGTGACGCGGATCGCGCGCGCGCTCCCCGCATCGGGCGGGCCGTACGCGGCGGGCGAGGGATTCTTTGTCCTCTTCTTCCAGAGCGTGGTGCTCAAGCCCGGCTGGAGCGGGAGCGTGTCGGTCGTAGGGTGGGGCGCCGTCCCCTCCGACGTGGTCTACCCCGTGTCCATCCGCGTGCTCGGCGAGGAGCGCGTGCGCATTCCTGCCGGCGCGTTCGACTGCTGGAAGCTCAGCGTGCGCGTGCGCGGCGAGCCGGAGCAGACCGTGTGGGTGCGAGCGAGCGACGGACTCCTCGTCATGAGCCGGCGCATCGTGCGCGGCGGCAGCAACCAGGTGACGCTCGTCTCCGCCCCGAGCACCTCAACTCAACCCGCAGAGCGCTGACCCATGTCCACCATACGTCTGTCGTTCACGTCACTCGCCATCGCCACGCTCGTCATCGCGCACATCGCCCCTCGCGCTCCGGTGCACGCGCAGCCCGGCGCGGCGCATCCCAGCGCGGCGCATCCCAGCGCGGCGCGGCCGCGCGACTACCGCGTGGATGCCGGGCACTCGGCGGTCGAGTTCTCCATCCCCTTCCTCTACGGCCGGGTGAAGGGGCGCTTCGACGGACTCCGCGGGACCATCCTCTATGACGACGCGCGGCCAGTCAACTCGTCGGTGACGATGGTGATCGAGGCGGCGAGCCTGAAGACTGGCTCCGCGCATCGGGACGAGCACCTCCGCTCGCCCGACTTCTTCGACGTCGAGCGCTTCCCGCGCATCACGTTCCAGAGCGCCAGGGTGAGCCGTGCGCGCGACGGCTCGCTCCTGGCAACCGGCCCGCTCGCGATGCACGGCGTGACGAAGGAGGTGACGATCCCCTTCCGCGCGACGCACCCGCCGGTCGCGGACCCGCACGGCTCGCGCATCGTCTCGTTCGCGGGCGCGCTCAAGCTCGCGCGGAAGGACTTTGGCATCATGGGCGGTAGGGAGGGCAACCCGTGGTTCGACGAGCTGCGCAGCGCGACGATGGGCGACACCGTGGAGATCACGCTCGAGGTGGAGGGGTGGGACACGGACTTCGACCGCAAGCGCGATGCGGGCATGGACTCCGCGCTGGCCCGCATCGCGCGCGACGGTGTCGCGGCGACGGTCGTGAAGGTGCGCGCGATGAAGGCGAAGAACCCTGCCGCGATGCAGGACGAGGAGTGGGGCATCGACCAGATGGGAAAGGCACTTCTCTCCCGCGGGCGTACGGGTGACGCGCTCGAGATCTTCAAGCTGAACGCCGAGCTGTTTCCGCGCTCCGCGCAGGCGCAGACGAGCCTGGGGGATGCGCACGAGCGGCTGGGCGACCGCACGGCCGCCATCGGGAGCTACGAGCGCGCGATCGGGCTCGACGCGAGCGAGACGCGGGCGCGCGAGCTGCGGAGGAGGGTGCGGTAACGGCGCTGTGCGACGGCGGCGCCGATGGCACCGATCAGCGGCGCAGCTTCATCTCGCGCAACATCGCGACGATGCGGGGGTGTGTGCGCACGCTCTCCCAGTCCGGGTCCACATTGAGGTACACGAGTCCGGGGTTGCGCTCGCGGTACGCCCGCTCCAGCAACGCGACCGCCCGCTCAGTGTCCCCGATCCGCGCCCAGATCGCCGCCGCGTGGACTGGGTCGGGATCGCCCGACGGGTACTGCTCTTCGAACGCCAGCCAGCGCCGCCAGAACCCGCGCATCCCCCCCACGGCGTATGCGCGACGCAGCTCGCCCAACTCGCCGGGCGGTGCGCCGCGGCGTGCGGCCACCTGTACGTACTCCTCCGCGGCGGCGCCGTACGATCCCTGCCGCTCGTAGATTCTGCCCGGACTGTACGGCATGGCGGGGCCGAGGCCGAGGGCGAGCGGATGCGCCGGATCGATCTCGATCGCGCGGCGGAACTGCTCCATCGCCCGGTCGTCCCGCCCGGCAGCGAGGTAGTCGTTGCCGAGCGCGAACCCGGTCCGGGCGTTCAGCGGGTCGAGCTCCAGTGCGCGGGTCCGCGCGGCGATCGCCTCGTCGAATCGTGCCATCGCCCGCAGGTAGTTCGCGAGCATGTGGAAGGCATGCGGGTCGGTGGGGTTGAGCTCCGTGGCGCGCCGGAACTCGCGTTCCGCGGCCGGCCAATCCCACTCGTAGAAGAAGCGGACGATCCCCATCGCCGCGTGCGCCTCGCCGAGCGTCTCGTCCAGCTCGAGGGCGCGGCGCGCCGCCGCGCGCAGCGCCGGGAGCCCCTGCGCCCGCGGGACGTGGCCGAAGTAGAGGAGCGGGCCGATCGCGGTGGCCTTCCCGGCGTACGCGAGCGCGTACCCGGAGTCCAGCGCGATCGCGCGATCGAAGTACGCGATCGCCTTCGCGAGCGCGTCGCGCGTGGGGCTGTTCCGGAAGAACGCTCCCCGCAGGTACAGGTCGTACGCCTCGAGGTTCGCGGTCCGCGGCGCGACCGGTGCGGCGCCGGCGCGCCCGGTGAGCTTCATCTTCAGCGCGCCGGCGATCGCCCCGGCGATCTCGTCCTGCAGCGCGAACACGTCCTTCAGCTCGCGGTCGTACTCGCCGGACCAGAGTTGGAAGCCGCTCGTCGCGTCGATGAGCTGAGCGGTCACGCGCAGCCGGCCACCGTCCTTGCGCACGCTCCCCTCCACCACGCTCGTCACGGCCAACGTGTCGCCGATGGTGCGAGCGTCCAGCTTCGCATCGCGGAGCGCGAACGACGAGGTGCGCGCGGCCACGCGGAGGCCGGCGACGCGGCTGAGCGCAGTGATGAGCTCCTCGCTCAGTCCGTCGCTGAAGTACTCGTTGTCGGGGTCCGCGCTCATGTTGACGAACGGGAGCACGGCGACGGATCGGTGCGCCGAAACCGCAGGCGGACGCCGCCGGCCGGCGAGGTCGATCCTCGGGATGGCGAACACGGCGGCGGCGACCACGAGCGCGAGCGCCACCGCGGCGCCGACGCTGCGCCGCCCGAGCCGGCGGCCGGACGGAGCCGGGTAGGCGGGCGCTGGGGAGGCAGGCTCCACCGCGCGAGGCTCGGCGCCGCCACGCTCGGCGCCGACCTCGTCGCGCGGGGGTAATGGCGGTGCTCGATCCATCGCCGCATCGCCTGGCTCGTCCGCGCCGGCGCCCGGGACGAGAGCGGGCGATTCCGCCCTGGGTTGCTGATCCCGCCGCACACGCAGGTCGTCACGTACCCGGTCGGCCAGCTCGGCGACCGCGGGGTCGGGCGGCGTCTCCAGCTCCTGCCGGACCAGCATATCGTGCACGCGGGCGTGCTGCAGCGCGGCTTCCGGGTCGCCGGCGGCGGCGAGGGCCTTCATCAGCTCGACCGCGATCCGCGAGCTGAGCGGGTCGGCGGCGGCGAGCCGCCGCCACCACCCCGCGGCGCGCGCGTGATCCCCACCGGCGCCGGCCGCGGCGGCAAGTCGCTCGAGCGCCGTGGCATAGGCGTGCGCCAGGCGGCCGCGCTCGCGATCACGCCAGCGCTCGAACTCGGATGCGCCGTCGAGGTAGAGACCGTCGAGGAAGGGCCCCCGGTATAGCTCGACGGCGCGCTCGAGGTCCCCCTGCGACAGGGCCTGCTCGAACTCCTGGACGTCGCTGGTGATGCTGGCCGGGTTGAGGCGCAGCGTCACGGTACCAAGCACGAGCTCGGCGTCGCGGAGGTCGCGACGCAGGATGTAGAGCGCCTGCTTGAGGGCGTGTCGCGCGCGCATGGTGTCGCTCTCGGGCCAGAAGAACCCGAGCAGCTTCTCGCGCGTGATGCCCTGCTCGCCGACGACCGCGAGCACCGCGAGGAGGCCGAGCGTCCGGCGCTGGGTCGCCGCGCCGGAGAGCGGGGCCTCGCCGCCGGCGACAGCCAGGCCCCCGAGGGCCTCGAGCCTGTAGTGCGTGCGCGCCTGGGCCTCCATGTGACCCGCCTGTGACCCCCGTATGACCGGTGCTTCCTAGGCTAGTGCGACGGCTCGGCGCGAGCAAGGCGGAGCCGGCCCGACTTCGCGGGGCATCACCCGACTTTGCGGGACACTCTATCTAATCATTAAGGAGGCACTGATGTCAGCACGAGCATTCCGATCGACCGGCGGCGTGGTCGCCGCTCTCTTTCTCGCGTCGTGCGCGGACCCGACCGGCAGCGATACGGTCGTCTCAGCGTCCGAGTCCCGGGCGCGCGAGCGGGGGCTGACCCCGGCCAGCATCGAGTGGAACGAGGTCGCGCGGGGCCTCGTGGCCAAGAACCTGTCGAACGTGTTCGTGGCGTTCCGGGCCTACGCGACGCTCAGCGTCGCCCAGTACGACGCCGTCCTCGCCGCCGAGCGCGCGTCGTCCGAGGGCAACTACGTGTCGCGCCGCGCGGCGGTGGCCGCGGCCTCCGCGCAGGCGCTGCGCTACATCTACCCCGCGGACAGCGCGACCTTGAGAGCGCTCCTCCGGCAGCAGGTGGGGTCACCCGAGTGGCTCGAGGCCGGGGGCACCGACGCCGCGACCGGGGAGACGGTGGGGCGGCGAGCCGGCGAGCAGGCGGTGGACCGCGCCATGACCGACGGCTACTTCGCGCCCTGGACCGGGACGGTGCCCGCGGGCGACGGCTTCTGGTTCAGCAGCGCGAACCCCCCGGCCCCGCCCGGCGGCGCGGTGATCGGGCAGGCCCGCACCTTTTTCCTGACATCCGGCGACCAGTTCCGTCCCCCGCCGCCGCCCGCCTTCGGCTCGCCGGAGTTCCTCGCCGCGCTCACCGAGGTCCGGCAGGTTTCCGATACCCGGACGCGGGTGCAGGACTCGATCGCGAAATTCTGGGCCTTCGGCGCCGGGACGTTCCACCCGCCGGGCTACTGGAACCTCGAGGCCTCCACGCTCGCGGGGCGGGAGCGCTGGAGCGAGCGCCGAACCGCCCACCTGCTCGCGCTCATGAACATGGTGGCCATGGACGCCATCATCGCCAGCCACGACGCGAAGTACGCGTACTGGCTCATCCGGCCCTGGCAGGCGGACCCCGCGATCACGCTCTCGGTCCCGGCCCCCAACTTCCCCTCCTACCCAGCGAACCACGCGACGATCTCGGCCGCGATGGCGGAGGTCCTCGCCGCCGCCTTCCCGGGCCAGGCCGCGCGGCTGCGGGAGCTGGCCGACCAGGCGGCGATGTCGCGGCTCTACGGCGGCATCCACTACCGCTTCGACAACGACGCGGGGCTGCAGCTCGGCCGGGCGATCGCGCGCTACGCGCTGGAGCTGGAGGCGTACCCGCGGTAGCCTGTCCCGCTCCGCTAGCGCCGCGCCCGGGTAGACGCCGAGCCCTCCGTGCATTATCCGTGCATTAGTCGTGTACGAGTCCCCGCGGCTTGATCACGACCAGCACTCCCGAGGTGGTCCGGCGTGGCCGAACCGAACGTCACTCCCCAGAGCACTCCGCACGGGACCGCGAGCGGCGGTCCCGTGTACCGCGTCTGCACCCCGCGGATCCTGCTCCGCGCCTGGGAGGTGGACGATGCGCCCGCGCTCGGGCGCGCGATCGAGGAGAGCCTCGAGCATCTCCGCGCGTGGATGGATTGGGCGGTGCATGAGCCGAGCGCACTGCCGGACGTGGAGGCGCGGATCGCGCAATACAATGACGACGTGCGGCACGGGCGCGACTGGACGTTCGGGCTGTTCGACCCGGAGCGCGGCGAGGTACTGGGCGGCATGGGGATGCACCCGCGCATCGGGCCGGGCGGGTTGGAGATCGGCTACTGGGTCCACGTGCGCCACACTGGCCGCGGCCTCGCGGCGGAGGCAGCTTCGGCACTCACGCGCGTCGGCTTCGAGCTCCTCGGCGCGGAGCGCATCGAGATCCGCTGCGACCCGGAGAACGTGCGGAGCGCGGCGATCCCGCGGAAGCTGGGCTATCGCCACGGCACGACGCTCGAGCGGAACGCGCTGACGCCGGACGGCCGCCCGCGCGACACGATGGTCTGGGCGCTCGGACGTGAGGAGTACGCGGGGTCTGGCGCCGCCAGGGTGGCGACCGAGGCGTACGACCCTGAGGGGGCGCGGCTGATGTGAGCCGGCCGCGAGCTCGCGCGCCACAGGGCGAGCCCTGACAAAAACATTACTTGACTTCGCCGCCGGGGGCCCACACCGTAATCACTCTGCCCCGCGAGCCGACCGCCCCCGCTCCGAGTATGCGGCGTGTTCCCGAGGAGTCGTCCCAACCGGAGGTGCCGGCCGGTGCCCGAGAACGAGAAGTCCTGTCACTGAGTGGTGCACGGGCTGATAGTTCTATCAGCGATCGCCGCAGGGATCATCTGGCTGCTCCGAGGCTAGCTACCCGCCCCGGTTCACGCTGCAGGAGGAGCCGAGCGTATGGCCTGTACCGACGACGTTGCCCGCGCGCGGCTGCGCTGCGTCGAGTGGGGGACGAGCCAGCTCGCGAGATGCGAGCGGTGGCGCACCGACCAGACCCGGCGTTGTGACCGCTGGCGCACCGAATGGTCGCAGCGCTGCGACCGCTGGCGGACGGAGAGCGAACGCCGCTGCGACAATTGGGAGCGGGAGTGGACGAGCCGCTGCGACAGCTGGGGCCCGTTCAAGATCCTGTGCCTGTTCTGGACGTGGATCTCCACCTGGGTCTGCCGCGCGTGGTCGTGGGCCACGACCACGCTCTGCGAGCTCTGGACGTGGGTGTCGAGCACCGTCTGCGACCTGTGGACGTGGGTCACGACCACTGTCTGCGCGCTGTGGGTGTTCATCACGCTCACCTTCTGCCGGCTGTGGGTGTGGGTGCTGGACAGCTGGTGCTCGCTCTGGTGCCTCATCCGCCGGCTCTTCGCGGGGAACGAGGTCTCGCAGGCTCGCTCGGAGTGCATCTACGGGTGGACCTCCGCGTACCTCATCACGGAAGACTCGCGCGAGTGCGTCGTGCGCATCACGCTCCGCATCCGCCTGGTCGCCGACCGGGGCGTGAGCAGTGCCGACCTGGCGACGGTACGCGCACGATGGGAGCCCGCGATCGAAGCAGCGTGGTCGAACCGCTTCCCGCTCGTCCTCACCGGCGGCCGCTGCCGCTGCCAGCGGTACCCGGTCTCGGTGGACGTGCAGTTCGTGAGCTCCGGGGAGCATCACGTCGTCACCGTCCACCCGGGCTCCGGCCGAGCGGACATGAGCAACTGGTACGTCAACAGCACCGGCGGGACGGCCGCCCACGAGTCTGGTCACATGTTCGGCAACCCCGACGAGTACGCGGACTCGAACTGTCCGTCCCGCACGGTGACGTCGGACGGCAGCATCATGCAGAACAGTCAGTCGGGAACCGTCAGACCGCGGCACCTCCAGGGGTTCGCGGACTGGCTGTCGAACCGCACCTGCTGTACGTACGCTGTCGGCGAGTAGGGGCCAGGGACCAGACGAGCGCGGCGAGGAGAGACTATGCCAGACCAGCGAATCGCGTCGGCGGCTTCGCGACCGGAGGAGTACTCGCTCGTCGCCGACGTGGGCGACGTCGCATCGGAAGAGGGGCTCACGCGCATTGTGCTCGAGGGTACCGGCCGATTCGTCGTGGAGCAGCATCGCGAGAACGGCCAGACGGGTGCGGCGGAGGGGGCGAGGGAGCGGGGGCAGCGCTACGATGGCGACATCGGCCCGGAGCGCGCCCGGAGTGTGCTCGCCCACGCCTCCCGGTTCGATTGGGCGGAGCGCTTCCCGCCCCGACCCGGGATCCCCGACGAGGCGATCGTCCGCTGGACGCTGCGCGACGCGTCGGGCGAGGTGGCGACCGTGCGGGCCTGGCTCCGCGACGTGGAGAAGGATCCGTCGATGTCGCCAGTCCTCTCGGCGCTGCGCGAGGCGGTGCAGCGGGCCACGGACGGGGTGCTCTTTCTCTGATCGCGCTGCTCGCGCCGCCTGGCGCAGCATCTACTCGCCACGCACGCGAGCGAGACCACAACCGGCGACGGCGGGGTCCACGGTCCGGGCGGGTGGATGTCACGCGCCGGGTCGTCGGTCCGGAGCATAACCCGGCACAGCAACGATCGGCGCGAATGGAGCGTCCAACACTCCATGAATCTCCACGCCGCGCCGCCGGGCGCTCTGTGCCGCGCCGCGGGCGCCGCCCTCGCGCTCCTCGGCGCGCTCGTCATCGTGCCGGGCAGCGTGCGCGCGCAGGGGCAACCATCGGGAACGACCGGCAAGACGACTACCCAGCCGCAGGTCGCGCAGGCGAAGCCCGCCGGCGGCGCCAGGGGTAAGACGACCACTGTGTCGTCCGCGAAGCCGAAGCCGGGGGCCAAGCCCGGTACGACGACAGGGGCCGGCGGGACGCGCAACGCGGCTGCGGCGGTTGGCGGTGCGGCACGAAAACCTGCTCGGGGCGCGGCCGTCGGTGGACCGCTCACCGCCGCCGACAGCGTCGCCGCCGAGGCACGCGACGTGGCGAGCGTCGCGGTGGTGGCCGCGCTCGTGCGTGGGCGCGGTGGGGAGATGCGCTTCTGCTACGAGCAGATGGGGCTCAAGGCGAACGCGTCGCTCGAAGGAGATGTGACGATCTCGTTCTCCCTGACGCCGGCCGGCCTCGTGGCGGCGGGCATCTTCGACAGTGTGTGGAGCGCCGAGCGCGATGGCGCGGAAGTGGACGCGTGCCTGCTCAAGCGGCTGCGCGCGTGGCGCTTCCCGGCCGAGGGTGTCGGGGGGAGCGCGAGGAGGGCCACTGGCGCGCACGAGTTCACCTTCCGCTTCGCGCCTTAGCGCCGGGAGCTCGTCACTGGCGCGTGATTGG
>JBBJNN010000005.1:52191-63801 GCA_037720885.1 Gemmatimonadaceae bacterium | reverse complement strand
ACCGCGCAGCCAATCACGCCCGAGGCGCTTTGCTGTAAGCCCCGGTTGGCCGGGGCACTTTGGGAGGTGTAGGTTGGCTTCTCGAAGGAGGCAGGTCCGATGGAGACTCACCGGCGGGCGGACGCCCTGCGTGAACTTCGCGGCGCTGCCGAGCCTCGGGAGTGAAAGAGGCCCAGCTTCTTGAAGAGGCTGAGGCCGAGTTGTGCGAGGCGGCGGCATTCTACGGCGACCGGGCGCCTGGCCTGCGCGCGGTGTTCCTCGACGAGTTCGAGCGCGTCGTGGCCCTGGCGGTCGAGTATCCCGCGGCCGGAGCGTTGTACGAATCGGGGACACGCCGACTGCTCCTAGACCGGTTCCCGTACGGCGTTGTCTACCGCGCCAGGTGCGTACTCGCGTGAGTGTATGAACCGGAACCGCGTCGTCACGGACCGCTTCTCCGACCCGGACTCCGAGCGTCGTTACCGCGAGCATTGGCCGGGAGAACCCGAGCTGTACGCCCAGTACGAGGAAGGCGGCCAGTGCGGCGGCTGCGCGTTCTTCGCACCGTTCAACGGCGATTGGGGACTCTGCTGCAATCCCCGCGCGCTCCCCGAATCTTCATCGAACTTGATGCTCCCGAACCTTTGACGAGCTGTCTTTCCGAGAGATCGTCGCATTCTGGGGGCTCATCCGCAGCCGGAGCATGAATCCGGCTGCGTTCGCAGCAGTGCCTTCATGTGTGCGCCGACTGAGATACAGCGCGAGGGCGCGTTGGCTACGCTTCGGCTCAGTTGGATTGAGTGGTGAGCCGCTTCGAGACTGGTGGCGGACCCTCGAGCTGTCGTGAGCTGGGCACAGCTCTCAGCATTAGCTGTGTCCGGGACCGCCTAGTGTTCTCAGTTTTATACGGCTCGGCACACGCCACATCACCGACGCCGCCCCCGGGAGACCCGCATGCCCATTCACGTCGTCCGCTTCGGCACGCCGCGCGCGCCCGGCGAGGGGATCCGCCTCGGCACCGTTCGCCGGCCGCCGCGCGGGGTCCGGAAGGAGGACTACGGCCGCCGCGACTTCTTCGACCTCTGGCTCCCCGACCTCGCGCCGAGCGCGGAGATCGTGACGTGGGCGCTCTCGGAGCCGTGGACGCCGGCGCGGTGGGCGCGCTACGCGCGGGCGTACCGCCGCGAGATGCGCGCCCCCGCGGCGCAGCGCCTCATCACGCTCCTCGCCGCGCTGTCGCCGGCGTCGAGCTTCTCGGTGGGCTGCTACTGCGCCGACGAGTCGCACTGCCACCGCTCGCTCCTGCGCGCGCTCCTCACGGACGCAGGGGCCGAGATGGCGTAGGGCGAGGAGCGTGGGGGAACGTGGGGGAGCGCGCCCGGAACGCGCGGAGCCGCGTGCGCGTATGGTGGGCATGCCAGCTTCTTCTCCCGCACGCGCCCGCTCACTGAGCCGCGCGGACCGCGAGGTCGTGGATTCCGTGAGCGCCGTGCTCGACACCGCCGGCGTCCATGCCGCGCTCGCCGCGCTCAACGCGCGCGTGCCGCACCGCTTCACGGGCGTCTACCGCGTCGAGGCACCCATCCTGCGCAGCATCCGGCTCTTCGACCGCGAGAACCCGCGCCTCGAGGTCGGCGCCGATGCGCCGCTCCGCGAGACGTACTGCTCGCTCGTCGCAGCGGACGCCGCGCCCTTCGCGACGGATGACGCGCGCGATGACGCCGGGCTCGCCACCCACCCCGCGCGCATGACGACCATCGCATACTGCGGCGTTCCACTCGGCGATGTCGGCACGCTGTGCCACTTCGACCTGCGTCCGCAGCCGGTGCCGGCCGATGAGATTCCGCTCCTCGTGGCGGTCGCCGACCTGGTGCTCGCCCGGCTGCGCGCGGATGGCGTGGTCGCGCCGGCGGTCGAGTGATCGCGGTGACACCACGCACCACGGAGTTTCGCATCCGCCTCGCCACCGCTGGCGATGCACCGCTCCTCACAGGGGTGTCCGCCGCCCTCTTCGCGCAGGCCTTCGCCGCCGACAACCGTCCCGAGGACATGGCGGCCTATCTCGCCGGCGCATTCGCGGAGGACAAGCAGCGTGCCGAGCTCGAGGATCCGGAGGGGCGCGTGTGGCTCGCCGAGGGCCCGCAGGGCGAGCCCGTAGGGTACGCGCACCTGCGGCTCGGCGCGCGGTCGCCCGCCGTTCACTCGGCGCGGCCGGCCGAGCTGGCGCGCATCTACGCCGATCGCGCCTGGCATGGCCGCGGCGTCGGGCCGGAGCTGCTCGCCGCCTGCATCGGCGCCGCGCGCGCCTGGGAGGCGGACGTGCTCTGGCTCGCCGTGTGGGAGCGCAACGCGCGCGCGATCGCATTCTACGAGCGCCACGGGTTCCGCGCGGTGGGCTCGCAGTCCTTCCGCCTCGGCACCGACGACCAGCGCGACCGGGTGATGGCCCGCCCGCTCGACAGGGGCGCCGAAGCCGGCACCGAAGCTGGCGCCGAAGCGGCCGCCGACGAGGAGAGCGCAGGCGCCGAGGGCGACGTCGCGAGCACCCCGGCCGGAAAGCGGTCCCGTGACGGCACCTGAGCTCCGCACGAAAACACCGGAGGCGGCCGCGAGGCCCGTGGACCCACAGCGCATCCGTCCCATCGCCATCTGCCTCGTCCGCCGCGGCGACCGCATCCTCGTGCTCGAGGACCAGGACCGCGTGAAAGGCGACCGCTTCTGCCGCCCACTCGGCGGCGCCGTGGAGTTCAGCGAGCGGAGCCGCGACACCGTTACGACGCCACGCTCGCCGACCGCGCGCTATACGAGCGCGACGCGCTGAGCGGCTACGAGGCGGAGGTGGACGTGCGCTTCGCCGCGCGCTGGATGGCGCTGGGAGAGATGGAGCGCCTCGATCGCCGCGGAATTCGGATGCTGCACCATCCACCGGTAGATCTGCTCGTCGCTCGCCCCGACCGCGACCACGCCGGCCAGCGCTCCGCCGGCGATCAGCCAGTCGCGCCCGCTAGCGTGGAAGGGTGACGTCCACACGTACCAGACATCGCCCAGGCCGTTCCAGAGATCGGTGCCCACGGTGCGGAAGGTCCGCTGCGCGGCGGCCGGCCGAGCGGAGGCCGCGAGCACCGCGAGCGTGGCGAGTACCGCGAGCGTCGTGAGCCCCATGGACGCCCGAGCGCACCAGCCCGTGCCGCGCAGTCGCTTCGCCATGCCGCACGATGGGGCAAGACCTGCGTGGACGCCAGGGTGATCCCGCGCACGATCGCGCGGGCGAAACGGGACAGCCTCCTGTCCGGCGCCGTGGACACGCGGGGGATGCAGCGCGCAGGACGGAAATCGTAACCCAAGGATATCTATCCACTTACTACTGCGCGCGAACGCACCGGCATCTGGCACCGACCCTGCCTTCCCCCTCCGTGTTCAGATCCCCCTCACAGCTCCAGGAGACACCATGCGCACATCCTTCGTTCTCGTCGGTCTCGTTGCCACCGCGGCGGCGCTCCCCGCCCAGGAGCTGCGCGCACCAGTCTTCCATCTCACCCCGTACGCGGGGTACATGGTCTTCGGCAACGTCATCGACGGGCCGCTCGGCACCAGGCTGTCGAACGGCACGGGCCCGCTGTACGGCGCGCAGCTCGGCGTCAACCTCACGAAGCACGTCGCGGTCATCGGGAACATCGCCCACTCGAGCGGCAAGCTGCAGGTCGGCGTCCCGTTCCTCGGCGGGCTCGACGTCGGCAACTCCTCGGCCCTGGCGTACGACGGTGGCCTCCAGTTCGGCGCCCCACTCGGCAAGCTGAGCAGGCTCCCGATCACGCCCTTCGTCCAGGTGGGCGCGGGCGCCCTCCGCTACACGGTCGGCGCGGGCCCCATCGAGACGAAGGCGACGAACTTCGCCTGGAACGTCGGCGCGGGCGCCGACGTGTCGCTCACCCGCAACCTCGGGCTCCGCCTCATGGCGAAGGACTACATCGGGAAGTTCGACCTCAAGGAAGCCACCGCGCTGCCGGTGAACGCCGGGCGCTCGCACAACTGGGCACTGAGCGGCGGGATCAAGCTGGGCTTCTGAACGGGCATGCCGCGCCGGCATCAACCGGCCTGCGTCGCTCCGACGCGCGTGCTATGTTCTCGGACATCTTCGATGCCGCCCGGCCCCGGAATCCCGGACGCCGGGCGGCACGGCCTTCGGCGATGACCCCACCGGGGGCCGCTCCGGCCTGTCCTCTTCGACCGGCACGACGTGCCTTTCGGAACGCGCCTCAGCTTGCGGTACCGCCTGACGGGCCGTGCGTTGCGCTCGCGCCTCGTTCGACGGCTGCTCGGCCCCAACGCGTACGCCGTGCTCTACGCCGCCGACAACGGCCTGCTGCTGGTGACGCTCGAGGACAACACGATCGGGCGCAAGCTCGGGCGGCACGGGACGTACGCGCAGGGCGCGCTCGCCGAGCTGTTCGCGCTGTTGACTCCCGAGGCGCGCGTCCTCGTGGTCGGCGCGCACGTCGGCACATTGCTCGTCCCGCTCGCGAAGCGCGTGCGCGCGGCGTGCGGCATCGAGGCCAACCCCGACACGTTCCGGCTGCTTCGCTTCAACCTGCTGATCAACGACGTCACGAACACCACCATCCACAACGTCGCGGCGGGGGACAGCCGCCGGACGGTGGAGTTCCTGCTGAATCGGAGTAACTCGGGCGGCAGCAAGCTCCGTCCGGCGGACGCTCACTTCGAGTTCGTCTACGACCACCCCGAGGTGGCGGTGGTCGAGATGGCGCCTCTGGACGAGATCGTGGGGGATGAGCCGTACGATCTGATCGTGATGGACATCGAGGGGGCGGAGACACTGGCGCTGCGCGGGATGCCGCGCACGCTCGCCGCGTGCCGGGCCCTGCAGATCGAGTTCAGGCGCGACCATCTCGCGAAGGTCGCCGGTGTCACACCGGCCGAGTTCCTCGGCGCGTTCAGGGACTACTTCGATCGTGCGCAGGTGGCGGGGAACCCGTCGGGACGCTGGTTCCGGCGCGACGAGTTCCAGGCGCTGCTCGACGGGGTTGGCGACACCGACCTTCTGTTCGTCAAGGACACCGACGCGCCGAAGCGCACGAGCCCGGGTCGGTAGGCGTTCGGCGCGATGTGGCGGCGGGGGCGGCACGAGGCCGGTGCTCCCTGGCACCCCCCGTGCAATAGCTTGAAGGATCGCTCGAGGATCGCTCCGGAGGTCACCATGGCCCGTCGCTTCGCTCCATACCTCGTCGCGGTTGCCGCCGCGGCATCCGTGCTCCCCGCGGCCACGCTCCCGGCACAGGGGTACGCGGGCGACCTGTATGGCATTCCACCGGCGTACTACCCGCCGCCCAACACCTGCCGCATCTGGCTCGACGGCGTGCACCCCAACCGCCAGCCGCAGCCGATGGACTGCTCGCTCGCGCGGCGGAACCTGCGCCCGAACTCCCGCATCATCTACGGCGTCACGGCGGAGCGGGCGACGCAGTCCACGTCGCAGGGTGACGTGATCGGGGGCGCCGGCGGCGCGGCGGGCGGCGTGGATCGCCGGGCGCCGGGAATGGGGACCGTGGACCGCCGGGCGCCGGACTGCGACTGGGCGGACAACGATCGCCGCCAAGGCAATTGCACGCCCTCGGGCGCGGATCGCCGCGAGAGCGCGACCGCCACACCGAACACCGTGTGCGACGATGGGAACCGCGATGGATGGTGCGATGACATGTGGCTCCGCGTTCCGCACCCGCAGACGATGCCCGGGATGCGCTCCGTCCTCCAGGCCGGCCAGCGCCCCCGCCCCACGGATCTCCGCCTGTGGATCGGGGACGACGTGGTGGATATGCTCCCCACGGACGCCGACGCCAACGGGATCCCCGAGCGTGTCGTCTGGCGCGACCGGCGCGGCCAGGTGATCCAGGTCTGGCTCGACGACAATCGGGACGGGCTGGTGGACCGGGTCGGGGTCTACCGCAACGGCGCGGTGGCGACGGTGTTCGCGCGGTGACCCCGCCTCGCCCCATGCGCCTGGTGCGCCTCGCGCTCGCGGCTGCCCTCGGCGCCGTGCTCCTCGCCGCGAGCGCGTGCGGCGGCGACGGCGGGACGAACGTGGCCGCGAACCTGACCGGCCGCTGGGTCGGCGCGAACGCGCGCACGACGGTCGCCGTCACCCTGGCGCAGGACCGCACCTCGGTGACCGGCACCGGTACCTTCAGCGACGAGAGCGGGGTCTCGTCGATCGCCGTGTTCGGCACCTACACCCCGCCCTCGTTCACGCTGACGATCAACTTCCCCAACACGACCTTCAACCCCATCACCTTCTCGGGCACCGTCCCGCGGAGCACGGTGATGAGCGGCACGCTCACCGGCTCCGGCTACGTGGGGGAACCGATCCAGCTCGTGCGGCAGGAGACGGCGAGGTAGAGCTCGAACGCTTTTCCCGCCACCCGTGTCTATCTCTCCGACACATGACACGAGTCGCGATCGCACGTGAGCAGAGCCGCCGGGTGGATGAGCCAACGCTGATCGCCCGGGTGCTGGCTGGAGACCGGGTCGCCGGGCGCGAGCTGTACGACGCGCACGCCCCCCGCGTCTACCGCCTCACCTTCCGCCTCGCCGGGGATGCGGAGCTGGCGCAGGAGTTCACGCAGGAGACGTTCATCCGCGCCTTCGGGCAGCTCGCCCGATTCCGCGGGGACGCCGCCTTCTCCACCTGGATCCACCGGATCGCGGTCTCGGTCACGTTCAACGGTATGCGGAAGGTGAAGCGGTTCCGGGAGCGCGAGGCAGATCTGACCGAGGCCGCACCGCTGGGCGCCATGCCGCGCGACGCCGACCCCGACCTGCGAGCCCGGCTCGCCGACGCGATCGATGCGCTCCCCGAGGCGTACCGCACGACGGTGGTGATGCACGACATGGAGGGCTACACCCACGCCGAGATCGCGAGCGCGCTCGGCGTACCGGAGGGAACGTGCAAGTCGCGGCTCTCCTGGGCGCGCGCCCGGCTGCGCGAAGCACTCGCGGATTTTCGCGACAACGTGATGGAATGAGGAAGGAGTGACGGATATGACGGATGACCGGTTCGACGACCTGATGCGCGACGCGGCGCGGAGCTACCGCGTGCCGCCGGAGCCAGCACCGCTCGACGCGATCTGGGCCGAGGTGGAGCAGGCGCACTTCGGCGCACCGGGCGCGCGGACCGACGGGGGTACCACCGGGACCCCAGTGCGGGTTCTGCACCCCGTCGGGACCGGCGACCGCATGCCGGCGCGGGGGCGTACCCCGTGGACGGGGAGCGCCTGGACGGGTGGGGCCTGGACGGGTGGTTCCTGGATGCGCACCGTCGCCGGCCTCGCCGCGGGACTCCTGCTCGGCCTCGGGATCGGCCGCTACTCGGCGCGTGGCGTGGCCGGACCGCACGCCGTGGCCGACGCGTCGCGCGCCGCGGCGCGGGTGTCCGGGCGGACGCCGGCCGCGGACCGGCTCGTCATCGCCAGGGCGGTGGCGAGCAGCGGGCCATACACCGTGGCCACCACCGAATATCTCGGCCAGACTGCCGCGCTCCTGCTCGCTCTCCCGGAGGAGCTGCGCACCGGACGCGCCGACCGACAGTTCATCGCGCAGGCCGGGGATCTGCTCTCCACCACACGCCTGCTCATCGACTCGCCCGCTTCGGCCGATCCGGAGCTGCACAGCCTGCTCAGCGACCTGGAGCTGGTGCTCGCCCAGATCGCCCGGCTGCGCGCGACGCGCGGATCAGCGGAGCTCGATCTCATCACCGGCACGCTGGAGGGACGCGACGTGATTCTGCGTCTGCGCTCCGCCGTCGCCGACATGTCCAGCTCGGATAACTGAGGAGGATAGCGTGCTACGGGTAAGACGGGTAACGATCGCCGCCACGTTGGCGGCCGCGGCGGCCCTCGGGGTCGCGGTACAGGCGCCGGCGCAGTCGTCGGCGCAGACACTGGAGAAGGCGCGAGCGCGAGCAGCGGAGAAGATGAAGGCGGACAGCGCGCGGATCCGCCGGCCGCTCCTCGACCGCTCGTGGGGCGAGCAGATCGAGGAGAGCGTGCGCTCCAAGCTGCTCGAGGCGCGCGACCGCCTCGACGAGCTGGGCCTCAAGCAGGACGCGCTGCTCGACGCCCAGCGGCAGCTCGAGATGGCCGGGCCGCAGCTCGAGCGGCTCAAGGAGCTGCGCTTCTCCGAGATGCCGGACATGCAGCGGGTGCGCGAGCAGGCGGAGAGCGCGCGCGAACAGGCGCGCACCGCCGCGGAGGACATGAAGCTCCGGTTCAAGGACTTCCCCGGGCGCTTCGAGTTCGGGCACGATGGACGAGGTGACTTCGACTTCGACTTCGATTTTGATTTCGACTTCAATTTCGACTTCGACTTCGACCACAAGTTCGACTTCGACTTCGATCACAAGCTCGACTTCAAGTTCGACGGGTCGGCCCTCTCCGATGCGCTCATCGAGCTCGGCGGCAAGGGGGGCGAAGCGAGCCTCCGCGCGCTCGCCGGCCCGCCCGCCCCGTGGGCCTCCGGCGACCCCGCCGACTCGCTCTACAAGAGCGCACGCGAAGCCCTCAACCGCGGCCAGTACCGCCGCGCCGCGGAGCTCTTCCGCGAGATCGGCGATCGGTACCCGCGCTCGCAGTACGCGCCCGACGCCGGCTACTGGGAGGCCTTCGCGCTCTACCGTATTGGCGCCACCGAAGACCTGCGCGCCGCCCTCCGCGCGCTCGAGTCGCAGCGCGTCCGCTTCGCGAGCGCCGCGACGCAAGCCGACGTCGCCACGCTCAACGCCCGCATCAACGGCGCACTCGCCACGCGTGGCGACGTGAAGCGCTACGAGAAGGTCGAGGACCAGGCGGCGAGGGGCGGCACATCGTGCGACAAGGAAGACCTCGCCGTCCGCATCGAGGCGCTCAAGGCGCTGAGCGAGATGGACCCCGCGTCCACCACCTCGATGCTCCGCCGCGTCATCTCACGGCGCGACCTCTGCTCGGCCGGCCTACGCAAGCAGGCGGTCTTCCTCCTCGGCAAGCAGGCGACCGCCGACGCCGCCTCCATCCTCAGCGAGGTGGCACGCGGCGACACCGACCCCGAGGTGCGGAGCGACGCCATCCTCTGGCTCTCGCGCATGCCGGGCGAGAGCGCGGTCGCCACGCTCGAGGAGATCCTGCGCACCGCCGACGACGAGCGGATGCAGCGCGCCGCCGTCCGCGCCCTCACCACGAACGGCAGCCCGCGCGCCCGCCAGGCCGTCCGCTCCCTCCTCGAGCGTGCCGACGCGCCGGAGCGGCTGCGTCTCGAGGTCCTCGGCTCCTTCGATCCCGAGCGTGCCACTCCAGAAGACGCCGCCTACCTGCGCGCGCTCTACGGAAAGCAGGAGAGCGCGCGCATGAAGGAGCGCATCATCGGCGCCGTCGCGCGCTTCGGCGGCGCGGAGAACGAGCAGTGGCTCACCGCGCTCACGCGGAACGCGAACGAGCCGATGGAGCTGCGCGTGGCCGCGTTCTCCCGCGTCACGCGGTCGAGCACCTTCCCGATCACCGAGCTCGTGCGCCTCTACGACACGGTGGCCGAGCGTGAGATGCGCGACCAGCTCATCGCCGCGTACGCACGCCGCAAGGAGCCGGAGGCGACCGACAAGCTGCTCGACATCGTCCGCACCGGCACCGACCCGCAGCTCCGCCGCACGGCGATCTCGGCCCTCACCCGCAAGAACGATCCGCGCACGCAGAAGCTTCTCCTGGAGATCATCGACAAATGACGACGACGACGACGACGACGACCCTCGCGCGCGTCGCCAGCGTGCGCCTCGCCCTCGCGGGCTGTGTATTCGCGAGCGCGGCCGCCCCACACCTCGCCGGCGCGCAGTCCCTCGCCCAGCGCATCGCGCAGGCGCCCGACGGGCTCGTGCAGTTCACCTACGCCGCGCGCCCCGGCGTCTGCGGCAACGGCCGGAGCTTCATCTCCACCGGCGACGGCAACTTCATCGGCAGCTTCAACGGCTACATCGGCGACGTGTCGCGGAACGGTGCCTGCGAGCCCGGCCCGGTGCGCGTGGTGCTCAATCGCGCCGACCGCACGGTGATCGACATCGACACCTACGTCGGTCCGCCGAGCATGGCGCCCGGCGCCGCGGACCTGGGGAAGGTGTCGCCCTCCGATGCGGCCGACTACCTCCTCTCCATTGCCGCGCGCACCGAGGGGAAGCCGAGCCGCGACGCGATCTTCCCCGCCACGCTCGCCGACGGCGCGGCGATCGCGCCCGCGCTCCTCGCCATCGCGCGGGACCGCGACCGCCCACGCGAAACACGGCGGAGCGCCCTCTCCGCTCTCGCGCGCGACGACGCCGGCGGCGGCGAGCGCATGACGTCGGCCCTCGTCGCCATCGCCCGCGACGACACGGACAACCAGGACGTGCGCAAGCAGGCCCTGTCCGTGCTCTCCCGCTCCGAGCGCGGCGACGGCGTGCCGGCCCTCATGGAGCTGACGCGCGCCGGCACCGACATGTGGCTCGTGCGCGAGGCGACGCTCTCGCTCGCGCGCTCCGGCGACCCCCGCTCACGCCAGTTCCTCCGCAGCGCCGCGCAACGCGAGGACCTCCCCGAGGAGCTCCGCGTCGCCGCGCTCAAGGGAATCGGCGGCAGCTACGCCACCAGCCAGGACGCCGAGTTCCTGCGCGGCATCTACCCACGCCTCACGAGCGACCAGGCGAAGGAAGCGGTGATCTCCTCGGTGACGGAGATGGGCGGGGCGGAGAGCGCGCGCTGGCTCCTGGCACTCGCCCGGAACGCCGACGAGCCGATCAAGCTGCGCCGCCGCGCGGTGCAGTCCGCGGCGAAAGCCGGCGCTCCGGCCGCCGACATCGTGCGGCTCTACGACTCGGCGAACGATCCGCAGATCAAGGAGGTCCTGATCGACGCCTACGCCAGCGGCGGCGACCGCGCCGGCGTGGACAAGCTCCTTTCAATCGCGAAGACGGAGGGGGATCGCAACCTCCGCCGCCGCGCGATCACACGCCTCTCGCGCTCCGACGACCCGCGGGTGAAGCAGGTGTTGCAGGAGATCGTGGAGCGGTAAGGCGGGAAGTGGGTGGCGGGACGCGCTGATACGACTCGCGGCGGACTGGTGAGAGGGATTCACCGCTCCGCCGCGATCTTCGTTGTTGGGGGGGCCCCCCAAGGTATGGGGCTTTGCTTTTCGCTACCCGCTACCCGCCACCCACTACTTGTCGCCCCAGCACCACTCGCACGGCCGTGCCGCCGAAAGTCGCATCGCCGCGTAAGGTGGAGCCGTCTGCTTGGAAGGGCGTGTCGCGCACGAAGGTGTCGGCGGTCTGGGAGAAGCGCATGACACCGTCACGCAGGGACCACGTGCCGGCCATCGAGGCGTCCAGGTCGCCGCCGCCTTCGTCGGCATCGGGGATGAAGAGCCGCCCGGTCACGGTACCGTCGGACGCGAGCATGAGCCAGAGCGATGCCCCACCGGTCAACTGGTTCACCGTCGCCCCGCCTGCGGTGGTCGTGAACGTGGTGGCCACGTACGTGCCGGCGACCGAGGCGGTCGTCGGCCCTGTCCCGTCGTCATCGCCGCAGGCAGCGACCGACATGGCGACGAACAGGGAACCAATAAGCC
>JBBJNN010000005.1:37341-52181 GCA_037720885.1 Gemmatimonadaceae bacterium | reverse complement strand
AGGCAGCGAAGAATACTGCGGTGACGAGCACGGTCGCGGCAGCTCGGATGCCCCGTACTATGGGCGTGGGTCGTGGCCGCTGCCGTGCCTGGGAACGCAATAGCTGTAGCCCATCCCCAGAGCGCTTCACCGCCGGGATAGGGCGGTCATCTCATCACTGCGGGATGTTCACGTCATAGTCCGCATTCGTGGAAGAAGCTATTGCCCGGCGCCAAGGGCAGCACGTGGTGCCAGAGGCTCGCATCTTGTCGTTGTCTGCACAAACTGCTATAACTGTGCAGACAATCTATCGAGGAGGGGGTGGTGGCCTCACCACGGCGGCAGACCGGGCACGGTGGCGCGACGCTGCCCGGCGGTAAGACGGGTCACTCGGCCACGAAGACGGCCGTGACAGGCTCGGAGCTGACGACGGCGAGGCCGGCCGGTGCCCGGTCCAAGCGCACGGCGCGGAGCGAGGAGGCACCGACGAAGAAGAATCTCCGCCTGCACCAGTCCAAGATCGACGCGGCGCGAGCGATTCTCGGCACGGGCACGGAGACGGAGACGGTCGAGACGGCGCTGGACCTGGTGGTCTTCCGCAAGGAGCTGGTCGACGGCGTGCGTGCGATGCGCGGGGCAAAGCTGCACAACCTCTTCGACGACACGGACAACAGGTCCGCCGGCGGGGCGTGAGTGCCCAAGTACGTCGTGGACACGAACCTCTACATCCGCGCCACCCGGAGCGACGTCGCGAGTCGCGAGCTCGAGACCTTCGTCGTCACGTTCGCGCCAGAGATCTACCTGCACTCGGTCGTGGCGCTGGAGCTGCTCGCGGGTGCGCTCGCCCACGGGCTGGAGCAGCGGACTGACGAGCGCTTCGTCCGCCCCTTCGAGCGGCGGGACCGGGTGATCACGCCGTCGCATCGTGCCTGGAAGCGGGCGGCGACGACGGTGGTGGCACTCGTGCGCGCCAAGCGCCTGAGCCCGAACGGGATTAAGCCCTCCTTCGTCCACGACTGCCTCATCGCGGCCTCGGCCCGCGAGCACGGCTTCGTGCTCGTGACCGACAACATCAGCGACTTCGAGCTCATCCGTTCGGTGCTCCCGGTTGACGTCGTGCCCCCGTGGCCTGAGCCCGCCGCTCGGTGAGGATGCCCGTCGGCAAACCGCTCCGCTCGAGGCGTGCTCCTCGACCGTCACCCGATCGTCTGGCTCGCCGACACTTACCACGGACGGTGTCATGAAGCTCCCCCTGCAGGGGCTGATCCTCGCGGGCCCGGTCCTCGCCCTCTGGCTGGGTGGCGCGCAGAGCACGCAGGGTGGAGTCCCCCAGCGTGCCCAGTCGTGGACCGAGGAGTTCGCACTCGATTCCGGCGAGCTCACCTCCACTGGACGAAACCCGTACTTCGTGCTCGAGCCGGGCTACCGCCTGGTGTTGGAGGACGGAGCCGAGCGGCTGACGATCACCGTGCTGGCGGAGACCCGGATGGTGAAGGGGGTCGAGACCCGCGTCGTCGAGGAGCGTGAGACGAAGGCGGGGACCCCGGTGGAGGTCTCTCGGAACTACTTCGCCATCAGCCGGCGCACGAACAGCGTGTTCTACTTCGGCGAGGATGTGGACATCTACAGCAATGGCAAGGTGACCAGCCACGAGGGCGGCTGGCTGGCGGGCACGAAGGGCGCGCGACCCGGCCTCATGATGCCCGGTCTCCCGCTCTTGAACGCCCGCTACTATCAGGAGCTGGCGCCGGGCGTGGCGATGGACCGGGCGCAAATCGTGAGCTTCAGCGACAGCCGGACGACCCCTGCCGGTACGTTCGCGAAGGTGCTCAGGGTCGAGGAGACGAGCCCGCTAGAGCCGGGACACAAGGAGTCCAAGCTCTACGCCCGCGGCGTCGGGCTGCTCCAGGACGGGTCGCTCACACTCGTGCGCTACGGGGCGGACACCACGCGCTGAACGCGCGCTGCTACCGCAGTCCGATCCAGTACGTCGCTTTCACCGCGAAGAAGTTGTCGCCCGGAGCCGAGAACGAGTCGCGGAGCGCGCGCGGGCGCACGAGGCGACCGTTCGTGTCGTCGGCGCTCCGGTCCTGCTGCCACACCAGGAAGAGCGTGCTCCCCGGGCGCCACTCCCAGCGCAGCACCAGGTTGCTCCGGAACGAGCGGACGTTGAAGTCCCGGTTCCCCAGCGTGAACGCGTCCACCACCCCACCCGGCAGCGTATCGGTCACGAGGAGAGAGCCATCCGCGCCGCGCACTACGCCCGTGCCGGCGGTGCCATAGGTGCGGAGATCGAGCGAGCGCGGCGCGCCCAGCTCGCCGACGTCGTAGTATCGCCCGCTCGCCGCGAAGGGCTCGGCGTAGCTCTCGAGCGTCAGGTCTGGTGTGAGCGCGTAGTTGAGCCGCAGCCGCGCCGACAGCTCGCTCCGCTCGATGAACGAGAAGAGGTAGCGCCGGCCGAAGGTCTCGGTGCTCCCCGCGAGGCGCGCGCGCGAGCCGATGAACTGGCGCGCGTTCACCGAGCGCGACACTTCCGGATCGAGTGACAGCTCGAGCCGCGTCCCCGGGCGCACTCGCAACCCGAGCGACGCGCTCGTCTCCCAGCCACCGAGCTCGTCGCGCGCGCCGGACACGTCCGCCTCCAACCGGGTCTTCCCACCTGGCGGCCCCTCGGCGTTCACGCTGCCCCCCCAGCGCCGGGCCGTCCCCATCAGCGGCCCGCCGCGCGTGAGGTTGTCGCTCAGCGCGCTCGGCTGGAGCCACACCTCGCCGCTCACGCCCCAGAAGTTGCGCAGCTTTGCGTCCGCGTTCACCTCGGCGTAGCTCGACGTGCGGACGCCGCCGTAGTTCCACGAGTGGGATGAGTTCACCGACACCGTCCAGTCGTGGAATGCGCCAGGTCGCGTCTCCTCATAGACGATCCTGCCGGATGCGTTGATGTTGTCCGCGGTGCCGAGGCGGCCGGCATCGTTCAGCTCGAAGCCCGGCGAGTCGCTGCCCAGGTCCAGGTCCCACCGCCAGTTGCCCTCGAGCTTGCTCACCCCCGTGCCCGCGGAGAAGCCGGAGAGCGTGGTCCGCCGCGGGTCGAAGTGCACGTAGCTGGCATCGGGCCGCTGGTAGTAGCGCCGGCTCGACGCCTGCAAGCCGGCGATCGCCTCCTCGCTCCCCGCCACGTGGCTGAAGCCCGCGAAGCTCGACCAGTCGTACTCCCCGTCCTTCCAGCGCAGGCGCAGGTCCGTGGCACCGCTCACCGCATCGCGCGTGAGGATCTCGGCCGCGATGTCGCCGGGCCGGAGCGCGCGGTGCACGCCGGTGAGGATGATCCCCGCCGTGGACGCGTTCTCCCCGAACTGTTGTTGCAACCGCACGACGCCGTACCCCGTGCGCGGCTCCACCGGCACGCGGCGAAACGCGGCGGGGACGAACGTCGAGTCTGTCTCCTCATCGTCCACCTCGACGAACGCGCTGTCGAACGTGCGCTGCTGCTCGCGGTCGGTGACCGCCGCCATCACGCCCACCGACAAGCCGCGCGGGAGCTGCCCGGTCACCTTGGCGGCGCCGAGGATGGTGGAGTTGTGCAGCTCCTCGACGTAGTCGGCGTCCGGGCTCCCGCGCGGCGGCGCGCCGATGCGGCGCGAGTAGAACCAGCCCGGGCCGGCCGCGCTCAGGAGCTGGCTTCCCTCCACGAAGAACGGGCGGCGCTCGGAGAAGAACGTCTCGAAGGCCGAGAGGTTCACCTCCGCCGGGTCGGCCTCGACCTGCCCGAAGTCGGGGTTGACCGTGGCATCGAGTGTGAGGCTGGGGCCGAGGCCCACCTTGATGTCGCCGCCGGTGCGGAGCCCGCTCGCGCTCCGCGCCTCGAATGGATTGCCCGGCTCGGGACGCGCGGTGAGCGTCGCGTCCCCCGCCACGTAGGGGACGATCTCCGCGCGCCGCGACGGACGGATGCCCTCGATGCCGGTGAGCTCACCGAACTGCGACGACCACGTCCGCTGCGTCTTCGGGATGAGCACCCAGTACGCCGTCTCGTTGTGCGCCGGCGTGCGCCGCACGAGGTTGATCCCCCACGTCTGCGCGCCGCGCGTGGTGAAGCGGAGCTGCGTGAAGGGAATGCGGAGCTCCGCCGTCCACCCGGCCGAGTCGAGCGCGGTCTCCGCCTCCCACACGGGGTTGAAGGAGTAGTCGCGGCGGTTGATGTCGTCGGCGGAGTGGTAGTAATCCACGCGCACCCCCGCGGCGGTGACGGCGAAGGTGTACGCCGTCCGCCGGTCGTGGTAGGTGTCGAGGGAGACGATGAACTGCTCGGAGCTCCCCTCGCGATCTCTCCGATCCACGAGCGCGCGGATGGCGGCGGGGTGCGCGCTGCGCATCCGCGCGCCCACGTAGAGCGCGTCCTCGTCGTAGAGGATGGCGACCTCGGTCACCTCGCTCGCCGGCGCGCCCTCCATGGGGTCGCGCTGGAGGAAACCAGACACCCACGCCCCGCGCGCCCAGGCTGGCTCATCGAGCCGCCCATCGATCGCGATCGGGCGGCCGGCCACGTGCCCGGCGCGCATCCCCTTGGGCGGCGCGCTCCGGTCGCGCGCGGCGAGGTCTCGTGCCGAGGTATCCGCTCGCACGGCGCTGTCGGCGCGCTGGGCGGCGAGTGCGCGGGGCGCCACACAGGCGACGAGCATCCCGGCGAGCGCCACGACGGTGGTGAGGAGAGCGGTGAGGAAACGAGCGGCAGGCACCGCGGCGAACGGGGTGGCGACGAGCGGAGGAACGAGACGGTGCATCACTACTCCAGAAGTGGCGGCGCGCGGAAATGGGCGTCGGCACCTGCCCGCCGCCCGGCATTACCTCTAAAGACGCATTCGACGACCGGGACGTTTAGATCGGGCGCATCCGACACATCAAGAACATCAGGCGTGCGCCGGGCTGGGCTGGAGATGTTGACGACGCAGCAGTCGTCCTTACATTGTCGCAAACATCAGATCCTTACCAGGAGCACGTCATGCCCACCGTGACTTTCTCCCGCCGCGCCCGGCAGCGCTCGTCGCTCGCCGGCACGTCGCTCCTCCGAGGCCTCCTCTGCGCACTGCATTGCGCGTTCCTCAGTGCGATCCTCAGTGCGATCCTCAGTGCGTTCCTCGGCGCCACCGCGCTCCCGCTCCCTGCACAGAGCACGGGGGCGGCGCCGAAGGAGCAGGGCGTCGCGCGCGAGACGCGCGAGCGCGCCCACAAGATCCTCGACCAGGTGCGGAAGGACCTCAAGCAGCACTACTACGACAGCACCTTCCACGGCATCGACATGGATGCGCGGTTCGCGCTTGCCGACTCCGCGCTGAACACGGCCGGCAACAACAACCAGCTCTTCGGCATCATCGCGCAGTACATGGCGGACCTGAACGATTCGCACACCCACTTCCAGCCGCCCGACAAGGTAGCCAATGTGGACTACGGGTTCGGGCTGCAGATCATCGGCGACTCCTGCTTCGTCATCGCCGTCAAGGGGGGGAGCGACGCCGAGAAGAAGGGGCTCGCCGTGGGCGATGTGGTCCTCAAGCTCGACGCGTTCAAGCCCGAGCGGAAGACGTTCCGGACGCTCACCTACGTCTACTTCGTGCTCAGCCCGCGTCCGGGGCTGCGCCTCACCGTGCAGAGTCCCGGCGGGGCGCCGCGCCAGCTCGACGTGATGGCCAAGATCACGATGGGCGAACGCGTCGTGGACTACTCGAACCTGAGCACCTTCTCGCGCTACATCTCCGAGCTGGAGGACGCGAGCCGGCGCCCCGAGCACTTCTACCGCACGTTCGGCGACTCCGTGATCATCTGGCGCATGCCGAGCTTCATCGCGACGGAGGAGGGGGTGACCGAGATGATGAAGCTGGTGCGCAAGCACCGCGCGCTCGTCCTCGATCTCCGCAACAACGGCGGCGGCTACGTGGCGACGGAGCTGCACCTCGTCGGCCACTTCTTCGACCGCGACGTGCAGATCGGTACCGTGCGCCAGCGGGCAGGCACGAAGCCGATGGTCGCGCCGGCGATCTCGAAGGAGCCCTACCGCGGGATGTTCGTCATCCTCGTCAACTCCAACTCGGCCTCCGCGTCGGAGATCACCGCGCGCATCATGCAGCTCGAGGCACGCGCGGTCATCGTCGGCGACCGCACGATGGGCGCCGTGGTGACGAGCATCGGGCTCGGCCACGATGTCGGCTTCGGGAAGGTGCTCACCTACGGCGTCTCGGTCTCCGTCGCCGACGTCATCATGGCCGATGGCAATCGCCTCGAAGGCGTGGGTGTGATGCCGGACCACCTCGTCAGGCCCACGGGCGCCGACCTCGCCGCCCGCCGCGACCCCGCGATGGCGAAGGCACTCGAGCTCGCCGGCGTCGCGATGACACCCGAGCAGGCGGGGATGCTCTTCCGGCCCAAGCCGAAGTGATGACCGCATGATCCGACACGGCAACGACGCCACCATGCACAGACGCGAATTCGGTCACCTCCTGCTCGGCGCGCTCGGCGGCATCGCCCTCGGGCGCCGGTCACCCGTGACCCACGTGCTCGGCAGGCCGCCGCGAGTGGCGCCGCGCGTGAACGGCGAGCGACTCAACGCGCACCTCGCGCGGCTCGCCGAGTTCGGAAAGAACCCACAGGGCGGCGTGAGCCGGGTGGCGTACAGCGACGCCGACCGGCAGGGGCGCGCCTACGTGACGGGGCTCATGCGCGCGGCCGCGCTCGCCGTCAGCGTGGACGCCGCCGGCAACATCATTGGCCGACGTGCGGGACGCGAGCCGCGGCGCCCTCCGCTCCTCATCGGCTCGCACACCGACTCCGTTCCCGAGGGCGGCAACTACGACGGGCCCGTCGGCTCGTTCGGCGCGATCGAGGTGGCGCAGACGCTCGCGGAGAGCAAGATGGTCACGCGCCACCCGCTCGAGGTCGTGATCTTCCAGAACGAGGAGGGCGGACTGGTGGGCAGCCGCGCGATGAGCGGCGAGCTCACCGAGCGCGACCTCGACCTCGTGAGCCGGAGCGGCAAGACGATCCGCGACGGCATCGCGTTCATCGGCGGCGAACCGGCGAAGCTGGCGACGGTGCGCCGGGAGCGCGGCAGCATCGCCGCCTACGTGGAGCTGCACATCGAGCAGGGCGGCACGCTCGACGCCGAGAAGATCCAGATCGGCATCGTCGAAGGGATCGTCGGCATCAACTGGTGGGACGTGACCGTCACCGGCGTCGCCAACCACGCCGGCACCACGCCCATGGACAAGCGGCACGACGCGATGCTCGCCGCGGCGAAGTTCATCCAGGCCGTGAACCGCGTGGTGACGAGCGTGCCTGGCCGGCAGGTCGGCACCGTGGGGCGGATCGCGGCGCTCCCCGGCGCACCAAACGTGATCCCGGGCTCGGTGACGCTCTCGCTCGAGCTCCGCGACCTCGACGCGGCCAAGATTGCGACGCTCCACGAGCGCATCCGCGCCGAGGCTGAGGCCATCGCGAAGGAGAGCGGCACGACGTTCGAGTTCGAGCCGACGAACGTGAACGTGCCCGCCCCCACCGATCCGCGCGTGCGCCGCGTGATCGCCGAGTCGGCGCGCGCACTCGGCCTCACGACGAAGGAGCTGCCGAGTGGAGCCGGGCACGATGCGCAGGACATGGCTCGGCTGGCGCCGGTAGGGATGATCTTCGTCCCGAGCGTCGGCGGGGTGAGCCACGCGCCGCGCGAGCTCTCGCGCCCCGCCGACATCACGAACGGCGCGAACGTGCTGCTCGAGACGGTGCTCAGGCTGGATGCGGGGGCGCTGGGGTGATCCGTGCCGGCGCAGCACCGTCGGCGCGTCCATGCCTCGCCCCATCTTCTCCCGACGGCTCACGTACCTCTCATAGGAGCTTCCATGAAGCGTATTTCTGCCTCAATGACTGTCGCCGTCCCCGCCGAGCTGTGCTTCGCGGTGTGCAGGGACTCGCATACCGACGAGCGGTGGCGTGATGCGTACCGCGCGCTCCGGCCCGGGCGGGAATACTCGGGGCGCGTGGTGGCGTCGGACGCCGGCCAGCGCCTCGTGATCACCGTCGCGGCCCTCGACTCGACGACAGGCGCGCAGGTGCCAGCGCTTGGCTACCACATCACCTACGATTTCGCCGCGGCCGGCGAGGGGCGCACGCGCGTCGAGATCAGCATCGAGTACGAGATGCTCGCCGCCATGGCCGGAATGGGGACCTTCCAAGGGCAGGCAGAGAACGAGATCCTCCATCGCGCCGCCGCGCTCGTGGCGCTGGAGGCGGGCTACACCGCTGCTCGCGCGCCGGCCGTGTAGGGGGTCGCCAGGCGGCACGTCGCTCTCAGGAGCGAAGTCGCCCCACCCCGAACAGCCGCAGATCGAACCGCGTCGCTCCGCCCGTCGCGAGGTCGGCCACGACCTCGCCGATCGCGCTCGCGAACTTGAAGCCGTGCCCCGAGCACGGGCTCACGAGCAGCACCTGCGGGTGCGCGGGGTGCGCGTCGAGGAGGAAGTGATGGTCCGGCGTGTTCGTGTAGAGACACACGTGCGCGTCGAGCAGGCGGCCGTTCGCCGACGGAAGCACACGGGCGAGGAGCGCGCGCACCGCCGCCTCATCGTCCGCGGTCGGTTCGCGGCGCACGGTGTCCGGCGTCGTGATCTCGCCGCCGTGATGGATGCCGACCTTCACGCCGTCGCCCGTGTCCGGCAGGAATGCCACGATCCGCTCGTGCTCGAACTCCCACAGCACCACCGGACACACCTCGGCGTCGAGTAGCTCCGCGTCGCGCACCGGCTCGAACCAGTGGAAGAGCTGGCGCTCCACCTCGAGCGGGAGCGCTAGCGGCGCGGCCGTCCGCTCGCGCGCGAGGAGCTCCGGGTTCCACGGCCCCGCCGCCAGCACCAGCCGGCTCGCCCGGTACGTCCCGGCGTCGGTCGTCACCTCCACGCCGTCACCATCGGCGCCACCATCCGCACGCCAGCCGGTCACCTCCTCGCCCGTGCGGAGCTCGGCCCCGCGTCGGCGCGCGCCGTCGAGCGCTTCCTCCACGCACGCCTCCGGGAAGAGAAGCCCCGCGCGCGGCTCGAGGAGCGCGACCTCGCCCTCCGGCACGCGGATCGGCGGGAAGCGGCGCGCCACGTCCCCGGCATCGAGCATCGCATGCGGCAGGTGATGGCGCTCCGCGCTCTCCCGCGCGCCGGCCACGAGCGCGCCATCCGCCGGGCCCATCATGAGCCCACCCGTCTGCACCAGAAGTGTGCGCCCCGACTCGCGCGTCAACTCGTCCCACAGCTCGTACGCGCGCTGCACGAGCGGCACGTACAGCGGATGCTCGAAGTACGCCTCGCGAATGACGCGCGTGCGCCCGTGCGTGGACCCCAGCGTGTGCGGCGGCGCGAAGCGATCGAGGCCGAGCACGCGCGCGCCGCGGCCGGCCAGCTGATAGGCCGCCGCGCTCCCCATCGCGCCAAGGCCCACGATGATGACGTCGTACGAGGGAGTCACGGAAGATCCGGGAGGCACGGTCAGGAGCGGTCAGGAGCGGTCAGGAGCGGTCAGTAGAAGTTCTGGAGCGAGAGCCGCAGGACGACGTTTCCTCGCCCGTTGTCCGCCGCGGGCGCGAGCGTGTGCAGATACGCCGCGTCCAGCCGCGCGTTCACGACGTTGATCTGCACGCCTGCGCCGGCCGCCAGCCACGTGCGCCCGGCGAGCGCGCTGGAGGCGCGCGGGCCCGCGATGCGCGCCACGTCGACGAGCAGCACTGGCTTCACGGCGTAGACGTTCGCGCGGTCGGCGAGGTAGGTGAGCGGCGGGCGGATGTCCCGGTCCACGATGCGCGTCGCGACGGCCTCCGTCCCTTCGTCGTCCGGGTAGCCTCGCTCGTTCACGAGGTCATCGTAGATCCACTGCTCCACGGAGTTCGCCTGCCCCTTGAGCGCGGTGCGGAGCGTGCGGCGCCCCCGCGCACTCTCCGAGAGCGTGATGTCGGGGATGAGCGGGCGCGCCCACCGCCCCACCGGGAGCGACAGGTTGAGGTTGGCGTGCCAGTAGGATGTCCCGCCGCCCAGCACGCCCGACGCGGTGCGAAGCGCCGCCTCGCCTTCGCCAAAGCTCCGCAACACGGGCCCCGCCGGCAGCTCCCGGATCGGCGCGGAGCCAAGCGGTTGGTAGAGGAAGTTCCACCCCGAGCTCCCGCCGAAGAACCGGCCGTACTCGGGCAGCGAACCCCGCGCCGCACCACCGCCCACCACCAGCTCCACCCCCACCGTATTGTGCCCCGCCCCCAGCTCCGTGGCGTACCCTGCCCGCCCCGCGAGCCGCCGGTAGGAGCCGGCGTCGCGATCGAGGAAACCCGCGTCGAACCAGACGCCGCCACGAAGGAGCCCCGCGCCGAGCCGGCCATCGCTCAGCGCGTGGAGCTCGAACCCCGTCTCGCGGGTGCGGATCGCGCCGGCGCCCGCGACATCATCCGTGAGCGCGTACCGATCGCGCGTGAACCGCACGCCGCCGCCGAGCGCGTAGGAGTCGAGCAGCGCCTGGTGCAGCCGGCTCGCCACGCCGACGCGCGCCCGCACGCCGTCGCGCCGGTATTCGCCGCCGGCCAGCGGCTGGCGGCTGTTCATGTAGATCCCCCCGAGCCCCCAGCCGAGCCGCCCGCCGTATTGCGGCCGGTCGTAGCCGAGGGCGGCGCTCGCGTCGTGGAACGACCGGCTCAGCGAGCGACGGCCATCGAGCGCGAGGTTGAGCTGCGCCCCCCCTCCCTTCGCGCCGCCCCGCGACGTGCCCGTGGGGTCGAGCAGGTTCGTTCGCGTGGCCACGCCGAGCGATGGACCGTAGCGGCGGTCGGCGCGGACGCCGAGCACGGGTGTCGTCGCGCGGAGGAGCGCGGGCACGCGCCGGTAGAACGTCGCGCGGGCGCTTCGCGGGATGGGGAGGATGTTCGCGCCGACGTTCAGCAGGTCGATGCGCAGGTAGTACGGCCGGATGACGACGTCGGCCTGCCGCGGATGCCCGGCGTCCGAGGCATCGCAGACATCGGCGGTGACGAACAGGACGGAGGTCGCGCCGAGCGTACGGATCGGGAAACTCGACTCGAGCGCGGCCAGCTCGTCGCTGACCTCGGAGATCGCGCGGGTGAGCGCGTCAGCCGAGAAGGGCGCGCCGGCGCCCGCCGTCCGCCGCGCGCGCTCGGCCAGCTCCTTCGGCACCCACCGGCCGGCGACGCGCACCGACCGGATGGTGAAGCCCATCTCCTCGGTGATCTCACCACAGCCGACGCGCGACTGCGCGGCGGCATGAGCGCGGGGCGCGAGCCAGGGCAGGAGGCAGCAGAGCCCACGGCAGAGCCCACGGCACAGCCTGTGATGCAGCCGGTGACGCACGGCGGCGTCAGGCGTTCAGCGCGCTCTTCATCGACTGGTCGATCTGCTTCTTCTCCTCCTTCGTCGGCTGCCTATCGTCGTCGGCGATCGGCTTGAGGAGCGGGAAGACGTTCTCGCGGAACGCGCGGACCTGCGCGCGCTTCATCCCCTCGTCGGTGATGGCAGCGACCTTGTCGATGTCGTTGGGGTCGCCCGCGACGAACTCGACGCTCACGACCTCCACGAACTCCTCGTCGATCCGCTTGAACAGGTCGAACATGAGCTTCCACACATCGTCGTTCGCTGCCGAGCAGGCCTTCTGCACCTCGATCGTGAACTTGTAGCCCGACTGTGGGCTGAACACCATGACGCGCAGCACGAACGGCTTACACTTCTTGCGGTTCTGGCCTACCATGACCTTCGTCGTAGTGCCCACTGGGAGCCTCCTTGGCGTGGATCGCGGGGCGGCGCTCGTACAGCTCGTATGGCGCTCGTGACGGACGGCTCGATGCGCCGCCAAGATGAGGGGGCCAGGCAGGCGACGCCAGGCAGCGGCGCGCCAGCTTCGTCAGCGGCTGCCGGGGTGCTACTCCGGCCGCTTGCTCTGCACGGGACTCTTGTTCTGGTACTGCGCTTTCGGATCCAGCTTCACCCGGAGCGAGTCCAGCTCCGAACGCGTCTTCCGCATGGAGATGCTGTTCTGCACGAGCGCGGCCTTGGCCGCCCTGAGCTCCCCCTGCGTCGCCTGCAGCAGCTTCCGCAGCTCGGCGTTCGACGCCGTGTCCGTGTCCACCCGCCCGCTCAGAGAATCCACCACCCGCGAGCGGCGCGCCAGCTCGGCGCGGAAAGAATCCTGGACGGCCTGCGCTCTGTCCTGCAGGGCCGCCGTCGAGTCGGCCTGCGCTTGGGCCGCCGCGATGATCGCTCCTTTCTCCGCGCGACTCCGGAAGATGTTCCAGAGCACGCCGCCGAGCAGCAGCACGGTGATCGCGCCAAGCACGGCCATCCAGCGGTAGAAGCGCGACCGGAGCGCAGCCTGCTGCCGCGCCGCGGTCTCCCGCTCGAGATGGAGCTGCTGCTCCACCTGCGCGCGCGCGGCCGCGTCCCGCTCGAGCGCCAGTAGGCGCTCCGCGTCCGCCTTCTCCCGCCGCAGCCGCTCGGCCAGCCGCTCCGCCTGCTGCCGCTGGATCCACGGCACCAGGAACTCGCTGACGATCTCGTAGTACGGCATCTCGTTCCGCAGCTCGCGCCGCACGAGCCGCGCATCGCCCTCCAGCGCGTCGAGCGCGCGCCGCAGGAGGGCCTCGTCGCTCCCGGAATCGTCGCGCGCGCGGCCGATCAGGTCGTCGGCGGAGATGACGTTCCGCGTGCCCGACGACGTCACCAGGCGGCGCAGCAGCGCGACCGCGGGGTCGCGAAGCTCATCCGGGAATCGGCGCAGCGTGTCGGCCAGGTAGTCCTCGAGGAGCCCCTGCACGCCGCGCTCGCGGAAGAGCCGCTGCGGATCGTCCGAGTGCCAGAGCTGGAGGCAGGCGATCTGCACCTCGCTCAGGCTCAGCACGTCGCCGCGCCCGCGCTCGGCGATCGCGTCGGCCAGCTCCTCCACCAGCGCCTCGGACAGCTCGTGCCCGAACGTGCCGGGGAACCGCTCGAACGGGCCGCGGATGATCTCGCGGAGCGCATCCGTCCGCGGCGGGGTGATACGCACGGCCTGGTCAGTGAGCTCGGGCGCGCGCGCGAACAGCTTGCTCAGCTTGGCGAGGTAGTCCTCCCGGAACACGAACAGCAGCTTGATCTTGAGGGTCTGGTCGCGGAGCAGCTCCACCAGCACCTGGAGGATCGCCGCCTGCGCCGCACGCGCCTGCTCGGCCGCCTCGCCGCGCGGTGCCTCTTCGAAGAGCGTGACGAATTCCTCGAACTGGTCGAAGATGAGGAGCGGCCGCTGCGCGTCAGCCAGGGCGGCGAGCCGCGCGCGGAAGTCGCTTACCGAGAGCGCGACGCGCGGCCGTGGGTCCACCGGGTCGGCGAAGGTGGATGGCAGGAAGGGTGGACGCCCGTCGTTCGTGAGCGCGATCCGCTCGACGACGAACTCCTCGCCCACGCGTGGGCGCACGCGGAGCCGGTCCACCGTGCTGCGCCCGACGATCGCCGGGATGAAGCCGGCGTTGATGAGCGACGACTTGCCGGACCCCGAGCCGCCGTACAGCAGCACGCCGCGGTAGATCGTCACGTAGCGGATCAGCCGCTCCGTCTCCTCCTCGCGGGCGAAGAAGATGAGCTGGTCCACGAACCGGAACGGCTTGATCCCCGGGTACGGCGCTTCGGGAAGGAGCGGCGTCGCGCCGGGCACCGACTGCGCGATGGGCGGTGCCGGCGCCGCGGGCGGCGTCATCGCGCCATCTCCTTCCCCATCACCGCCCGGTAGAGCTCCGGCACGAACGTCCACACGTCCTGCGCGATGAACTTCACGTAGCGGTACTGGTCCCACAGCACGCGCACGATGAGCCCGTCGGGGTACGGATCGATGGAGTACGTGTCCGGGATCTCCGCGCGGTCCATCTTCCACCGGAGTGTCTTGAACAGCAGCCGGAGGTTGTAGTCCATGAGGCTGTAGCCCACGAACAGCGTCGGCCAGATCTTGAAGTGGTACTTGAGGCCGAGCGGCACCGGGTTGAACACGTCCTTGTCGCTCATCCGGAGCACGAACTGGATGTAGTCCTCGTCCGTGACCACGAGCGACGCCGGCGAGCCGATGTCGCCGTGGATCTTGAGGATGAACGGCCGCTCGGGCTTCGGCCGCCCACCGATGTCGCGCGTCTCGGCGTTGTCGTCCGGATCGTAGACGCTCACCACCGGATCCTTGCCCACCGCGCGCAGCGCGCGCTCGAAGAGCTGGTCGTAGTTGGTGGTGACGACGAGCGCCCACGGCAGCTCGGCGAGCGCCCGAAGCGCAGGGGAGGGCTGCTTCCCATCCTGCACCGCGCCACTGATCTCGTTCACGAGCCGGTGGCGGCTCAGCGTCTGCTCGTAGTGGAGCGCCACGCGTGCGAGGTTGCGCACGCTGTCGCGCGGAAAATCATGGGCGAAGCTGGTCTGGCCAGCCAGCCGCTCGGAGAGCGCGCCCCCCGATGGCGGGCGGTCCGCCTCCGCATACACAAATGACGAGGCGGCGGGCGGCGGGCTGTGCACGCCGGCGCCGAGGAAGAGGATGCACTCCCCCTTCCGCACGCGCTCGGCGATGCCCGAGAGGATCTGCGCGTCCGCGGGCGTCGCTCCGGCGGCGGGCGGTGGCACGTCGGTGTCGACGGCGGGCCCGTCGGCTGGACTCATCTTCGCTCCCGGATCGCGACATGGATGCCCGCGCGAGCGCGGCGCGCTCCATCATAGGCCCCACCGGGCCGGCGTCAATGCCGTCAGCGCCGTCAGCGCCGTCAGCGCCGTCAATGCCATCAGCGCCGTCAGCGCCGTCAGCGCCGTCAGCGCCGTCAGCGCCGTCAGCGCCGTCAGCGCCGT
>JBBJNN010000005.1:30442-37241 GCA_037720885.1 Gemmatimonadaceae bacterium | reverse complement strand
CAATGCCGGTCGCGCACGTCCTCCGTCACCTCCGCCAGGAGCGCGAGCGCCTGCAGCGGCGTGAGCGTGTTGACGTCCACGCCCCGGAGCCGCTCGACGACCGGATGCGGCGCGCCGCCGTCGAACAGCCCGAGCTGCGCCCGCCCGTTCGGCGCCCCACCCTTCCCGCTTCCCGCTTCCCGCCTCCCGCCCTGCTGCCCCACCAGGTGTCCCGCCTCCAGCGCTCGCAGCACCTCGCGCGCGCGGCCGAGCACGGGCGCCGGGAGCCCGGCGAGGCGCCCCACCTCGATCCCGTACGAGCGGTCCGCGCCGCCAGCCTGCAGGCGGTGGAGAAAGAGGATCCGATCGCCTACTTCGCGCACCGCCACGTTATAGTTGCGTGCCGAGTCCAATTCGTCGGCCAGTTGGGTGAGTTCGTGGTAGTGCGTGGCGAACACCGTCTTGCACCCGATCGCGTTGTGCAGGTGCTCGGTCACCGCCCAGGCGATCGAGACGCCGTCATATGTGGCCGTGCCGCGGCCGATCTCGTCGAGGAGGACGAGCGAGCGTCGCGTCGCCGTGTGTAGGATCGCCGACGTCTCCGACATCTCCACCATGAAGGTGGACTGCCCGCGCACGAGGTTGTCGCTCGCGCCCACGCGCGTGAACAGCCGGTCCACCACGCCCACGCGCGCGCGCTCGGCCGGCACGAAGGAGCCCGTCTGCGCCATGAGGACGATGAGCCCGATCTGGCGGAGGATGGTGGACTTCCCCGCCATGTTCGGCCCGGTGAGCACGATCATCCGCGCATCGTCCGCGAGCGACACGTCGTTGGGGATGAACGCCTCGCGCGGCATCATCCGCTCGACGACCGGGTGGCGGCCTCCTGTAATCTCGAGCGCGAAGCCGTCGGTGATCTCCGGCCGCACGTAGCCCTCGCGCTCGGCGACGTCGGCGAGCGTGGCGAGGACGTCGAGCTGCGCGAGCGTGGACGCCACGCACTGGAGGCGGGCGATGCACGCACCGACGCTCGACCGCAACGCCTCGAAGAGCGCGCGCTCCCGCACCTCGATCCGCTCCGCCGCGGTGAGTACGCGCTCCTCGTACTCCTTGAGCTCCGGCGTCACGTAGCGCTCCTCGCCGGCGAGCGTCTGCCGCCGCTGGTAATGCGCCGGCACGAGGTGCCGGTTGGCGTTCGTGATCGCGATGAAGTAGCCGAACACCTTGTTGAAGCCCACCTTGAGCGACGGAATCCCCGTCGCCGCGCGCTCGCTCGCCTGGATGGCGGCGATGCGCTCGCGCCCGCCATCGCGCAGGGAGCGCAGCTCGTCGAGCTCCGCATCGACGCCCGCGCGCACCGACGGCTCCTCGCCAAGCGCGGCGGGCGGGCGCTCCACCAACGTGCGCGACACCTCGTCGCACATCTCGGCGCACGCGTCCCAGCGGGCGAGGAGGCCGGCGACTACTCCAGCGGGCGCCGGCACGGCCGGCGCAGGACCAGCGCCCAGGAGGCGGCGCGCCGCTTCTTCTACCGCCGGCAGCCGCGCGAGGGAGGCGCCGAGCGCGCCCATCTCGCGCGGGCTGGCGCGGCCGGCGGCGGCCTTGCTCGCCAGGCGCTCCACATCGCGCACGCCGTCCAGCGCGGCGCGTAGCGCTTCGCGCGCGAGCACGTCGCCCGCGAGCGCGGCCACCGCGTCGAGCCGGTCGTCTATAGCCGGTCGCGTGGTGAGGGGCATCTGTACCCACTGGCGCAGGAGGCGCGCGCCCATGGGCGTCACCGTGCGGTCGAGCACCGCGAGGAGCGTCCCAGCGGAATCGCCGCCGCGGAGCGACTCGGTGAGCTCGAGGTTGCGGCGGGTCATCTCGTCGAGCGGCATCACGTGGCCGGGCCGCTCGACCGTGGGCGGCGCGAGGTGCGGGATGCCGGCCGGCTGGAGCTCGCGCAGGTAGCGGAGGAGCGCTCCGGCGGCGGCGACGGCCGCGTCATCGCCACCGCCAATGCCGAAGCCGGCGAGGTCGGCGACGTCGTAGTGCCGGGCCAGGTCCTCGCGCGCCGCGGCGAGGTCGAACTCCCACCCGTCGCGCTCGGTGACGAGAGGCGAGCCGTCGCGCGGGCTGCTATCGCCCGCGGACGGCGTCGCGAGCCCCGCGGGGCGCGGCCGGTCGCGGGCGAGGATGATCTCACTCGGCGCCAACCGGGCGAGGAGTGCTTCGAGGTCGGCGGGCGAGGTGACGGCGAGCCGGAGCTCGCCAGTGGAGAGATCGGCCGCCGCGACGCCGACCGTGCTACCGGCGGTGGAGAGCGCGCAGAGGAAGTTGTTGCGGCGGCCGTCGAGCAGGTCGTCGGAGAAGACGGCGCCGGGCGTCACCGTCTCGACGACCTCGCGGCGGACGATCCCCTTGGCGGCGCGCGGATCCTCGACTTGCTCGCAGATGGCGACGCGGTGGCCGAGCCGGACGAGGCGGCGGAGGTATTCAGGCAGCGCCTTGACGGGGACGCCGGCGAGGGGGACATCGCAGGCGCCGCCGTTGTTCCGGGCGGTGAGCGTGATGCCGAGCGCGCGCGACGCGAGTACGGCGTCGTCGTAGAACGTCTCGTAGAAGTCGCCCATCCGGAACAGGAGAATCGCGCCCTGATGCCGGGACTTGATCTCCTGGTACTGCTGCATCAACGGCGTCGCGAGACTGCTCCCCAAAGCGATCCCCCTTCGTGCACGGCCGCTCACGCGCCGGGCTGAGAAGCGCGCGGTACGGCGATTGGTCGACGATGCGAGTGCTCCCGAGGCGGCGAGCGAGCGGACAATATATGACGGGAGGGGGAAGGCGAGCATCATCATCGGCACGCGGCGACCGACCGCAGATCGCCACGTCGGTTACGTCTCGGGCACCACTACCTTGGGGGGCCCCCCCCGAACGACACGATCGCGGCGGAGTGGTGAATCGCCGTCACCATTCCGCCGCGATCGTCATCCGCCTGTCCTAGCGCTGTCCTACCGCGTACCGCGTAGTTCGGACCGCCCGATCCTCCCTGCACCCCTACCTACTTCGTCAGCTCGCCATGCCGAGCGAGGGGCAGGGAGCGAGGAGGCAGCCGGCGGTCCGCAGCGCGCTCAGGGCTGGTTCCACGGCACGTCGATCTTCACGATGTGCCCAGCGCCTGGTGCGGCGTTGAAGCCCATGTTCGAGACGTAGAGGTTGCCATCGGGGCCGAAGGTCATGCCGGTCGGGAAGGTCAATCCTGTGGCGACGACCTCGATCGTGCCGCGACGCGTCAGGTGGACGACCCTGCCGGTCCCCGCGGTCGCGGGCGACGGGAAGCACGGCGCGCTCGTTGGGCAGCGGAAGCTCTCCAGCGCGTAGATGCGCCCCGCGCGGTCGAACTCGACGGCGAGGACAGCCGTCAGTCCCGGCGCCACGAGGCTCAGCGCGCCTCCCGGGCTCACGCGCCAGATGCGCGCGGCGCCGTTCACCACCGGGAAGGGGGTCAGGTTGCCCAGCACGACATCGCCCGTGAGGCCGTCTCGAGATTCGATGGCGGTCGGCACGACGCTGGTGCCCACGCTCGCGAAGACGTCCGTGAGCCGGCTCACCCGGCCGCCGAGCGTGGCGCGCTCGATCAGTTCGTGATTCGCGTCGACAATGTCAAATGCGTCGCCGGCGACGGTGAAGCTGTACCAGCTCCCCTCGGGGTCGTCGCGCGCGGGGTTGGTCCCCGGGTTGGCCAACCGGAACGCGCTGAGGTTGGCGATGAGTGACCACGCGCCGCCGGCATCGACGCGAATGACGCTGGCGGGCACGTCGGCATTGGCATGAGCGCAGCCGCCTCCAGCGAGCAGCGCGTACAGCGTGTTGCCGATGAACGCCACGTCGGCGACGCCAATGATGCCACCCGTGGGATCGCGGCCGGACGGGAGCTCGCCAATCAGCGTCGTGCGGGTGCCGTTCGGGGCAATCCGGGAGATCCGAGCGGTCTTGCCGCCGAGGTATGGCCCGAACGGCGGCGGGACCTGTGCGCACTGCCCAACGGTCGAGGTGGTGCCGCCGAGGCCAGCTTCGGCGACGTACAGGTTGCCATCGGGGCCGAACTCGAGGCCGCGCGGGTTGTTGAGGCCCGTCGCGAAGACGGCGACGGCCGCCGACGCCGTGATCTGATCACCGCCCGCCTCGGACGGCAGCTTGGCGGCGTCAGGCGCGTTGCACGCCGCGAGAGCCAGGGTCGGCGCGACCGCGATCCAGAAGTACCGGGTCATGATGGTGCCCTCCATCGGAAGTCGTGACGCGTCGCTCACTGCACGGCGCGGGAAGCACAGTGTAGGAGGGAGCGTCACGTTCCGCCAGCAACAAAACGTTACACCCGGCGGCGGGGCACTCGCGCAGCCGCCGCCGGGAGCCAGTCAGCAGCCGGCTGTACGGTCAGGGCTGGTTCCAGGGCACGTCGATCTTCACGATCTGCCCCGCGCCCGGGCCCGTGTTGAGAAAGCCGAAGTTCGAGACGTAGAGGTTGCCGTCCGGCCCGAAGGTCATCCCCGTGGGGAAGGTCAATCCCGTGGCGACCACCTCGATCGTGCCGCGCCGCGTGAGGTGGACGACCCGGCCGGTCCCCGCCGTCGCGGGCGACGGACCGCACGGGCCGGTCGTCGGGCAGCGCACGGCTTCGAGCGCATAGATCCGCCCCGCACGGTCGAACTCGACGGCGAGCACCATCGTCAGCCCTGTCGCCACCGGAGTCACGGCGCCGTCGGGGCCAATGCGGAGAATCCTTGCCGCGCCGTTGAAGAGCGGGAACCCGCTCAGGTCACCCACCACCGCCTCGCTCGCCGAGCCGTTGCGGGATTCGATCGCGGTCGGCACGATGGACGTGCCGAGGCTCGCGAAGATGTCCGCCACCAGGCTCACCTGGCCGCCGAGCGTGACGCGTTCGACCAACTCGTGGTTGGCGTCGACGACGAGCAGTGCGTCGCCCGACGTGGTCATGTTGTAGTGGTTCCCCTCGGGCTCGGTACGCTCGGGGTTGCTGCCCGGGTGGGCCAGCCGGTACGCGCCCAAGTCGGCGAGCACCGACCACGTGCCGGCCGGACCCACGCGGATCACGCTGGCCGGGACATCGGGGTTGCCGTGGGAGCACCCGCCGCCCGCTTGCAGCGCGTACAGGGTGGTGCCGATGAACGCCACATCCGCGACGCCGATGATGCCGCCGTTGGCGTTCAGCCCGGACGCGAGCCCGTCCACCACCGTGGTGCGGTCCCCGTTGGGGGCGATTCGCGAGATGCGCGCGGTCTTGCCGCCGCGGTACGGCCCAGTGGGCGGCGCGTCCTGCGCGCACTGCCCCACCGTCAGCGTGGTCCCGCCGAGCCCGGCCTCGGCGACGTACAGGTTGCCGTCGGGGCCGAACTCGAGGCCGCGCGGATTGATGAGGCCCGTCGCGAAGACCGAGACGGCGGTGCCGGCCGTGATCTCGGCGCTGACCGCTTCGGACGGGAGGGCGGTGTCGTCGCGCCCGCCGCATGCCGCGAGGAACGCGAGGAACGCGAGCGACGCGGTCGCGAGCCCGAGGTACTTGAGGTGCTGGGTCATGATTGGCGTGCCCTCCCTCAAAGGTAGAAATGTGTGATCCGTCTATCTCGCTCGGTGCAGCCGTCATCCTGATTGGGTACCTGCCTGGAATTGAAATACCGTCCTGGCTGCACCGAGCGTACTCGCCTGACAGCGTGCCAGATAGGGTCGTGATCGGGCCGGCAGGGACTTCCCCAACGACGCGCCGGGTGGTGGTCGAGGCCAACCCGGTCACCGATACCAAGCGTCCCAGCGTGCCTATCCCCCCAACAGTACGCGATGCCGGTTGGCGCTTCGATCCCGCAGCCATGAGTTGGAGCAGTGCCGATGCTACTGAACAGAAGCCGCGCGCCAAAGTGGCGCTCACCGCAGCGCCGCCAGCAGTCCATTCTCCTAGTCGAAGGCGATGGCCCACGCCACCCGCAGTCGCGCTTCGTCCAGCGCTGCGGCCCACCCCTCGGACGGAGGGGCGGGCGCGTAGGTCATCTCACGTCAGCCTTCGTAAACGAGAACGTTTCCATGCTGTCGCCGGTATCGACGTAGGCGAACTTGTCGCTACCGCAGACGAGCTGATACGGGCCGTAGACCCCGTTCAGCAAGAGAAGTCCATCTGCCGTGATTTCGTAGGAGATGTCCTCGGGCCGGGTGGCGTCGAACGGTTGCAGCGGCCGCGGCGGTGACACTCCGAGCCCGCTTCCGGGCTGAGCCCGTATGCTGATCAGCCGTCTTCCCCGCCCCGCGAGATTCTGAACGTGCGCCCGAATGGGGCGGCCTAGCACATCGATTCCCGTTGATTGGCCCAGGCCCAACTTGGCGCTGGGACGCGCGAGGGCTAGTTGCGTCACGGTCCACCCGCCCCAGTTCTGTCCATGTGCCTGGTAGTTAGTCATGTGCAGCAGAGCAATGGTAGGCGCTCCGATGCCGGTCTTGTTTGGCGCTTCGAGATAACTAATCAGATCGCCGAAGAGCGTCGTACAGTCCGTGGCAACGACGGAGGGCGTCGCCGTTGCCAGAGACGATCGCCGCTGAGTGTTCGACTCAGCCGGCGCGCTCGCCAGCGACACCGGTGGATCCGCTTCGGCGGGCTGCCTCGCCGGCCGCGTCATCGCGAACGTGAGCACCGAGCCCATCAAGATGAGTGCGCGTGCCATTGTGCCATCCTCCTCATGAGAGTTCGTCTGACTGAGCGACCCACGCATGCAGCGCATCGAGCGCATGCAGCGCATCGAGCGCATGCAGCGCATCGAGCGCATGCAGCGCATCGAGC
>JBBJNN010000005.1:0-30342 GCA_037720885.1 Gemmatimonadaceae bacterium | reverse complement strand
GCATGCAGTGAGTACGCGGGGGTCTAGAACGTCACCCGGCTGGTGCTCGCGATCGCAGACAGCGTGGGCGGCCAGCCTCCGCCCAGCCCACGGCCGCTAGCGGGAGTCCCGCCGGAAGCCGACAAGAGCCTTCGACATTTCACCGAGGTGCCTCGCAGAGCCCGGACAGCAGCCGCGCCGGGTGCTACGTCCGTCACTCGTGCGCGCCGGCCCCGTCCGCAATCGTGTTGGCCGGGCCGCGGGGCAGACGACGCGGGCGCGGGACGAGCGGGTGGAGCCTAGCATGGCCTTCTCCTCGTGGGTTGACATCGAGCCGAGCGCGGAGCGGAATGCCGCTCACCTCGGGTCTCTTCTCGAGTAAGCGTCGGAAGGGCGATTCACTAACAGGTCGCGCTGTACGTCGCCTGCACCGACACGGCTCAGAGAATGCGATCCAGAAACTCCACCGTCGTCGTTCGCGACTTCGCGAGGTCGGAGCCCGTGAAGCCGTGGCCCTGCCCCGGATACCTGATGAACTCGTAGCCGAGCCCTTCCGTCCGACCCGCGGCCCTGAGCTCGCGTACCAACTGCTCCGAGCTCTCGATCGCCACGGTCGTGTCGTTCGTCCCGTGATGGATCAGGACCGGGGGCAGCGCGGCGCGCTGGCCATGAAGGGGCGGAACGACTGTCGGAGCGAAGAAGTCCACCACGCCCTTGAGGCTGGCCCCCTGCGGCGGAGACATACCGAGCGTCAGGGCGAGATGTCCACCGAGCGAGAAGCCGATCGCGCCGAGGCGCCCCGCATCCACGGAGGAATGGCTCCGCGTGAACAGGAGCGCGTCGCCGCACGCGGCGGTCCACGCCGGAAGCTGGGCCGGGATCGCCAATCCGGCGTCGAGGCCAGCCTCCGTCTTCGTGCCCTCGAAGTAATGGGGGATGACGGCGGCGATCCCTTCGTCGGTGAGGGCCTCGGCGAACGACACGATGTCGGCGCGGTACTGCGGGAGCAGGCCGAAGGTGCCGTGGAGAATCAGGACCGCGGGTCGCCGCCCCGGCCCCTGTGGCATGAAGACGTCGGCCGTAATGGGAGAGCTTCCGCTCGTGAAGCGTTCGGTCGTTGCGGGCATCGTTTGCTCCGTGGAGTGACATCGAGCCGGGCGCGGAACCGGATGCTCCGCACTTCGGGTCTCTCCCTGAGTAAACGCCGCCCCGCCGATTCCCTAACAGGTGCCCGTAACAGGCGACCCTGACAGGCGACCACCCGGGCGCCGGATCGCCTCGCCCGCGGCGGTCATCACAAGATGAGCCGCATCTGCTTCAATCGCTGCTGGTGATAGGGATCGAGCGCGTAGAGGTCCCTGATGCTCGGGGTCAGATAGTTGAAGGGTGGTGCGCCGTCCTCGTACGCCTTCTCCTGGTACTCGAGCGCTCGCTCCCATTCTCCCAAGCCCGCGTAGATGTACACGTAGCATTGCGGCGGCACGTAGGCGTCGCGGGCTTGACTCTGCAGCTCGGCGACGAGGGCGAGCGCCTGCTCGCGCATTCCGAACTGGCCAAAACAGCGACCCAGCAGTCCGAGATAGTAGGGCGTGCGATGGCTCAGCGCGGCCGCCTGCTCGAGGTCAGCGACCGCGCCTTGACGGACCGACTTGGCGAGGTAGCACAACCCGCGTACCTGCACGGCGAACACGTAGCCCGGGTCGAAGCGCAGGCACTCGCTGCACACCTCGATCGCTTCGTCATAGCGACCGCCGAGCAAGAGTGTCTGCGCGCATGCGCCAGCGACGAGTCTCGACGAGGGCGCCAGCGCCTGGCCCTTCTGAACCTCGGCAAATGCGGCGTCTTCGCGGCGGAGCAGCATCAGCAGCCACGAATAGTGCACGCGGGCAAAGGGGTTGGTCGGATCGAGGGCGATGGCGCGCCTGAACGCTTCCTCCGACCCGTCCCAGTCCCAGTCACCACCGAATTTCGCGAGCGCCACCTCCACATGCGCCGGCGCCAAGGTGTTGTCGATCGCCAGGGCCTGCTCCGCTGCCCTGGCCGCCACGCCGAAGGCCAGAGCCGGCTTCATCAGGCAGTAGAAGCCGAGGAAATTGTAGGCGTTGGCCAGGGCCACGTGGGCGAGCGCAAACCGGTCGTCGCGCTCGATCGCGTACTGGAAGTGCTCGATCGCCGCGCGCCAGCCCCCCGCGAAACATGATCGCCAATGATGTTGGCCCCGCTTGAAGGCGTTGTAGGCCTCCGGGTCCTGCGTGTACCGCTTGCCCGGTGCGCGCGACAACGAGGGCGCCAGGCCGTCACAGATCTGGCGCGCGATGTCGTCCTGAATGCTCAGGATATCATCGAATCGCCGCTCGATCCTGAGTGGGGGCAGGACCGAGCGCTCGTGTGCCGCTTGGACCAAATTGGCCGTCACGCGAACCCGGTCGGTGGTGTGCTGGAAGGTCCCTTCGAGGACCATGTCGACCCCCAGGCTCTTGCCGATCTCGCGAATCGACTGCCCGACCAGAATGCTTGTCGATGTCCGCGGCGCCACTCGCACGTCCGTGAGGCCGCCCAAGTGGCTGCGGATGTCCTCCGCGAGTCCGTCCCGGAAGTACAGGCTGGTCGAGTCAGGCACGCCAACGACGTCGAACGGCAACACGGCAACAGATGCCCTAGCGCGATCCTCCGATTCGCTCGCCGGCGACGCCGGCGCTTGGAGACTCCGGCGCAGCAGATCGAGATCGGCTCGCAGCGCGCGGGCCGTCTGGTACCGATCCTCCGGACGCTTCGCGAGCAGCGTGTCGCAGATTCGCTCGAGTTGAACGGGATGGTGCCGCGCCAGTTGCCGTATGGGCACGTGCGGCTGGTGCTGGATCGCCGAAACGAGCGCGGCCCTGGGCGAGATGTCGAACGGGCGCGCACCGGTGGCCATCTGGTAGAGCACCGCGCCCAGTGAAAACAGGTCGCAGCGATAGTCAACGGACGCGTCCTCGGCGAGCTGTTCGGGCGCCATGTAATGGATCGTCCCGGCCGCCGCGCCAGTCGCTGTCAGGTCGTCTGTCGTCTGGCCATCGCCTTCAAGCGCCGGAAAGTGCTTGGCCACCCCGAAGTCGAGGAGCTTCACGAGACCACTGTCGGTCAGGAAGACGTTTCCCGGCGCGATGTCGCGATGGATGATGCCCTGGTCGTGCGCGGCGGCGAGGGCATCCGTGACCTGCCCGATGATCTCGAGGGTCTCGCCCAGTAGCAGGGGCCCGGCGGAAAGGCGCGACTTCAAGCTCCTCCCGTGCAGGAGCTCCATCGCGATGAAGGACTCCGCTTCGCCTTCCTCGACGTCCAGGACCGTGCAGATGTTGGGATGATTGAGCGACGATGCCAGCCTCGCCTCACGCTTGAAGCGCCGGACGGCGTCCACGTCCTTCGACATGGCCGGCTTTAGGAACTTGATCGCCACGGAGCGCGGCAGACGGGTGTCCTGCGCTTCGTAGACGACGCCCATGCCGCCACTGCCGAGCGCGCGGATGATGTAGAAATGGGAGATCTGCCGACCGATCACGTCACGCTCTCCAGCCTCCGGGGCTCGCACGGCCGTCGTCGTAACGGGATTGTGCGTCAGCGCCGCGCGCGCTAGGCTGTGAATATGCCCGACCGGCCCGACGGCACAATGAGTGGCGCCTCTCGCCCGCAGGGTGGACGCGATCGAGCGTCTGACGAGACGTCCGCATCCGATCAGTCAGTCGACTCGACCATCGAAGTATTGGAGCGCGCTCAGGGGGGCGATCGGTCAGCCGCGATGATTCTGATCGAGCGGGCGGCGCCCGCGGTCCGCCGGTGGGCGCGCGGCCGTCTTCCGCGATTCGCGCGCGGCGATGCCGATACGGAAGACGTCGTGCAGGATGCGGTGCTGCGGACGCTGCAGAGTGTCCACACCTTCCAGCATCGCACCGTCGGCGGGCTCCAGGCATATCTGCGGACGAGCGTACTCAACCGGATTCGCGATCTAATACGTGCCTCGGGGAGACGCGGCGGCACGCAGGAGATCGGCGATGATCTGCGCGATCCGCTCCCGTCTCCCCTGGAGTCCGCTATCATGCACGAGAGACTCGACCGGTTTCTCGAGGCGCTGCACCGCCTGCGGCCTGCCGACCGACAGGTCATCGTCTGGCGCGTCGAGCTGGGCTATAGCGTCGCCGAGATCGCTACGAGACTCGGCAAGTCACAAGCCACTGCGGGCATGACCGTGACCCGCGCTATGGCTCGCCTGGGGAAGGAGCTGAATCTCGAGGCACACCCCGAGTAACGGTCGTGCGGCCCGGCGGGCCAGACCCCCTACCTGCGCTCGGCCTCCACCACGATCCCCCGCACCTGCTTCGCCTGCATACGGCGCTGCGCCGCGCCGGCGGCCTCGCGCGAGGGGTAGCTGCCCACACGGACGCGCCACATCCCGCCCGCCGCATCACCGACGACGCGCACATCGTAGCCACGCGCCGCGAGGCGCGCGCGCTCGCGGTCGGCCTGCGCATGACTGCGGAACGCGGCGACCTGCACCGAGTAGCGCGTCGAGGGAGGCGCCGCGGCCACTCCGGCGCGGGGTAGGTTCCGCGGGGGCTGTGACATCGGGACCGGGGGCACCACGCTGAGTGGCGGCACCATGGTGGTAGCCCTGGACGCTCCAGCCGGCCGCGCCGGCGGCGGTACCGGCGGTGACCCGGGCGCTCCACTCGGCGATGCGGCGGGGAGCACGACGGGGGGCGGAGTGCGCGTGGGAATGCTGTCGGCCACGCGCGTTGGATGGTGCTCGGGCAGCGCGGTCGCGGTAGATTCTGTTGTCGGGGGGGGGGCCCCAGCCGGTGGATTCGTCGCCGCGGCCACCTGCACCCCCGCGCACCGATGGCGGTAGTAGTCGATCTGGTTCCGCAGCTCCACGTCGCCATCCCCCGCGCTCAACGCCGCGTCGTCGAGCTGCGCGCACCCCTTCGCCGTCGCCCGCTCATCGAAGTGGAGGCGCGCCAGCGTGAAGCTCGCCCGCGCACGCGCCGGACTCGCCGGATGCTCGAGCACCACGCGCTCCAGGTGCCGCATCGCCCCCACCCGCTCGCCCCGTGCGCCCTCGAGCTGCGCGAGCCGCAGCAGCGCCTCCCCCGCCCGCGGCGCCAACGGCCACTCCACCACCAGGCGGCGGAGATCACGCTCCGCGTCCGCGGCGGTGGCGGCGACCACCCCGCGCCAGTAGAGCGCCTCCGCGTACTCCGGCGAGCCGGGCGCTGCGTGCTGCAGCCGCTCCTCCACCAGCGCTCGCCCCGCGTCGCCCTCCCCCTCCGCCACCATGCGCTGCGCACGGAGGAACAGGCTGTCCGCCGGCGCGCCTGCGGCCTGCGCCGGAAGGGACGTGGCCACGACGAAAAGCGTCGAGAGCGTGAGCGCGCGTGCGGTGGTGGCTGTGGAGCGCATGGGCGGAACGGCTGAGAGAAATGGCGCGGAAACGGGGTGCGGAGCGCGGGTGCGCGGGGACCAGGAGGCTACCCGCGCCCCCCTCTGGTGCCCGCGATCGTCCGGGCTCGCGGGGGCGGCGCCGCAGACACGGCGCGGTGCGCCGGATCGTCACTCGCCTCCCCCCCACAGATAGACAACACGAGCGTCGAGAGGAGCTGCTCGTCCGAGGAGAGACGCGTCTCCTTGAACGCGATGTCCGCGGCGAGGAGCGCCTCGAGCGCCGCTTCGAGGGACGCCGCGCTCCACGAGCCCACGGAGGCACTCCACGACTTCGTCGCCTCACCCCACGGCCGTCCGGTGAAGGTACCCGGCGCGGACCTGAGCAGATTGAATAGCTCACCCTCCAGCCGGCTGGCCGGCACGCCCCGATCGCGCAGCCCGAGGGCGTGCACGAGCGCCAGCGTCTGCACGGTCAGCGCCATGACCACGGAGACCGCCGTCGTCTTGGGCAACTCCAGAATGTGCGATACCATCCCCAGCGCCCCCAACGCGTCGCGCCCGGCGATGCGATCGAGGAAGTCGCCGAGCGTCTCTCCCCGCCGCACGCCGACGACGGCGGCCACCGCGGCCTCGTCGATCTCGGCGCCACCACAGTAGCTGGCGAGCTTGTCGAGCTCCGCGGCGAGCGAGGGAAGATCGTTCCCCACCGCGCTGTCGAGGAGCGCGATCGCGTCAGCGCTGATCGTCGTATGGAGCTCGTCGGCCACGTGGTGCGCGATCCACTTGGGCACGCGCATGGAGTCGAGCGGCGCGAACTCGATCGCGACCGATTTCGCCTCGAGCACCTTGTCCGCCTTCCCCTGTCCGGTCGCCGCGGCAACGAGGACGAGCACGACGTCCGGGTCGGTGGCGGCGGCACCGGTCGTCGGCTCGGCAGGAGTCACGGCTCCGCGACCGAGGTACCGGTCGAGCGCGGCGCGCGTCTCCTTCTTCAACCCGGCAACGTCGCGCAGCACCACGACCCGTCGCTCGGCCATCATCGGCGGCGTGCCGAGGAGCGAGCCGAGCGTTTCGGCGTCCGTCTCCGGTGCGCTGCGCACGTCGAGATTGAAGTCGCGCGTCGCTGGGTCCACCGCGGCGGCGAGGAGCGCGCGGAGGGCCTGCGCCTTGAGGTAGTCGTCGTCCCCGTAGAAGTAGTAGACCGGCTTGAACGACTTCGCCTGCAACGACTTCCAGAATGCGCGCTCGGCGGGTGCGGCCATGCGGGGAATATAGGACGCGCGATGAGCGAGGGGGTTAGGAAGTGCGGGGGCTGGAGGGTTACCCGGAAGCGGGAAGCGAAGAATAAGCGTCTATACCTTGGGGGGCCCCCCCCGAATAGCATGATCGCGGCGAAACGGTGAATTGTCATCACCATTCCGCCGCGACCCGGGTCAATTCCTCGCTTCCCGCTTTACGGCTGCCAGCTCGCCAGCCGGACCTCCGCCCGCACGAAGTGGACGGGCGCTTGCTCGGCGAGCATCGCGGCGGACCAGAGTGGCATCCCCGCGGTGGCGGAGGCGACGACGCTATGGCTGACGATTGGCGAGGGTGGGACGTCGGGCCGGCTCGCCACGACCGGCGCGAAGGCGATGTCCCGAGCCGGCTCATCCCAGTCGAGCGCCGAGATGGCGAGGAAGCCCGCGGCGACGACACCGGCCGCCGCGATCAGAAAGCTCCCGATGCCGGGGCCCCGATACACGTCCGCGCGCGCGTCCGCCTGGTGGAGCTGCCGGAGCCGGGAGTCGAGACGACTCGCGAACTCCGCAGATGGCTCGATGGAAGGAAGGTTGCGGAAAACGAGGAGCCCGCGGCGAAGTGCCGTATCCTGGCAATCGCAGGGCTCGCACTCGGCGAGGTGACGCTGCATCGCGACCATGTCGGCGTCGGACAGCGTGTTGTCCATGAACGCCAGATGATTGTCCCTGAAGCGCTTACAATCCATTGCTTCCTTCGGCTCCCGACGTGAGGTTCGGCTAGGGGTACCCGCGCGGCCTAGCCGGGTTCCGAAAGTAGCGAGGGGAAAAAAGTAGAGAAGGAAAAGACGAAGGGGACCAATAGCCAGAGGCCGGGCTTCTCCTGGCTCTGGGGGCCCCCCGGACAACACGATCGCGGCGAAGCGGTGAGTCCTCATCACCAGTCCGCCGCGAGTCGCATCGATGTACTGCTGTACTGCTGCCCTGCCGTCCCTCCCCCTGCGCGAACCTCTACCGCAGCGACGGCTCGATGATCGCCGCGAAGGAGTTGCGCGCCCGGTTCAGCCGCGACTTCACGGTGCCCAGGTTGCAGTGCGTGATCTCGGCGATCTCCTCGTACGACTTCCCCTCCAGCTCGCGGAGGACGAACACCTGCCGGTGGTGCTCCGGAAGCTGGCCCACCGAGGCTTCCACCAGCTCGCGCAGGTGGCGCTTCCGATACATATCGTCCGGACGCGTGGACGAATCCTCGAACTGCAACGGCCGGTCGTCATCCTGCCAGTTCTTCTTGATCGCCTGGAAGAAGACCAGCGGATTCCGCGAACGGTTCCGCAGCTCGTTCTTCGCCAGGTTCGACGCGATCGTGTAGATCCAGGTCGAGAACTTCTTCGACCGGTCGAACCGGTGCAGATGCCGGTACACCCGGATGAACACCTCCTGCACCAGATCCTCGCCGCGCTCCCGATCCCCGATCGTGCGATAGATGAAGTTCAACAGACGCGTCTGGTACCGCTCGACCAGCTCCTGGAACGCCCGCTCCTCCCCCGCGAGGAACGTCGTCACCACGTCCGAATCATCCATCGCGTGCAACCGTTCACGAACGGTCACACCAGGCAGCGGCACCTCCCGCTCCAGCGCCACGTTAGCCATGCTCGTTATCCCCCGACTACGAAAGGGTAAAGTCTCTGACAAGACAGGAACCAAGATCGTTGTCCTCCCGCGTTGTGCGTGTCCGTATGAAAGCAGGGTGCGTGCCGGCGGGCCACCCGCCAGCCCATAATAGATAAATCCTTGTAAATCACAATCTTACACTGATCGTTGAAGGACGAAATATACCTGCGTCAGAGCCCCTTGTCACCTTTCTGAGACACCCCAGGGGACACCGGCGGCGGGCTCGACTGGCCCTTCCCCCCCGGACCCCACCCCACCCCGCCCCGGTCACTCCCGCCGCGCTCGCTTCACCTACCCTTCACCTACCCTACCCGAAATCCGGCGGCGAAGAGGAGCCCCAGCGCCGTCTTGCCGTCGGCGATCTCCCCACGCTCGATCATGGCCAGCGCGTCGGACAGCGGGCGCGTTTCCACCTCCATGAACTCATCCGCCTCGCGCGCCACGTCGCCGCGTGTGAGGCCGGTCGCCATGAAGAGGTGAATCCGCTCGTCGCAGAAACCCGGCGTCGGGAAGAACGTGTACATATGCTGTACGCGTTCAGCCGTGCATCCGGTTTCTTCCTGCAGCTCGCGGCGGGCACAGTCGAGCGGGGGCTCACCAGGATCGAGCCGGCCGGCCGGGATCTCGTACAGGTAGCCATCCGCCGCATAGCGGTACTGCCGGATCAGCAGGATTTCGGGATCCGCCCCCTCCGGATCGCTGAGGAACGGGACGACGGCGCTCGCCCCCGGGTGCCGGAACATCTCCAGCTCCCCCAGCTCGCCGTTCGGGAAGCGGACCTGATCGAGGTCCAGGTGGACGACCTTCCCCGTATAGACACGCGTGCCACCCACTTTCCCCACCTTCCCCACGTTCCCCGGCTCGGTCACTGAACGTCCTCCGTCGTGATTGGCATTGCGGACCGCGGACGGCCACCGCCCGCGAGGTGCAGTAGTCCGCAATCCGCAGTCCGCTGTTGCTCCCCCTCCGCTCCGGTCGTCCACCGGCGTAGCCTCCCGCCCGGAACGAGCATCCCGCCCATCCCGTGTACGGTCCGATTATCGACGATCTCACGAAGCTGCCCCTGCGGGGTGCGTTCCTCGAGACCGCGTCCGCCGCGGCCTCCGACGCACGCTCGCTCGGGGCGCCGCTCGCGCTGCTCGTCATCGACGTGGACCACTTCAAGCTGGTCAACGACACGTTCGGGCACCTGCAGGGGGACGACGTCCTCCGCGCGGTCGCCGACATGATCCGCGGCGGGCTCCGCGCGGGCGACACCGCCGGACGCTACGCCGGCGACGAATTCGTGGCGCTCCTGCCAGGCACCGATGTGGCGGCGGCGCGGGACGTCGCGGATCGCATCTGCGCCGCGGTCCGGGGCCATACGTTCCCCATCCGCGGCCGCGCGGGATCCATCCCCGTCACGCTGTCCATCGGGGTCGCGACATACCCCGAGCACGGCGACGGGGTGGACGCGCTCTTCGCCTCCGCCGACCGCGCGCTCTATCAGGTGAAGCGGGCTGGCCGCGACGGCGCCGCGGTCGCCCCCGCCCCGGGCACCGAGCCAGGCCCGATACCGCTCGCCATCGAGCGCTTCGTCGGCCGGGTGGACGAGCTGCGCTCGCTCATCCGTCTCCTCGACCGCGCCGCGTCCGGCCGCCCGCAGCTCGTCGCCATCGGTGGGGAGGCCGGCGTCGGCAAGACGACGCTCATCAGGCAGCTCGAGCCCGAAGTGCGGCTGCGGGCGGGCTCGTTGATCGTCGGACGCTGCCAGGAAGGGAACGTGCAGCCGCCATACGGTCCGTGGGCGGAGATCATCGCGTCGCTGCGCCGCATCGACGCTAGCCCTCCGCGCGAATGGCGTGAGCTCCCACACCTCGTCCCCGCGCTCGGCCCGTGGGTAGATACGGCGGGCGGCCGGGGGAGCAAGTACCTCCTCCTCGCCGAGATCGCCGAGTACATCCGGGTCGCCGCGGCGCAGCGACCGATCGTGCTCGTCCTCGACGACATGCAGTGGGCGGACTCCGCTTCCTGGGATGCGCTCGAGCACCTGGTACCGCAGCTCACGGATGAGCGCGTGCTCATCTGCCTCACGCTGCGTGCCGAGGAGGCGGGCGGCGAGGCACGGGAGCGCCGGCAGCGCCTCTCGCGCGACGAGCGCTTCCACGAGATCACGGTCTCGCGCCTCACGCGCGACGAGATGAAGGCCTGGGTCGAGGCCGCCTTCCACCGGCAGGACGTGGGACGCGAGCTGCTCGCCTTCCTCTACCGCCACACGGAGGGGAACGCGCTCTTCGTGGTGCAGGTGCTGCGCACGCTGCTCGACGAGGGGGCGATCTGGCACACGGGCGAGCGCTGGGAGTGGCGCCCCGTCTCCGAGCTGCGGCTCCCCGTCGCCATCACCGACCTCATCTCCCGGCGCCTGGCGCGGCTCTCGTCCAGCGCGCACGACATTCTCACCACCGCGGCAGTGATCGGGCGCGAGTTCGACGTGGACCTCGCGATCGAGGCGGGCGCGGGCACGGAAGACGACCTGCTCGACGCGGTGGACGAGGCGCTCGACGCGGCGGTGCTGCAGCCGACGACCACCCGCGGCGGCGACCGCTACGCCTTCACCCACGACAAGCTGGCCGAGGTGCTGCGCGCCGCCGTGAACCCCCGGCGTCTCCGCCGGCTCCACCTGCGCGTGGCGCGTGCGCTCGAGCGCCGCACCCCCGACGCCATCTCCGAGATCGTCACGCACTACGACCGGGGCGAGGACCGCGTGAACGCGTACCGATGCGCGCTCGTCGCCGCCGAGCGGGCGAAGGTGGTCTACGCGCACGAGGAGGGGACGGCCTTCCTCCGGATCGCCGAGCGGAACGCCGGATCCCCGGCGGATCTGGCCGAGGTGCGCGTGCGGCTCGCGGAGGTGGCGGAGGCGGTGGGGCGCTACGAGGAGGCGGAGGAGCTCTGCGACCTCGCCATCGAGTGGTTCGCCGCGCAGTCCGACGCGCAGCGGGCGATCGCGCTTCGCCGTGCACGCGTGCGTCTGCGCGGCCTCCTCGGACAGCCGGCGTACGAGACACTGGAGGCCTGCCTCGCACTCGACGGGGTGGCGCGCGAGATGGCCCTCGATGCCGAGCGCGTCTCGCTCCTCACGATGATCTCCCAGCTCCACGGCCGCCTCGGCGACGATGACTCGGCCGCGTACGTCGCGCGCGAGTGCGTCGCACTCGCCGAGCGGGTGGGGGACGCCACACTGCTCGCCGAATCGCTGAACCGGCTCGGGATCACGCTCTTGCAGGATCACGCGAGCGACGCGGCCGGCGTCTGTCGTCGCGCGCTGGATCTCTTCCGTCGCGCGGGCGACGCGCGCGGGCAGGCGAACTGCCACAACAACCTCGCCATCATCCACATGATGCGCGGGGAATGGCGCGCGGCGCAGCGTGAGCTCCGGGCGGCGCTGCCGCTCGGGCACCGCACCGGCGCGCCCGACCTCTGCGGACTGCTCCTGCTCAACCTGGGCGTCGTGCACCAGAAGTGCGGCGAGTACGATCACGCCCGCGAGCTGTGTGGTGAAGCGCTCGCGATGTTCGCCGGCGTCAAGAACCCCGAACGCCAGCTCTACGCGCTCTACAACCTCGCGCACATCGACCGTGAGAGCGGGCGGCTCGCCTCGGCGGCGGAGCTGTACGAGGTGGTGCGCGGGCTGGCGCACCGCATCGGGCAGGCGGACGTCGAGGTCGGCGCGGCGGCCGGCCGCGGACTCGCGCTGCTCGCGCAGGGCCAGGTGGACGCCGCGCGCGCAGAGTGCCTGCAGAGCGAGACGTGGCTCCGCGCCCGCCCCGACTGGTTCCAGGGGCGCGAGCTGCTGGAGTCGCTCGCCATCCGGCTCGCGGCGCACGAGGGGCGCGTTGCCGACGCCGCGGAGCAGCTCGACCGCGCGTGTGCGCTCGCCGACGGGTCGGACGTGCACAGCGCGATCTGGCTCACGGTGGAGTGCGCGGAAGTGCTCCTCGAGCACGACCCCGCGTGCGCCGCCGCGGCGCTCGGCCGCTACGCGGAGCGGGTCCGCGAGCTGGACTACGAGATCCTGAGCCGCCGCTACGGCGAGGTGCTCGCGCGGGCGGAGGCATCGCAGATCGGGCGCCCGGGCTCGCGCGCGGTGGCATAACGAGGGAACGGGTCGCGGCGAAACGGTGGTGCCCTATCGCCGCTGCGCTACCATCGTGTCGTTCGGGGGGGGCCCCCCAAGGTATACGGTACCTGCGGTACCGGAGCGCGGACGTGACCGGGGGATGCGATACGGGGCATGCACTTTCGTGCACGCCCCGTGTCGTTGGCCCCCCCAGGCCATACTCCCCACCATGTCCTGCCTGTCCTACCGTACTCGCCTTGCTAGCCGCATGGTCTGACACCCCGCGGTCACGCCCATTTCATGTGCAACGAGCGTGCCCGCGAGCTCCGCGCCGATCGGCGCAATCCTGGCTCGCGCGCGAGGCTCCTGGGCGAGCGCACGACCCCGGCCGGCGGCATCACGCTGTCTCGCCAGGCGACCGGTGGAAGGTAACGTGGCAGCCGCCCACTGAGGCGAGCGCGCCACAACGCTACACTGCGCGCTACACCGAGCGCTACACCGTCCTCCCGTCGGCATCGTACACGGTGAGCGGCCCGAACGCCAAGCGCTCGAGTGGCTCGCGCACCGCGGCCGGGTCGCCGACCACGACGAGCTGCAGCGCGTCGGGATGGAGGTGCCGCTCGGCGGCCGTGAGGACGTCGGTGATCGTGACGGCGCGGACGTTCGCGCGGTACGTGTCGAAGTAGTCGTCCGGGAGACCGTACACGACCATCGCCGCGAGCGCCTGCGCGATGGCGGCGGTCGTCTCGTACTTGATGGGGAAGACGCCATCGAGGTAGCTCGTGGCGAGCGACAGCTCGTCGGAGCCCACGGCATCCCGGCGGATGCGCTCGATCTCGACGAGCACCTCGCGCGCCGCGGCGTCCGTCACATCACTCTGCACCGCCGTGGACACGGAGAACGGACCCGCGCCACGCCGCCAGTCGAAGGTGGAGAAGGCACCGTACGTGTAGCCGTGCACCTCGCGCAGATTGAGGTTGATACGCGAGTTGAACAGCCCGCCCAGGATCGAGTTCATCACCAGCACGCCCCAGTAGTCGGGGTGCACACGCGGGAGCCCGGCATGCCCGATGCGGAGCTCCGATTGCGGCGCGTCCGCCTTCCCCACCACGTGCACGCGGCGCCCGCCGCTCACCGCGCGATCCATCACGACCGCCGGCGCGGGCGTGCCCGCGCGCCAGTCGCCAAAGGTGCGCTCCGCCAGCGCCGCGGCCTCCACGACGCCCACGTCCCCGACGATGATGAGCGTCATTCCCCCCGGCCGGTATCGCTCGCGGTAGAACGCCTCGACCTCGGCGCGGCCGAGCGCGGAGACGCTCGCCTCGCTCCCATCCTCTGGCCGCGCGTAGCGCGACGCCGGCTCGTAGAGGAAGCGCGCGAACATCTCATCGGCCAGTCCGCGCGGTTCGGCACGGAGCTGCAGCAGCTCGGCCAGCCGCTCGGCGCGGAGCCGCAGAACTTCGCGCTCGGGAAAGCTCGGGCTCCGCAGCACCTCGCCGAGGAGGGTGAACGCCTCGGGGAGCCGCTCGGTGAGCACGGTGGTGGTGAGCGACGCGGAGTCCCACGAGGCGCCGCTCTCGACCGAGGCGCCGAGCCGCTCGAAGCGCTCCGCGAGCTCGATGCCATCCGTACGCTCGGTGCCCTCGAGCAACGCGCGCGCGGTGAGCTGCGCCACGCCCTCGCACTGCTCCGGCTCGCTCACCGCGCCCGCCTCCGCCACCACACGCACGGTGACGACGGGCAGCTTGCGGACGGGGGCGATGACGAGCTGCATCCCGTTCGCGAGCGTGTGGCGCTCGATGGGGGGGAAGCGGTAGTCCCGCGGCGGGGTGGGCGCCGGGCGGCTCATCGGGACTCGGCACTCGGCACTAGGGACTCGGCTGTGGGTTGGTGCTCCGCGTGACCGCGACCGGCTCCCTCCGCAGTGCCGAGCGCCGAGCGCCGAGCGCCGAGCGCCGATGTGCGTGGCACGTAGACCAGGCTCGCGCGGTTGTCGGGGCCGAGGCGCTCCCGCGCGAAGCGGGAGACCTCGGCCGCGGTGACGGCGCGGTAGCGCGCCACCTGCTCGTTCACGAGGGACGGGTTATCGAAGTAGGTGGCAAACATCGAGAGCTTGTCGGCACGGTCGCCGGCCGATTGCATCGAGAGCATGAACTGCGTCTCGATCAGGGCGACTGCCCGCTCGACCTCGGCCTCCGTCACGCCATCGCGGTGCATGGCGTCCACCTCGGCGGCCACCTCGCGCTCGAGGGAGTCGGCGCTCACACCGGGGTGGGCGATGGCGTCGATGATGAGGAGATCCGCGCCCTTCGCGAGGTCGAAGGTGAAGGCGTTGACGTCCGACGCGACCTGCCGCTCGCGCACGAGCGCGCGGCGGAGGCGGCTCCCCTTGCCCATGCCGAGCACGGCACCGGCGACGCTCGCCGCGTAGTAGCCGTCGGCGCCGAACGCCGGCGCGCGGGAAGCCAGGTAGAGGCGCGGGAGCATCACGTCGTCCTCGACGACCTCGCGCCGGGTGCCGTCGAAGCTGAGCGGCACGTCCATCGGCGGCAGGGGCGGCTTCCCGGCGCCACGCGGGATGGCGCCGAAGTACTGCTCCACGAGAGAGCGCGCCTCCGCGGGGTCGAAGTCACCGGCGACGGAGAGGACGGCGTTGTCGGGCGTGTAGTAGGTGGCGAAGAACGCCTCGACGTCCTCCAGGCTGGCGGCCGTCAGATCCTCCATCGATCCGATCAGCGAGTGGTGGAATGGGTGCTCCGGCGGGAAGGCGAGCGCGGGGAGCTTCTCCCACCAGGTGCCATATGGCTGGTTGTCTACCGACCAGCGTCGCTCGTTCTTGACGACGTCGCGCTGGGTATCGAGCTTCCCCTGCGTCATCGCCGGGAGCAGGTGTCCCATGCGGTCGGCCTCGAGCCAGAGCGCGAGCGCGAGCTGGTTGGAGGGGACGGTCTCGAAGTAGTTGGTGCGATCGAGCCAGGTGGAGCCGTTGAGCGTACCGCCGGCGCGCTGCACCAGCTCGAAGTGCTCGTTCGACCCCACGTTCGCCGACCCCTGGAAGAGCATGTGCTCGAAGAGGTGCGCGAAGCCGGTGCGCCCGGGGCGCTCGTTCGCGGAGCCCACGTGGTACCACAGGTTGACCGCGACGATGGGCGCGGTATGGTCTTCCGACAGGGCGACGCGGAGCCCGTTCGGGAGGACGAAAGTTTCAATCGGAATTCGCATGGGGATAAGGTAATAGCAGGTCGAACCATCCCCGCGACCCGCCCCGCCCATCGCATCCCTCACGTAATTCCTCACGCACCACCGGTCTCTCCACCATGCCGTTCAAGGTCTCCGTCACCAAGGACTACCTCGTCTTCGCCTCCGCCCACTTCATCACCTTTTCCGGGCACCGGTGCGAGCCGCTGCACGGGCACAACTACCGGGTAGGAGTCGTGCTCGAGGGAGAGCTCGACGAGGAGAGCTGGTACGTGGCGGACTTCTCGGTGCTCAAGGACGTGATGCGCCGCCTATGCGATGAGATCGACCACAAGGTGCTCCTCCCCCTCGGCAACCCGCGCCTGGACATCCAGCGGCGCGATGGCTCGATCACCGTCGCGCTCGATGGCGCGCCGGCCTACCTCTTCCCCGTGGGCGACTGCGCGCTGCTCGACATCCCGAACACGACGGTCGAGATGCTGGCGCGCTACCTCGCCGGGCAACTGCTCGCGGAGATGCGGGCCGCCGGCGCGACGAAGCTGACCGCGGTGGAGCTGGAGGTGGAGGAGAGCTTCGGGCAGTCGGGGACGTACCGGGAGGAGCTCGCCTCGGAGAGCAGCGCGGGGAGCGCCAAGGGCACGGGGTGACGCGCATGCCGCCCGCGGCCAAGATCCCCACCAAGACACAGACCTCCGCCGGCGGCGTCGCTTACCGCGCGGCGGGGGGCGCGACCGAAGTGGCGATCGTGCTCGTGGGGCCGCGGCGGCGCTGGCAGTTGCCGAAGGGGATTGTCGAACTGGGGGAGGCGCCGGAGGTGGCGGCGATGCGCGAGGTGCGCGAGGAGGCGGACGTCGAGACGGAGATGGTGGGGCCGCTCGACGTCGTGGAGTACTGGTACGTCGCCACCGAAAGCGGTGCGCGGGTGCGCTTCCACAAGTTCGTCCACTTCTACCTGCTACGGTACGCGCGGGGCGACGTGCGCGACCACGACCGCGAGGTGCTCGAGGCGCGGTGGGTGGAGATTGATGAGGCGCGCGAGATGCTCGCCTTCCCGAGCGAGCAGCGGGTGGTGGAGCGCGCGAAGGCGACGCTCGGTGGGATGGGCGGCGAGCCGTAGCTGGAGGCCTGGTCTCCCCGCACTCGTGAAGCGACACCTGCCGCATCGCGCACCCGATCTCGCGCTCCGGCCGCCGCACGAAGTCGCAGGTGACGGCGAGTGACGATACCGACCCGCCGGAACGCGGGCTCGCGCGCCCCAGCCTCCTACCCCGCGTACAGCCGCTCGAGCTCGGAGCGCCAGCTCTCGATTACCCGGACTGCCGCCTCAGTGAGCTCGGCCGGCTCGTAGAGGCCCGACCCGACGAACCGCCGCAGGAGCTCGTCCGGCGGCGCGTCGTAGCCGTTGCCGAGCAGCGCGCCGTACCGGGGCGCGAATCCCACCGGGTCGCGCCGGAGCAGGTCGATGTACCGAAGGCCCAGGAGCCTGGCATAGACGTAATTCAGGCGATAGAGCGGACGCGTGTAGAACTGCAGCGGGCGCACCCATGCGAGCGGCCGCTCGCTCCCCGGCCCGTACCACGTCGAGTACCGCGCCGCCGTCGCCTGCGTCAGCGACTCGATCTGGTCGGCGCCGAGCATCCGACCGGCGGCCACGCTGTCGTAGAGTCGGTGCTCCACCAGCGACTCGAAGCCGGTGCGAAAGACCTCCGTTCGGGGCGGACTGCGCATCAGGAGGCCGGCGGAGTTGTGGGGAGTATGCGTTCCGACACTGGCCGGTCGCAAATGGCTGCGCACTCGCAGCGCGGCCGCTCGTCAGCGCGCGGTGGCGGATCGAGCACGCGTGCGCGGCGATGACATCCGACTTGCTCATGTCGCTGACCATTCCCGATGCCACATCCATAGCGCAGAAGGCGCTGATCGGCGGGACGTAGGGTCCCCGTCCTACTTCCGCGCCGTCACCGTGCGCGCTGGCGGAAAGATCCAGGGGCTCCACGCGCTCACCCGGACGTCGCGCATCCCGGCGGCGCGCAGATCGCTGGCGTACTCGCCGACGTGCGCGATGTCCGTGAGCGCGATGCGGCCGCCGGGCGCGAGCACGCGCACCATCTCCCCGATGGCCGCGCGGCGGTCGCCGCGGTCCGGCACGTTGTGGACGGCGAGGCTCGAGACGACGGCATCGAAGCTCGCGCCGGGAAACGGCAACCGCCGCATGTCCCCATCGGCTACCGTGACGCGCTCCGCCACTCCCTCGGCGCGCGCGTTGGCGAGCGTCGCCTCACGGGAGTTATCGTGCTGATCCGTCTGCGACCAGAGGTCCACGCCGGTCGCGTGCCCCCGCGGGACGCGTGTCGCCGCGCCGATGAGGAGGAGGCCGTGCCCGCATCCCACGTCGAGCACGCGTTCATCGCCGCGGAGCGTGAGACGGTCGAGCAGGCGGTCGCGCGCGCGGAGCTTTCCCACCCGGCTACTCAGCACCATGAGCGCGCCGGCAGCGAGCGGACCGCTCCCCGTCCACACCAGCATGCCGCCGAGCGCGGCCCACGTGGTGAGCGCGCGCAGCGCGAGCCCCGCCAGGATGCACGCCGAGCCGGCGCCGAGGAGCCACGCGATCACCGCGGGCGCATCGAGACCGTAGTCGGCGCGGCCCCGTGCCGCCCCCGCGGACGAAGGGGGCGTGCCTGCATCCAGTGGCATGGGCGACTCCGGGTGTGGGTGGCGTGCGGGGCGCGCGGGCATGACATGATGGGCGCACGGCGAGCGGCGACGCTCCCATTATTTCCAATCTCCACCCGCCGCGATAGATTCGACCCGCCGCCGGCCCGGCGGGTGACAGGCGACTGGTGGAGGACGATGATTCGCGGTGCACTGATCGAGCGGCACGCCGACGGCGCTCGCGCCGACACGAGCGATGAGTTCCGGTGGCGGAGCTTCGAGCCGTCGCGGCTGGAGGGGCTGAGCGACGCCGTCTTCGGCTTCGCCATCACGCTCCTCGTCGTCTCCCTCGAGGTGCCGCGGAACTTCAGCGAGCTCGAGGATCGCATGCGCGGCTTCCTCGCCTTCGCGATCTCCTTCGCGATGCTCGTGACGATCTGGTACGCGCAGTTCAAGTACTTCCGCCGCTATGCCCTGCACGACACCACGAGCGTGGTGCTCAACATCACCCTGCTGTTCGTCGTCCTCTTCTACGTCTACCCGCTCAAGTTCCTCTTCGGGCTGCTCGTCAACCTCTACTCCGGCCACACGCTCGGCATCACCCTCCCGGATGGCGCCCAGGCGCTCGGCGTCCGCCAGATCGGCGGCGAGGTGGAGCCGGTGATCCGTGGGGATCAGTGGCCGCGGCTGATGCAGGTGTACGCGCTCGGCTACATGGCGATCTACGCGTTGTTCATGCTGATGACGCTGCACGCCTACCGGCTCCGCGACCGGCTGGAGCTCACGGTGCTCGAGGCGTTCGACACCCGCTCGGAGGCGAGCGAGCACGCGGTGCTCTTCGGCGTGGGACTCATCTCCCTCCTTCTGGCGACGATCGCCGACGTGTCGGAGCATCGGACGTACGCATTCTACGCCGGCATGCTGTTCCCGCTCATCGGGCCGATCATGTGGGCGCACGGCACGTTCTGGGGGCGCCGCCGCCGGACGCTCCGCGCGGCGATTACCGCCGAGCGAGACGCCGGCGCCGTGCCGGTCGCGCCAGTGGCCATACCAACCGTCGCGCCGGTAGCCACGCCAGCAAGTACGCCGGTGGCCATGCCCGAGAGCCACCCCGCGCCGGATCCGGTCCGGTAGCGCGCCCCGCCCGCCCCCTGCTCGCCACCATCGCTGGGCTCCTCGGCGCGATTGCCGCGGCGACCGTCGCGGTCGTGCTCTTCGTGTGGTGGAAGCAGGAGCGGATCGTCTTCCAGCCAGCGCGCCCGCCCTTCCCCGAGGTGGCCGACGCGCGCCGCGTCACCTACGAGGCCGAGGACGGCCACGCGCTCTTCGCGTTCGTGGTGGACGAGGAGGTGGCCGCGCGCGGCGTGCTCATCGCCTTTCACGGGAACGCGGACCTCGCCGCGTGGATGGTACCGTGGGCGCGAGAGGTCGCGCGACGGACTGGGCGTCTCGTGCTCCTCCCCGAGTACCGCGGGTACGGCGGGATCCAGGGCGAGCCGACGGTCGCGGGAGCGCGACACGACGCCCGCGCCGCGCTCCGCCACGCGCGCGACGCGCTGGAGGCGGGAGCGCTCCCCGCGCACGGTGGACGGCTGGCGCTCTACGGCCATTCGCTCGGGAGCGCCATCGCCAGCGAGCTGGCGGCCGAGATGACGGGCGCGGGCGCGCCACCGGACGTGCTGATCCTCGAGTCTCCCTTCACCTCGGCGCGCGACATGGCACGGATCGTCGTCGCGCGTCCGGTCGAGATGGCGTGGGCACTCATCTCCCGCGTCCACTACGATACGCGCCAGCGCGTGAGCGAGCTCGACGTCGCCGTGTGGGTGGCGCACGGCCGTCGCGACGTGATCATCCCGGCGCGCATGGGGGAGGAGGTCTTCGGGAGCGCGAGGCGGAAGGGCGAGCTCTTCATCGTTCCCGACGCGGGCCACAACGACGTGGCGGAGGTCGCGGGGGAGAGCTACTGGGCGTGGGTGGGGAGGGCGCTCGGGGTCCGGAGGTAGGCGCGAAGGGGACCGCCAGGCGCTTACCGCCCCGGCTTCACGAGCAGTCGCTGCCCGACCTTGATCCGGTCGCCCGTCAGCTCGTTGATCAGGCGCAGCGAGTCGGGGGTAATGTTGTACGTCACCGCGATGGTGGAGAGTGCTTCGCCGCGCTGCACCACATGGTAGACGGGCTGCCGCGCCAGCCACGCCGCGTACTCCTGCGCCTTGCGCTCCCGCTCAGCCTCGGCCCGGAGGGTAGCCTGGCGGCGCTCGATCACCGAGGTCACGCGCCGCACGTTCGGCCACTCGCGCGCCGAGACGGCGTAGAGCTCCCGCGCACCGCGCGTGGAGAGGGCGAGCCCGCGCCCCGTCCAGAGGCGCGAGCGCGCGGGCACCGCGGTGACGGAATCGTACGCGAACGTCTTCACGTCGAACGCCGCGGGGTCGCCCGCGTCGCGCTCGATGAGCCCCCGGGGCGCCACCCCCACCCAGATGAGGCGCCGCTCCGTCGCGGCGAGGACGCCATGGGTATCGTGGAAGTAGCTCCACCAGTGCCGCTGCGACGCGTACGCGGACTGCTCGGGGACCTCGCCCGCATCGAGCACGCGGGTGAGCTCCTGCCGCGCCGCACGCCGGGCGGTGGCCGCGCCGGTTCTCGGCACGTAGAGCGCGTAGCCGGCGAGGGCGAGCGCACAGACGGCGGCGGCGCTCCACATCAGGAAGCGGAGCGAGGCCGCCAGCACGCCCTCCCGCTGCGGCGCAGCGCCGAGTGACGCCGTCATGGACATGTCAGGTTAGCGCCTGCCGGCTGACATTGATGCCATCGGGTGGTGGTGGCTTGGTGGTGGCTTTCTCGACGAAGTTGGTGAGTAGACGCTTCGGCGCCGGATCGGTCGTCGCAGCCTGTTCGATACACGCCACGACCTCGCATCAAGGTGTACGGGCCCATCGCGCTCGGCAAGCTGTGGCGGTGGAGACCGCGCTTGCTTGTAGCCCATTCGGGCCGCATATGACAGGCGGATCGTGCACGACGAAATGCGCCGTCTCGACCGCGCGCCCCGGTCAGAACTCCCACACCGCGCCGAGGCTGGGCAGGAAGGGGAGCAGTGGATCGAAGGTGTAGCTCGTGACGACTCGCCCGCGGTCGAAGGTGGCGGTGGCCTCGAGCGCGCGCGCGTTGCCCCGACCGTAGACGTTGAACGCATCGAGGAAGACCGAGAGCCGTCCGCTCCGCGTCGTCACGTGGCGCGTGACGCGCGCGTCGAGCCGGTGGTACGCCGGGAGGCGCGCCGAGTTGAAGGGGCCGAAGTCGCGGGCAATGGCGGCCGCGGTGCTCGTCAACGTGTCGAGGGCGAAAACGAAGGGGGTATACGGCCACCCGGTATGGAGCTGCCACGCCGCGCTCCACCGCCACTTCGCGCTGGGACTGTAGGCGAGGTCGAATCCGAGCGTGTGGCGCTGGTCGTAGGCACGCGGCACCACGCGCGCGCCGATCCGGTCCTCGCCGCGGGCGAGCGCGTAGCTCGCCGACCAGTCGAAGTGCTCGCCACCACTCCGCTTCACGAACAGCTCGAGCCCGCGCACGTCGCCGCCCGTCGGCGTGAGGAGCATGCGGTCGCTCGCCACCTCCGGGAACATGAACGTGATGTCGTCCACCGGGTTCACGTAGCGCGGACGTGGATTCCGCAGCACGCGCTGGTACGCCTCGGCGCGCAGGGTGACGCCGCGCGGGAGCGCCTGCTCCAGCCCCAGCACCCGGTGCTCCCCCAGCTCCGCCCGGTAGTAGCCGTCGCGCCCGTCCTGCACCTGCAGCTCGTGGATCCCCTGCGCCTGCGAGTAGCGCCCCCACGCCCCGCGCAGCGTCGTCTGCCGCCCAACGGAGAGCGCGATGTTGACGCGGGGGTCGAGGCGCACGTCGCCGCTGTAGGAGTGCCGATCGTAGCGCGCGCCCACCTCCGCGGTGAGCGCGTCCCACGGCCGCACGCGCTGCGCGACGTAAGCGCCGACCTCTGTGCCCGCTGGCTTCGCGCGCACACGCGTGGAGTCGAGTCGGGCGACGAGGCTGTCCCCCGCGATCTCGAAGCGCCGCACTTCGCTCCGGTAGTCGTAGCGGGTGGTGAGCCGCTTCGCGTCCACACCCCACGTGAGGAACGCGCGCGGCGAGAGCTCGAGGCTCCAATCCTGCTGCGCGCCGGCGGCGATGAAGCTGCGGTCGTCGTCCACCGCGAGGTCGCGCGCGCCCGTGTCGTCCGCGTGCTCGCCGCGGCGGCCCCAGGTGAGCCGTGCCGCGGAGAGCACCGTTTGCGTCGTGAGACGCGGGGTCCACGCCGCCCGCCAGTTGCCCCACACGTACGTGCTCCCGTACGCGCTATGGAGCACCGGGTCCTCGTCGTCATCCTGGAAGGTGAGACGGTCCCCAGCGTGAAGCGCGTGCATCGAGACGACATGGTCTGCGCCGAGCTGGTACTCCACCTTGGCGAGCGCGTCGTAGTAGCGCGGCGAGAGGTCGTCGCGCGAGCCGGTGAGCTTGAACGCCAGATCCAGGTAGCCCCGGCGCGCCGAGGCGAGCCAGCGACCGCGCCCGCCGCCGAACGAGCCGGCCGACATGACGCGCGCGTTGGTGACGCTGAGGCCGAGCGTGGTGCGCGCCGGGCCGGGCGGCACGTCGAGCGTGTGCATGTCGAAGACGCCGGTGAGGCGGTCACCATAGCGTGCGCCGAAGCCGCCCGTCGTGAGGTCCATGCCGCCCACGGCGCCGACGTCGATGATGGAGAGCGAGCCGTCGAAGTCCTTGAGGTGGAAGGGCTCGTACAGCTCGACCCCGTCGAGGGTCACGAGGAGCTCGCGCTGCGCGCCGCCGCGCACGCGGAAGGCGGCAGAGAAGTCGGACGCGCTCACGCCCGGCAGGCGGTTGACGCCGCGGAAGGCGTCCTCGCCGAACTGCGGCGCAGTCTCGAGCTCCTCGCGCGAGAGCGTCTGCGGCGCCGCGAGCGCCGCCTGCATCACGCCGAAGTAGCCGGGCGTGACGACGACCTCGGCCAGTGGGATGGGGGCGGCTTGCAGCTCCACGGTCGCCTGCGTCTCGTCACCGCCGCGCACGGTGATTCCGGCCACGCGCGCCGGATGGAAGCCGATCCGCCGCACGCGCAGGTCGTGCGCGCCGGCGGGCACGCCGCGGATGGCGAAGCGCCCGTCGCCGCGTGACAGGGCACCGAGCGCCGTGCCTTCGATCTCGACCCGCGCGCTGGCGACCGGATCGCCGGTCCCCACGTCCCGCACGATGCCGGCGAGCGTTCCCGCCTCGGGCGCGGCGCGGCGCTTGTCGCGGCGGACGAGGACGAGCTGCGCCGGCGGCGCGACGACGATCTCCAGCTCCGAGCCGCGCAGCACGCGGAGAAGTGCCTCGGCCGCCGACAGCTCCGGCGCGCGGAGTGACACGGACGCGGAGAGCCCGGGGAGATCGGACGAGTACGTCACGCTCACGCCCGCACGCTCCGCGATGGCGCGCACGGCCGCCTCCAGCGGCTCGTCGCGAATATCGAATGCGAGGAGGGGCCGGAGCGCGGCGATGCCGTTCCCATCGGCGCGGAGCGGGGCGACGCGCGACGGCTGCATCGGTGTAGACGCGCGGCGCGCGGTCGAGTCGCGCGCCTGCGCCGCAACCGGCGCCGGGAATACGGCAAATGGAGCGGTGAGCAGCGTGGCGGCGATGAGGGTCAGCAGGACGGCGGCGCTCGCGGCGATGCGGCTACCGTGACTACCATGACTACGGTGGTCAGGTCTAGCGTGCATCCCGGCGGGCCTGGAAAGTGACTGTCCGTCCGTCGCGCGCCCAGCGGGCGTCGAGCGCGAGGGCGAGGACATCGAGCACCTGCGCGAGCGGCTCGCCGCGGAACGTGGCGGTAACGCGCCGCCCGGCGAGCGTGGAATCCGCGACCCGGAAGTCCACGTCGTACCAGTGCGCGAGCTCGGCGAGCGCGTCGCGAAGCGGAGCGTTCTCGAGGGTGACGCGCCCGCTCGCGAACGCGAGGTAGCGGTCGAGGTCCACGCCGCTCCGCACCGTCGCTTCGCCACTTGGCGTGAGAAGGCCGAGGTCCCCGCGGGTGAGGACGGCGCCACTTGGGGCACCCGGCCGCGCCGAGCGGAGCGAGACCTTCCCCTCGGCGACGACGACGCGGACGTCGGCGGTGCCGGGGTACGCGCGCACGCCGAACTCGGTGCCGAGCACGCGCGTGACCGCGCCGCCGGCGTGGACGAGGAATGGGCGGCCGGGGTCGTGCGTCACCCGGAAGTACGCCTCGCCGGTGAGGGACACGTCGCGCGCGCCGCCACCAAATTGTTGTGGAAAGCGGAGCTTGCTGTCGGCGGCGAGGGTGACCTCGGTGCCATCGCTCAACCGGAGCGTGGTATGCTCGCCGCGCCGCGTGGCGACCTCGCGCGAAGCGGCGGCGGGTGATTCCGATTCCGTGCGCGCGCGATCACTCGCGCGCCACACGAGCGCGGACGTCGCGACGAGCAGGACCGCGGCCGCAGCACACAGCGCGGGGCTCGTGGGGAGCGGAAGCCAGCGCCGCCGCGCGACCGCGCGAGCGCGCTGCGCTGGAGCAGGTGTACCACGCGCCGCGTCGTGCGCCGCATCATGTGCCGAGATGCGCGCGCTCAGCGTCGCCCAGGCCTCCTCGGCGCTCCACGCGATTGCACCTCCCGCACTCGCCCGCGGGCGCAGCGCCTCGACGGCCTGGCGGCGCGCCGGATCGGCGTCGAGCCAGTGGCGGACGTCGGCCTCCTCCGCCGGGTCGCACTCTCCGGCGAGGTAGCGGTCGAGCAGCCGCCACTCCATGCCCCCAGGCAGGCGGATGGGGACACCACTGTCGTCGCCGTCGTTACTGTTGTCGCTGTCGTCGCCACTGTTCGGGCGGCCGGTCTCGTCGCTCATCGCTCACGCTCGTGGTGTGGCTACAGAGCACGACACCGGGGCGGAGAAAAACCCCACACGCGAGGGGGGTGAGGGGCGTGAGCCGAGCGATTGCCTCTCCCACGACCTTGGGGGGCCCCCCCGAATAGCACGATCGCGGCGGACGGGTGAATCGCCATCACCAAACCGCCGCGATCCGTATCCTCATCCTTCGGTCGCGCCGGGCCGCTGCGAAAGGCTACGACAGGCTATGTCGCCGGCAGCACGCGCAGCCATTCCGCGGCCGCCGTACTCTCCGGAAACTCGCGCACGACGCGCTCGAATTCCCGCCGCGCCCGCGCAAGCTGCCCGGTCTTCACGTACGCCTCGCCGAGCAGTTGGCGCACGGCGCCGGCGGCGGGGCGCGTCTCGAGGATCCCCTCGTAGAAGGTGATGGCGTCGGCGGCGCGCCCCTTCGCCGCGAGCTTCTCCCCCACCAGCACGAACGCGAACTCCGGGACGGAGTCCACGCGCGGGCTCCCCGCGTACGCCCCCTTGAAGCGGCGGACCGCGTCGGCCACCCCATCCGCCTCGACACTCGCGAGGAGCGAGTCGCCCATCGGGTGCGTCCAGCGCAGCGGGTTGGGGACGTTGGCCGAGACGAGGAGCTCGATGTCCACATCGTCGCTGACGGCCATGCGACCCGGATCGAACTCGCCGTTCCAGAACGCGGTGCCCTTGATCCCGTATTCCTTGCGGCTGACGCGAAGCCCGCCCTGGAAGGTCGCGCGTGAGTTCCCCCACGCGTCGGGCACTGGCGCGTTGAGCTGCACGAACGGGACGTCGAGCTCCTTCGTCACCCCGTGCATCGTGAACGTGCCGCGTACGGCGAGGCCGGCGGGCGTACGGGTGATGCGGGTCGAGCGGAAGGTGATGGTCGGATACTTCGCCGCGTCGAAGAAGTCGGGGCTCCGCAGGTGCTGGTCGCGCGTGCGGCTGTTCGTGTTGATGCTGGCGACGTCGATGATGACGTTGACGGTCGAACGCGTGAGATCACCCTCCGCGTACATGATGGTGCCGGCGACGTCCGCGAAGGCGCCGCGCACGGTGGAGAGCCCCATGAACTTGACGGCGAAGCCCACGGACGAGTGCGACGCGTCGATGTTGAACCGCCGGGGCAGCGGGGGCGCCGGTGGTTGCGCGTGGAGCGAGGGCACGCCGATGCTGGCAACCGTGATGCCGAGCGCGATGGCGCGCGTGACGACGCGGCCGAGGCGCACGAGGGAGCACGCGGCGCTGCAGGGTGATGATCGTGACATGGTGGGGTGCGACCTCGGAGTGCGACGTCGTGGACTGTGTACAGCGGCGCGATGGGCGGCCGGCGATGCGGAACGGTAGAGCGCCCGTCGCTGGCGAGGCAACGCGTTTCGGGCGAAGCCGCATGCGCGGCCGGCGAACGCGCACGGGCGCCGGTGGAGATGATGCCCGTTGCGTCGCACGCTCTCGCATGGTACGGTGCGCCCGTGACGACACGCGCTCGCCCCATGCGCTCGGCCACCATCGCCGTGCATCCTCCGCGCTCCGCGCGGCGCGTGATACCGCGTGTCATGCGGCATGTGATGGGGCGCGCAATGCGCCCGCGGCTCTGGGTGGCCGGGGTGCTCGCGTGGCTCGCGGTCGTCGCGCTGTTCACGATGCAGGAGCGCTACGCCTCACGCTGGGGCGGCGCGACGCACGGCTGGCACCCGCTGCTCCTGCGCCACGCGATCGGGTGGGCGATATGGGCGCCGCTCGCCCCTGTCGTCGCGTGGCTCGTGCGGCGCTTTCCGCTACGCGGCCCGAGCGCCGCCCGCCACCTCGTGCTGCACGTGCCACTCGGGGGGGCCGTCGCCGCGCTGCATACGCTGCTGCTCGCCGCGGTGTACCCGCTCTTCTACTACGCTCCGTCGCTCGCGGCACTCCGCGATGTCTTCCGGGATCGCCTGTACTCGGCCTTTGGCGTGGACCTGCTGGTGTACGCCGCCCTCGCGGCCGGCGCGGCCGCCGTCGCGGGCGCGCGCGACGCGCAACGGCAGGAGCTCGCCCGCACGCGGCTCGAGGCGCGCGCGGCACGGGCCGAGCTGGCGCTCCTGCACGGGCAGCTCCAGCCGCACTTCCTGTTCAACGCGCTCAACTCGCTCGTCGAGCTCGTGGATGCAGACCCGCCACGCGCGACGCGCATGATCCGGAGCCTGAGCGACCTCCTGCGGCGCTCCCTCGCGAGCGTGGGTTCGCCACGGAGCACGCTCCGCGCGGAGCTGGCGTTCGTCGAGCGCTACGTGGAGATCCAGCAGATCCGCTTCCCCCGTCTCCGCGTGGATGTCGCCACCGATCCGGACATCCTCGATGTCGCGGTGCCGAGCCTCGTCCTGCAGCCGCTCGTCGAGAACGCCATCCGCTACACCGTCGGTGCACGCGGCGCGGGACGTGTGCTCGTGCGCGGCCGGCGCGATGGCGAATCTCTCCGGCTCACGGTGGAAGACGACGGCGTCGGCGCCGCGCCAGGCACCGCGCATGGAGGCCCTGGGACCGGGCTCGCGAACATCCGCGCGCGGCTCGAGCACCTGTACGGCGAGGGGTATACGCTCCGGCTCGAGACGCCCGCGGGCGGCGGCGCGCTCGTGACGCTCGTGCTCCCACTCGCCATGCCACCGGAGATGGCGCACGCACCAGGCGAGGCGCCAGGGGACGCATGACCCTCCGCGCGCTCGTGGTGGACGACGAGCCGCTCGCGCGGCAGCAGCTCCGGCGCCTGCTCGGCGCCCTGCCCGGGGTGGAGGTGGCGGGCGAGTGCGAGTCCGGCGACGGGGCGGTGCGGGCCATCGAGGCGATGCGCCCCGACCTCGTCTTTCTCGATGTGCAGATGCCCGGGCGCGACGGCTTCGGGGTGATTGCCGCCGTCGGGGCGGCGCGGATGCCGGCCGTGGTCTTCGTGACGGCGTACGACCAGTACGCCGTCGCGGCGCTCCGGGCGCACGCCGCCGACTACCTGCTCAAGCCCGTCGAGCCGGCGGAGCTGGCGGGAGCGGTCGAGCGGGCGCGGGCGCAGCTGCGGTCGCGATCGGACGCATCCCTACACGACTCGACGCACGCCCACCTCGAGCAGCTCATCGCCGAGTGGGCGCCGCGGCACCTGCGCCGCCTCGTGGCGAAGAGCGCGGGGCGGATGCTCGTGGTGGACACCGCCGACGTGGACTGGATCGAGGCGCGCGACGATCGCGCGGCCGCGCACGCGGGTCCGGCCACGCATGCGGTGTCCGCGACGCTGACCGCACTCGCGGCGCAGCTCGACCCGGCCCGCTTCGCGCGCATCCACCGCTCGACGATCGTCAACATGGATCGGGTGCGGGAGGTACAGCCCTGGTTTCGCGGGGAATACGTCGCCATCCTCAAGGACGGCACCCGGCTCACCATCGGCCCCACGTATCGGGACCCATTCCTCCAGCGGCTGCGCGGGCTCTGACGGCCGGAGCGCGGGCACCGTCCGTCCGCAGGCCTGCTAGCGCTCGCCGAACGCCTCGCCATCGTGCCAGGTTGCCCCGACCCGTACCGCGTGCTCACATTGGGGTACGCCTCATCTGGCGCTCCTGTCCCGACTTTCTCTCCCGCGGCCGGAACTTCATGCTCGCCGCGAATGACCGTGCCGTGATGCGAACTAGATTCCCGACCATAGCGGCCGCGCTGGCCGTGGCGTCCTTCGTCGCCTGCGGCGTCGCGGCCGCCACGCCGATCCACGCGCAGAGCACGGGCTCGACCGCCGGCCGCTCCGCGGCCCCCGCGAGTGCCCGGCCGAAGGATCACGTGCCCGCCGATCTCGCCTTCATGCAGGGGATGATCGGCCACCACGAGCAGGCGCTGGTCATGGCGGCCATGGCGCCGACACACGGCGCCAGCAAGCGCATCCAGCTCTTCGCCAAGAAGATCGATCTGTCGCAGCGTGACGAGATCGCGTTCGTGAAGCGCTGGCTCGGGGATCGGCGGCTGCCGCTCCCCGCGGCGCACGACCACACGATGATGCACATGCCGGGGATGCTGACCGCCGAGCAGATGACGCAGCTCGACAAGGCGAGAGGGGCCAGGTTCGACCGACTCTTCCTCACCTTCATGATCCGGCACCACGAGGGCGCGCTGACGATGGTCCAGGAGATGTTCGCCGCACCCGGCGGCGGCCAGGAGCCGGAGCTGTACCGCTTCGCCTCCGACGTAGACGCCGACCAGCGCACCGAGATCGAGCGTATGCAGCAGATGCTGAACACCCCAACGACCCCACGGAGCCCTTCCCGATGACCGCTTCCTCGTACCACCGCGTCAGGACACTCGCGGCCCTCTCCGCCCTCGCGCTGGCATCGCTGCCGGCCGCTCTCCACGCGCAGCGCGCGACACAGCCGGCCACCGACCCGCGGGTCGGGCTGCGGGCGGGACTCACCGACGCCGGCGTCGCCGCGAAGAATCTGGCGCTGGTCTCGAACCGCCCGAAGCCGGACATCCTCATGGGGCGCGATTCGACGGGCAAGCTGAACCTCGCCGGCCTCACGTTCGCCAACTCGGATCTCGCGTTCCGCGGCAACTACGTCTATCAGGGGAACTTCAGCGGCTTCCAGATCTGGGACGTCTCGGACCCGCGCAACCCGGTGATGCGCAAGGCGTACTCGTGTGCCACGGGCCAGGGCGATCCGTCGATCTTCGGGAACCTGCTCTTCATCTCCGCGGAGGGGACGGGCAACCGCGTGGATTGCGGCGCGCAGGGCATTCAGGAGCAGGTGAGCAAGGACCGCTTCCGCGGCGTCCGCATCTTCGACCTCTCGGACCCCGACAACCCGAAGCCGGTCGGCTGGGCGCAGAACTGCCGCGGGTCGCACACGCACACGCTCGTCCCCGATCCCAAGGACAAGAGCGTGGTCTACATCTACTTCTCCGGCTCGTCGCAGGTGCGCGAGGCCGGCGAGCTCGAGGGGTGCTCGGACGCGCCCGCGGACTCGGCGGGGTCGTCCCGCGGACGGATCGACGTCGTCCGCGTCCCGCTCGCCAACCCCGGGGAGGCGAAGCTCGTGAACGGCGCGCGCATCTTCACCGAGCTCACCCGGGCGCAGTCGCATGGTCTGCCGCCTGGTGATACGTCGGCGCCCCGCCGCGGCCGCGGCGCGGGCGCCCCGCCCGCCGGCGCGCCCGGTG
>JBBJNN010000175.1:0-6801 GCA_037720885.1 Gemmatimonadaceae bacterium | reverse complement strand
GGCGACGGAGGCGAGGAGCGCCCCGAGCGCGAGGCCGGCGGCGACTGCGCGCATCCCCTCACCCGCCACCAGCCGCACGACGTCCGCGGCGCGCGCGCCGAGCGCCATGCGCACGCCGATCTCGTGCGTGCGCTGCGCCACCGTGAACGACACCACGCTGTACAGCCCAATCGCGGCGATGAGGAGCGCGAGCGCGCCGAACAGCGTGAACATTGTCGCGCCGAGGCGCCACGGGCGCGTCTCCGGATCGGCGAGCGCGCGCACGATCTGCACGCTGGCATACGGGAGGTCACTGCGCACCCCCTGCATCGCGCGCCGCACGGGGGCGACGATTGCCGCCGGGTCGCCCGCCGCGCGGATGAAGATCGTACCCGGCGTCGCGTCGGGGTCCTGGGCCAGCGGGACGTACACCGCCATCTTGTCACGGTCGAGCAGCCTGAGCTTCCAGACGCCCCGCAGCACACCCACCACCTCCACGCACGCGCCGTCCGCGTAATGCGTGCGCATGCAGCGGCCGAGCGCGTCACCGGCCGGCCAAAGGAAGCGTGCGAGCGGTTCGTTGATGATCGCCACGCGCCGCGCGCCGGCGCGGTCCGCGTCGGTGAAGTCGCGACCGCGCAGTGGTGCAGCGCCGATAGCGGAGAAGAAGCCGCTCCCCACCGCACTCGAGTAGGCCGACTCTCGTCCCGTCCAGAGCGACTCCTGTGGCCGCTCATCCGTCCATGGCCCGATGCCGCTCCCCGACTGGAGTGGGTTTGCCCCGGCGAGCGCTGCGCGCTCTATGCCAGGCACGGTGCGTACGCGATCGAGCATCTCACCGAACAGTACCGCGCGCTGGGCCTTCGGGACGCCGGCGCCCGTCAGGTCCATCGTCGTGACCAGTGTGCGGTCGAGGTCCACCCCCAGGTCGAGTGCGCGCACGTGGCGCAGGCTGCGCACGAAGAGCCCCGCGCCCACGAGGAGCGCCATCGACAGTGCGGCCTGCACCCCGAGCAGCGCTGCGCGCGAGCGTGACCGTCGCGCGCCCCCCTCTCGCGCGCCAGCGCGCAACGCGTTCGTGAGATCGGGTGCGGCGGAGAGGGCGACTGGCGCCAGGCCGGTGGCGAGCCCCGTCGCGAGTGCGGCGACTGCGGTGAAGGCGAACACGCGTGCGTCCACGAGTGGCGTCGGCCACGCAATGCCGGGGAAAAGCATCGCGCGGACCGCCGAGCCGCCTCCGTGCGCGACCGCCAGTGCGGCCGCGCCTCCGAGCGAGGCGAGGAGCACGCTCTCCGCGAGCAAGAGGAGCGCGAGGCGCGTGCGCGAGATGCCGAGCGCGAGCCGGACGGCAATCTCGCGCCGCCGCCGCGCGGCGCGGGCGAGGAGCAGGTTGGCCACGTGGGCGCAGGCGACGAGGAGGACGAGGAGCGACACGCCGGCCAGCCAGAGCGACACCTTCACGTCGCGTGCGGCGTCGGGCGCGCGGGCGGCGATGACCGAGCCGGTGACCACGCGCGGCGCGATACCCGGAGGGAAGGTGCCAGCCGCCGCGGCGGCGCTCTCGCGCCGCACCACCACGGTCCCCTCGCGCGCCGCGCGCTCCGCAGTCGCGCCCGGCGCGAGCCGTGCGATCAGCGACAGCCAGAACGAGCCGCGGTTGGTTGCCCAGTTCGAGATGAAGCCCTCGTCCCCCACCGCCGCAGTGATCGGCACCCACACGTCCACTGGTTCGAGGCTCGCACCCATGAACCCCTTCGGGGCGACGCCAATTATGTCGTACGGCCCGCCGCCGAGTCGCACGCGGCGCCCCACGGCGCCCGCGTCACCCCCGAACTGCCGCTGCCAGAAGCCGTAGCTCAGCACCGCGACAGGCGCTCCCTTTGGTGGCCGGTCCTCGGCCTCCGTGAAGAAGCGGCCGAGCGCCGGACTCACGCCGAGGAGCGGCCAGAAGCTCGCGGAGACGAGTGAGGCGCGAACCTCGACGGCGTCGGATCCGGCCCCCATTGAGAGCCGCGCCGGGTACACCGCGGCGACACGCGCGAACGACCGCACATTGTCGCGCAGGTCAACGAAGGTGGGGTAGTCCGACTGTGGCGCCCTCCCCTCGGGCTGGTCGTCGCGGGCCGGGAAGGCGAAGTAGATGCGCACCACGCGCTCCGGGTCGCGCACGTGCGCGGGCGAGCGCAGCAGGAGCTGATCCACCACGCTGAACATCGCCGCGTTGGCGCCGATCCCGAGCGCGAGCGTGGCGACGATCACCGCCGTGAAGCCAGGGCGGTCGCGCAGTCCGCGCAGCGTGTAGCGGAGGTCCTGAGCCAAGGCGTCCAGCGTCTCGCGACCTCGCATGTGCTCCTCCCGATGCGTGGCGGACGCGTACAGCCGCGCCCGCGCTTCGTCGATGGGCCCGAAGCGCCGCCGCGCCTCCCGATGCGCCTCCTCCGGGGACATCCCGCGGCGGACGAGCTGCTCCGTCCGCAGGTCGAGGTGGAGGCGAATCTCCTCGTCCACGTCGCTGGCGATGTCGGCCGGCCGGCGCGGGCGGAGGCGGAAGAGGCGGCGCACGCCGGCGCGTACCCGGAAGCGGAGCATTGGTGACTGGCGTCCGCTACGACGCGCGCGAGGGCGCGAGGATCCCGGTGATCGTCTCGGCGTAGCGGAGCCACGTCGCCGTCTCGGCACGCAAATGCGCCTTGCCGGCCTGTGTCACGCGATAATAACGCGCGCGGCGATTGTTCTCTGTGACGCCCCAGTCCGCCTCGGCCAGCCCGCGCTCCTCCAGCCGGTGCAGCGCCTGGTAGAGCGCGGAGTCGTCCACGTCGAGCCGCCCGCCAGACCGCTCCTCGATCCAGCAGGTGATCTCGAAGCCGTGCATCGCGTCCCACGATAGTGCGCGGAGCACGAGGAGGTCGAGCGTCCCCTTCACGAGGGTGAGCTGGTCCGGCGCTCCCATCCAGACACTCCCTTAAGAGTCTGGAGAGAATATGCGCCCTCCTTCTGACGGGAGCAAGTACGCGGGGTGACTGCCACCGAGCGCCGGCGTGCCGGCGCCATCGCACCCGGGCTCGACGCGGACCTCATTGCGGTGGCTGGCGACCCATCGCGCGACATCACCGCGCTCCGCCCGGTGGCGTTCGTGATGCGCGCGGGACAGGTGGTGAAGCACCAGGTGGTGCGGTAGCGGGACGCTGGCGGGGCGCATGCGTCCCGCCAATTAGATGATTCGCACGATCACCATCACGGCGAGCGTCACGCCCTCGGACTGGACCGTGATCGTCGCCACGCCGGGTGCGTTGCCGCGCACGAGCACCGAGCCGGGCGTGGCGGTCGCGATCACGCTCGCGATCCGGTCGTCGCTCGTGGACCAGGTGATCGCGCGGCCGGTGAGTGTCTTGCCGGCGGCGTCCTGAAGGGTGACGGCGACCGGGGCCGACGTGCCGTTGCGGATGCTGAGGCCCGTGGGATTGGCGACGATCTTCGCGACCGGTGGCGGGATGACAGTCACCGTCGCGGTCCCGACCTTTCCCTCGCTCGCCGCCAGAATCGACACCGTCCCCGAGGCGACGCCCGTCACGAGGCCGGCCGGGGTGACCGAGGCGACGGCAGGGTTCGCGCTCACCCAGCCCACGTCGCGCCCGGTGAGGACGTTCCCGTCGGCATCCGTGAGGGTGGCCGAGAGCTGCGTGGAGCCGCCTTCCACCACCTGCGCGGCAGCGGGCGTGACGCGCACTGCTGCCACCGCCCGCAGCACCACCGTCAACGTCGCGACCCCACTCTTTCCCTCGGCGCTCGCCGCGACCGTCGCGCCGCCTGGCGCGATTGCGGTTACGGTGCCCGTGGGGGAGATGCTGACGACCGCCTCGTTGTCCACGCGCCAATGAATCTCACGACCCTTCAGTATCGCGCCCCGAGCGCTCGTCACCGTCACCTCGAGCGGCAGTGACTGGCCCACGAGTACGGTGGCGGAGCGTGGCGACACCGACACCGCGGCGACACCATCCCGCACCGGGTCGGAGGTTCCCTTACAGCCTCCCGCCGTGGCGGCGATGAGTACCGCGGTGAGGCCCCGCCGGAGCGCCGCATGATCTGCCATCGGTCGCTTCCATGTCCGTTGTCGTTCGATCACTGGATGGTGTAAAGGGGACCCACACGCTCGCCTGGGCCACCGGACTCGGCAGCTTCGCGCCACAACGTGCGGGGAACGGATGCCTCGCGCAACAGCGCGTGACCGGTTCGGGGGGTGCGGTAGGTCACGCGACAAGGCGGGAAGTGGGCGGCGAAAAGCGAGGTTCCATACCTTGGGGGGCCCCCCCGAACAGCACGATCGCGGCGGACCGGTGAATCACTCTCATCAGTCCGCCGCGATCCGTACCAGCGCGTCCCGCTATCCGCGTCCCGCTATCCGCGTCCCGCTACGGCTGGCTTTCGACCAACGCCTCGATGATGTCGGGCAGGCTCGCCAGGAAATCGTAGCCCGTCGCCGCCTCGATGGCGTCCACCGTTGTCCGGTACGACTGCCACGCGGTGCCCGCGACCCCGGCGACGTTCGGCATGTTCACGGCGATCACCTGGATGGAGCTGGCCGAGGTGACGTTCGCGAGTCCCTGCCCCTCGGGAAGGATGAGGACGATCTTCCAGGTAGAGCCCGGGATCGGGACCTTGCCCTGCCCGTTGAGCGTTGCGGGATTGGGCGGGAAGATGCCGCCGGCCACGATGTAGAGCTCCTTCCGGTCCACACGTGCAAGCCCCTCCAGGTACAGCTCGAAGGCGGCCCACGGCCCGCCGTTCAGCTCCTGAAGTTGCGGCAGGATGTTCGTCATGTAGAACGTCGTCGCGTTGTCGGCGGCGGTGGACGTCCGCTCCTCTGAGCGCACGAGGTGCCCGCGGCTGTACCCGCTCCCGGTATAGTCCGAGCTCACGACCTGGTAGAACGATGCCGGGAGCGCGGGGTCGGCGAGGAAGCAGTCGCAGCGCGGCGCGTCGCCGAAGTGCGTCCAGTTGAGATCCCAGCTCACCCAGTTGGCGACATTCCGCACCGGGTTGTACGAGAGCGCGTACTGTGGCCGCTGGATCAGGAAGTCATCGCTCGGGTCGCCATCCCGCGGCGTGCCGAACTCCAGGTGGTTCCGGTAGACGGCCGATGGCGCTGGTACGGAGAGCGTCGCCGTCCCGGAGACGCCGTTCGCCGCGGTCGCGGTGATGATCGTGGTCCCGGCGGCGAGCGCGGTGGCGAGGCCGCTCGCGTTGATTGTGGCGACGAGCGGGTCCGAGCTCGTCCACGTGAAGGTCGTCGCCACGACGGTGCTCGCGGCGTCGCGCGCCGTGGCGCCGAACTGCCGCGTGGCGCCGAGAGTGACGGTGATCGTGGAGGGCGCGACGGTGACCGAGGTGATCACACCGCCGACCGGCGGGCTGGTGGCGCCATCGTTCGCCGCGCCGGGCGTCCCGCGATCCCCGGCGCCGAACACGCTGGTGGAGGTGATCCAGTTGGACGCTGTGCCGCTGAGGAGGGTATTGTCGAGCGTCGGATCAGTGAGCGCGCGCGAGGCGCCCGACGGTGGCGACGACGTCCCCCACGCCACGGAGTCGACGGTCGCTCCGGTACGGTGGCGGAGCACCAACCAGTCCGTGTTCGAGTTGTTGAGGTTGAGCGTGGCGGTCCCCGCGGCGTAGACGTAGGCAGCGGTGACGCCGCCGTTCGTCGCCGGGTCGCCGTCGCGCGCGAGTACCGCGAAGCCGTGCGCCGGGATGAGCACGCGCTCGGTGATCGTGTGCTCGGCATCGTTGGCGGAGGCGATCTTCCACCCGCGGAGCTCCACCGAGGCGCCGCCGTAGTTGTAGACCTCGAACCACTCGCCCACATTGTCGGCGACCGCGCGCGGATCGGGCATGATCTCGTTGATCACGATGCTCATCGGCTCGACCACCACCACCGCCTCGCCGAACGTTCCGTCGCCCGACGTCGCGCGTACCGTCAAGGTGCCCGGCTTCAGCGCGGTGACGATGCCGCTCGCATCCACCCGGGCGACGCCCTCATCCGTCGTCGTCCACACGATCCGCGCGCCCGCTACCGGCGCGCGGCTTTCATCGCGCGGGGTGGCGCCGAGCGCGCCGGTCTGCCCCACGTAGAGCGTCATCGCGGACGGCGCGACCTCGACCGTCGCCACGGCGAGTGCCGGCGCACCGCGCTCCGTGCCCGGCGCCACCGAACGGTCGGCGGCACACGCCGGGAACGCCGCGAGGAGCCCAGCGAGGAACGCACCGGGCGCGGCGACTCGGCGCCAGCTACGGTGGAGGGCGTATGGCATCGGGCGCTCCGGATGGTGGAGAGAGGGGAGTGGCTGAAGTGGAACGGGCGGCGGCGGCGCGCGGTGTACGCCCCCGCCTTCAACCTATGCATGCCCAACGCGCCGGGCCACCCGCCCCGGGCGAGGGGGTACACGCGCGTTACCGGCGCGCGGCACGTCGTTCGCGGCACCCCCGTCGCCGCACCTACGTCTCGAGCGCGACCGTCGCGAGGCCGGCGATGCGCCCGCTCGGGTCTGACCCCACGACGTAACAGCGGACGCGTCCTTCGCCTACCCGGAGCACCCGCACGCCGGCCAGCTCCGCACGCAGCGCGTCACGGAGCGCCTCGTAGCGCGCACGATTCGCGCGGGCGACGGCGTCGAGCGGATCGCTCCGCTCGATGTGGCGCGCGAGGAACTCGTCGAGCGTGCGCGTCTCCACGCGCGCGTCTGCGGGCTCGCCGAGGAGGGCGAGCAGGCGCCCGGGGTCGACGGGGTCGACGGGGTCGACGGGGTCGACGGGGTCGACGGGGTCGAC
>JBBJNN010000174.1:0-6822 GCA_037720885.1 Gemmatimonadaceae bacterium | reverse complement strand
GTTCGCGGAGCTGGTCTTTGGCGACCGCGAGCCGCTTGTTCGCCTGCTGACGACCGCGGCGGGGCAGCGCCGCTGGATCGACGCTCAGGGCGCGCTCGGCTGCAACCCGCTGCTCGATCCGCTCTGGGCCGACCCGGGCTTCCGTGGCGCGATGCGCGCCCTGGCCGTGGAGACCTGTCCACTAGCGCGGCCGTGGCCCCTTCCACCGCGCGACGGCTCGTGAGGCGACGACGGACACGCCGTCCGCCAACCTCTTGCGCCGAGACTATTTGTTCTACAATATAGAACATGTCTTCGCCTACCCTGGGCGCTCTCGAGCTCACGATCCTGCTTGCCGTCGCTCGTCTGGGCGACGAGGCGTATGGCCTGGCGGTTCGCCGTGACGTCTCGGCACGCACGGGCCGCGACTACTCCGTGGGCGCCATCTACACCACGCTCGAACGCCTGGAGACCAAGGGCTTCGTCGTCACGCGGATGACGGAACCGCTTCCCACGCGTGGCGGGCGCTCGCGGCGACAGTTCACGGTCACGGCGGCCGGGCAACGCGCGATCCGCCACGCGGAGCGCGTCGCCATGTCGGTGTGGGCCGGCGTCGGAACCTCCCTGAATCCGGAGCCCGCATGAGCGATTCCTCCGCGCCTCGGAGGGCCGAACTGATCCTCGACGCCCTCGGGGCCGACACCTACCTGCGTGAAGTCGTCATCGGTGATCTCGCCGAGGAGTTCGCACTTCGGGTGAAGTGGGATGGCCCGGTCGCCGCGCGCCGCTGGTACTACCGGGAGAGCCTGCGTGCCGTGCCCTATCTCCTGCGCGACTGGTGGCGCGGTCTGCGGCGGAACGATGTCGGGTATCTCGCCGGCGTGCTCGCTCTCTCCTCGATGTCCCTGATCGCGCTCGAGTATGTCCTCCAGCTCATGGTGAAACGCACGCTGGGCGTGCCTCTGGAGATACTCGCGCGTTCAGGGGAAGCCGGGTCGGTCGTTCTCGCCGCACTCATGCTGTCCTGGACTCTGATTGACGGCGCATTCGCCGGGTACGTCGCCGCGCGGCTCGGCCGTCGGGCGCCGCTGCCAAGCGCGCTCTCGCTCGGAGTCGCGTGGATGGGCCTCATGATCCTGGCGCAGGGGCACGCGGTCCCCCTGTGGTTCCGGGCCGCCAACGCGGCGACGCTGATGGCAGGAATATTTGCCGGGGGTGTCATCCGCGCCTGCAGGGCGAGTGCGCGCACGGTCACGACTGCCCTCGAGTAATTCCCGGGCAGGCTGACCCGGACGTCGGCTGACACCCTCGGCGTACGGGGTGCGGGCACCCGGCTCGCTCCTGCGGGGTGACGACTCCAAACTGACCCACTACCGGCGCTGGGGGTGTGGCGGCCCTGGCACTCGATTACAGTTGGGAGCACATTCAGCCGCGCCGCTCCCAGGCCGGACGACCCAGGTCACGATCTCACCCGATCGCACGCGGAGGTTTTCGCTCATGCACGCCAGACTGCTCCGAACCGGTCTTCTCACCCTCGGCGCCGCCTCGGCGCTCGCCTGCGCCAGCAAGTCAGCGTCGAACACGTCGAGCGCGGGGGAGGCCGCCACTCCCGCCGCCACCCCTCCGGCCGCCGCTGCCGCCATGCCGGGGAGCACCGGTGAGGCGCGTGGCCTCGTCCCGGGCCGCTGGCCCGTCGGCGTCACCAGCACGCTCGCCGACAACCAGACGGAGTTGAAGTTCCTCGCCGAAGTGACGGGCACGGGCGACCAGACGCGCGTCACCATGATCCAGGATCAGTCCTCGGGGCGCTCGGCGGCGAAGTTCCAGCTTGCGGACGTCCGGACCGAGGGCGACGCACTGTCGTTCCGCATCCCTCTCATCTTCGACATGGAGAACGTCTCCTGCCGGCTCACGCCTGCCGCCTCGGGGCGGCTCGAGGGGAAGTGCTCGGCGCCGCGCGAAGGGGAGATCGGGCGGATCTGGTTCATGCAGCCGAAGCGGTAGCGCCTGCCTGATTCGCGCCGTCTGAGCGGCGTGCGCCGCTCGAGCGGCGTGCTGCGGCTAGTCGTGGGCGCGGCGATGGCTGCCGCCTCCACCGCCGCCGCGCAGGGTGTGCGAGGCGCGGTGCCGAGCGCGGTACCAGGTGCCGCGCCGAGTGCCGCGCTCGCGGCGCGCGTGGACAGCGCCTTCGCGCCCTTCGCGGCGCCCGGGTCGCCGGGGTGCGCGCTCACCGTCGTCCGCGACGGACGCACGATCTACGAGCAGGGATACGGACTCGCCAACCTCGAGTACGGCGTGCCGATCACGCCGGCGACGGTGTTCTACGCGGACTCCGTGTCGAAGCAGTTCACGGTGGCGGCGATCCTCCTCCTCGCGGCGGATGGGAAGCTCCGGCTCACGGACGACGTGCGCACCTACATCCCCGAGCTGCCCGACTACGGCCGCCCGATCACGCTCGACCATCTGATTCACCACACGAGCGGCGTCCGCGACTATCTCTCGCTGTTCGACATGGCCGGGCGCCCGACAGACGACGCCTACACCGACGCCGACGTCTACGACGTCCTTGCCCGCCAGCGCGCGCTCAACTTCCCGCCAGGCGAGCGGTACGCCTACAGCAACTCGGGCTACTGGCTGCTCGGGCAGGTGGTGAAGCGCGTCTCGGGGAAGTCGCTCCGCGCGTTCACGGACGAGCGGATCTTCGCGCCGCTCGGGATGACGAGCACGCACTTCCACGACGACCACACCGAGGTGGTGCCGGGCCGCGCGTACGCGTATGCGTCCGACACGCGCGGCGCGGGTGATCGCTATCGTATCGCGATGCCGAACTTCGACCTCGTCGGCGCCGGCGGCCTGCTCACCACGGTACGCGACCTGGCGCGCTGGGACCGCAACTTCTACGACGGCACGGTCGGGGGACGCACGCTCCTCGCGGGGCAGCTCGCGCACGGCGTCCTCGCGGGCGGCGACACGCTCCCCTACGCCTTCGGCCTCCAGATCGGGCGCTATCGCGGGCTCCGCACGGTGGCGCACACCGGCTCCTATGCCGGCTATCGCGCCGAGATCACGCGCTTCCCGGACGTGCGCTTCTCGACGATCACGCTCTGCAACCTTGCCTCCGCCGCGCCCGAGGCGCGCGCGCTCCGCGTGGCGGACATCTTTCTCGCGGCCGAGTTTCGCGAGCCCGCCGCGACGACCTCCGCGGCCGCCGCGGCGCCTCCCGCGCGGTCGCGCGCCACCCCGCCCGCGCTCGCGGCCGAACGCCTGCCCGAGTACGCGGGCACGTACGCGAGCGAGGAGCTGCTCGGCGCGACGTATATGGTGGCCGCGCGCGACGGCCGTCTCTGGGTGACGCGCCGCGCCGCGCCGCCGCAGCCCCTCGCCCCCACCGACACCGCCGACGTCTTCCTCCTGGGTGGCGGCACGACCGCGCGCTTCACCCGCGATGGCGCGCGCGCGGTGGATGGCTTCACGCTCGCGGTGGGGCGGGCGGCGGGGCTCAAGTTCGTCCGGGTTGGGAGAGGGACGCGAGGCGAGGGGTGAACGCGCGCCGGCGTGCGGTCTCTCGCCCCTGATCTCTAGCCGCTGCTTCCTTGGAGAAAGTCCTTTCCCGCACTCAGTCCGAGCTCGTCGCGCTCGAGCGGAAGCTGGTGCTCGCCGTCCGCGATGCCATCGCGCGCGCCGACGGGGCGCGGGCCGACGTCGAGCGACTCGGGTCTCTCGTACACGAGATGGACGAGCTCTTCCTGCTCGTCGTCGTCGGCGAGTACAACACCGGCAAGAGCACCTTCATCAACTCCCTCCTCGGCGACGAGGTGTTCGCGATGGGGGACCTGCCGACCACGCGCGCCATCTCCGTGCTCCGCTACGGCGAGCCCGGGGCGCCGGAGCCGGCGGGCGAGCACATGCAGGTGTATCACTACCCGCTCGACGTGCTCCATGACCTGGAGATCGTGGACACCCCGGGCACGAACTCCATCGAGCGGATGGAGGAGGAGATCACCCGCGACTTCGTGCCGCGCGCCGATCTCATCCTCTTCGTGACGAGCCTGCTCCAGCCGCTCACCGCGAGCGAGCTCGGGTTCCTCGGCCACATCCGCGACTGGCGGAAGAAGACCATCTTCGTCGTGAACGGCGTGGACCGCCGGAACACCGACGATCAGGTGGCGCGCGTCCGCGAGTATCTCCAGCGCGAAGTGACCGCCCGGCTCGGCGGCCCGCCGCCCACCATCTACTTCGTGAGCGCGCTCCGCGCCCTGCGCGGGAAGATGGCGGCGCGCCTGCTCCCGAGCGCGGGTGCCGCGGCGGGAGGCGCGGACACCGCGCTCGCCGCGGCGACGGCTCCCGCCGCTCCGGATCCCGTTGACCAGTACCCGACGCTCGAGCGCTATCTGCTCGAGACGCTCCGCGAATCGGAGCGCGTGCGCCTCAAGCTCCTCTCGCCACTCGGCGTGCTGCGCACGGTGCTCGGCCGCAATCTCGTGGCGCTCGATGGGCGGCTCACCGTGGTGCAGGAAGACCGGCGCATCCTCCGCTCCATCCGCGAGCAGCTCGACGCGTACACGGCGGAGATGCACACCGACTCCGTGCGCTATCTCTCCGACGTCCGCAACGTGCTCTACGATGTAGAGCGGCGCGGGAAGGCGTGGCTGGAGGACACGATCCGCCTCACGAACTTCAGTCTCCTGCGGAACAAGGACGCGGTCGAGAACCGCTTCCGGAACGAGGTCGTCGCCGACGCGCCGCGGCAGGTGGAGGACGTCGTCAACCGGATGGTGGACTGGACCGTCCGCCGCAACCTCAAGCTCTGGACGACGGTGCTCGCCGAGCTGGAGGCGCATACCGAGCGCCTCCGCGCCTCGGGTGCACTCGCGCCGAGCGCCGACACGGAGTTCCACTACAATCGCGAGGAGCTGTTCGCGCGGCTCCGGCAGCCAGTGGAGCACCGCCTCGAGCAGTTCGACGCCGAGCGTGAGGCGCAGGGCATCGTGCACGCGGTGAACGAGGCGGTGACGCAGACGCTGGGCGTGCAGGTGTTCGCGCTCGGGCTCGGGGCCGCGCTCGTGGCGGCGTTCACCACGGTGATGGCGGACGTCTCCGGCGTCCTCATGGCGACGCTCCTCGCGGTGGCCGGGCTCTTCATCCTCCCCGCGCGGCGACGGAAGCTCGGCGTGCAGCTCGAGGAGAAGATCGCGAAGCTCAATACCGACCTCGCGGCGCTCCTGTCCACGAGCTTCACCGAGCAGCTTGGTCGCTACGAGACGCAGCTCGTGGAAGTCGTGCAGCCCTACGAGCGCTTCCTCGACACGGAGAACACGAAGCTCGACCGCGCGCTCGGCGAGCTACGCGGGGCGGAGAACGAGGTGCAGGCGCTGGAGCGCCGGGTGGCGGAGGCGTTCCCGGAGGATCGCTCGCAGTAGGGCAGTAGAGCTCCGGCGGGAGATCTGGCCGGACGCCGCGCGGATGAGTTGCGCCGACCGCAGAAATCGAGGCGACGAGCACGAACCCCGGCGCGGTGCTGCGCGCGGAGTATGCGGGCGGCGTCGTGGCGACGCTGACGAACAACGGCGGTGGGCGCTTCAGCGCGACGTTCACGATCCCCAGCCTCGACGCGGACATCACCGTGCGCAGCCAGACTGGCGGGTGCGGCGTCCGGGCGACGAACCGGCCGACGCCGTCGCGCTCCTGCCCGTCGTTGTAATCGCCGCAGGGCGGTCGGGGCGGGTTCCAAGCTCGCCCGCCCCGACCGCTCCTACCGTCCTTCCTCCGCGCTTCTGACTTCCTTCTTCTTCGGCACTCCCTCCAGCACGAGCAGATCGGGGAGCAGGCTCTTGTGGATGGCCATCGCGGCGACAGTCCCCCCGGCGGCGGCGACGACCGCGACGTGCGGGCCGGGCGTGATGTCGCCCGCGGCGAAGACGTTCGTGACCGAGGTATGCTGGGCGTCGTCCACGACGATCATCCCGTCCTCATCGCGCTCGCAGCCGAGCTGGATGCCGAGGTCGTCGGCCGGGTAGTGGCCGATGGCGAAGAAGAGGCGCTCGCAGTCCAAGTACATGCCGCCCTCGAGCTCGAGCTGGCGGACCTCGCCCCCGCTCGCGGCGAGTCGCGTGACGCGCTGCACGAGCACGGGGACGTTGAGCGCGTCGAGCTTCGCGAGGTTGGCGGCGTCGATCTCGGCCGGCTCGCCATTCGTGCAGATGACGAGATCCCGCGTCCAGGTAGCGAGGGCGAGCGCCAATCCCGCCGCCTTCCGGCCGGACGCGACGACGACCGTCTTGCAGCCGCGCGCCTCGTAGCCGTCGCAGTCCGGGCAGTGGTGCGCGGTCTCGCCGTAGCAGCGCTCGAGCCCGGGAATGTCGGGCCAGATGTCCTTGATCCCGATGGCGATGAGGAGGCGCTTCGCCTCGATCACGCGCCCGCTCTCGAGGATGAGACGGAAGTGCTCGTCGCTCACCTTCGAGGCGGTCTGCACGCAGCCGTCCACCAGCTGCGCGCCGAAGCGCCGGGCCTCGTCCCGCCCGCGCTCGCGCAACTCGGGTGGCGGGATGTCGGGGAGGCCGAGGTACCCATGGACGCCGCGCGCCTCCCAGTTGCGCGGGTCGCCCGAATCGATGATCACCACCGAGTGCAGGTAGCGGCCGAGCCAGATGGTCGCGCTGAGGCCGGCCGGCCCCCCGCCGACGACGGCGGCGTCGTAGAGCGTGTCGTGAGCCATGAGCGCCCTCCCTGTGCAAGAAGTGGACGGCGAGGGACGTAAGTTGCCCATCTCGGGCGCGGGGTGATATCCTAGTGTAGCGATGCCAAAGTCTCGTTCGCTTTAGCGACTTTGGCGAGAATGGA
>JBBJNN010000004.1:33971-115958 GCA_037720885.1 Gemmatimonadaceae bacterium | reverse complement strand
GCCGGGCCGATGCCGATCACGATGTCGTTGTCCGCCATGAGCTGGAGATACGCCGCCTGACCGGTAGTCTTCGGCTGGATCACCCGCCGCACGCCAGGCAACGCGATCCGCGGTCCTCCGAACGTGCCGTCGTTGTCGCCGCCGCCGTCCTCGCTCAGCCGCATAACATCGTCCGGGCTCAGCGGCATACGCTGCTTCGCGGTGTCGATCATCCGCTGCGCGACTCCCACGGCACGTTCGACGTGCTCGAGCGAGCCCGTCAGCGTCATGGTGTCTCCACGCAAGCCCACCTTGACCCCCGCAACGCGCGCGAGCTCGACCAGGTTGGCGTCATTGACGCCAGCCAGGGTCAGCAGATCCGCCCCGTCTGTCGAGATCCTGTGCGCGACCGTCTCGTCTGGCACCGCTATATCACCTCGGTCCGAATGTGCAGGTTTTGCAGGTCCGCCGCCGGCACCGTCGTCGGTGCGCCCTCGAACAGGGCGCGAGCGGCAGTCGTCTTGGGAAACGCGATCACGTCGCGTAGCGAGGTTCCTCCCGCCAGCAGCATTGCGATCCGGTCGAAGCCGAGCGCGATACCGCCGTGCGGCGGCGCGCCCGCCCGGAGCCCTTCCAGAAGGAAAGCGAAACGCCGCTCGGCAGTCTCTTCGTCGATTCCGATCAATCCGAACACGCGATTCTGAAGCCGCGGATCGTGAATCCTGATACTGCCGCCGCCAACCTCCAACCCGTTGAGCACGACGTCATAGGCCAGCGCGCGCGCGCTGGCCGGCGCGGAGTCGAGAAGAGGCAGGTCGTCGGGATGGGGCGCCGTGAACGGGTGATGGACGAAGGTCAACCTGCCGTCGTCGGCAGCGGGCTCGAATGCCGGAAAGTCGGTCACCCACAGGAATCGCAACTCACCCTCGCGAGCCAACGACTGCCGCCGAGCCACTTCCTGCCGCACGCGGTCGAGCGCCGGAGACGACACGCGGTCGTCTCCGGCGACGATCAGGCACAGGTCGCCATCGGACAGCGCGAGCCGCTCGCCCGAATCTCGGGAGAGAAATTTCGCGGCGGCGCCCTCCAATTCTCCGTTCACCCGGCGAAGCCGAAGCAGACCGCTCGCGCCCGCACTCCTCGCCACCGCTTCCAGCTCGTCAACCTGCTTCCGAGAGAAGGCCGCGCCGCCGGGAATTCGGATCCCCCGGATACGGCCACCGTGGTCGAGCGCCGACCGCGCGATCGACAGATCTGTCTCACGAAAACTTTCGCTCGCGTCGAACAGCTCGAGCCCGTAGCGCAGGTCCGGGCGATCGCACCCAAACCGCTCCATTGCTTCGGTGTAGGTCATGCGGGCGAACGGCGTCGGGACGTCATGCCCGGCGAGCGACCAGAGCGCGGCCAGGAGCCCCTCCGTCAGCGCATAGATGTCTTCTGACGAAACGAACGACGCCTCGATGTCGATCTGCGTGAACTCGGGTTGCCGGTCCGCGCGCAAGTCCTCATCGCGGAAGCAGCGCGCGAGCTGGAAGTAGCGGTCGAAGCCGGATACCATCAGCAACTGCTTGTAAAGTTGGGGCGACTGTGGGAGCGCGTAGAACTCGCCCGGATGGACCCGGCTCGGCACGAGATAGTCGCGCGCGCCCTCCGGCGTGGGTCTCGTCAGATTCGGCGTTTCCAGCTCGAGGAAGCCTCGGCCCGACAGGTACGCCCTCGTCGCCTGGAGGAGTCGATGCCGCATGATGAGATTGGCCTGAAGCTCGGGCCGGCGCAGGTCCAGATACCGGTAGCGCAGCCGCTGCTCTTCGGCCGGGAGTGCGTCTCCCTTTCCGCGCGCGACCGGAATTGCTGGCGTGACCGCCGGGCCGACCAGCTCGACCGCATGCGCACGGATCTCGATGTCGCCGGTGAGTAGATCGGCATTGCGCATCTCCTCCGGCCTGGCGACCACCTCGCCCTGGATCACGACGACACTCTCGACACCGAGATCCGCAGCCGCGTCGACCACCTCGGCGTTGGCGAACTGCGGATTGAACGAGACCTGCACGATCCCGGCGCGGTCGCGCAAATCGATGAATACGAGGCCACCCAAGTTTCGACGCCGGTGCACCCATCCTCCGAGCGACACCGTCGTTCCGACGTGTGCCGGACGAAGCTCGCCACAAAGATGCGAGCGAAGGGTCGTTGCGTACGGATTCGAGCTCGTGCTGCTCACGTCCTCTCCTGGCGGCGAGACACGGCGGTCGCGAGCGCCACGCCTGTGGCCGCACCCACGCTGTCCGCCATCCAGTCATAAACGCTCGGCGCGCGTCCGGGAATGAATCGTTGATGCCACTCATCGACGGCGCCGAACAGCATCACGCCGACGAGCACGCCTGCGGCCGAGCGCCAGGCGATCTTCTGATCGGCGGACGCTCGGGCGGCCAGCAAACCCAGCACTGCGTACAACGTGGCGTGCACCGCCTTGTCGGCCCCGGGGAAATCATACCGGCCGACGGCGGCCAGTTCGCGGCCCGGCACCGAGGTGACGGCCAGCACGAAAGTGGCCCATAGCGCCGGGGGAAGCCATCGGCGCCACCTCACACCGCCTCGGCTGCACGGATGAGAGTCAGAAACGCCTCGGCCGAAGGAGCCCGCATCAGCTCGTCACGCAGACGGTCCTGCCGGAGCAGGCGCGCGATCCGGCTCAACGCCTTGACGTGCGCGCCGGATGCGTTCTCGGGCCCGACGAGCATGAAAACCAGCCTCACGGGTTTGCCATCCGCGGCATCGTATTCTATTCCCCCGGTCGCCACCCCGGCCGCGAGGACGAGCTCCACGAGGTCCGGCGTTCTCCCGTGCGGAATGGCGATCCCACCGCCGATTCCCGTGCTCAGGCAGCGCTCCCGTTCGTGGACCGAAGCCAGAACGGCGTCGGCGTCCACACCATCGTGGGTGCGGGCAACGAGATCCACCAACTCTCGGAAAACCTCGTTCTTCGTGCGGCCGCCGAGGGGCACCTTCACCCGGCCGGCGGACAGCAACTCAGAGAGGAGCACGCAGGGTCTGATATCGCATAAGTCGCGGACTGAAATGTAATTGGCCGCTCGAACCGTTGGAAGCGATTGCTTGACGGGACCGAGGAGCCCGCCTAACGTCAACTTCGTGCGGGCATTGCTCTTCGGCCTCCTAGGCGGCCTCCTGGCGATCTCGTCGTTCGCCCTCTCGTCGCCGGCCCAGGTAGTGCCCGGCCGCGACTTGCTGCGCTTTCCCATCGGAACGATGGACCGCGCCGCTGCGTTGGCAGGCGGCCTGAGCTCGGGCCTCGGCAACCCGGCGTCTATCGCGCTTCTTGGTCAGAATCGCGTGCGAATTGGCGCCAGCGCTCTCCAGACGCCGGCCGACCTGGGGGTGACGGTCCAGGCGCTCACGGGCGCCGTTGCGCTGCCTGGCCGGCTCACCGTCGGCGGCTCCGTCGTCCGCGCGAGCGTCCGAGACATTTTCCGCACCGAGACGGACCCTCAGACTCTCGGAGGGCAGATTCCGTACGGGACCATGCTCTACTCTGCAGCGGTCACACGGGAGCACACGGCCTGGCTCGTCGGCGGGCTCGCGCTTCGCTATCGCACGGGTGAAGCTGACGGCATTCGCCGCAGTGCGCTCGGCCTCGATGCCGGTGCCTTGATCCACGGTGTCACCGCGCACGACCTGAGCCTCGGCGTCGCGACATTTCTTTGGCGGCCGGGTAATTCAGACGGCGAGGCGGCGACCGTCAACCTGGCCGCCGACTTGCGCGTCGCCGGCGCGGACAGCGTCAAGGAGCTTCGAGCGGGATATGCGCTCGCCGCTGGGGAGCACTCGCAGCGGGAACATTTCGCCGTCGGAAGCGCCCGCTACGGTCTGTGGGAAGGCAGGGGCGGCTTCGTCGTCACGCAGATTTACGGCGAACGAGATTGGCGCGGCCGCGTTGGCTTCCTATTCCACTACCGCCCCTACGCCGTTGGACTCGCACGAGAAGGCGGCCGCGCGGGATTGCCGCCGACATATCAGTTCACCCTCACGACTACCTTCGAGTGAACCGCCTGGTCAATCTGCTCGACTTGAGCCCCGCCGAGGCACGCGATGCGCTCGCCAGATATCTCTCGGAGCGTGGGCAACCAGCATATCGCGTGGAGCAGGTGTTGCGGAACCTCTGGATGCGACCGGCGGCCTCATTCGACACGATGACGGAGCTGCCTGCATCGCTTCGCGCGGAGCTCAGCAGCAGGTTCGCGCTGCCGCGACTCACGCTCGGTAGCCGACAGATCTCGACCGACGGCACGCAGAAGTTCCTGTTCGTCCTGCCCGATGGACAGGCGGTCGAGACCGTTGCCATCCCTGACGGACTGCGACTCACGCTCTGCATTTCTTCGCAGGCCGGGTGCGCGCTCCAGTGCGCATTCTGTGCGACAGGCGCGATGGGGTTTCAGCGCAACCTCTCCGCGTGGGAGATCGCGAGTCAGATCCGCGAGATGCGGTTGCTCGACGAGCCGCTGACGGTGACAAATGTCGTGTTCATGGGCATGGGCGAGCCGTTGATGAACTGGCAATCGGTTGACCGGACGCTGACGATCATCAACGCTCCCGACGGGCTCGGCATCGGCGCGCGCCACGTCACAGTCTCCACGGTCGGCATTCTGCCCGGTATCGTCGCGCTCGGCGAGCGGCCGGAGCAATTTCGTCTCGCGATCTCCGTCCATGCGCCGAACGACGCGCTCCGACAGCAGCTCATGCCGATCAACACGAAGTATCCACTCGCGACCGTGATCGCGGCCGCCGCACGCTTCGAGCGGCGCGTCACATTCGAGTACGTGATGCTCGGCGGCGTGAACGACGCGCGCGAACATGCGCGCCAACTCGCGGCGCTCGCGCGCGACTGCGGCGCTTTTGTCAATCTCATTCCGCTGCACCCGGGTGGAGCCGGCGCCTTTCTGCCGGCCAAGCCAGCGCGGATGCGCGAGTTCGCGGCCGTACTTCGGACATCTGGCATCGAGGTCGCGATCCGGAAAAGTCGCGGTCGAGACATTGCCGCGGCGTGCGGTCAGCTACGGGTTGAACGGCTCGGCCGCCGGCCGCCAGTCCGCACCGAGCACGACGGTGATGTCCAGGTAGCGTGAAGAATCCGGCCGGGACTGCACCGGCACCCCACCCAGCGCCTCGCCGACCAGGCGAGCCCAGTCCGGGTGTCCCGAGCGATCGATCACCAGTGTCGAATCGCGCAGGGCACCGGCGTTTGTCGCACTGACGACGTCGAATCCTCGATCGCGCAGGTGTGCCGTCGCCCGCCGCGCGAGGCCACGGACGCTGGAGGCGTTCAACACCTCGATCTTGATGCGTACCCCCGCTGGCGCACGCGCATCCACGCGCTGCGCCACGCGAGGCTCCGCCGTCCGATCTGCCCGTGGATCGGATCGCGTCCCGAGGTAGACGGCGACTCCCACGAGGCCGAGCACCCCGAACGCCGCGGCAAGCCGGCGCGCGCGCTTCAACGCACGCTGTTCCATAGATCCACGGTCTCGTGGTACAGCGCGTGCCCCTCGCGGAGGCCCCACTCGAGCCGCTGCCGCACGACCTGGCGAAAGACGCCGTCGAAATCACTGGGCACGCGTGCTGCGAGGAAGGCGCGGTCGCCTCGTGCGAATTTGCGACCGGGCTCGAGATAGTCCGCCATGAACAACGCTCGCCCGGTGGATTCCCAGGTTGCGTAGCCGACGGTGTGCCACCTGATGGCCTCGAGCAGCTGGTTGCGCCGTTCACCCATTTCCTCGAGCTTCGCCGCCACCGCCGGCCCGTGCAAGAGCTCGGCGGGGCGGTCAAAGTCGGGGACGAGCGCGCGCAGCTCCTGCTCCGGCGCGTCACGCAATGCGTCGTGCCAGAGGCCGGCGTCCCGCCATGTCGTCGCTGTGGCTGGTTTCAGCGCAAGTTCGCGCGCCCAGCCCTGGAGCATACCGGTCACACGCTCGATGTGACCGGCCCGTTTGGCCGAGATGCGTGCCCACGGCGGGAGCTCGCCAACACCGGCATCCGCGCGAGGGGCGCGTGCCGTCAAGCGCCGAGTACCATGTTGTCGATGAGGCGCGTCGCGCCGACCCGCGCGGCGACGATGGCGAGCGCGCCGGACTCCGCGTGCTCCACTCGCCTCATGCGACTCGCGTCCACTACCGCGAGATAATCCACCTGTACATCCGGCTCCGAATTCAGCACCTCGCGACCGGTTGCCTCGAGTTTCGTGCCTTCCCGAACGCCGGCGACAAACGCACCGACAATCGCGCGGAGCGCGCGCGACAGCACCGTCGCGCGTTCCCGGGACGGCGGGTCGAGGTAGCTATTCCGGCTCGACATCGCGAGCCCGTCGGGCTCGCGCGCGGTCGCGACCGTCGCGATCTCGATCGGGAAGTCCAGGTCACGCACCATCGCCCGAACGAGCGCGAGCTGCTGCGCGTCTTTCTGCCCGAATACGGCGACGTCCGGCTGCACGATGTTGAATAGCTTGGCGACCACTGTCAGCACGCCGGTGAAGTGGCCGGGCCGGACCGCCCCTTCCCATTCCTCCGCCAGAGCCAGCGGCGTCACGCCTACCGTCCGATCGCCCGGGTACATCTCGTCGGCCAGGGGCGAGAACATGATCTCGACGCCGCGCGCGCGCGCCTTGTCGGCATCGCTGGCGGCGTCTCGTGGGTATCGCGAGAGATCCTCGCGCGGCCCAAACTGGAGCGGATTGACGAACAGGCTCATCACCACGTGCGCTGCCCGCGCGCGAGCCACGTCGAGAAGCCGCAGGTGCCCCTCGTGGAGATAGCCCATCGTGGGGACGAGCGCGATCGTCTCGCCGGCCTGGCGCCACTCGCGGACCATATCCCGGACGGGCGCGATGCGCTCGATCGTGCGCATGCCGATCTGTATCCCCTCAGAACGAGTGCTCAGCGTCCGGGTAGCGGCCGGCGCGCACATCGTCCCGATAGTCGCTGACCGCCGAGCGTACCTCGTCCGCCATGGATGCGTAGCGCTTGAGGAACTTCGGGGTGAAACGGTCATTCAGCCCGAGGAGATCGTGGAGCACGAGTACCTGCCCATCGCATGCGGCGCCCGCACCGATTCCAATGGTCGGAACGGACACGGCGCTCGTCACTTCCGCGGCGAGCGACGAAGGAAGCAGCTCGAGCACCAACGCGAAGACGCCTGCCTCCTCCAGCTTCCGGGCCTGCGCTACGATACGCTCGGCATCCGCCGTGCTTCGCCCCTGCACACGAAATCCGCCGATCGCGTGCACCGACTGCGGTGTGAACCCCAGGTGTCCCATGACCGGCACGCCAACACCGACCACGGCTCGAATGGCGCGCAGGACGTCATCGCCGCCACCCTCCATCTTCACGGCCTGAGCGCCCGTCTCCCGCATCACGCGGCCGCAATTCTCCAGCGCTTGTTCGGCGCTTACCTGGTAGGTGAGAAACGGGAGATCTACGATCAGCATCGCCCTGGTGACCCCACGCCTCACCGCCATCGCGTGGTAGATCATGTCGTCGAGCGTCACCGGCAGGGTCGAGCTGTGCCCCGCGATGACGTTGCCCAGGGAGTCGCCCACGAGAATCGCGTCCACTCCCGCCTCATCCACGAGGCGTCCGAACAGCGCATCGTATGCGGTGGTCAAAACGAGCTTTTCGCCCGCGCCTTTCCGGGTGACGAAGTCGCGGACGGAGACGACCTTGAGCAGCGCGCCGTCGCCCGAGCTCATGTGGCGCTCCTCAGTTCCGCGAGCTCACGCTGCCAGAATTCACGATTCGGCAGCTCCGGGTGCGGGACTTCGAGGTCGGTCTCGTGCACCGTTTGCATCGCGAACTCCACAATGTCGAGATCCAGCGTTCGGGCGCCCCAGCGCTCGGCGCGAACGCGTCCGTGCGCGCGCTCGATGCCGTGAAGCGCCACGAGCAAGGCTCGAGGGCTGAGCGATGTCTCGAGCGCGACCATCTGATTGAGATACGGCGCCTGCGGCTGCGGCCCGATCGCCGTCGTTTCGTCAACGACGGAGACGGCCAACACCCGCGTGCCGGGCAGATTCGCGAGGGCTGACCGCGCCTTGGCCAGATGCGCCGCCCGGTCTCCGATGTTCGAGCCCAGCGCGACGTAGGCGACGTCCGGGCCGACACTCACCGCTCGCGCGTTCGGCGACTGCACGGTCCGGCGGAGGCTGTTGACACGGCGTCAACGTACGGGCATCCTGCGGCCGTGTCAAAGGGAACGGATGCATGGACAGCGTGACCGCGCACTACCTGGCTCGCGAGCTCGATGCCTCCTGGCGCGGTCGGCGAGTGACCGTCTGCGAGATCAACCGCGACCCTCTCGCCGTGCGCTTCGGCGCCGGCGACGGAAGCGGCGTCCGATTCGACCTCGCAGCGCCGGATGTGCGTGTCGTCTCGGACGCACGCGCGGGGGAGCCGGGCCTGCTCGCCGGCGCGTCCGTCATCGAGGTGCGTGCTCCCACGGACGACCGGCGTATCGAGATCGTGTGTGAGCGGGCGGGCAAGTTCCGCGGATCGCGCGCTCGTAGGCTGACCTTGGAAATTTCCATGCTCCCCGCCGCTCGCGGCGCGACCCTCCGCGAAGCTGGGGCGCCGCCACTGCAATCGGCCGGTGCGACGCGAACGGGTCGTGGTGCTCCGCGCCCGGTCCTCGATCGGTCGGCGGTGCAAGACGCGGCACGGCGCGGGGATCGGGCGGCCCTCCTGGCGGCGCGCTGGGTCAGTCCGCTGGTCGCGGGATGGTTGCTCGCGCGACCAGACGCGGCGGGCGAGCTATACGAAGAGCTATGCGCTCTGCCTTCGCCACGCGCGAGTCGATGCGGCGCCAGGCTCGTCCCGTTCGCCTGGTGCGACGCCGCCGAGCCCGTGTCATCGCTCATTGCACCCGAGGAGCTTGCGTCCGTTGCTGCCGAGATGGCGCCCGTGGTGGCCGACCCACGCCTCCGCGCACTGGCCCGTATGCGGCGCGAGCTCGACCGCGCCGCCGCCGCCCCCGTCATGCGGCAGGTAGCGGACGCGCTCATGGGACTCGCTGAGGATGCGCCGCTGCCGCCAGCGGTCGCCTTGCCCGATGGCAGCATCGTGCCCGTCACCGCGCGCGAAGGCGAGGGACCGATCGCCGCAGCGGAGCGCCTGTACCGGGAGGTGCGGTCGATGGAGCGCGCGCAGGCGACACTCCCCGAGCGGATCGCCGCCATGCAGGGTACGCGACGCGAGCCGCGAACCCGCGCGCCTGACGGCGCGCGAGGGTCCGCCGAGCGCTCGACGCCGAGCGCACGAGCGTTCCGCACGTACCGTTCGAGTGGAGGGCTCGACATCTGGGTCGGGCGCGGCGCGCAGTCGAATGACGAGCTCACCTTCCACGAATCGTCCCCGGACGATGTCTGGCTGCACGCGCGCGATGCAGCCGGAGCGCACGTGATCCTCCGGTGGCAACGCGACGACTCGCCGCCACCCCGCGATCTGGAAGACGCGGCCATGCTGGCCGCCTGGCACAGCCGCAATCGCGGCTCGACTGTCGTCCCGGTGGATTGGACGCGCCGCAAGTACGTGCGCAAGCCGCGGGGCGGTGCTCCGGGCCTCGTGCTGCTGTCGCGGGCCGAGACGATCTTCGTGCGGCCGAGCGCAGTAACGGAGAAACGGCTCAGGGATGCGCCCTGAGAACTCCGTCAGCCTCGCTCGGCCTCGGCCCGCGCTCAGTGGGCCGCACCGGAGCCGCGCGCGTCCATCCCGTCGCGAAGGGAACGCACGAGCGCGAGCGCGCGTCCGATGTCCGAATCGGCTTCGCGAACGACGGCGCTCCCCACGACCACGCCATCGGCCATCGTGCTTACTTGCGCCGCCTGCTCGCGTCGCGAGATACCGAAGCCGATGCAGACCGGGAGCGATGTAGCGGCCCGTAGCGTAGCCGCGGTCACGGCGAGGTCCGTCGGCACTTCGTCGCGCGCTCCCGTCACTCCGAGCCGGCTGATGAGATACACGAAGCCACTGCCGTGGCGGGCGATCTCGCGCATGCGCGCAGGCGGCGTGGTTGGCGCCACCAGGCGAATGAAGGCCAGCGGTCCGTCGCCCACCCAACTTTCTACGCCCGGGTCGGCACCGACCGGGAGATCCGTGATCAGGATACCGCGCGCGCCGGCATCGTGGGCCCGGCGCAAGGCGTCGCCGCCCGCAGCCAGGAACGGATTCAGGTAACCGAAGAGGACGACCGGGATTTCGAGCGCGGCGCGGGAGATGAGAGCCAGCGTGCGGTCGAACGTCATGCCGGCCGCGAGCGCGCGCTGCGAGCTCGCCTGAATCACCGGACCGTCGGCCATGGGATCGGAGAACGGAACTCCGACTTCGACGATATCTGCTCCGCTCGCCTGCAGTCCGCGCAGCAGCTCGAGGGAGCGATCGGGGTCCGGATGTCCCGCGGTCACGTACACGACGAGCGCCGCGCGCCCTTCGCGCTTCAGCCGCGCGAAGGTGGGGACGAAGACATCAGAGGTAGTAGTCGCTGACACGGATGCCGTACCGGTCCGGCTCTTCGATCTTGATGATGTTCCGCGCGTACTCGCCCGTGGCTGGAACCTGCGTCGTCAGATCAACGAGCTGGCCGGGGTATGTGACGTTGCCGGCCGTATCACTGATGATGCGAACGATCGGTCGCGAGATGGCCTCCGGGTCGGCACTCGCGGCGTGGACCAGCGCGAGCTCGTACGTATCGAGGAGGAGCAGTGTGCCGACCGGATAGTGGCCGACCATGCTGATGAACGCCTTGACGATCACGGGATCCATGCCGCGCTTCGGGTTGACGCGCATCTCGTTCAGCGCATCGACCGGGCTGAACGGGTCGGCCTGGTAGGCGCGTTGCGTCGTGGCCGCATCGAATCCGTCGGCGACGGCAACGATCCGGCTGAAGATGCTGAGCGAGCGAGGGCGAACGTGGCCCGGGTAGCCCGAGAGATCCGTCTTCATGTGATGCTCGTGCGCCACGACCATGGCCCGAAAGGGCGGCTCACCCTGGCCGCGCATCGCGAAGAGGGTCAACACGCCGTACCACGGGTGTGCGCGAATGGCGCGCCATTCTTCCTCGCCAAGTCCACCCGGCTTGGTGATGATGGCCTGGGGCACGCGTGCCTTGCCGACGTCATGCATGAGCGCGGCGACGCCCAGATCGTAGAGCTGGCGTTTGTTGAAACCGAGCTTCCGCCCGAGCGCGACCGAGAAGATGCAGACGTTGACGCTGTGCGTGAACGTGTACTCATCGTGATCGCGCAGTGTCGTCAGCCCGATCAGCGATGTCTCTTCGTTGAGGATCTGATCTACGATCCCCTGCACGACGCGCTTGATCTTCTTGAGGTTCGGTCCCCGCCCCATGCGGAGGGATTCCATCACCTCTCGCGTCGCCATGACCGAATGCGCGTAGACGCGCTTCGCCGCCTCCTTCGCTTGTGCGCGATAGTCGGACTCGTCGAGCTCCGAGAGCGGTCCGAGCTCGAAGACCTGGACTCCTGCCCCGCGCAGTCGCGCGCCCACGTCCACCCAGGGCTCTGCGCTCCGTGAATCGCTCTGCAGGAGCGACAGGAACATTGCCCACTCGCGTGGGGTCGGGGCGTCCGCGAACCGGCAGAGGCCGATCTCCGCTTCGCGAAACACGGCGAGCGTGCGCGAGAAGCTCGCGAAATTGTCGAGATCGAGCCGTAGGCGCGTGCCGTTGAGAAAGATGAACTTTCCCGATACGCGAACCTCGAGCTCATGTTCTCGTCGAACCAACTCTGCTGAAATGGTGGCGAGCTCCTCGAGCGCGCGCTGCACGACGGCGTTTTCCGGGGGATACAGCTTCACGGCGCGGAGGGCGCCGTAGAACGAGGTGAGGAATTCGCGGCCGCGCGACCGGAGGTACGCGTCGCTCCCGCGCTCCGCGTACCTCGGTCCGGCGGCCAGAAGCGCTCCGGGCACTGCGGCGGCGCTCACGTGCCGCCCCGCAGAGCTTTCGCCACGGCATTTCGGACGACCAGATCCTTGTCCGCCGAGGCGCGCCGCAGTGCCGCGATGGCCTCGGCCGTCCCGATGCGACCGAGCGCGAGCGCCGAACACGCGCGCGTCTCGGCATCTTCCCGGCGGCCAAACATCGAACGGCCATTGAGCGTGGCATCGAGTGGCTCGACACCGTCCCCGCCGGCAAGCGCGCCGAACGCCTCGTAGTACGCCATCAACTCGGTCAGATCCGCCTCACGCAGCCAGCCGCTGCGCAGCACGTCCTGCAGGCGCGGGAGCGCCGCACGGTGGTTCCGCATACCCACGATGCGGACGGCCGTCACGCGCACATCGCGATCCGGGTCCTCGATCACGCTTTCCACGTGTCGCAATGCGCTGGGCGAGGCGATCTCGCCGAGCGCCAGGAGCGCCGCGAGCCTGAGCGACTGTTCCGGTCCCGCCAACGTGCGCGACAGCGGCACCACCGCCGCGGCGCTTCGGAGCCGGCCAGCGCCGCGAATCGCCTCGAGCGCCACCGCCACGTCTCGCGACTCGATCAGCCGTACCAGCTCCGCCGTGTTCGCCGCCGCCAGGCGCGCTGCCGCACGTCCCAGCGCGTCGCGAAGCAGCACCGAACGCACTCGTCCCAGTCCGGCCAGCACTGGGCCCAGCGCCGCTGGGAGCAGTGCGTCGAAGAGCGCGGAGAGCGCATCGTCGGGCGGCGTCGTCTCGCTGTCGTCCAGCGCCTGAATGAGTTGCGCGACTGTATCGGGCGCGCTCAACTGGTCGGCAGCGCGGCGCAACCGCTGGCGATGCGAGGGCTCCGCGCTGTCCGTGCGATCCGCCGCGATGCGGGCTTCGCGGATCGCGAGCGCGGCCGACTGAAAGTCGGCGTCAGCGAGAAAGAGCGGGTAGAGTTGTCCGACGATGTCGATCACGCCGTCGCGAGCAGCCTCGGACGATTCGATCTCGAAGAGATCGAAGAGGATCGCCAGCACGTTCGCCCGGCTGTCTCCCTCGTATTCCGCCGCCAGCGCTGCACGCACATACTCGATATCGCGCTCGTCGAGAAAATACAGCGTCGAGTCGAAGTCTTTCATCTGGACGAACGCAGGCACCTCGTCCGCCGCCGGCGGACTGGCCGGAGCCTGCTGATCCGCGCCCGGCAGTCGGCCCGGCGTGCTCGCCGGCTCTGGCACGCACACGCCGTCGAGTGCCACATCCACAAACCGGTACCGCAAGAAAAGGAAATCCTGCTCCCACAGCAGGGTGAGCAGATCTTCCTCGGACTGTGACGCACGCCGAACGCGCTGGAGCAACGCGAGGAGTCGCACGACCTCCTCGCGCTCAAAACCGGTCAGGAACGTGAGGCCGCGCAGGCCGTCCTTGTAGAACGTCCAGGGCAGGCTCTCGCCGCCAGACGTGTCGACGAACACCGTCTGCCCCTCGTAGCGGAGCGCGGATTCCGAGATCACGAGCGTGATCTCATCGGTATGCGCCCACACCCCTGCGAAGGTCGAGCTGAGCTGCTCGATCGCCCGGTGGTACATCGGGTTGTTCGGGAGATAGAGCTGATGCGCTCGCATGGCCTTCGCGAGCGCCTGACACACGGCTTCGACGACCGCCGGCGAAGGCGAGACCTCGCTGATGTCGGTTCCGGTTCGTCGCGCGACGCGGGCCGCGACGGTCATGCGGGATTCAGCCGTTGCGTCTGCATCATCGCGCTGGCCTGCGCGACGTCCTTGTCGCCCCGGCCGCTCAAGCAGATCAATACCGGCGCGTCGCCCGTCCAGCGTCCCCGGTTGGCGGCGACCCAGGCAATGGCGTGTGCCGTCTCGAGGGCAGGGATGATCCCTTCGAGGCGGCTCAAGAGCTCGAACGCGCGCAACGCGGCGGCGTCATCCACCGCGACGTAGGTCGCCCGCCCGGAATCCTTCAGGTGGGAATGCTCGGGGCCAACGCCAGGGTAGTCTAGCCCCGCCGAGATGGAATGCGCGGGGTGAACCTGGCCCTCGTCATCCTGGAGCAGGTAGCTCAGTGCGCCATGCAGCACGCCAGGCCGGCCGCGGGAGAGCGAAGCCGAGTGGCGCGTGCTGTCCAATCCCTCCCCGGCGGCTTCGACGCCCACGAGCTCGACCGCCGTATCACCGACGAACGCGTGGAAGATGCCCATCGCGTTCGACCCGCCTCCCACGCACGCGACGACACTCGCCGGCAGCCGGCCGGCCTTCGCGAGCATCTGGGCACGAGCCTCGTGGCCGATCACCGATTGAAACTGGCGAACCATCTCCGGATACGGCGCCGGTCCGACGACCGATCCGATGATGTAATGGCTGTCGGAAACGCTGCCGACCCAGTCACGAATCGCCTCGGTCGTCGCGTCCTTGAGCGTACGGGTGCCGGACGACACGGGAACGACCGTGGCTCCCATCAGGTTCATGCGGAAGACATTGAGCTGCTGCCTCCGCATGTCCTCCTCGCCCATGTAGACGACACACTCGAGACCAAACCGGGCGCAGACGGTCGCCGTGGCGACGCCGTGCTGCCCCGCGCCCGTCTCGGCGATGATGCGGCGCTTCCCCATACGGCGCGCGAGCAGTACCTGGCCAACGGTGTTGTTGATCTTGTGCGCACCGGTGTGGTTCAGGTCCTCGCGCTTCAGGAACACTGGCGTGTCTACCAGTTCCGATAGCCGTGGCGCGTCGCTCAGCGGGCTCGGCCTGCCGACGTAATTCGCGAGCATGTCGTCCAGCTCGGCGCGGAACGTCGCGTCGTCCATGGCGCGGCGGAACTCCTCGTCCAACGCGTCAAGCGCCGGGATGAGCGTCTCCGGCACGTAGCGGCCGCCGAACGCCCCGAACCGGTCCGCCGGCGCGACGGCGCTCACCGGCCTCCCCCACGCGCCGCGTCGGCGAACGCACGCATCCGTCCGTGATCCTTCACGCCCGTGCTTGCCTCGACACCGGAGGAGACGTCGACGACGTCCGGGCTCAGTGCGCCGACCGCCCGCGCGACGTTGGCCGCGTTCAACCCGCCGGCCAGAATGAGGAGCGACGACCGTTGCGAGGCGACGCTCACGGCGGCTGCCGGCCAATCGAACGACGCTCCAGTACCGCCAAGCGCTCCGGCCACTTTCGCGTCGAGCACGACGCCGTCCGCGGCACCGGACAGGGAGCGCCAATCCGGAGCTGGTTCCCTTGCGGAGATCCGAACAGCGCCCCACACCTCGCACGAGGTCGCGGCACGCGCGGTGGCCACGTCATCTGGCGTCGGATCGGCGTGTAACTGGACGATGTCGAGTCGCGCCTCGTCCGCGGCGCGAGCCAAGTCTTCCGGGGGTTGCGCGCCGAACACGCCGACCCGGAGCACACCGGCGCCGGCCGCGTCGAGCACCTGGCGGGCGAACGCCGCGCTCAGCATCCGCGGGCCGCCCGCGAAGATTACGCCGACGTACGCGGCACCGAGCTCTCCGGCGACTGCGGCGTCCTCCGGCCGCGTAAGCCCGCAATATTTAAGGGCGACGGTCACGGGGCCTACGGGGCACGCCGGCGAGGTCGGCTACGGCTCTGGTGGGGTCGCTCGCCGCTGACACGGCCGACCCCACGAGCACTGCGTCCGCACCGGAATCGGCTGCCCGCTGCACGTCGCCGACGGAAGCCATTCCGCTCTCGGCAACGGCGATTCGCCCGGCCGGAATGAGCGGGATGAGTGACGATGCCACCCCTGTGTCGATTGCGAGCGTCTCGAGGTCGCGATTGTTCACGCCGATCACAGCGCCGTCGATACCGAGTGCACGGTTCAGCTCACCGATCGTTCGCACCTCGATCAGAACCTCGATGCCATGCTCGTCGGCCGCCGCCGCCAATTCCGCCAACAGCGTCTGTGGCAGCGCCCGCGCAATCAGCAGGACCGCGGCCGCCCCGAGCGCGCGCGCTTCCACGATCTGGAGCGGGTCGATTACGAAGTCCTTTCGGAGAAGCGGCTTACGCGTGCAGCGACCGGCATCCTCGAGATCCTGTCCGGACCCGCCAAAGTGCATCGGTTCAGTGAGGATGGAGATCGCCGCCGCGCCGCCGAGCTCGTAGGCCGCGACCTGCTCGGCCACGGAAAGCCCGGGCTTGATCGCGCCTTTGGATGGCGAACGACGCTTGACTTCAGCTATGACGGCGACGCGGTTCGAGCGTAGCGCGCCGGTGAAGCTCGCGGGTGTCGGCGCCTCGCGTGCACGAGCCTCGAGCTCGATCGCACTGGCGCGTATGCGCGCGATCCGTTCGCGCGTATCGCGGAGGATGGCGCCCAGCACGCCCGAGGGCGACGTCCAACGGTCTGAGACTGCTTGCACTTCGGTGGCTATTCGGCTATTGTGAATTCGGCGTCTTTTCGGGCATTGCATACCATCCTTTAAAACACGCCCGAGCTCAACAAGGAGTAACGAATGCCGCTCACCAAGCGTCAGCGCGAGATTCTCACCTACCTCGGCACCTACGCCGATCGGAACGGCTATGCGCCGAGCTTCGAGGAGATCGCGCAGCACTTCAACTATAATTCGCTCGCGACCGTCCACGAACATCTGAGCAATCTGGAGCGCAAGGGCTACATCAAGCGCAGCTACAACGAGAGCCGCGCCATCCAGATTCTACCGTCGGACGCGAACCCGCGCGCGATCGAGCTTCCCCTCCTCGGCACGGTCGCCGCCGGTCTACCGATCGAGGCTGTCACCACCCAGGAATCGCTGTCGGTTCCGGAAGACTTCGTACGCCGGGGCGGAGAGCACTACGTCCTCCGTGTTCGTGGCAACTCGATGATAGACGAACAGATACGCGACGGAGACTACGTCGTGATCCAGGGCCGGGCCAGCGCCGACAACGGCGAGATGGTGATCGCCCTCGTCAACGGCGCCTCGGCCACCGTCAAGAAGTTCTACCGCGAACGTGACGGCCGGATTCGCCTCCAGCCGGCGAATGACACGATGACGCCGATTTACGTGCATGAGAACGACGTGACGATCCAGGGCATTGTCGTCGGAGTGCTCCGCCGCTACTGAGTGCCCCGTAGGGCACGCTCCTCGCGGATCACGCCGCCGCGCGATTCGTCGCGCGGCGGAGGCGGTCGAGGGCGGCCATCCCCGCGCCGGCATCGAGCGCTTCGGCCGCTCGCTCCACTCCGGCCTGAAACGTCCCCGCGGCCCCGCCGACGTACAGCGCGGCTGCCGCGTTCAGTAGCACGGCCGATCGCCCCCCGCCTCGGTGCCGCCCCGTCAGTATCTCCTCGATCATGTACGCATTACTCTGAGGATCGCCGCCGGCGAGCTCGGCCGTGCTAGCCGCTGCGAGCCCGAAGTCCTGCGGCACGACTGAGTGCCGGTGAACGGCGCCGGTTCGGACCTCGAGCATCCGCGTCTCACCTACAGGGGAGATCTCGTCCATCCCGGGCTCGCCGTAGACCACGAGCGCGTGGACGCTCCCAAGTGCGGCCAGCGCACCGGCGATGAGCGGCATGCGACTCTCATCGGCCACGCCGACGACCTGACGTCCGGCGCCCGCAGGATTCGCGAGCGGACCGAGGATGTTCATGATCGTGGCGATGCCGAGCTCCCGCCGCACCGGGCCCACGTGCCGCATTGCCGGGTGCATCAGTGGCGCGAACATGAATACGATGCCGGCATCCTCGAGTGCGCGGGACATTGCCTCGACGCTCAACTCGATCTTGACGCCGAGCGCTTCGAGCACGTCAGCGCTACCGCAGCTCGAGGTGAAGGAGCGGTTGCCGTGCTTTGCGACGCGTACGCCGGCGCCGGCGGCGAGGAGCGCGGCGGCGGTCGAAATGTTGAACGTCGGCACTCGGCCGCCGCCGGTGCCGCAGGTATCTACGAGAGCGTCGGGACCGTCTGCGGGGAGGTGCACCATCGCGGTCCGCAGAGCCTGCGCGCCGCCGGCAACCTCCGCGGCAGTCTCGCCTTTCACGCGTAGGGCCATGAGGACCGCGGCGATCTGCGCGGGGGTGGCCTCGCCGCGCATGATCACGTCGAACGCAGCGGCGGTGTCGTCCCTGGTCAGCGACTCGCCTGCTGCGAGGCGCTTGATCGCGTCCTGGAGGTGGCTAGCGGACACGCCCGGCCTCGACCAGCCGCTCCGGCAGCGCCGCGTGCGAAGCGATGAGGGAGATGACGAGCGCGAGCAATCGGACGCGCTCCACATCTTCCTCCCCGAACACGCCACGGTGCGACCGGTTCGTGAGATTCACGACGCCCACCAACTCGCGATCGTATACGAGGGGAAAGCTGATGAACGAGCCGGTCGTGAAGTATTGATCCTTCAGGTAGGGGTGCGCGCTCGCGCCGCTGACGTCGCGCACGAGCAGCGGTTCCCGCCGCGCGGCGACCTTTCCCGCAACCCCTTCGCCGAACTTGATGCGCATCCCTTCCTGGACTGCCGGCGGAAGGCCGCGCGACGCCGCAAGGAAGAGCTGATATGGCTCGGGCGCGCGTAGCATGATCGAGCAGCGCTGCGCCTGCATGACGTCGCCGAGGAGCGCGACGAGGCCGTCGACGAGGCGGCGAGGGTCCGCGGTGGACGCATCCAATGTCAGCACGCGTTCGATCAGGTACAGCGAGCGGGTTTTCTGCCCCAACGTTTCACTCCGCCGGTGCAGCTCGATCCGGGCGCGCTCGAGCTGTTCCGCCGCCGTCCCGACCTGTTGCTCGAGCGACAGCGCGCGCGCGGTGGCCTGCCGCGCCTGCTCTCGATGCTCCTCCGTCTCGCGCTCGATCGCAACGAGGCTGCCGGTGCCACTCGGGCTCGCAGCGCGCCCGACCTGCTGCAACTGCCCTTCCAGCGCGCCAAGCTTCTTGACGTATTCGCCGTGGACGCGATGCGTGACGTCCTCGAGCGTTCGCACGGCCTCCTCCCGCGCTTCGCGTTCGGCGAAGCGCGCGAACGCGAGGTCGAACAGAGCGGCGTAGGGACCGAAGCGCTCGAGCACGCGCGTGCCAAAGATGCGTCGCGGCTCATACAAGGCGAGCACGGCCGCGAGCGTACCGTCAGTGGTGAGGCCGCGGAGCGCAAGGAGCCCGCCATCCGCCGACTGCGTGATGCCGAGCAGGCGGGCAAACTGTTCGGACTCGTCCCCCAGGTCGGCGAAATCTCCGCCGGAGGTAATCTGCGTGCGGATGCGGGACGGGAGGTGATCGAACGTGGTCCCGACCGGGATGCGGTCCACTCCGCCGCTCACATTCGGAACCAGGCGATCCTTTAGCAGCCCCTTTCGCGCGTTGTACCGGAAAACCGACACGCGCGCCGCCCTGTCAACTTCAGCGAGCCCCTCGCCCAGCGCGACCAACGCGATGTCCAGATCCGCGGCTGCGCTCAGCGCGAACGCGAGTGAGCCGAGCGTGCGAGGGGGCATCGGAAGGGGTTGGACGGCGGAATCTGACGCGCACCGAGCGCATCGCGGGCGACCGAATGTAGAGGCGTACGTTGCGCACTGTCAATCGCTTGGCTCACGCGTTCGCTTGACTTCGCGAAGGCTGCCGGTAAGTTCTCGCCAATGGCGGAGCGGACACTCCAGCTCGTGTTGCACTACGACGGGGCTGAGTTCTCGGGATGGCAGCGGCAGCCGGACCTGCGCACCGTGCAAGGAGTTCTGGAGAGTGCTCTCGCCCGCCTGTGTGCGATTCCAGTCGCCGCGCTCGGAGCCGGACGAACCGACGCCGGTGTCCATGCCCGTGGGCAAGCCGTTGGCGTCCGCGTCCCGCCGCGCTGGACCCCGACGGAGATGCGACGGGCGCTGAACGCGATCCTGCCGGACGATGTCTGGGTCGCGCAAGCGCACGAGATGCGCCCGGACTTCCACGCGCGCTACAGCGCGCTCTCGCGCCGCTACCGGTATCACGTGGGAACCGACGACTCCAGCCATTCCCCCTTCCGCCGACGTTGGGAGTGGACGCTCGATCGGCCGCTAGTGCGAGAGCACCTCGACGGGAGCGCTCAGGTCCTCATCGGCGACCACTCGTTCCGCGCGTTCGCCGTCCGGGGCACGGCGCCGCACGACGACGATCACCGGTGTACCGTCTACTCCGCCATCTGGCGCGAGCGCCGGCGCGGCCTCACGTTCGAGATCGAGGCGAACCGGTTCCTGCATCACATGGTTCGGTTCCTCGTGGGCACGATGATTGAGATCGCGAGAGGTCGTCGCGATCCGGGCACGACGCGGATGTTGTTGGCCTCGGAAGACAACAGCCGCACGCCAGCTCCAGCGCCCGCCCACGCGCTCTTTCTTGACCGTATCCGCTACCCACGCGAGCTCTATATTTCGCCGACATGAAGATCTTTCTTGATACGGGTAACCTCGACGAGATCCGCTGGGCTGCTGCCTCGGGCCTGATCGACGGCGTGACGACCAGTCCGTCACGACTAGGCGCCCACGACTCGAAGGGCGACATGCCGTCATTGCTTGCCGATGTCTGCCGGCTCGTCAATGGCCCGGTGACGACTGACGTCGCGTCGGTGGATGCGGAGGGCATGTATCGCGAGGGACGCGAGCTCGCGAAGGTCGCGGACAACGTCATCATCAAGCTGCCGATGATCGAGGAAGGGATCATCGCGATCCGCCGCCTCACGCTCGACGGCATTCGAGTGCAGACCACCCTCATCTTCACCGCCGCTCAGGCGCTGCTGGCGGCGAAGGCGGGTGCGTCGTACGTGAGCCCGTCGGTCGGGAGCCTCGAGGACGCCGGTCATGACGGTCTCGCGACTGTGCGCGACACCCGCCTGCTCTTCGACAACTACGACATCGAGTGCGGACTGTTGGCCACCGGCGTTCGCAATCCTGTCCACTTTGTGGAGTGCGGAAAGATCGGCGCCGATGCGGTGGCCATCACCGCGCCGGTGCTCCAATCTCTGTTCGTGCATCCCCTCACCGACCGCGGGCTCGATCAATTTCTCAGCGACTGGAGCAAGCGAATCGCCAAGTCGCGGACAGGAGCGTGAGTGTCGCGTAACGGGGCGACCGCGGTGTTCGCGCTCGCGCTCGTCGCGGGATGCGCACGCGGTGACCCACCCGGCGCAAGTGAAGGCACGCTGGGCGTGCGCGAAGCCATCGGTGCGCAGCGCGCGGGTGCGTCCGCCCGCCCGGCGCGCGCGACGCCGGGGGAGATCGACCCGCGACGGCGCACGACGATCACCGACGCCGTTGCTCGCGTGGCGCCCGCCGTAGTCACGGTGCAGACCGAGGTCGTGGAGCGCGCGCCGGTCGATCCCTTCGAGGCGCTCCTCGGCCGCACCTCCGGACAGCGGATCACGCCCGGACTCGGCTCTGGTTTCATCACCCAGCCCACGGGAATCGTCGTCACGAACGCCCACGTCGTCGCCGGCGCGACGAACATCTCCGTGGCGCTCAGTGACGGTACGACGTTTCCAGCCCGGCTCCTCGGCGCCGACGAGCCGAACGACCTCGCCGTTCTCAAGATCGAGGCGCGTGGGCTACCCGTGGCGCCGCTCGGGAACTCGAGCGATCTCCTGATCGGCGAAACGGCGATCGCGATCGGCAACCCCTTTGGCTTCGTGCTCGGCAATCCCGAGCCGAGCGTGACAACCGGGGTGATCAGCGCGACCGGGCGCAACCTGATCGCGCGGACAGAGGGCGGGCAGATCTATCTCGACATGATCCAGACGGATGCGCCCATCAACCCAGGCAACTCGGGCGGACCACTCGTCAACGCGCTGGGCGAGGTCATCGGAGTCAATTCGTCCATCTTCTCGCCGAGCGGCGGCTCAATTGGCCTCGGCTTCGCTATCCCGATCAACCGGGTGCGGCGCGTCACGGAGGACCTGCTCGCGCACGGCGCCATCCGCCGCCCGTGGATCGGGATCAAGACGGAAGCGCCCGCGACAAAAAATCCCCGCGACGCCTTGCGCGCCGGCGTCGTGATCCGGACGGTCGTGCCCGGGTCGCCCGCGGCGAGGGCGGGAGTACAGCCGGGCGACGAGCTGGTGCGCGCGGGCAGCCGCCCGCTCCGCAACCCGTTTGATTGGGAAGCCTTCCTCCTCGACCTGCGGGTTGGAGAGCGCGCCGCGCTGACGGTGCGGCGAGCCGGCCGCGAGATGCCGATCGTGGTCACGGTAGTTGACCTTCCGGAGGTGAGCGCACCCAAAGTCGCCGTTCTGCGTGAGCTGGAGCTTGTCACGCTCACACCGGCGATTCGCGCCGATCGCGGGATCAGTGCAGCGCGCGGCGCGCTCATCTTCAACGTCAGCCAGCGCGTGGCGAACGAGCTAGGCCTGCAACCCGGCGACGTCATACTTCAGGTGAATCGCGCCGCGATCGAACGGGCCGAGGATGTCGGCGCGGCCGTGGACGCCGCCGCGGGTGGACTCGTCCGCATCTTCTTCGAGCGCGCGAGGCGCATCTATTCCAGCGAGTTCGTCATCCGATGACGGATTTCAACCGCTACGCGTCGCCGTTGGCGGAGAGGTACGCGTCTAGGGCGATGCTGGAGCTGTGGGGCGCCCGGACGCGCTATGGGCTGTGGAGGCGGCTCTGGCTCGCGCTCGCCGAGGCGCAGCGGGAGCTCGAGTGCACCGTCACCGTGCCCGACGAGGCCCTGGAGCAGATGCGCGCTCACCTCGACGACATCGATTTCGGTCGAGTGGCCGAGTTCGAGCGACGGTTCCGGCACGACGTGATGGCCCACGTCCACGCCTTCGGCGAAGTCGCGCCCGCCGCCCGAAAGATCATCCACCTCGGAGCGACGAGCGCTTACGTCACCGATAACGCGGATCTGATCCTCATGCGACGCGGGCTCGGCCTGCTACGCCAGAAGATCGTGACGACGCTCCGCGCCCTCGCCGCATTTGCGCGCGAGTGGCGGTGGGAGCCTGCGCTGTCGTACACGCATCTGCAGCCGGCGCAACTGACGACGGTGGGCAAGCGCGCGACCCTGTGGATGCAGGACCTGATCATCGATCTGACGGAGCTCGATTACCGCATCGCGTCGCTTCCGTTTCGTGGCGTCAAGGGGACGACGGGGACGCAAGCGACCTTTCTCGAGCTCTTCGGCGGAGATCACGCGAAGGTCCGTGAGCTCGACCGCCGCGTCACGGCGAAGCTGGGTTTCGCGCGCACCCTGCCCGTGACGGGACAGACGTACACGCGGAAGCTCGACGCGCAGGTGATGAGCGCAGTTGCCGGAGTAGCGGCGTCGGCCGCGAAGTTCAGCGCCGACATCCGGATGCTTCAGGCGTTCGGTGAGATCGAAGAGCCGTTCGAGGAGGAGCAGATCGGCTCGTCGGCCATGGCGTACAAGCGGAATCCGATGCGCTCCGAGCGCATCGCCGGGCTCGCTCGCTTCGTGATCTCGCTCGCGGAGAACGCCAATCACACGCACTCGGTGCAATTCTTCGAGCGAACGCTCGACGACAGCTCGAACCGGCGGCTCACCATCCCCGAAGCATTTCTCGCCACGGACGCGATCCTCGTGCTCGCCGCGAACGTGGCCGCGGGGCTCGAGGTGCACCCTGCTCGTATCCGTCGTCGCGTCGCCGAAGAATTGCCCTTCATGGCGACCGAGCGGTTCATGCTCCGCGCCGTCGAGGCCGGTGTCGACCGGCAGGAAGCACACGAGCTGATTCGGCGCCACAGCGTGGCCGCCGGGCGCGCGCTCAGGGAGGGTGGCGCGCGCAACGATCTGCTCGAGCGGCTGGCGGGTGAGCGCGCGCTTCGGCTGACCGAGACCGATCTGCGGTCGGCAAGCGACCCGACGGCGTTCGTGGGTCGCGCGCCGCAACAGGTCGAGGATTTCCTCACCGAAGTGGTGACGCCTTTCCTCCCGGCAGCAGCCGAGCTGACGGAGATGGAGGAGCTACGCGTATGACGGCAATGGCGATCAGCGAGCTGCCACTGGAGCTCGTCGCGCGCGGCAAGGTACGCGATGTGTATGACGCCGGTGCCGGACGGTTGCTCCTCGTCGCGACCGATCGGGTCAGCGCTTTCGATGTCGTGATGAGCGAGGTCGTGCCCTACAAGGGCGCGGTGCTGACGCAGCTGAGCGCTTGGTGGTGCCGCCAACTGGCCGATCTCGGCCCGCATCATGTCATCGCGAGCGAGGCGGACAAGATCGCCGAGGCGGTGCCCGAACTGGAGCGCCACCGCGGTGACCTGGCGGGCCGGGCGATGCTCTGCCAGCGCACCGAGGTCTATCCGGTGGAGTGCGTCATTCGCGGCTACCTATCCGGTTCGGCGTGGAAGGAATATCGCGACCGCGGCACGCTTGCCGGCGAGCCACTTCCGCCCGGGCTCCGCGAGAGCGAGCGCCTCGATCCGCCACTCTTCAGTCCGGCGACGAAAGCAGCCTCGGGCCACGATGAGAACATCACGGTCGCGCGGCTCGCCGGCATGATCGGTGTTGTCGCGACGGCCGAGCTCGAGCAGCGGAGTCGAGCGATCTATGAGCGCGCACGCGAGCTGGCCGCGTCGCGTGGGATCATCGTCGCGGACACGAAGTTCGAGTTCGGCCGGACGCCGGACGGGCGTACGCTGCTCATCGACGAGGTGCTGACGCCCGACAGCTCGCGTTTCTGGCCTGCCGCCCGGTACGCGCCCGGCGGACCACAGCCGAGCTTCGACAAACAGCCGCTGCGGGATTATCTCGACGCGGAGCGACGCGCCGGCCGGTGGAACGGTGAGGCACCGCCCCCGTCATTGCCACCCGAAGTCATCGACGAGACGAGCTTGCGGTATCTCGACGCATACCGGCGGATCACGGGCGAGGAGCTGCCGCTGACACTCACTCAAGCGGGGACGCCGTGAATTTCGCACGTGAAGGACTCGTCTTCATCTTCATCGCCGCGGCGGTCGCGGCCGGCACGTTCATCGTCGCCATCAATCGGCGATCGTGGCCGCTGTGGCTGCTCGCCTTCGCGCTGACCGTGATCGCGCTCTGGGTCGCGTACTTCTTTCGCGATCCGGAGCGCGCCGGTGATCGCGGCGAACGTTTGGTCGTCTCGCCCGCCGATGGCAGGATCGTGATGATCACAGAGGTGGACGAGCCGGCGTTCGTTCATGGGCGGGCCACACGAATCTCGATCTTCATGAACGTCTTCAACGTGCACGTGAACCGGTACCCGCTGAACGGCGTCGTGCGATACGTCCACGTCAACCCCGGCAAGTTTCTCAATGCCGCGTCGGACAAGGCCAGCCTCGACAATGAACAGAACTCGGTCGGCATCGAGGCCGGCGGTCACCGCATCCTGGTGCGCCAGATCGCGGGCTTGATCGCGCGCCGCATCGTGACCTACTCACAGGTCGGCGACACAGTGAGCCAGGGGACGCGAATGGGGATCATCCGCTTCGGGTCCAGAGTAGACGTCTTCATACCGCCAACAGCCAAGGTCCGGGTCAATGTCGGGGACCGTCCGGTCGCGGGCACGACAGTGCTCGCTGAGCTACCGCAGTGAACCGTGCCTTGCCGCGACCCAACATGCGGCGAGCCGTCGTCCTCCTACCCAACGGCTTCACCCTCGGCAACCTCTTCTTCGGCGTGTTCGCGATCGTCTCGGCATTCAGGGGCGAATTCGTCTGGGCCGGGTGGTGCATCGTGCTCGGCGGCATCATGGATACACTCGATGGCCGTGTCGCGCGTGCGACCCGGACCGGCAGCAAGTTCGGCGTGGAGCTCGACTCGCTCGTGGACGCAGTCAGCTTCGGCGTCGCGCCGGCGTTCATCATGTACTTCGCGGTGCTGAACCGCGAAGGCTGGGCGTGGCTCTTCTCGTTCATTTTCATCGCGTGCGTCGTGATGCGCCTCGCGCGCTTCAATGTCGAGCAAGGCGGCCGCGCCAAGACGCAGTTTCACGGACTCCCGAGCCCGGCGGCCGGAATGACCCTGGCCACGTACTACTGGTTCAGCCAGACCCCGCTCTACACGCAGACGATGGTCGGCGACCTGCCATGGGGTCAGGCGATGAAGGCCGTGATCCTGATACTGAGCTTGCTGATGATCAGTCACGTGCTGTATCCGGCCGTTCCCACCGTGGGCTTCAAGTCGGCCAAGGGTATAGCCGGGACGCTGGGGCTCGTCGCGATCGGGGCCGCTGTGATCTACCATCCGTATCGCTTCGCCTTCCCTGCCCTCGTCCTCTACGTCACCTACGGCTTGGCGCGGAGCATCGTCCTTGGATTCATGGACCGCCTGCCAACGGGCGATCCGCTGTACGATACCGACGACGATGATGAAGAGGACGCCATCGATATGCGTCCCGTTGTCGTGGCCGAGTCTCCGATGGCGGGCCGCCGGAAGCGCAGGCGTCGGCCGCGGCGCCTCGACCGGCTGGCCTCCCCACGCGAACAGGAGTCGGGGGACGAACTCGAATGAGCATCTACAGATTCGCCGTGCACATCGCGCCGCGACGAGGCATCCTGGATCCTCAGGGCAAGGCCATCGCCGAGGCCCTGCATGCGCTCGGCTTCGCCGGCATCCGCGATGCACGAATGGGCAAGCAGATCCTACTCGAGCTCGATGCCCCGGATCCGGCGCACGCTCGCGCCGCGGTCGGTGACATGTGTGATCGCTTGCTTGCCAACCCGGTCACCGAAGATTACCACATCGCGCCCGTTGAGTCGCCATGAAGTTCGGCGTCGTCACCTTCCCCGGCTCCAACGGCGACTACGATGCGCTGCACGCGGTGCGGGATGCGCTGGGCGAAGAGGCCGTCTACCTCTGGCACAAGTCGCACGACCTCGACGGCTGCGATGTTCTCGTGCTCCCCGGCGGCTTCAGCTATGGCGACTATCTGCGCGCAGGCGCGATCGCTCGCTTCAGCCCGATTATGCGCGAGGTGACCGAGCATGCACGCCGAGGTGGGCCTGTGCTCGCCATCTGTAACGGCTTTCAGGTCGCGTGCGAGGCCGGCCTGCTGCCGGGGGCGCTGCTTCGGAACAAAGGGTTGACGTTTGTCTCGGCCCCGGTCCACGTTCGTGTGGAGAACGCCGACACGTTGTTCACGAATCGCTATCGGGATCGCGAGGTGCTGCGGCTCCCGGTCGCGCATGGCGAGGGCCGCTATGTGGCCGATGACGAGACGCTTCGTCGGCTCGAGGGCGAAGGGCGCGTCGCGTTCCGCTACGTGGGCGCCGACGGCGCCGACGCTGCGGGCGCCAACCCGAACGGTTCGGTTCGCGAGATCGCGGGCGTGGTGAGCGAGAGCGGCAACGTGCTCGGGATGATGCCGCACCCCGAGCGGGCCTGCGACCCGGCGCTCGGCCGGCCAGACGGGCTGGCTATATTTCGATCCATGCTGGAGCGCGTCTCCGCCTGAATGCCCGCCAGAGCGGATGCTGATGGCGGGCCAACACGAACGAGGCGATATGCCCATCGACGAGAAGCCGAGTCGGAACGAGGATGAATACTTCGTGCGGCGCGATGCGGAGCTGATCCGCGAGCGCCGCGCGAAGCTCGATGCCGAGCGCAAGGCGCGGGAGCAGGCCGATCAATCGCTCCGTTGCCCGAGGTGTGGCACGACGTTGCAAGAGCAGGAGATGCAGCACGTGAAGATCGATTCCTGCCCCAGCTGCAAGGGCGTCTGGCTCGATGCCGGCGAGCTCGAGATGCTCACGCACGTCGAGCGCGGCGGTTTGGGTCGCGTCTTCGGCGATCTGCTCGGCCGCCGACAGCCGTGACTGTTCGCCCGCGCCCGGGCGACCCTACGATCACCGCCGCGCTCGTCGCCGAGCACGGACTCACTCCCGACGAGTACGAGCGACTTGTCGGGATGATCGGGCGGACGCCGACCTTCACCGAGCTCGGCATCGTGAGCGCACTGTGGAGCGAGCACTGCTCCTACAAGCATTCTCGCCCACTCCTCCGGACGCTGCCCACCGAGGCGTCATACGTTCTCCAGGGACCAGGCGAGAATGCTGGCGTCATCGCTATCGGCGACGGCCTCGCCATCGCGTTCAAGATCGAATCGCACAACCACCCGTCCGCGGTCGAACCCTACCAGGGCGCGGCGACCGGAGTGGGCGGGATTCTGCGCGACGTCTTCACCATGGGCGCGCGGCCGATCGCCATGCTGAACTCCCTGCGCTTCGGCTCGCTCGATGACGCGCGAGTGCGCTACCTGTTCGGCGGTGTAGTGAAGGGTATCGGCGACTACGGCAATTGCGTCGGCGTGCCGACCGTCGCCGGCGAGGTCGTTTTCGATCCCGCGTACGAGGGGAACCCACTCGTCAACGCGATGTGCGTCGGCGTGTTGCGTGAGAGCGAGCTGATTCGCGCGAAGGCCGAAGGCGTCGGCAACCCGATCATCGCCGTTGGCGCTCGTACGGGGCGCGACGGCATCCACGGTGCCTCGTTTGCCTCCGAGGATCTGTCCGAGGCGAGCGACGCGAAACGGCCGCGCGTGCAGGTTGGCGATCCGTTCACGGAAAAGCTGCTCCTCGAGGCGAGTCTCGAGCTCATCGCCAGCGGTCACATCGTTGCGATCCAGGACATGGGCGCCGCCGGGCTTACGTCGTCCTCGGCGGAGATGGCGGCCCGCGGCGATGTGGGCGTCCGGATTGATGTGTCGCGTGTGCCGGTCCGCGAAGAAGGGATGACGCCCTACGAGATCCTGCTCAGCGAGTCGCAGGAGCGCATGCTCGTCGTCGCGAAGCGTGGCCGCGAGGGCGAGGTTCGCGAGATACTCGCGCGTTGGGACCTGAGCGCCGAGGTGATCGGCGAGGTGATCGCCGAGCCGGTGTACCGGGTGACGGAGGGCGACAGGGTGGTCGCCGAGTTTCCCGGGTCCCGTCTCGTGACCGATTGTCCGGTCTATAGCCCGCCAGCGCGCGAAGCGGCCGCGATCCGGGAGCTGCGCGAACAGGACGTCGAGGCGATTCCAGAACGGCCGGAGGAGGGCGACCCCTTCTGGACGCTGGAACAGTTGCTCTCGTCGCCGACGATTGCGAGCAAGGAATGGGTCTACCGTCAGTACGACAGCACGGTGCGGACGTCGACCGTGCTCGGACCTGGCGCGGGTGACGCCGCCGTGCTCCGGGTGCGCGGCACGACGAAGGCCATCGCCATGACGGTCGATTGCAATGGTCGGTACGTCTATCTCGATCCGCGCGAAGGGGGCCGCATCGCCGTTGCCGAAGCGGCGCGCAACGTTGCATGCGTTGGAGCGCGCCCCATGGCGATCACGAACTGCCTCAACTTCGGGAATCCGAAGCGTCCGGAGGTCTTCTACCAGCTGCGCGAGGCGATCGCCGGTATGGGCGAGGCATGCCGGGTTCTCCGAACGCCTGTGACCGGCGGGAACGTTTCGCTGTACAACGAGAATCCCGGCGGCGCGGTCTTCCCGACCCCGGTGGTCGGAATGATCGGGGTGGCCGATTCGCTCGAGCATGTGACCGGCGCGTCGTTCAGAATTGGCGGAGACGCCGTCGTGCTCCTCGGTGAGCCGACGCCCGAGATCGGCGCGAGCGAGTATCTGGCGCGTATCCACGGGGTAACCGCTGGCGCGCCCCCGCGCTGCGATCTCGAGCGGGAGCGCGCTACGATCGACGCCGTGCTGGAGTGTATCTCGGCGGGACTCGTCACGTCCGCGCACGACTGCAGCGATGGTGGCCTCGCCGTAGCGCTCGCCGAGTGCTGTATCATGAACGGCGAGCGCCCGATCGGCGCCGAGGTGGAGCTGTCGCGGTGGGGCGAGCTGCCGCTGCGCGCACTCCTCTTTGGTGAGGCGCAGGCGCGCGTCGTGATGAGCACTCCGCAGCCGCAAGCCGTTGTCACGGCCTGTGCTCGGCACGGCGTGCCCGCGCGCGCGATCGGGCGGGTCAGCGCCACGTCGCGCGAGCTGAGCATCAACGTGGGCAGGTCCCGGTGGCGAGCCCCACTGGAGCGGCTGGCTTCGGCGTACCACAATGCGATTCCGCGGCTCATGGCACGCGGAGCTGCCGAGGCTGCGATTCTCGAGCAGCACCCTTCCCCAGCCACGGTCTAGCGATCGATGTGCGGCATATTCGGCGTTTCCGGCGTGACCACCGCGGCGGCGACCGTCCACCTCGGCCTCTACTCGCTCCAGCACCGCGGGCAGGAGTCCGCCGGAATCGTGGCCGTCGGCGAAGACGGCGTAGCGCGCGCGATGCGAACGATGGGCCTCGTGTCCGAGGGCTTCAGCGAGACCGAGATGAAAAGTGTGCCGGGTCGGGTCGCGCTCGGGCACACGCGCTACAGTACAGCGGGATCTTCGACCATCGAGAACGCCCAGCCAGTGCTCGCGCGCTTCAAGGGGGGGCACATCGCGCTCGCGCACAACGGCAATCTTATCAACGCGACGGAGCTTCGCAGCGAGCTGGAGGACCAGGGTTCCATCTTCTCCTCCTCGATGGATTCCGAGGTGCTGGTGCACCGCATCGCGCGCTCCGCCGCAGATACGCCTGAAGGACAGTTAGCTGATGCCCTTCTCGGCGTCGAAGGCGCATACTGCGTGCTCGTCGCGATGGGTGACAAGCTGCTCGCCGCGCGTGATCCCCGCGGTTGGCGGCCCATGGTGCTGGGGCAGATGGATGGGGCGACGGTCGTCGCGTCCGAGACGTGCGCGCTGGATATCGTCGGCGCCACCTACGTCCGCGATGTCGAGCCGGGCGAGATCTTAGCGATCGACGGCGCGGACGTGCGCTCCTCGAGTCCATTGCCGAAACACGAAAGCCGGCGGTGCGTGTTCGAGTACGTGTACTTCTCACGCCCTGACAGCCGGATTTTCGGCGGATCGGTCGACCGCGCTCGACGCTCACTCGGGCGCGCGCTCGCGCGCGAGTGTCCAGCCCCCTCCGCCGATCTCGTATTCAGCGTTCCGGATTCCGCGAACTCCGCTGCGCTCGGCTACGCGGAAGAGTCGAGATTGCCGTATGAGTTCGCGCTCATACGCAATCATTACGTCGGCCGCACGTTCATCCAGCCCTCGCAAGCGGGGCGGGACGCCAAGGTCAAGGTGAAGTACAACGCCGTGCGCGAAGTGCTCGAAGGGCGAAGCGTCGTGATGGTGGATGATTCGATTGTACGCGGCACGACGACACGCGGCCTCGTTGCCATGATACGCGCCGCGGGCGCGCGAGAAGTGCACATGCGGGTGAGCTCCGCCCCGATCACGGGCCCCTGTTATTACGGCATCGATACGCCCTCGCGCGAAGACCTGATCGCGGCGAATCTGACGGTCGATGAGATCGCTGGCCACATCGGCGTGGATTCGCTCGGCTATCTCTCGCTCGATGGGATGCTGCGCGCGGTACCAGACGGCCCCGAGGGTTTCTGCCACGCGTGCTTCTCGGGCGATTACCCGACGCCGCCGCCGGCGGATCCCAACAAGCTGCGTTTCGGTTGCGGTTGCTGACGGAGCGGCGTCCGCATCACGGAAGCGTGTGGCGCTCCGCCCCCCATCTACCCCAACGGATTGGCCAATCACGATGACGACGGCGGACGTTCGCGAACGAGCCTCCCCGGACGCGGCGGGCGCCGCGTCACCGCAGCTCGTCTATTTTTTCGGCGACGGGCGCGCCGAGGGTACACGCGAGATGAAACTCGTCCTCGGCGGCAAGGGGGCAAACCTGGCCGAGATGACGAACCTCGGCGTCCCAGTGCCGCCGGGCTTTACGATCGCGTGTTCCGTCTGTGCCGGCTATCTCCGGACCGGCAGCTTCCCCGCGTCACTTCGTGATGAGGTCGCGGCGAACCTGGAGCAGCTCGAAGCGACGACCGGGCGCGGCTTCGGCGACCCCGCGAACCCGCTGCTCGTTTCGGTCCGCTCCGGCGCGCCGGTGTCGATGCCGGGGATGATGGAAACGATTCTCAACCTCGGCCTGAACGACACCACGGTCGAGGGATTGGCGCACCAGAGCGGGAACGCGCGCTTCGCGTACGATTCGTTCCGACGCTTCATTCAGATGTACTCGGATGTCGTCCTCGGCGTACCGCTGCACGACTTCGAGCATCTGCTGAAGGCAAAGCGCATCACCGCCGGTGTCGAGTCGGATTCGCAACTCGATGAGCGCACGCTCCGCACGCTCGTGGAGGAGTATCAGGCGCTCGTTCGGCACCGCACCGGCTCGGCGTTCCCACTGGATCCGCGCACTCAGCTCTGGGGAGCGGTCGAGGCGGTTTGGAAGTCGTGGACGCTGAAGAAGGCGGTGGACTATCGACGGGTGCATGGCATTGCCGATGACATGGGCACCGCCGTGAACATCGTCGCCATGGTCTTCGGCAACATGGGCGACGACTCCGGCACCGGCGTCGCGTTCACGCGCGACCCGTCGACCGGAGAGCGGCGTTTCTACGGCGAATTCCTGGTGAACGCGCAGGGCGAGGACGTCGTCGCCGGGATCAGAACGCCGCTCCACATCGACGACATGGCGGCGGCGCTTCCAGGTGCCTACCGCGAGCTGATGGAGACGCAAGCGCGTCTCGAGCGACACTACCGCGACATGCAGGACATCGAATTCACAGTCGAGCGCGGGAAGCTCTACCTCTTGCAGACGCGGAGCGGGAAGCGGACGGCGGCGGCCGGCATTCGCATCGCGGAAGACATGGTGCAGGAGGAGTTGATCGGACGCAACGAGGCGGTGGGCCGCGTCGCGCCCGAGCAGCTCGACCAACTGCTGCACCCGATCATCGATCCCAGCGCGCGTGCCACACCCATCGCGACCGGCCTTCCGGCAAGCCCGGGCGCCGCCAGCGGACGCGCCGTATTCGATCCGGATGTGGCCGAGCGGCGAACTGCCGACGGGGAACGGGTCATTCTCGTGCGGGACGAGACGACGCCCGAGGACTTCCACGGCATCGTGGCCGCTCGCGCCGTGCTCACGGCGCGAGGCGGAATGACGAGCCACGCCGCAGTCGTGGCGCGCGGCATGGGAAAGTGCGCAGTCGTGGGGTGCAAGGACATCGCGGTCGATGTAGAGCACCGCCGCTTCGTCGTGGCCGGGCTCACGGTGAACGAGGGCGACTGGCTCACGCTCGACGGCGCAAGCGGGCGAGTCTTCAGCGGGGACCTTCCCACCATTCCGAGCGACATCGTGCGCGTGCTCGGTGGCTCCCTCCGAGCGGCCGACTCGCCGATGTATCAGTCCTTCGCGCGCTTGTTGAGCTGGGCCGACGAGGTGCGCGATCTCCGTGTGCGCGCGAACGCAGACACGCCGCAGGACGCGCGTGTCGCGCGCGGCTTCGGGGCCGAGGGCATCGGGCTGTGCCGGACGGAGCACATGTTTTTCGAAGGCGACCGGATCACGGCGATGCGTGAGATGATCGTCGCCCGGGACATGGCGGGCCGCCGCCGGGCACTCGCGAAGTTGTTGCCGATGCAACGCAGCGACTTCGACGGAATCTTCGAGGCGATGAACGGATTCCCGGTCACGATTCGCCTGCTCGATCCCCCGTTGCACGAATTCCTGCCGCATGGCGGCGAGGAGGCCAAGCTACTGGCACGGACCCTGGGCCTGGCGCGCTCCGAGCTCAATCAGATCGTCGAGTCGCTGCGCGAGACGAACCCGATGCTCGGCCACCGCGGCTGCCGGCTCGGGATCATCTATCCGGAGATTACGGAGATGCAGGGGCGCGCGATCTTCGAGGCGGCCGTTCGCGCGCGCCGGCGCGGAATCGATGTGCGTCCCGAGATCATGGTCCCGCTCGTGGCGACTCACAAGGAGTTCGAGCACCAGCGCGGCGTCCTCGAAGATGTCGCGCGCCAGGTGCTCGGCGTCATGGGTGAGGAGGTCCCGTACACCATTGGAACGATGATCGAGCTACCACGCGCGGCGCTCACGGCCGACGAGATCGCCGTGTCCGCGGAGTTCTTCTCCTTCGGAACGAACGACCTCACGCAGACGACCCTTGGACTCAGCCGCGACGATGCGGGCCGCTTTCTGCCGGCCTACGTCGAGCGCGGTATTCTGCCGTCCGATCCATTTCAGGTCCTCGACCAGGCCGGCGTCGGCAAGCTCATCACCTTCGCAGTGCGCGAGGGGCGGCGTGTGCGGCCGAATCTGAAGGTCGGTATTTGTGGCGAGCATGGCGGCGAGCCGCGCTCGATCGCGTTCTGTCACAATACGGGACTCGACTACGTGTCGTGCTCACCGTACCGCGTGCCGATCGCGCGCCTGGCGGCCGCGCAAGCCTCGCTCGCTGCGCCACGCTGAAGCGTTCGACGGTTTCCGAGAGATTACTGAACGGCTCGGCCAGCCGACGGAACCGGTATCTCATGCACGTAGAACATCCGGGCGATACCATCACGGCGCAGCACCGGCAACGACACGTTGAATACCGGCACGCCGCCGGGCGTCTCGCCGCGGAATGCGCCCGAGTGGGCGTGCCCGTGGAATGCGACGCTCGCCCCGTAGCGGTCGAGCGGCTCGGCAAGGCGGTCGGTGCCGAGGAATGGGAAAATGACTTCGGGCTCACCGCGTACCGTCGCGGCGATCGGAGCGTAATGCAGCACGGCGACGCGCACCGGGGTGGCGAGCCGCCGGAGCGCCTGCTCGAGACGCTGCACTTCGTCGAGCGCGGTGCTCACGAAGGTCTTGGTTTCGGCTTCGCCGAACGCGGTCAGCGTTCCTCGGCCGAAGCCTCCCATGAAGCCCTTCACGCCGGCGAAGCCCACACGCTCATCCAGCTCATACGTGTCGCCCTGCAGCACGTGAATCCCCCGCGCGCGGAGGATCGACGCCGCCTCTATCTGCGCTGAAGCCTCGTAATCGTGGTTGCCAAGCACGGTGACGATTGGAATCTTCACGTCCGCCAGCTCGCCGACGACGATGCGCATCTCGGACGCGAGGCCGTGCTGAGTGAGATCGCCCGCCAGGACTAGCGCGTCGCATTGATCGTTCGCCCGAGCAAAGAGGTCGCGATAGCTGCCCGCGTCCTGCTCCCCACAGTGGAAATCTCCAACCGCCGCGATCCGCACGGTCTTCGGCGCGTCGAGTTCGTCTTCGCGACGCCGGTCCAGGAGCCCCAGGCGTCGATCGCCGAACCCCCGATCGTCGGGCGTGCGCGCGCCGGTTCCCGTCGCCGTGCGGTTCTCAGCCGACCCGGACACGATACTCCTCTGATGCGCGCGAACGTTGATCCCACACATCGCTCGCCGCGATCGCGCGCACAGCAGGTTCGCGTTCGGCCGCGCTCGTGCGCTCCTCACAGAAGTCGCGAAATCCCCACTCGTTCACGTCGATCGCGAACGAGAAGCGGGAGACGAGCGTCCCCCGGGTGACACGCTCGTCGGTCCGTTCGCGCCGGAGGTCCGCACGCGCGCGATCCAGTAGATCCTCGACCACCCACCCGGGTATCGCGCCGCGCGATTCTGGATACACGTAGCTGAACACCTGCAGCTGCGCGAGCAGCAACGGCCAGTGCCCCGCCGTCTTGGCGACGATTCGCGTCCAGTCGAGCGTCGAGCCGACCGAGACGATGCCCGCATGGCGGGAACGACGTGCGACGGCTCGACGAACACATCGAGGTCCTTTGTCTCGCGGTAGATGCCCGTGTGCTCGTAAATCGCGTACGCGCCCGCCACGACGTACGGCACCTGCGCCTCGTTCAGAGTTCGCAGCGCACGCTTGTAGATCTCACGCGCGTCCTCCGGGATCCAGAAGTCGCCGTGCGTGACTGACTTCTGCTCCTGCGCGGTCAAGTCCGTGAGCCACCGTCGATGCGTGCCGACGGCGTCGGTTCCGGCCTCGGTCATCGCGTCTGCCGAGCCTCCTTCAGTGTGCCGCTGCCGAGATCGTCGCAATCATCGAGGAGGCGGTCGAGTAGCTCGAGCACCTGCGCGGTGTCGCGCCAGATGCCGCAAGCGCCGGCAGCGCGCAGCTCGTCCGCGGTATTGCCCCCCGACGTCAGCGCCGCGAACGCCACACCGGCACGTCGGCACGCTTCGGCGTCGTGGGGCGTGTCGCCGAGCATGATGCAGTCCCGGGCTGGAACGCCGAGCTTTTTGACTGCGGCCTGCACGATGTCGGGAGCCGGCTTGCTCTCCTTCGCGTCATCCGCCGTGACGATGTGATCCACCGCGTCTCGCAGATCGACGCCGGCGCTTCGCATGACCGCGTCCACGAAGCGCTTGTCGCTCGAGGTCGCGAGCGCGGTCGGCGTACCACGGCGGCGCAGCTCGGCAAGCAGATCTTCGGCACGAGGGAAGACGCGAAAGCGCGTCCGCGCGGCAATGGAGAGAAACGCTTCCGCATGCGATGCGCGAAGCGCGTCGCCCAATTTCTCCTCGCCACGCGCGCCGAGAAGGGCAGGTACGAGCTTGTCGCCACCCTTACCGATCTCCGGCGCAATCCGATCCGGCGTCACATCTTCGCCATGCTTGCGGAAAGCGGCCGCCCACGCGCGGACGTGAGCGTCGTTCGTGTCTACGAGTGTTCCATCGATGTCGAAGATGACAGCGCCGTACGGCATGATGTGGGCGAAGAGGTGATAAGGCGGAAACGGCGGTCGAACGGGCAGTTGCGGGAACCGCTCTGCCAGTCAGCCAGCGACCGGAGGTATCGGACCCTGCCCGGCGGAGGAATCACGCCGCGCTTCCCGAGCCCGTAGACGTGCCGCGCGAGGCGCATCGGAGCGGCGCGCGGGCTCGTCGTTCGGCCATGGAAGACTCGAGGTGGATCCATCATTCTCGATGTAGGCCGCTCGGACCTCGGACCACCGATGCCGCGTAAGGCCGCACGAGCGGAGGGCAGCGGCGAGGTCGAACCTGCTGATGCGCTCACCGCGCAACTGTTCGAGCGCCGGGCGTCCGCCACGCATGGCGACGATCGGCGCACCCTCGACGAGCCGCTCGAAACGCGGCCAGACTCCTCGGCCGAACGTGACGAGCAGATGGGTCAGCACGACCGTGGTCGCCGCCACGAAGAATTGCATTGGCGGTACGTCGGCCCACAGATAGTCGTCGATCATGTCGCCGAGGAACAAGGACATCATGAGGTCGGCGGGAGTGCACTCCGAGACAAGGCGCTTGCCGGACAGCCGTAAGAGCGCGAGCAATAACGCGTACGCGACGAGCGCTCGCAACCCAACCCGGTGGAGCATCATGCCCTGCCACCCAGCGCCCACTCGGCGTCCGTGCGATGCGACTCGGGTACCTCCGCGGCGCTCCCATCGGTCGCGTTGTCGGGATCAGTCGAAGCGAGATCACGCTTTCTCAATGACTCGGCCCACTCGTGCTTGATGACGCTCACGCGGCCGTCCACCTCGAGCACCGCCAGTTTCACTTCCCGGAGATCTGACACGCCCAGCCCTCGAAGCTCCGCCATCACGTCGCTAGGGCTCATGCGCTCCTTGCGCATGCCCTGCTTCTCCATGGCGCCATCGCGGATGATGATCCTCGGACTGCCCTCGAGTATCCGGGCGGCCCCGCGGTGCGCGAAGCTCAACCATGCGTTGCCGTACTGCAGGGCCGCGACGACGAGAATCACGGTGGCGCCCTGCGCGAAGCTCACGTCGCCATACGCAATCTCATCCACCACCTCGCCGAGCATGAGCGCAACGAGCAAGTCGAAGGCGGTGAAGTTGCCGATCGCGCGCTTTCCCGACACGCGGATTACGACGAGCATCAGCGCGTACACCGCGATCGTGCGCAGCGCGGTCATGAGCAGCTCGTGCGCGTCCATAAACTTTCCCCCGTATCTCCCTACAGTTGCGTACGGAAACGACCTCCCTGGGAGCGACGCGGCGCCGCCGCGGCCGACGCCACGCCGCCTCACTGCAAACGTCGTTCTCGCTCACAATTCCGCCCGTTCCGCCATCGCCTACCTGTCGGATGCCTCTCGCGCAGGTCCCGCTCAACGACGAAGCCGCACCGGACAATGTCCGGTGCGGCTTCGTCGAGTGGAGGCGGGGAGAATCGAACTCCCGTCTTGCAGAGGATCACCCACGGCGTCTACGTGCGTAGTCCGCTGATTGATGTCTCCGCGCGCTGGCCAGCGGGCAGCCCACGCGTAGATGAGCCTTCGGAAGCTTCGCGTTCCGCCTGAAGGCGCGACGGAACCCTATCCCGGATTTGCGATACCGGCAGAGACGCCCCGGGAGGGCTGCTTCGCCGGCACTGCTGGACGTAACTAGAAGTTACGCAGCAAGGGCCAAGTTGGAGTTGGCAGTTAAAACGTTCCCGAGGGTTTTACCAGGAACCCGAGGACCTGGGCACGCAGCCACGGAGTCACCTACACAATCGAAACCAGTCGCCCCCATGTGCGATCGAAACCTAATGGCATCGCGGGCGAAATTCAACGCACGAGCGGGAGTGCGACTCTCATCGAAGTGTGTACGCAATGAGCAATGCTCACTTCACCTTGCACACCACGCCTCAGGCGATTTCTTCCGTCCCCCGTCCCGCGCCCAGTCGCTCGACGGTCGCCAGAATCCGTGATGCCGCGAACGCGGCGCCAAACCCGTTGTCGATGTTGACGACCGTCACGCCCGACGCGCAGGAGTTGAGCATGGACAGGAGAGCGGCAACTCCGCCGAAGCTCGCCCCGTATCCCACGCTCGTCGGCACCGCGATCACCGGCCGGCGCGTGAGGCCACCGACGACCGACGCGAGCGCTCCCTCCATGCCGGCGACGACGATGATGACAGCGGCGCTCGCCAGCGCACCACCGTGCTCGAGTACGCGATGGATTCCAGCCACGCCGACATCCACGAGGCGGTCGACGCTCATGCCGAGCGCGCGCGCCGTCACGGTCGCTTCCTCGGCGACGCTCTCGTCGCTCGTGCCGGCCGTGACGATCAGTATGGGGCCTCGTGCGAGCCCCGTTGGAGTATCGGGGGCGAAGTACACCGTTCTGGCGAGATCGTGGACGTCGGGCGCGCGTCCCAGGCCGGCGAGTGCCCGCCGCGTGTCGCCGTCGGCGCGCGTCACGAGCAAGCCATCGCCACGCGGGAGTATGCGCTCGGCGATCGCGACGACCTGCGCGGTCGTCTTCCCCGCGGCGAAGATCACCTCTGGATATCCCTGTCGCAGCGCGCGGTGGTGATCGATCGTCGCGAACGGCAGCGCTTCGACCGGCGCGAGCGCGAGTCGATCGAGGGCCGCCGCAGGCGCGGTGCGGCCGGCGGCAACCTCTTCGAGCAGTGCCAGGACGCGCTCGGGCGTCACGCCGCGAGCGGTGCCGGATCGCCGGGCGCGGAGCCTCGGTCGAGATCCCCCCGCCGCATCGCGTCGAGGTACTCGCCGAATATCGCCTCGACCTCACCGAGCGAAACCACGGCGTGCAGCCGCTTGCGCAGGTCGGCGGAGCCCGGCAAACCGCGCGCGTACCACCCGAGATGCTTCCGAAACTCGATCGCCGCACCGCGCGGATCGTTCTCGTACGCGTCGGCCATCCGGGCGTGCTCGATGGCGACGGCGAACCGTTCCTCCGGCGTCGGGTCGGACGGTCTCACTTCGCCCTGGAGAAGCGCACGCGTCTGCCGGAAGATCCAGGGCTGCCCGAAAGAGCCGCGCGCGATCATTATGCCGGCGCAGCCTGTTGCGCGGTGCATGCGAACCGCGTCCTCGGGTGTCTTGATGTCGCCATTGCCGAGAACGGGGATCTCGAGGGCGCTCGCGACGGCGGCGATCTCGTCCCAGCGGGCCTGGCCCGTATACATCTGCGCGCGCGTTCGCGGGTGGAGCGTGAGCACACGAGCGCCGGCATCCTGACAGCGGAGGGCGATCTCGACAGGGGTTCGCATCTCCTCGCTCCAGCCGCTCCGAATTTTCACGGTGACCGGCAGATGGGTCCCCTGCACGACGGCACGGATGACATCTTGAACGAGCGACAGATCCTTCAGGCACCCGGAGCCGCCGTTGCGGCGGACTACTTTCTTGACCGGGCAGCCGAAGTTGATGTCCACGAAGTTCGGCGCGAAGACATCGGTGACCAGCGCCGCGGCCTCACGCATCGCCGCTGGCTCCGCGCCGAAGATCTGCACGCCGATCGGCCGCTCTCCTTCGGCGAAGCGGAGCTTGGCGATGGTCGCCGGGTTTTCGCGGCGAATGCCTTCCGCGGACAAGAACTCCGTGACTACCACGTCCGCGCCGTGTCGCCGGCAGAGCGTGCGGAAGGGCGCCTCGGAGACGCCGGCCATCGGCGCGAGATAGAGCGGTGTGGCGTGCGGGAGGGATAGAGGGAATGGCATGATGGCGAAAGCTACCGAGTGCGCGAAGTGCCTGCAACGTAGAGGTTTGACACTCTTCCACCACGCGGGTATGTTCGGGCACCGCACGCCGCCGCATCCGGCGGCGCGCCCTCACGTACGGCCGAGGACCGCGATGGAATTGCGCGAGTTTTTTTCAGAAGACGCCATCAAGCTCGAGCTCGACGGGACGACGAAGGACGAGATTCTCAAGGAGCTGATTTCCCTGTTGAATCTCGACGACAAGTCGGAAGGAATGTTGTACAAGATGCTCAAGCGCCGGGAAAACCTTGGCTCCACCGGTATCGGGCGATCGATCGCGATCCCCCATTGCCGGTCGCTCGTCGTCACGAAGCTCCGGGTCGCATTCGGCCGCAAACAGGGCGGCGTCGACTTCAAGGCGATCGATGAGAAGCCGGTGCATTTCTTCTTCTTGATCGTCGCGCCGCCTCTGGAAGTCTCGAATCAGTACTTGCCGGTACTCGGCAAGATCGCCCAGTTCAGCAAGGAGCCCGATGTGCCGCAGCGACTCATGGCGCTCACCGAGCCACGCCAGTTCATTGCTCTACTGGAGGAGAAGCGCGTCTAGCGGCCGTCATACGCCGAGGTGCACACTCGAGCGCGTCGTGGTCACTCCCACTCGATCGTCGCGGGCGGCTTCGAGCTCACGTCATAGACGACGCGGTTGACGCCGTCCACTTCGTTGATGATCCGGCTCGAGATGGCACCGAGGGTTGCCGGCGGGAACGGGTACCAGTCTGCGGTCATGCCATCCTGGCTCGTGACGGCACGAAGCGCGACGACGTTATCGTAAGTGCGCTCGTCTCCCATCACGCCGACACTGCGCACGGGCAGCAGCACGGCGAACGCTTGCCAGATGTCGTCGTAGAGTGCGGCTTCGCGAATCCCCTCGAGGTAGATCGCGTCCGCCTTACGCAACGTCTCGAGCGCCGGTCTCGTGACGTCCCCGAGTATGCGGATGGCGAGACCGGGCCCGGGGAATGGGTGGCGACCGACCATTTCCTCCGGCAATCCGAGTTCCCGACCGACCTGCCGTACCTCATCCTTAAACAGCTCGCGCAACGGCTCGATGAGCTTGAATTTCATCCCCGGCTTGAGCCCGCCGACGTTGTGGTGCGTCTTGATGGTGACGGACGGCCCCCCCTTGGCCGACATGGACTCGATAACGTCCGGATAGAGCGTACCCTGCACGAGGAACTCGGCCTCGCCGCCGCTCGCCGCCGCTGCGTCCTCGAAGACGTCGATGAAGGTATGACCGATGCGGCGACGCTTCTCCTCGGGGTCGGTCACGCCAGCGAGCGCACCGAGAAACCGGTCGCCTGCATCGACGACATCGAGTCGCACGCCGAGGTGCGCGCGGAACGTGCGCTCGACCTGCTCGCGCTCGTGCAGGCGCAGCAGCCCCGTATCGACGAAGATGCACGTGAGCTGATCGCCGATCGCGCGATGCACCAGGGCCGCCGCGACGGCCGAGTCCACGCCACCCGACAGTCCGCAGATGACTCGCGCATCGCCGACGCGTTCGCGAACGCGTCGGACTTCATCGTCAATGAAGGCCCCCGCCGTCCACGATGGCTTCGCGCCACAGATACCGAAGAGAAAGTTCGAGACGATTTGCGGACCGCGCGGGGTGTGCGCCACCTCGGGATGGAACTGCACGCCGTGAATGGGTCGCGAGCGATGACGCATGGCCGCGATCGGGGAGTTCGCGCTGCGCGCGGTGACCTCGTAGCCGGCCGGCGGCTCCTCGACGTGATCTCCGTGGCTCATCCAGACCGTCAACGACTCGCCGGCGGCAAATCCGCTGAATAGCCCATCCGGCGACGCGACCTGCACATCCGCGCGCCCATATTCGCGTCGGCCCGCCCGCGTCACGCCGCCTCCCTCGAGGTGCGCGATGAGCTGCATTCCGTAGCAGATGCCGAGAATGGGCGCGACCTCGAGGAGCGCACGGTCAAAGCTCGGCACGTCCTCGCCGTACACCGAGTTCGGCCCACCACTGAGGATGATCCCCGTCGGCGCCCACTCCTTCACCCATTCCACGGAGCGCGTGGGCGGGTGGATCTCCGAGTACACGCGTGCCTCGCGCACCCGGCGCGCAATGAGTTGCGTGTATTGCGAGCCGTAGTCGAGGATCAGGATCCGGCTGCTCACCTTGGCGTGCCGGCCACGCTCGACCGTCGCTGGCGCCCGTCGCAAGGCATCAGCGCGCCCATTCCGGGCCCTCGAGCCTCAGCACTTCGAGCTCCTTGGTCGTGAGGTCCAGGATCGCGGCCGTGGGTACGCCATAAAGCCATCCGCACGCCTCGCCGGGGTTGACGAGCAAAGAGCTCCCGCGATGTTCCGCCGACTGGCGATGCGAGCAGCCATGCACGACGATCGAGTGCGCGTCGAGCGAGCGCTGCGCCACCTCTGCCAGCTCGTGGACGAGCAAGATGCGCGAGCCGTCGAGCTCGACGCTGTGCGGCGACTCGTACAGCTCGGCGCCAACGCACTTCATCGCTTCCGCCTTGAGCCCTTCGGCATCGCCGTCGTTCCGGCCATAGACGCCAGCCATCACCAGGCTGTACTCGAGGAACGGTTGCAGCGAAAAGGGCGAGCAATAGTCTCCGGCGTGAAGCACCAGCCCCACGCCAGCGGCGGAAAAGCGCCGAGCGAACTCCGCGATTGCCGGTACGCGATCGTGCGCGTCGGCGAGGAGTCCCACTCGCATCAGCCGGCCCTCCACGCCAGCGTCGTTGGCTCGCGCCGCACGAGGTCGTCGTAACACTCGCGCTCCGTCGTCACCGCATACTGATTGCCGTCCACCAGCGCTTCGGCGATGCGCGGCCGCGAGTTGTATGTCGAGGCCATGCAGAACCCGTAAGCCCCCGCGGAGCGGACGGCGAGAAGATCTCCTGCTTCGACGTCTTCCATTGTCCGACCGAGCGCGAAGAAGTCGCCGGACTCGCACACCGGTCCGACCACATCGTAGACGCCACGCCCGGGCTTCGCCTCGACGGACTCGATGTGGTGATACGCATTGTAGTGCGACGGTCGGAGCAAGTCCGTCATCCCGGCGTCCACGATCACGTATTCGCGTCCGCCACTTCTCTTTCGGTACAGCACGCGCGTCAGCAACACTCCCGCGTTGCCGACGAGGTAGCGGCCGGGCTCAACGATGAGCGTCAACCCCGTCTCCGCGATCCACGGGAGCACTGCGCTCGCGAACGCGTCGACGTCGGTCGGGCGCTCGTCGTCGTAGGTCACCGCGAAGCCGCCGCCAATGTCGAGGTACTGGAGATCACGCGCGCCATCCGCGCGCATGCGGTCACACAACCCGAGGAGGCGGCGAGTACCCTCCTCGTAGGGCTCGATGCGGGCGACCTGCGAACCGATATGCATGTCCAGCCCCAGTAGGCGCACGCCTGGGAGTGTGAGCGCCAGACGCGCCACGGCGACTGCCTCGTCGAACGGAATGCCGAACTTCATCCCGCGCTCGCCGGTGCGCGTGTAAGGGTGCGGCGTGTCCACCGTCACCTCCGGATTCACCCGGAGCGCCACGGGGGCGACGAGTCCCGCCTCCCGCGCCACGCGGTCAAGCATCCGGAGCTCGCCTTCGCTCTCGACATTGATGAGGAGAACCCCACGCTCCAGTGCTTCGCCTAGCTCGGCGACGGTCTTCCCTACCCCGCTGAATACGACATCCGCGCCCTGGAAGCCTGCGCGAAGCGCGCGGAACAACTCTCCGCCCGAGACGATATCGACGCCGGCGCCCAGCTCGCGGAGGAGCGCGATGATGGCGTAGTTCGAATTCGCTTTCATGCTGTAGTGAATGCGGTGCGGCACGGGCCGCAGTGCCCGCGCCAGATGTGCATACTGTTCGCGAATCGCGCTCGCGCTATAGACGTACGTGGGTGTGCCCACGGCGTCCGCCAGCCGGGCAAGCGCAATGTCCTCGCACGCAAGCGAACCGCCCACGCGGGAGAAAGCGGCCGTCAGTACGCCTTCGCCCACAAGGCTTCGGTGGTCGCCCCACGACCGCATTTCAGGCATTCGGTCGGCGTGTCCGCTGACTGGAACTCCTCGTCGGGCAGCACGCGGATCGTAGCCTTCGTCTCCTCCTTGATCTCGGTCTCGCAGGCGGCGCTCTCGCACCAGCCCGCATAGACGAAGGCGCCGTCGCCCGCCATGACGTCCTTGAACTCGCCGTAACTGATCTTCCCCCGCCGGCTGAACTGCTCGCGGCGCTCCCGAGCGGCCGCGAGCATGTCTTCCTGCATTGCCTCGAGCACGGTCTCGGCCTCCTCGCCGACCGTGTCCAGGGAAACGCTCTGCTTCTGGCGCGTGTCGCGCCGTACGAGTACCGCCTGATTCGCGGCGAGGTCGCGCGGCCCGAGCTCGATCCGGATCGGAACGCCGCGCAGCTCCCACTCATAGTACTTGGCACCGGGCGTCATGTTCTCTCGCGTGTCCACTCGCACGCGCAGGGCATTCGGGTCGCGGCGCTCCCAATCGGCCAGCTCGCGACACAGCTTGTCCGACGCCTGCATCACCGTTGCGCGCTCCTCGTCCTTCCTCCAGATGGGCACGATCACGATCTCGGTGGGCGCGAGGAGTGGCGGAATACGCAGGCCAATGTCATCGCCATGTGTCATGACGAGGCCGCCGACGAGTCGCGTCGAGACACCCCAACTCGTGTTCCAGGCGAAATCCTGCCCACCAGACTCGGTCTGGAACTTGAGATCGAACGCGCGCGCGAAGTTCTGTCCGAGATTGTGCGACGTCCCAGCCTGCAGCGCCTTGTTGTCCTGCATCATCGCTTCGCACGAGTACGTGCGAACCGCGCCGGCGAACCGTTCGGCGTCGGTCTTCCGTCCCGTGACGACGGGCATAGCCATCCACCCTTCCATGAAGTCGCGGTAGACGCCGAGCATGCGCCGCGCCTCCTCCTCCGCTTCGTCGTGCGTCGCATGCGCCGTGTGCCCCTCCTGCCAGAGGAACTCGAGCGTCCGGAGGAAGAGACGCGTACGCATCTCCCAGCGGACGACGTTCGCCCACTGATTAATGAGGAGCGGCAGATCACGGTAGCTCTGCACCCACTTCGCGAACATCGCGTAGATGATCGTCTCGGACGTAGGCCGCACGACCAGCGGCTCTTCCAGCAACTTTCCCCCTCCGTGGGTGACAACCGCCGTTTCAGGCGCGAATCCCTCCACGTGCTGCGCTTCCTTCCGCAGGAAGCTCTCGGGGATGAAGAGGGGGAAATACGCGTTGCGGTGCCCGGTCGCCTTGAACATGTCGTCCAGTGCGCGCTGCATCCGCTCCCAGATGCCGTAGCCGTCGGGCCGGATCACCATGCACCCACGCACGGGCGAGTAATCGGCGAGTTCCGCGCGCAGCACGACCTCGTTATACCACGCGCTGAAATCCTTGGCGCGCGGCGTCAGCTTCTTGTCGTCAGCCATTCGGGATGGGCGCAGTCACAGAGTCTGAAGTGCGGGTGAGCAGGCCACGGTCTCATACGAGCGCCGCGGCCGGGAGCTCGGGCAACGCCGCTCCACGGAGCACGCTTGCGATGTCGAGCGCGCATTCGGCCCCGTCGCTCAGGCGGCGCACTTGCGCCGACTGGTCGTTCTCGACGATCAGCGCGTGCGTCGCGCCGGCCGCGCTGGCGGCCTTCAGCTGCTTCGCGAGCTTTTGCGGGCGGAGCGGATATTCCACCCGCAGCGCGCGCCGTCGCAGCTCGGTCGCCACGCGCATGACTGTCGTCAACGGTGCGTGCTCCCCGGCCGCGACCCAGTAGTCCAGCGTGTCAGCAATCGCGGGAAGACGCTCACGCTCCCGCAGGAGCAGGCCAAGCACGACATCTCCCATGCCGAACCCGAGCGCGGGCATGTCGGTACCAGAGAGCGCCTTGAGCAGATTGTCGTATCGCCCGCCTCCCGCGATCGCGCGTAACGAGCCTCGTGCATCGAATAGCTCAAAGACGATACCGGTGTAATAGGCCAGACCGCGGACGATCGACAGGTCGAACGACACCCACTCGCGCACGCCGAGCGCGTCGAGGTGCTCGAAGTAGCGAGCGAGGCGCGCGAAATCATCGCGAAGCTCGGGCGCGTCCGCGAACTGCTCGCGCAGACTCTCGAAATCACGGGCCTTCAGTACCTCGAAGATGCGAGCGACGAGTAGCTCGTCGAACCCGGAGTCACGCAGCTTGCCCTCGAGCACCGTGCGCTCCTCACGCTCCAGCTTATCCACCACCGCGAACACGGCCGGCAGCCGGTCGTCGTCCACACCCGCAATGCGCAGCAACCCGCGCAACAGCTGCCGGTCGGAGACCCGGGCACGCACGTCACTCGGCGCCAGCCCGAATTCGCGCATGATGTCGATCGCGGCGGCCAGCAGTTCGGCGTCGGCGGTGACATCGGCCTCGCCGATGATGTCGAGGTTGAGCTGAAAGTGCTCGCGCAGCCTGCCCTTCTGCTGCCGCTCGTACCGAAACAGCTGCGGGATGGAGAACCATCGCACCGGCTTCCGCAGCGCGTTCGCCCGGTCGCCGACCAGGCGCGCCAACGTCGGCGTCATCTCGGGGCGCAGCGCGACGGCGCGGCCGCCCTTGTCCTCGAAGTTGTATAGCTGCCCAACGATCTCATCGCCGCTCTTCTTCGTATACAACTCGAGCGGCTCGAGCGGCGGCCCATCATACTCGACGAAGGCGTATCGTCGCGCGACCTCACGCCACGTATCGAAGATGTACGCGCGCTCCGCGAACTCGGCGGGGTAGAAGTCGCGGAAGCCCGGGAGGGCGTGCGGTGACATCCGGCGTAATCTATTCCGCGTACGGAGAGAGCTGCAAGCCGACCATCGCATCGCCGACCGTGTGAAACGAGCCGGCGACGAGCACGGTGCCAGCTCCCTCCCCCGCCCGTCTGAGCGCAACGGCAAAATTGGGCTCCGCTCGCGCCTCGATGCCACGCGCTCCGATGTATTCGCTCGCCTCGCTCGGCGACCATGCGCGCTCCCGTGGTACGCTCGGCGCCGAGGTGAGCACGAAGCGGCCGACGTGCGGCGCAAGCGTATCGAGCATCGAGCGCCAATCCTTGTCGCCGAGAACTCCAACCAGGGCGACTACAGGTTGCGCCGGGCGGACGGCATCGAGCGTTTCCGCCAGCGCACGAGCACTGGCCGGATTATGCGCGACATCGAAAATGAAGCCGGCGCGACGGTCGAAGCGACCCGGCAGGGTTACCGCGTCGAGGCTCCGCTCGGCATCCGCCGCCGCGCCGTGGTATCGCGAGCCGGCGCTCTCCAGCATCATGATCGCGAGCGCTGCATTGCGCGCCTGGTGCGCGCCGATGAGCGACGTCTGGAGTACGCGCGGCGTCCTCGATCTATCCCCGAATGATACCACGTCGAGGGTGAACGACGTGCCCCGCTCGGTCACTCGTACGTCCTGGATCACGGGAGCGTCGCCAATCGCATGAACTGGCGACGCGCCTAGCTCGCGGGCGTGCGCGCTGAGCAGGGCCGAGAGGCGTTCGTCCGGCTCGCCGATGAGCGCTGGCTTGCCCGGTTTGAAGATGCCGGCTTTCTCGTACGCGATCTCCTCGAGTGTGTCCCCGAGGAACTGCTGATGCTCGAGCGCGAGGGACACCACGCATGCCGCTTCCGGCATTACCACATTCGTCGCGTCGAGTCTGCCGCCGAGGCCGACCTCGATGACCGCGACATCCGCTTCGGCGCGCGCGAACCAGTCGAACGCCATGCATGTCGTCGCCTCGAAGAAGGTCGCGCCAATGCGCTCGATCTCCGGGGTCCAGCGGGTCACCCAGCTGGCGACAAATTCGCTCGGCACCGGGCGGCCGCCGACGAGCATGCGCTCGCCGAAGTCGACGAGGTGCGGCGAAGTGTAGCGGGCCGTGCGGAAGCCTACGCCAGTGAGAAGCGCGTCCAACGTCGCCACCACGCTCCCCTTCCCATTCGTTCCGCCGACATGGAACACTGGGTAGGCCAGGTGCGGGTTGCCGAGCTTGTCGAGCAGGGCGAGTGTGCGCTCGAGGCCCAGCTTCCAGCGGCCAGTCGTGCGCGCGAAGAGGTAGTCGAGCGCCGACGCGTATGCGCTCAGGTTGACGACCAGGCCTCCGCAGCCGGCTGGCCGGTCATGTGGCGCAGCAGCTGGTCAACCGAACGCTTGAGCTCGCGCCGGTGGACCACGGCATCGAGCATACCGTGATCGAGCAGAAACTCGGCCGTCTGAAAGCCTTCCGGCAGGTCCTGGCCAATCGTCTGCTTGATCACGCGCGGTCCGGCAAATCCAACAACAGCTCCCGGCTCCGCAAGGATCGCATCGCCGAGCATGGCGTAGCTCGCGCTCACGCCACCGGTTGTCGGGTTGGTCAGAATCGAGACGAACGGTACACGTCGCTCGCTGAGCTGCGCGAGCACGGCGGCCGTTTTCGCCATTTGCATTAGTGAGAGGACACCCTCCTGCATGCGTGCGCCGCCCGAAGCGGAGACGATCACGAGCGGGTGCTTCCGCTCGAGCGATCGCTGGCCGAGACGCGCGATCTTCTCGCCGACCACGGAGCCCATCGAGCCACCCATGAAGGCGAAATCCATCACCGCCACGTTGATCGGCATGGCGCCAATGCTTCCCGAGACGGTCATGACGGCGTCGCCATCGCCGACGTTCGCGTGCGCCTTGCTCAGCCGCTGCGGGTAATCCGGAAAGCCGAGTGGATCCGCCGACCTCAGATCGAGATCGAGCTCCTCCCAGGACGCATCATCGAGGAGAATGCCAACATAGTCCGCCGCCCGGATGCGGCGATGGTACTCACACATAGGACACACATTGAGATTCCGCACGAACTTCTCGCGGATGTCTGTGTGTCCACACGCCTCGCATTTCTCCCACGCGTCGGGCGGAATTTCGAGTCGCTCGCGCCGCGGCTGGCGCGCCTTCTTGTCCTTGCGGGACCAGGCCCTGGCCCGCAATGGGGGCTGACAACCGGTGCGCGGCAAGCCGGCGCGCGCGACCGGGCGCTAAACCTCGAGCGATCCGCGGTGGCCCCCGCGTCCCTCGCCCGAGATGCGCATCACGATACCAATCGCCAACCAGCTCGCCAGCATGAAGGAGCCGCCGTAGCTGAAGAACGGGAGAGGGATCCCCGTTATCGGCATGAGATTCAACGTCATCCCGATGTTGACGATGATGTGCACGAGCCACCCCGTCGCCAGGCCGAATGCGATCAAGCTGCTGAACGAGTCGTTCGCCCGCTGCGCGATGCGAAGCGTACGGAGCAGGAGCAGGAGGAAGAGCGACAGCGCGAGCGCCACACCGACGAATCCCATCTCCTCTCCGACCACGGCGAAGATGAAATCGGTGTGCTGGGCAGGAAGAAACGCGAGTCGCTTCTGGGTGCCCAAGGTGAAGCCCTTGCCCAGGAGGCCGCCCGAGCCGATCGCGACCTGCGACTGGATCACGTGCCACCCCGAGGCCCGCGGGTCGATCGAGGGATCGAGGAAGACGAGCAACCGGTGCCGCTGATAGGGCGCGAGCGCGTCCCACAGCATCGGCGCGATCACGCCCGTCACCAGATTCGCCAGGATGAGCCCGACCCCTTCGACGAGAAAGGGCTTGTACCAGATGACCAGCGCGAGGAGCAGCAGGAACCACGCGCCCCAGACACGGCCGCTGAATGCGAGGATCAGGCTGACGGCGGGCGACGAAACGAGCACGAGCAATGGGAGCGGCACGCCCGACCAGTACAGCATGCCGAAGAAGATCCCGATGAAGGCGATGCCCGTTCCGAGATCCGGCTGCGCCATGATCAGCAGCCACGGCACGCCGACGACGAGTGCCGGCTGCCAGAGCTCGAGCAAGGACTTCGGCGAATCGCGACGCGCGCTGAGCACGCGTGCGAGCATGAGCACCACGGTCACCTTCGCCAGTTCGGCCGGCTGCCCGAGGCGGATGCCGCCAATGGTCAGCCATCCCTTCACGCTCGCGGCCGTACCCGCGCCCGAGCCGAACAGTAGGGTCACCACCAGGAGCACGACGCTCAGCACATATGCCGGGCCCGTGAGCCACTCGATGAGCCGCACAGACGCCCGCGTCGCGACGAACATCACCGAGAGCGCCAGGCCGAGCCAGACGATCTGCGCCTTCCAGGCACTGCCGGCGACCGTGGGCACGTCTGTCTGCCCCGCGGAGTACACCATCGCGATCCCGTAGCAGGAGAGCGCGAGCGCGAGCAGGACGAGCGGGTAGTCAACCACGACGCGCCGCATCATCCCCCGACGTCGGTGTCCGCTACGTCTGGCGGAGCGATCTTGAGATAGTAGGCGATCACCTTCGACGCGATGCGCGCGGCGAGGTAGCCATGTTCGCCGAACTCCAGCATGACAGCCACCACGATCTTCGGATCGCTGGCGGGAGCGAATCCGACAAACCAGGCATGGTCGCGATTCCGATCGTGCGCGTTCTGGGCGGTGCCCGTCTTGCCGGCCAGGACGACGCCCTCGATCGAGGCGCTCGCCGCCGTACCTCGGGCGGTGACCACCTCCGCCATTGCGGTGCGCAGTCCCGTGAGCTGCTCGGGAGTGAGGTCGAAGAGCTGCGTACGCTCGGGTTGCCGGTTGACGATCTCGGGCTTCGCCGCGGCTCCATCGGTCGCGAGGGCCGTGTAGAAGCGCGCCATGTTCGCCACTGTCTGGTCGTTCTCCCCCTGCCCGATCGCCAGGTTGAGGATGACCGAGTTGCTCCACCGCCGTGCGCCGTACCGCTTGTTGTAGTACTCGACGGCGTCGGGGTAGGTCGGCCGAAGCTCGTTCGGCAGGTCGATCCCGGTACGGCGATCGAAGCCGAGCGAAACCCCGCCGGCGATGAGGCGTGAGAGCCCGAGCTTGAGTCCGAGCTGGTAGAAGAACACGTCGCACGACACCGCAATGGCGCGGGCGAGCGTCACATCGCCATGCCCCTTCTTCTCCCAGCACCGGAAGTACCGATTCCCGAACATGTAGCCGCCGGTGCAGGGCGTCGGCATCCGGTCACCCAGGGTAATCAGCCCCCGCTCCATCGCGATCGCCGACGTCGCCAGCTTGAAGGTCGATGCGGGCGGATACTTGCCCTGTATGACCTTGTTATAGAGCGGGCGCCGTGGGTCGGTAGTCAACGCGCTCCAGTAATCGAGCGGAATACCGCCAATGAAGCGGTTCGGGTCGAAGGTCGGCGCGCTGTGTAGCGCGAGCACTTCCCCCGTCCGCGGCACCATCGCGATGACGCCGCCCTGCAACGAATCGCCGAAGAGCGATGCCGTGTACCGCTGGAGCCCGAGATCGATGTTCGTGTAGAGGGGCTCCGCCGTCCGCGCCGGCAAGTCCTCGCGCGCGCCCGCATCGCGCACCACGCGGCCGCGCGCGTCCACCTCGACGAAGCGCATCCCCTCCTGGCCGCGAAGCGAGGCCTCGTACTGCATCTCGAGACCTCCCTTCCCGATGTGCTGGCCAGCCTTGTAGGTCTCGTATTGCTTCGACAGCAGCTCGCGCTCGCTGATCTCGCCGACGTATCCAACGAATGACGCGACCGCCGGACCGTCCGGATACCGTCGCTTCGGCGCCGCCTGAATCACCAGATCGGGGAACTCGACGCGGTGCTCCTCCAGCACGGACACCACATCGAACCGTGCGTCCGCGAGAATCACCGCTGGCCGGTTGGGCGCGCGTCTGTACCGCCGCACTGCTGACTCGATCTGCTCCGGCGAGAGCTGCACGAGCGTCGCAAGACGGGCCAGCGACGCCCGCAGCGAGTCGGCCGTCGGGCTCAACATCGAGACCGAGTAGCCCGGAACGTTCTCGGCGATGACCTCGTGATGCCGGTCGTAGATGATGCCGCGCGCAGCCGGAACCGGCACTTCGCGCAGCCGGTTCTCCTCACTCTGGAGCGCGTACTGGGAGTTGCGGACGACCTGCGTGCGAAAGAATGCGGCCAGCAGCAGCAGGAAGATGATCGACAACCCAACGCTGGCGCCTCGCGCGCGGCGCGCTACGTCGTTCGGGTGGAAGCTCATGACATGGACGTCCGCAGCATCGGCCGCAGTACGAGCAGCGTGGCAAGCCCGGCGAAGGCCGTCACGGCGGCGGACAGCGAGGACCAGACGAGAATCTGCATCAGCAGCTCACCGCCTCCGAACCGCCGCTCCGCGAGCAGATACACCGCGTTGTACACCCACTTGCCGACGAAGAAGAAGAATGCGTTGAGCGCCATGTTGTCAGCGAAGAACACAGCCTTCAGCCAGGATGCCGAGAAGGCGATCGCGCTCATCGCCATGGCGCTCGCGCCAAACGCGTGTACGGCGAGCGAATCGGCCACCATTCCGGTAAAAAATCCGAGCAGCGCGGCCGCACCGGGGCGCACACGGATCGCGACGAGGAGGAGCGCGATAACGAGAAAATCCGGCTCCGCACGCCACCCGAGCATCGGTCGGAGCGTGTAATGCAGCACGACCAGGATCACGAAGGCCAGCGCCGTACGCAGGCCAGCCCACGATCTCACTGTAGTTGGCGAAGGGCGCTGTCCCGCCGAGCGGGTGTGCGCTGTAGGCTGTCCCGCCGGACGCCGACTCGCGATGAGCTATCGATCGGGGCGGTGGCACGCCGGGCCGCCGCAGCACGAGCGCTATCGGCAGCCGCCAGGCCCTTGAGCGAGTCTCCGGCGGCGACAATGCGTCGCACCGCGGAGTCAGCGTCGAGGACACTCGCCCAGACCGAAGACATCCCACCAGCACGCACCTGTGATTGCAGGATCATCACCGCATCGAGCTCGGCCGGATGCGCAGCCGGGCGGACCAGGTAGGTACGTGCCCACCCTTCGGCAAGCTTCTTCTCCTCCCCAATGACAGTACCGATCGGGATACCTCGCGGATGCACGCCGCCGAGGCCGGAGCTCCAGATCACGGTGCCAGGCTTGAGCGTGCTCCGGACCGGTACACCGCGCAGCTCGAGCAGATTGCGCGCCGGCACGTTGCCGAGATGCGCCGCGACGATGCCGAAGACGCCACTATCCGCCGTCATTGCGCTGACGCGAAAATCGGGATGCGACCAGAGAATCGCGGTGCTCATTGTCGGATCCACGGTCTTGACCATACCGATCAGCCCATCCGGAGCAACGACCGGACTGAAGGGCTTCACGCCCGCCCGCTGGCCGGCGGACAGCGTGACCGTATAGTCGTCCGCGAGCGCCTGCCCATGCAGGATCTCCGCCGGCACAAATCCCCATTGCATCCGCTGGCCGAGCCCGATGAGGCGGCGCAGCTGCTCGTTCTCGCGCTGGAGCGCCGGCACGACCATGGCACGCAGCGCGAGGCTGTCGTGCGCCAGTACGGTCGCGTCTCGTGCAAGCCATGCCCGGCGGCTGAGCTCCGCATCCCGCTGCAGCCCCACGAGGGGCGCGACGACCGTCCGGCGCATACCGCTCGCGGCGACCTCGCGCGCGGACTCCGGCAACGCCCGCACCATGCCGGCGACGGCGACGCAGGCGCCAAGCAAGATCGTATCCCAGCGAGTGTAGGCGCGGGCGGACGTTGCCACGACCTACCTCAGGTGCTGAGGACCGACCAGTACTTGTCTTCGTCGTCCAGGATACGCCCGGTGCCACGCACGACGCAGGTAAGCGGATCGTCGTCCACGTGGATTGGCAGGCTCGTCTCCTGGCTGAGCAGCAGATCGAGGCCGCGAATGAGCGCCCCGCCGCCGGTCATCACGATCCCGCGATCCACAATGTCGCTCGCGAGCTCCGGTGGCGTGATCTCCAACGCTCGGCGCACGGCGTCGACGATCTGCTGGATCGGCTCCTGAATGGCCTCGCGAATCTCGCTCGAGTGTACACGCACGGTCTTCGGAATACCAGATACGAGGTCGCGGCCCTTGACCTCCATCTCGCGCTCCTCGCCGACCGGCGCCGCTGAGCCGATCGTGATCTTGATCTGCTCGGCCGTCGGCTCGCCGATGAGGAGGTTGTAGTTCTTCCGCATGAACTGAACGATGGCGATATCGAGCTCGTCGCCGCCCGTGCGGATGGACGTGTCGCTCACGATCCCGGACAGCGCGATCACCGCGATCTCGGTCGTGCCGCCTCCGATGTCGATCACCATGTTGCCGGTCGGTGTCTCCACCGGCAGGCCGACTCCGATCGCTGCGGCCATGGGCTCGGGCACCATGTACACTTCCTTCGCGCCGGCGCCGAGGGCCGAGTCACGCACCGCGCGCTTCTCGACCTCGGTGATCCCGGACGGCACGCACACGATCACCCGGGGCTTCACCTTGAACACGTGCTTCTGGATGATCGTCTCGAGGAAGAAGTGCAGCATCTTCTCGGTCACGTCGAAGTCGGCGATCACGCCGTCCTTCATCGGGCGCACGGCGATGATGCCGTCTGGGGTGCGGCCGAGCATTCGCTTCGCCTCGAGGCCGACACCCTTGATCTTGCCCGTCCCGCGCTCGATCGCGACGACCGACGGCTCGTTCAGGACGATTCCCTGGCCCTTGACGTAGATAAGCGTATTCGCGGTTCCGAGGTCAACGGCAATCGCGTTCGCCGGGAAGAGCGAACCCGACTTGAAGAAGGGCCAGCGCATCAACGGTTGGCTTCGGCGTTCGCGGTGGAACGCGCGGCGGCGCGGGGGGGGGGGAGTGCCACGGTCGCCGGTTAAGCTAGCGGGTGCGGTTTGGCTCTGCAAGGTATTGTCTTGACACAACCTAGCATCTTCCACTATCTCTGCGCGCATGCCTGTCATCCGCTCCGCGGAAGTTGCCATCGTCAACCTCAATTGGTGTGACGCATGTGGCCTCTGTATGCCCTTGTGTCCGCCCGGCGCGATCCTCATGCGGCGGGAAGGTCTGCATATAGACGACGCAACCTGTACGGGGTGTAACAAATGCATCGCGCCGTGCCCTGTCGGCGCATTGGCCATGGTCGCGCGCGCGCCGTTATTCGCCTGATCCCAGCCGGTTGAGACGCACGTGGTGAGCGGGCCGACGTGCGACATCCTCGTCGTCGGCGGCGGTCCAGCGGGGCTCGTCGCGGCGCGTGAGGCAGCACGCGCGAATCCGGAACTCGAGGTCGTGCTGGTCGAGCGCGATCGCGCCATCGGTGCGCCGGTGCGCTGCGGCGAAGGCGTCGGTAGCCGCGGGCTCGAGGAATTCGTCGCTCTGGACAACGCCGATTTCATCGCGCGCCGCATCACGCGGGTCATCTTCCGCGCGCCGGATGGCAGTGAGGTGCGCGTCGCCGAAGGCGATGTCGGATATGTGCTGGATCGCACGCGCTTCGAGCGGCGGCTGGCGGCGGAAGCGGGCGCGGCGGGCGCCACCATTCTTGTCGGCACGGAAGCCACCGGCATGCGCCGCACGAACGATCGTTGGCAAGTCGCGTTGCGCGGCGTCGGCCGCGACGAGACCATCACGGCTCGTCTCGTCGTCGGCGCCGACGGAGTGGAAGCGATGGTCGGCAGGTGGGCAGGGCTCGATACGCGCGTGCCGGCGCGCGACATGGAGAGCTGCGCTCAGTACGTCGTCTCGAACATCGCCTTCGACCCGGACGCCATCTACCTGCACTTCGGTCAACGAGTGGCGCCCGGCGGCTACGCCTGGGTCTTTCCGAAGGAGGCCGGCGTCGCCAACGTCGGGCTCGGCATTGTCGCGCTCAAGGCGGATGGCCGGCACGCGCGGCGCTACCTGGACGACTACCTCGACGAAAACTATCCCACGGGCCTGCGGAGCTCCTACACGGTGGGCGGCGTCATCGTCCATCCGACGATCAAGCGCACCACGACGGACGGCGTGCTGCTATGCGGCGACTGCGCACACATGATAAACCCGCTATCGGGGGGCGGGATCATCAATGCGATGAAGGCCGGTCAGCTCGCGGCGCGCGTCGCGGCTGAAGCGATCAGCGCGGGTGACACGTCCGCCGCGCGACTGGAGCGCTACCACTCCGAGTGGATGGCGCTCCTCGGCGACGACCACGTCCGCTTCTACCGGGTGAAGGAAGCGCTGAACAAGTTCGACGACGCGTTTTTCGACTCCCTGGCGAGTTCCGTTCGACGCATTCCGCCCGCGAACCGTACGCTCGGGCGAATATTTGCTCACGCGCTCGCCCGCCATCCCATGCTCCTGCCGATCGTCGCCAAGTACTTCATCTGAGGCGCGATGTCACGAGGCGCCGCGACCGAGTCAGCTCGTGGTGTCAGTCCGTAGCATGCGCCAGAGGCTTGTCCCGATGGCGCTGCGGTTGGCGCCGATTCCCGCCGCGCGCTCGATCCCCGCGAGCTTCCCGACCGCGGGCAGCGGCGGCGCCCAGACGTAGACCGGCAGTCTGGGAATCGCCATCGGATCTCCGCGCCAGCGGGAGCCTAACGCGAAGGCGGCCGAGTAGCCGCACTCGCGCGCCAGACGCATCTCGCGCTCGCCGAACGCCCCGAACGGATACGAGACCGCTGTCGCGGACGCCGGTCCGAGCTCGCGACACATGTCATCTCGAGCACCGAGTAGCTCGCGCGCCGCATCGTTGTCGTTGAGCCACGTCAGTCGCGGGTGCGTCCGCGTGTGTGAGGCGAACCGGATGCCTCGGTCGTTCCAGCGCCTCATGTCGCGCCATGCCAGATGCGCGAACCGCCGGCCGCCGTATGCAACATCCCAGCGGTTCAGTCGCCCGGCGTAGGCCGTGATCGCGAAGCACGTGGCGGCAAAGCCGTGTGCCTCGAGGACCGGGAACGCGTGATCGCGAAGCCCGCGATATGCGTCATCGAACGTGATGGCGAGCTCGCGCGGTCCGACCGTCCGCTCGTCTCGCGCGCATGCCACGAGCTCGCCCAGCGACAACGCGCGCCACCCTGCCGCCGCGAGCCGTTCGATCTGTCGCGCGAATCGGGCCGGCGAGATGCGAGTGACGCCGAGCTCATGCCGCCGCTCGATCTTGTGATAGCACAGAATGGGCGGCAGCACCGCCCACGACGGAGCGCGCGCGCTGAGCGGAACGGACGCGGGCTCCCCGCTATTCCATGAACTCGTCGGCCGATCGGTACTTGAGGCCGAAGGCCTCGGCGACACCCGGGTATACGATCGCACCGTCCACAATGTTCAATCCCTTGCGCAACGCGTCGTTCTCGCGGAGGGCACGCTGCCACCCTTTATTCGCGAGCTGCTGCGCATAGGGCAACGTCGCGTTCGTGAGCGCCAGCGTGGACGTCCTCGGCACGCCGCCTGGCATGTTAGCTACGCCATAGTGGATGACGCCATCCACGACGTACACGGGATCCTCGTGCGTCGTGGGCTTGATCGTCTCGACGCAGCCGCCCTGATCGATCGCGACATCCACGATCACGGACCCGGCCTGCATTCCCTTGAGATCCTCGCGCCGGATCAGCCGCGGCGCCTTCGCGCCGGTCACGAGCACACCGCCCACGACTAGGTCCGCGGAGGCAATGTGCTCGAGGATGGAATACCGATTTGAGTACACGAGTGTCACGTTCGCCGGCATCACGTCCGAGAGATATCGCAGCCGCTCGAGCGAGATGTCGAGGATGGTGACTTTCGCGCCGAGGCCTGCCGCCATCTTTGCCGCATTGGTGCCTACCACGCCGCCGCCGAGGATCACGACGTGCGCGGGCGGGACGCCGGGCACACCACCGAGGAGCACGCCGCGGCCACCGTGCAACTTCTCCAGATATTTCGCTCCCTCCTGCACCGCCATTCTCCCCGCGACTTCGGACATCGGCGTGAGAAGTGGCAGCTCCCGCGTCGGAAGCTCGACGGTCTCGTACGCGATACACGTCGCGCCGCTGTCGAGGTGCGCGCGCGTCAGCTTCTCATCTGCCGCGAAGTGAAAGTAGGTGAAGATCGTCTGCCCTCGTTTCATCCGCGGCCATTCGGGCGCGATCGGCTCCTTCACTTTCATGATCATGTCGGCGTCCGACCAGACGGAGTCGGCGTCGGGCAGAATCTGCGCGCCCGCCTTCGTGTACAGGTCGTCGGCGAAGCCACTCCCTTCGCCGGCGCCTCGCTCGACGGAGACGGTATGCCCACTCGCGACGAGCGCTTCAGCACCTGCCGGGACGAGGGCAATGCGGTTCTCGTTCGTCTTGATCTCTTTTGGTACGCCGATTCGCATGGTGCGGTATGGTGGGTCCCGGCGGCGTCAGGCGGCCTTCATTCGGACGCTCGGCGATACGGGCAGTGAGTGGGGAGCGATCAGGCCGCAGCCGCGGGCCCGAGGCTCAGAACCGTTTGGCAGCCGGGGTCGAAGAACTCCCGGCAGACTGCGGCAACATCATCTTCGCTGATCGCCTCGACGAGCGCCAGCACATCGTCGAGGCTGCGGTACGGCTCGCCGTAGAGATCGACGGCGGCGGCTCGGTACATCCGTGTACTCACGCTCTCCATGGACAGCGTGATCTGTCCCTTGATCTGTCCCTTGCCAGCGGCGATCTCCTCGGCCGTCAACCCGTCCGACGCGACACGCGCCAGCTCTTCGTTGATCGCCGACGTCGTTGCCTTCGCGGTCTCGGGCGCGGTCGCGACATACACGCCGTGAACCCCGAGGTCGGGATGGAACGATGTGTACGTGTACACGGCGTAGGCGAGCCCGAGCTCCTCGCGTACACGCTGGAAGAGTCGCGAGCTCATACCGCCGCCGAGCACGGTACTCGCGAGCACCACAGCGTACCGTCGTGGATCGGAGTGGGCGACGGTCGGGGACCCGAACACGACATGAGTCTGGCTCGCCTCGCGCGGCACGTGACGGTATCCGCCCGTGGCGAGGATGGGCGTAGGCTCCGGCAATGGCGCCGCATCGCCGGTCGGTACGGCGCCCCACCCGGTGCGCTCCAGCACGTCGAGCAGATCGTCGTGCTCCACGTTGCCCGCCGCTGCGACGACGAGCTGCGGCGGATGATACGCTCGCCGGTGCAGGTCGCGAAGCTCTCGGACACCGAGCGACGCGACCGTGTCCCGCGTGCCGAGGATGGAGTACCCGTACGGATGCGCACCCCACATCGCCTCGTTGTGTAGCTCGAAGACGAGATCATCGGGCGTGTCATCCACCATCGAGATCTCCTCGAGCACGACCTTGCGCTCAAGACGGAGATCTTCCGATCGGAGGAGCGGCCGGAAGAGTAGATCGCCGATGACGTCGGCGGCGTGCTCGAGGTGCTCGTCGAGTACCCGCGCCTGATACGACGTATGCTCGCGCGCCGTGTAGGCGTCGAGCGAGCCCCCGAGGCACTCGAGCGAGATCGCTATGTCACGCGCGCTGCGTCGCTCCGTCCCCTTGAAGACCATGTGCTCGAGCAGATGGGAGACGCCCATCCGCTCCCGCGGCTCGTGAATCGATGCCGCGCGCACCCAGGCCCCGAACGCAACCGACCGTACTCCAGGAACGCGTTCCGAGAGCACGGTCAGCCCATTCGGTAGAACGGTGCGACGAAGCCCATTGGCGAGCTCCATCCGCCGGTCCGTCACCGCCCCTGCCGTCCTCCGCCGCTCCGTTCTCCGGAGCGCTCGCGGGACCCGCCATCTTCTCCGTCGCCCGCGACCTCATCTGGCGCCGGCGAGCTACCAGCGACAGCGCGATCGCGATCCTCGCGCGGCGGTCGTGGTTCCCGATCGCCGCCCTCCCGATCCGAACGAGGGCGCCGCCCCCGGTCCCGATCACCACCACGTCCACGATCGCCGCCGCCGCCACTGCCGCCGCCGGATTCTTCGGGCATCCCCTCCGGCTTCGGCACCAACGCCTTCATCGAGAGCCGCAGGCGGCCTCGCTCGTCGCGCTCGAGGAGCTTGACCGTGACGCGCTCACCCTTCTTGACGACGTCTTCGGTCTTCTCCGTTCGACCGTGCTTGAGCTCGGAAATGTGAACGAGCCCTTCCGTACCGGGCATGATCTCGACGAACGCGCCGAACGCCGTCGTGCTCACGACCGTTCCCTCGTACGTCGCGCCGATCTCTGGCTCGGCGGTGAGAGCCTTGACCATCGACCGGGCGCGCTCCATCGCCTCGCCCCCCACCGCCGCGATCGTGACGAGCCCGCTGTCGTCCACGGTGAGCTCGGCGCCGGTCTCGTCCTGAATCCCGCGGATCGTCTTCCCCTTGGGCCCAATCAGGTCGCCGATCTTCTCCGGGCTGATCTTCAACGTCTCGATCCGCGGCGCATACGGCGAGAGATCCGCGCGCGGCTCCGCCAGCGCCTTCCGCATCTCACCGAGGATGTGCAGGCGGCCCTCACGTGCCTGCGCGAGCGCCTCCCGCATGATCTGGAGATCAAGCCCTTCGATCTTGATGTCCATCTGGATGGACGTGATCCCCTGCTCCGTTCCCGCAACCTTGAAGTCCATGTCGCCGAGGTGGTCCTCGGTGCCGAGAATGTCGGTAAGGATCGCGTAGCGCTCGCCTTCCTTGATGAGCCCCATCGCAACACCGGCGACCGCGCCGAGCATCGGGACACCCGCATCGAAGAGCGCGAGCGAACCACCGCAGACGGAGGCCATCGACGACGACCCGTTCGACTCGAGGACATCGGAGACGACGCGGATCGTGTAGGGGAAGTCCTCGAACGACGGACGGACGCCCTGCAACGCGCGTTCGGCCAGATTGCCGTGCCCGATCTCGCGGCGGCTCGTGCCCCGCATCGGGCGAACTTCACCCGTCGAGAATGGCGGGAAGTTGTAGTGCAGCATGAACGACTTGGTCGTTTCGGCCGGGTCGTCGATCGAGTCGAGCCGCTGCACATCGTTCGCCGTACCGAGCGTGACAGCCACCAGCGCCTGCGTCTGCCCGCGGGTGAACAATGCCGAGCCGTGGGCGCGTGGAAGCACGGGTGCATCGATTGTGATGGGGCGGACTTCGCTGGCCTTGCGCCCATCCACGCGCTCGCCACTGTCCAGCACCTGCGCGCGCATCGCGCCGTACTCGACATCGCCGACGAGATTCGCGATGTCTTTCGCGTTGTCGGGAAAATCCGCCGTCAGCGCCTCGATCAGGTCGCGCTTCACCACTTCCACCGCTTCGATCCGCTCGTGCTTGTTCCGTTGGTTGAGCGCGCCGCCGATCTTGCCCTCGGCCAGCTGCTTGACACGAGCGACGAGCTCGTCAGAGTGCACCGCCTTCTTCCACGACATCTTCTCGGCGCGGCCCTGGCCAAGCATCTCGTCCTGAAGCGAGATGAGCTCCTGCACGGCGCGGTGTGCGACAGCGAGGCCCTTGACGATGTCTTCCTCACCGACCTCCTGAGCGCCGCCTTCGACCATCACGATCGAGTCGGCGGAGCCGGCCACCACAATGTCCAGGTCGCTATACTCGAGCTGCTGGAACGTCGGATTGACGACCCACTTGTCTTGGAGCCGCCCGATGCGAACGCCGGCGATCGGGCGGAGGAACGGAATCTTTGATACGTTCAACGCGACTGATACGGCCAGGAGCGCGAGGACGTCCGCGTCATTCTCCTGATCGGCGGAGATGACGTAGACGAAGACCTGGACCTCGTTTTTGAAGCCCTCGGGAAAGAGCGGCCGGATCGAGCGATCGATGATGCGCGCCGACAGAATTTCCTCGTCATGCGGGCGGCCTTCGCGCTTGATGAAGCCACCGGGGATCTTGCCCGCGGCGTACGTCTTTTCCTTGTACTCGACCGTGAGTGGGAAAAACGGCAGAGAACTGACGTTGTCGCTCACGGTGACCGCGGCGATCACCATCGTATCGCCGAATTGGACGGTCGCCGAGCCGGCGGCCTGTTTGGCCATGCGGCCGGTCTCGATGATCAGGCGGCGGCCGGCGAAGACACGTTCGATGCGTTGCATGTCGCTCTACACCCTCGAGGGAACACAAAACGCGCGGGAGCCGCTCAACGGGCGCCCGCGCGAAACCATACCGCCGGCAATGCTAGTGCCGGAGGCCAAGATCCTGAATCAATTGCCGGTAGCCGGCGACGTCTGTCCTATGGAGATAATCAAGGAGCCGCCGGCGCTTGCCGACCATCTTGAGCAGGCCTTGCCGGCTGTGGTGGTCCTTCGCATGCGTCCGGAAGTGATCGGTCAGATAGTTGATCCGTTCCGTGAGCAACGCGACTTGCAACCGGCTTGATCCGGTGTCCTTTTTGTGCGTGCGGTACTTCTCGACCGTTGCTACTTTCTCGAAGGGCATCGTATATATTCTCCCCACACTCCCGCCGCGCTAGCGCGCCGAATTGATTGAAGCCGAGGAATTTACTGGACCTCACCACCCTTGTAAAGGCTGGTCCGGTTGCCTGAGCGCTACCTTGGCCGAAGTCTCGGCCGCTTCCGTCTCGACTCCGTCATCGGAAACGGAGGGTTCGCCTGGGTCTATAAGGGCTACGACCCGGAGCTGGACATCCCCGTCGCCGTGAAGGTGCTGAAGCCGCACTTCGCGGGCGATGAGAGCTTCGAGTCCCGATTCCGTCGCGAGGCGTCCGTCGCCGCCAAGCTCCGGCATCCGCACATCGTTCGGATCCTCGCCGTCGGGCGCGAGCACGACGCAGTCTACTTCGTGATGGACTACCTCCCGCAGGGCCTTGCCGAGCAGCTCAAGGTGGTGGGCAAGTTACCGGAATCGCTCCTCCTCCGAACGGGCCTCGACGTGGCCGACGCGCTGGCGTTCGCGCACCGGCAACAGGTAATCCACCGTGACATCAAGGTGGATAACGTGCTCTTCGACGATCACGGGAACGCCATCGTGGCCGACTTCGGCATCGCGCGAGCCGCCGCCGGCTACGTGAAGCAGACCGGCACGAATGTCGTCGTCGGAACGCCGCAGTATTTCTCACCCGAGCAAGCGCGCGGCCAACCACTCGACGGCCGAGCGGATATCTACTCGCTCGGCGTGACACTGTACCGCGCGGCGACGGGTGAGCTGCCGTTCGATGGCGATGATTGGTACGAGATCGCGCGCCGGCACGTCGAGGATGTGCCGGTGAAACCGCGTTCGCTCGATGGGAGCATCTCACCTGAGGTAGAGCGGATCATTCTTCGCTGCCTGGCGAAGGATCCGGCGGCGCGATACCCGACCGCTGAAGCACTCGGAGAGGCGCTCTCCGAGGTCGCGGTGGCGCGCTCGGATCCCAGCGCGGTGCGAACCCTCGAAGTCCCCCGTTATGGAGGTCCCCCGGGTGGGAGAGGTCCCAGCGCACAGGTGCTCGCCGCGGCCGCAGAGCGCCGACGGCGGGTCGCGCTCGGTGCGGCGGGCGGTGCGCTGGCCATCTTCGCCGCAGCGTTGACCTTCTCGCGCGACAGCGCCGGCGTTCGGCCCTCGATGGCAGAGTCTGTCGCCCTGGATACGCTCTCAGCTCCGCGCGTGGTGGTGGCAGCGCTGCCACCAGCCGACACGCCAGCGGCTTCAGCGAGAATTCCGGCGCGCCCGAGCGGCGGCAGTATCCGGATCGACGCACCCGCCGCGGCGACCGTTCGCGTGGACAATGCGGCGTTGCCGCGCGCCCGCTGGACCGGCCTCACGTTGCCGCCCGGACGGCACACGATTTTCGCCTCGGTTCCAGCCGTCGAGGGATGCACGTCCGCGCAAACCACGAAGTCGGTCGCGGTCGCTGCCGGCCGTATCACCCCCGTCGTCGTGCGCCCCCGCGAGTGTGGCTACCTCGGTCTGGTCGGGCTGCCGCCGGGAGCGCGCTTCCGCGTCACCCCGGAATCCGGCGAGGGCGCAAGGGAAGGACCCGTGATCGCGGGCGAGTGGCTCATCCTCCCCGCCGGCCGCTACCGAATTCGCGTAACGCGCGAAGGGTGTGAGCCTTACGAGGTGGAGCAAACGATCGCGGCAGGCGCCACGAAACCACGCCCGAAGCGAATCGCCCTTTCCTGCCCGCAGCGCTAAGGGTTCGCGCGGCCGATCAGCGCGCCGGCCGCGGCACCGACGAGTACGCCGGCCCACAGCGACGGCCGGCGATACCACGGCGCCGGCGTTCGCACGAGGAGCGCGACATGCGCCGCCGTCACATCCGTAGTCTGCCCGGTAATCAGCGCCGTCGCCCGGCCCCTTGCGACAGCGAGTACTCGGAATCGCGCAACGACCGAATCACGTTTGCGTGGGTCCACGGCGTCGCCACGCAGTCCACGCTCGACCCAGCGACTGTCACGCACGGCGAAGACAAATGTGCTATCGCCGACGCTGTCGATCGGGAATCGCGACGCAATGGCTCGTTGCGCGGCAGCCGGCGCCGCGGTGGCGAGCGCGGAGAGCAGCCCCACGCATCGGATCGCGCGCGCCGCGGTCAGAGCCACCGGCGTGCCACGTCGTTGACCAACGCGAACACCACGAGTATCGCGATCGTCGCCAGCCCCACGTACGCAATCACTTGCCGCGTGCGATCGCTGAACGCGCGTCCCCGCGCCGCTTCGGCGACGTTGAGCACGATCTGGCCGCCGTCGAGAATCGGGATCGGCAGCAAATTGAAGACGGCCAGATTGACCGAAATCTGCGCGAGGAACACGAGCAGCATGTCGAAGCCGACCTTCGCCGCTTCGGACGATTCGGAGGCGATCTGAATGATGCCTCCAAGCTCGCGTGGGGACGCCCGGCCAATCAACAAGTCTCTGAGCACTGTGACGACGGCGCGGGCAATCTCCCATGTGGCCGTCCACCCCGCGGTGAGAGCGTCGCCGAGCGGAACACGACGCGCGTTCGGATCAGGCCGGACGGCCGCACCGATGCGTCCGATCACCCGCGTCGCCTTCGTCCCCCGATCGACCTCGGACACCGAATCAGGCGTGATCACCAGCGCCTGTCGCGCACCAGCTCGCTCCACCTCGAAGCGAACAACCCTCCCCGGTGACGCTTCGATGACCGTGACGACCTCGCCCCAGCCTCTCACGGCGTGGCCGTCGATCGCGGCGATGCTGTCGCCCGCGAGCAGCCCCGCCCGCTTGGCGGGTTTGCCCGCGAGCACCTGCTGCACTACGGGTGGGATGATCCGCTGGATGCTCCCGGTAATCTCCTCGCGGGAGGCATTTCCCGGGCGCCCGACCGGGACGACGATCTCACCGCGCTGCGTCGTGATGCGGACCGCATCTCCCCGACCGTCGAGAATCGCGTCCTGAATCTCTCCCCAATCGGCCACGGCGCGCCGGTCTATCCGGACAATCGAATCGCCCGCGGTCAGCGCGGCGATCTGAGGCGCCGCTGCGACTGGCAGAACCCTTCCGATCGTTCTCGTGCGAGGCACGGACGCATAGATCGCTGACACGGCGGTGAGCACGATGATCGCGAGCACCATGTTCATGGTGACGCCCGCGACCATGATGAGCAATCGCGCCGCAAGAGACTTCGACTCGAACAGGCGCTCGTGCGGAACCGGGCGAGGTCCGAACGGCTCCAACGCATTCGGGTCGTAGTACTTCCCTCGCACGGCGGCGGGCGACGGCTCACCCTGCGGTGTCACACGGACCCCGCTGCCGCCGACGGTCTCGGGAGTTTGCTCCGGTCCGCCTTCCAGGAACGCTGTGGCCTGATCCTCACGGGACGCCATCCGGACGTAGCCGCCAAGTGGCAGCGCCGCCAGGATGTACTCGGTTTCCCCCCACTTCCGGCTGAAGAGCGTTGGGCCGAATCCGATCGAGAAGCGGGGCGCGTACACGCCGACCAGCTTCGCGGCGACGAAATGTCCGAGCTCGTGGGCGAACACCACGACCCCGAACACGAACACCATCGCGAGGACGGAACGGAGCAGGTCTAGCATCGAAAAAGGTCTCTGACGTGGGCACGCGCGCTACAATCCGCGGCGAGCAAGGCGTCGCGGTCGTGGCCGTCCAGGGTCGCGAGCGCGTCGAGCGCGGCCGCGATCCCACGAGGGATGTCGCCGAACGATATGTGCCCGTCGAGGAAGAGCGCTACCGCCGCCTCGTTCGCCCCGTTGAAGACTGCGGGCGCGGCGCCCCCTGCCCGGCCGGCCTCGATCCCGAGGCGCAACGCGGGAAACTCGTCCGAGCGGACCCGCTCGAACGTGAGCGGCGACATCTCGACTGGATCGAAGGGAGGTACCCCCGTGTCCGCGATTCGATCGGGATGCGTCAGCGCGTAGAGGATCGGCAGCTCCATGCTCGGCTCGCTCAACTGAGCGAGCACGCTGCCGTCAACCAGCTCGACGAAGGAGTGCACGATACTTTGCGGGTGTACGACCACCTCGATCCGGTCATACTCGAGCCCGAATAGAAAGTGCGCCTCGATCACTTCGAGCGCTTTGTTCGCGAGTGTGGCGCTGTCCACCGTGATCTTGCGCCCCATGCGCCAGGTCGGGTGTTGAAGCGCATCGGTGGCCGTGGCGCGCGCCAGACGATCGCGAGACCACGAGCGAAATGGCCCGCCGGAGGCGGTCAGAACGAGCCGCCGGACGTGGGACTGGGGACGACCGGCGAGGCACTGCAGGATCGCGCTGTGCTCGCTATCAACCGGCACGATCTCGCCGCCCCCTTCCCTGCACGCCGCGCCGACCAGCTCGCCGGCGACTACCAGCGATTCCTTGTTTGCGAGCGCGACGCGCTTGCCCGCGCGCGCCGCTGCCAGAGTCGCGTCGAGCCCGGCTGCGCCCACGACGGCGTTGAGCACGATCGGCGCAGCGGGATGCTCTGCGGCCTCCACAAGGCAGCCCGGCCCGTACCGCCAGCCGTCACGCTGTACCGCCCCGTCGCTCACCAGGCCGACGTAGCGCGGGGTGAGCTGCTCCGCCTGCTCGCTCAGGAGTGGCGCATTGGAGTACGCGGTGAGCGCCGCAACCTCGAACCGATCCCGATGACGAGCCAGCACCCGCAAGGCCGCCGTGCCGATGGATCCGGTCGAGCCGAGAATCGCGACGCCTGTCACGGCGCCGGGACCGGGACGAGCGGGAGCGTCGTCAGCAGCCAGTACGCGATCGGGAGGACGAAGAGGAGGCTGTCCACCCGGTCGAGCACGCCGCCGTGCCCGGGAATGATGCGCGAGGCGTCCTTCACGCCCGCCTCGCGCTTGATCAACGACTCCGCGAGATCGCCGACCTGCGCCGCGATGCTGACGACGGCACCGAAGACGAGCACCCAGCCGGGCGTCAACGTCAGTCGCGCCGTCGGGAGCAGCACATATCGCTGATAGACCCACGCCGCGAGCGTAGCGAGGAGGAGGCCACCCAGGGCGCCTTCCACGGATTTCCCCGGGCTCACGGACGGTATCAGTTTGCGTTTCCCGATCGCGCGGCCGACGAAGTAGGCGCCCGTATCCGTCGTCCACGTCAGGATGAGCGGAAAGGCCAGCAGAGCCGCGCCCGCTGCCCGCCCGCTCCGGTCGGCGTCAACGAGATACTCGTGATACCGAAGCGCGTACCCGAAGCTCAGCATCCCTCCCGTGTACATGACGCCGAAGACCGTCACCGCGACGGCGGCGAGCGGTCGCCGCCGCGGACCTCGTAGCCAGATCGCCGCGGCGAAGATGACGAGTGCGACGACCGCTGCCCAGGATACGCCGAGGGCGAACACGGCGCGGTACCGGGCGTGGATCACGAGGGGTAGGAGCGCGGCCGCGACAATTCCGGCCTCCGCGAGCGGCTCGACTCCGGCTGCGCGCGCGATCCGGTATAGCTCCCATGCGGCTATCGCTGCGGCGATCGAAAGCAGCGCGGCGAGCGCGGCGTCGCCATAGTAGCCGGCCGCGAGCGCGACCGGCACGAGGACGGCCGATGCGATGACGCGGGACGTCAGCTCGGACGACGCCACTAGGCCGGGACGCGCCCGAATCGTCGATCGCGTTGCTGGAAGTCGAGGATCGCCTCGAACAGATCGCGCCGGGTGAAATCCGGCCAGAGCACCTGCGAGATGAACAACTCGGCGTAGGCGACCTGCCACAGCAGAAAATTCGAGATGCGATTTTCGCCGGAGGTGCGGATGAGAAGGTCGGGATCTGGGCACCCTTCGGTGTACAGCCGCGCGGCGAACGCCGATTCATCGATCTCGTCGGCCGTCAACCGTCCTTCCGCCACGTCTCGCGCCAGTCGCTGCGCGGCGCGCACGAGCTCGGCCCGTCCGCCATAAGAGATAAAGAGGTTGACCGTGAGCCGCGTGTTCGCCGTCGTTCGGGAAACCAGCTCTCCGATTGACGCTGCGGTCGCCGGCGCGAGCCGGTCGATGTCGCCCAGGACACGCACCCGGACGCCCTCGGCCTCGAGCTCTTGCGCTTCCCGCGCAATGTACTCCTCGAGCAGCGACATGAGAGCGGCGATCTCCGTCGCGGGGCGCTGCCAGTTCTCGAGGGAGAAGGCGAAAAGCGACAACATTTCGAGGCCGGCCTCGATCGAGCCCTCGACCGCTTCTCGCACGGCCCGCATGCCCGACCGGTGGCCGAGCGGGCGCGGAAGGTGACGCTGCCGTGCCCATCGACCGTTGCCGTCCATTATGACGGCGACATGACGCGGAACGCCGCCGTGCACGCGGATACGCGCGAGCAGGTCATCGGTCTGCGGAGTCTCCGACGGCCGCTCCTGCCCGGATTGCCTCACACTTCCATGATCTCTGATTCCTTCGACTTGATCAGATCATCCAGCTTGGTCATGTAGTCATCGTGCACTTTCTGCAGATCGCGCTCCGCATGCTTCTTGTCGTCCTCGGCGACCTTGTCCAGCTTCCTGACGCGGTCGCGCGCATCCGTGCGCGCGTGGCGTACGGCAATGCGCCCTTCCTCGGCGAGCTTGTGCACGATCTTCACCAGTTCGCGTCGCCGCTCTTCGTTCAGCGCGGGAATCGGCACGCGGATCACGCCGCCCTGCGACGCCGGATTCAGGCCGAGGTCCGCGTCACGAATGGCGCGCTCAATGGCCTGGACCTGCCCCTTGTCCCAAGGGGTGACGGTGAGAAGCCGAGGCTCCGGTGCGGCGACGTTCGCCACCTGCGAGACCGGCATCTGCGCGCCGTACACTTCGACGCGCACGGTATCGAGCAGGGATGTCGTGGCCTTGCCGCTGCGGATGGAGGCGAACTCGCGTTTCGAGTTGTCGAATGCCTTTTCCATCGCCGAACGGCAGGATTTGACGATGTCGGGGATGCTGCTTCCGCTAGGTGAGCTCATTGGACGATCGTTCCGATCCGGTCGCCGCGGATCGCGCTGGCCACGGCGCCGTGGCGTTGGATGTTGAGTACGATGATGGGGAGCGCATTCTCCTTGCACAGCGTGATGGCGGTCTGATCCATCACGGCCAGCTCGCGCGCGATGACGTCGCGGTAGCTGACCTCGTCATACATGGTCGCGGTCGGATCTTTCTTCGGATCGGCTGAATAGACGCCGTCAACGCTCGTCGCCTTGATGATGACATCGGCCTTCATCTGAATCGCCCGGAGTGCCGCCGCGGTGTCCGTCGAAAAGTAGGGGTTTCCTGTGCCCGCCGCAAAAATCACAGTGCGGCCTTTCTCGAAGTGCCGGAGCGCACGCCGTCGGATGTAGGGCTCGGCGATCTCCTCCATGCGAATCGCCGTCATCACGCGCGTCTGGATGCCCTGCCGCTCGAGCACGTCCTGAAGTGCCAGCCCGTTGATAACCGTGCCGAGCATTCCCATGTAATCGGCGCCCACGCGCTCCATACCCATTTTCGAGAGCTGGGAGCCGCGCACGATGTTACCTCCGCCGATCACGAGGCCGAGCGCGACTCCCATCCCGACGACATCCTGTACCTCCGCGGCCAGCCTACCGAGGACCGAGTAGTCGAACCCGAAGCCCTTATCCCCCGCGAGCGCCTCGCCCGAGATCTTCAGCAAGACGCGCGGGTAGCGGAGCGGCGGCACGCGCGGGCTACTCCGCGCCGATCTGGAAGCGCGCGAACCGCCGGACGACGATATTCTCGCCGATCTTGCTGATCGCCTCCTTCACGAGGTCGCCGATCGTCTTGGAATCATCGCGTACCCAGGGCTGATCGAGTAGCGTGATCTCCTTGTAATACTTGTCCACGCGCCCCTCCACCATCTTCTGCACGATCGCCTCCGGCTTGCCGCTCTCCTTCGCCTGCTCCGCGTAGATACGGCGCTCACGATCCACGAGCTCGGACGGGACCTGATCGCGGCTCACGGCCACCGGTACGGAGGGGACGCCGGCCGCGATGTGCTCCGCGATGGAGCGCACGAGCACCTTGAAGTCCTCGTTCCGCGCCACGAAGTCCGTCTCGCAATTCACCTCCACGAGCACGCCGACCTTGTGATTGTGATGGACGTAGCTCTGGACGAGGCCTTCGGCAGCCGTGCGGCCGCTCCGCTTGTCGGCCTTCGCCATGCCTTTCTTGCGAAGATACTCAGCGGCCGCGTCGAGGTTGCCGCCACTCGCCTCGAGGGCCGCCTTGCAATCCATCATGCCCGCGCTCGTGCGGCGGCGGAGCTCCTGAACGTCCTTCGCGGTGAATGCGGTCGTGCCCATCGTCGTGTCCTCCACGCGTACGCGTACTGAAGTCCCTGCGAGTATCCGCCGGCAGTCCGGCGCCGGGCACGCGACTGGCGCCCGGGTGTTGCAACATTCGTGGCAGTCTCACGAGAACGCCGCCGGCGTTTGCCGGCGGCGCTCCGCGATACGTCGAGCCGGCGAGGTGCCGGTAGCCGAGCGGTGTTACTGGCGCTACTCCGCGTCGCCTCCGTCCCCGCCCTCGGCGCCCTCGGCGCCCTCGGCGCCCTCGGCGCCTTCCGCCGCACCCGCCTCCCCTTCCGCCGCGTCGCCATGCCCCTTGAGCCGCGCCGCGATCGCCTCAGGCTTGGCCCGGCGCCGCCGCGGACGGCGCCGGCGGCGCTTGTCCCCGTCTTCCGCCGATTCCATCCCGCGGTCGGAGCTATACGTCTGCGTCTCCCCTTCCTCCTCTTCCTGACGCTGCGGTGCCGCCAGGCGGGCCTCCGTGATCGAGTCCGCCATCGCACGCGTGATCAGCTCGACCGATCGGATAGCGTCGTCGTTGCCGGCTATCGGCACCGTGATGAGGTCCGGGTCCGCGTTCGTATCCACGATCGCGATGATCGGCACGCCCAGCTTGTTCGCCTCACTTACCGCGATTCGCTCCTTCTTCGAGTCCACGACGAAGAGAAGACCGGGTAGCCGAGTCATGTTCTTGATGCCCGACAGGTTCTTCGAGAGCTTCTCACGCTCGCGGCCCATCAGGAGCTGCTCCTTCTTTGTGTAGTTCTCGAATTCGCCCGTCTCCGTGCCCGATTCCAGGTCCTTGAGCCGGCGAGTCTGCTTCTTCACGGTCTGGAAGTTTGTGAGCAGGCCGCCCAGCCAACGCTCCGTCACGAACATCGCGCCGCAACGCTCGGCCTCGCCCTGCACGACGGCCTTCAGTTGCCGTTTCGTGCAGACGAAGAGCACCGAATCGCCGCGCATCACGACATCGCGAACCAGCTTCTGTGCGAGCTCGAGCTGACGCAACGTCTTCTGCAGATCGATGATGTAAATGCCGTTGCGTTCGGCGAAGATGAAGCGCCGCATCTTCGGATTCCAGCGCCGCGTCTGGTGGCCGAAGTGCACGCCTGCTTCGAGGAGCTGCTCGAGTTTCGGATGAGCCATACGTCCTGCGTCCCTGTCCGTTGCCTGGTGGTTGTGTCGTCCGCTTCCGTCGGCATCGCTCGCGACCGCAGCTGCGGCACCCGCGGCGACTCGGGAAGCGTGTGAGATCGGGGTGGGTTTGAAACCCGCCTTACTGCCGAATTCCGGTCTTTTCTACCGCTTGCTGAACTGGAAGCGCTTCCGCGCCTTCGGACGGCCCGGCTTCTTCCGCTCGACCGAGCGGGCATCACGCGTCAGGAGCCCGAGATCGCGCAGCTTCCGCCGGTGTCCCTCGTCGATCTTGACGAGTGCCCGCGCCGCCGCGAGCCGGAGCGCACCCGCCTGCCCGCTGACGCCACCGCCGGCGATTGTCGCCCGAACATCATAGCGCCCGAGCATGTCTGTCGCGGCGAACGGCTGCTGGATCGCGCTCACGAGCGAAGGACGCGGGAAATAATCCCCGAGCGTACGCCCGTTGACGTTCCACTTGCCCGACCCCGGGCGGAGGTACAGGCGACACACACTCTCCTTCCGCCGGCCGACCGTATGCGTGACCGTCGACTCCGCCATCACTCAGCCTCGCTCTTCTTGAAATTGAGCACCGTCGGCTGCTGCGCCGCGTGCGGGTGGTCGGCACCGGCGTAGACGCGCAGCTTGAGCCGGAGACGCTGCCGGCCAAGGGCCGTCTTGGGCAGCATACCGTTCACTGCTTTTTCGATCACGCGCTCGGGGTGCTTGGCGATCATCTGCGAGAACGGTGTGTACCGCTCGTGCCCCATGTACCCGGTGTGGCGGAAGTAGACCTTCTGTTCCGCCTTCCGGCCTGTCACCCTCACCTTCGAGGCATTGATGACGATGACGTTGTCACCCGTGTCCATGTGCGGGGTGTACATCGGCTTGTGCTTGCCGCGAATGATCCTGACGATCTCCGCCGCAAGCCGGCCGAGCACCATCCCGTCGGCATCAACGACAAACCACTTGTACTCGATGTCGCTCGGTTTGGCCGTGTAGGTTGGCATGCGATTCGTAAATACGTGATGAACGCCGGCATCCGACGCTGCGCGGACGACGGCGAGCGAACTTCCAGTTTTTCGGCAGACACACAAGCTAGGCAACGAGTTAGCGGAAGTCAACGGAGCTCCAGCTGGCCGTCCGCGACGGTCGCCGCTACTCGAGCTCTACCAGAATCGCGCCCTTCTCGACCGCCTCGCCCGCGGCGACCGTGACGCGGCGCACGCGCCCGGCCGCCGGTGCCCGGAGCTCATTCTCCATCTTCATGGCCTCCATCACCACGAGGCCCTGCCCCGCCTCGACCTGATCGCCTGGTTGGACCTTGAGCCGGACGATCAACCCGGGCATCGGCGCAAGCAGTGGCGCCGGACCACTGGCCACCGCCGCCGCCGCCGACAGGTCGCGGATCGCCCGTGCGCGCTCGTCCAACGCCTCGACCTCGAACACGTAGCCGTCGAGCCAGAGCGTGTATGCGCCCCGCCCCGAGCGTCGGCGCACGACCACGCGATGTACTGCGTCGCCGATCGTGACGATCCGGACGGGAGTGCCTTCGACCTCGGCCAAACGGGCCAACACGATCTCCACGCCCTCGGTCACGAGTTCGCCGTCGCGCTCGAGCTCGAGTCGCTCGCCGTTCACGGTCACGATGTACTTCATGCTGCGACCGGCTCGAGCTCGCAGACACTCTCGACGTGCGCCGTCTGCGGGAACATGTCGAACGCCGCGAGTGCCGCGATGCGGAAGGACGGGAGCCGTGCGAGGTCCCGCGCGAGGGTCGCCGGGTTACAGCTCACGTAGACGACTGCTCGAAGCGTCCGAGCCGCGTTCTCCAGCGCCTCCGTCACTCGCGCGTCGACGCCGGCACGGGGAGGGTTCAGGACCACGACGTCCGCCGGCAGGGCCTGCGGCAACAAGTCTTCGACCCGGCCGGTCAGGGCGCGCGAAGGAGGCGCCAGGCGGGAGCCGCACCATGCGGATGCGGCCGCATCGAGCTCGATCGCCGTGACGGGAACGCCCGCGGACTCCAGCGACATCGCCGTGTGCCCGAGCCCGGCGTAGGCATCGATCACGCTGCGGGGTGCTCGAGCCAAGACCGTAGCGAGCACCCGCTCCCGAACGGCGTCGCCGACCTCGGCGTTCACCTGGGAAAATGATGCGCCTGGCGCCTGCGCCGCCGTGGTGCCGTGCACGAGCCGCCGCAGTCCACGGGCCGAGACCCACCAGATGCTCGCGAGCGCGGGAACGGCGGCGACGAACTCGTCCCGGCGCGGCCAGCTCGTACCGCCCTCGATCACGAAGGTCGCACCGTCAGGCGCCACACGGACCGACGCGCGTAGCTCCCCAGCCGACGGTAGGCATTCCCGCGCCGCGAGCACCTGCCGCCAGACATCCAGCACGTCCGGGTGCGTGATCGGGCAGTCATCGAGCGCGAACACCCGGGACGGCTGATCGAACGGATACAGGCCAGCGATCCATTCGTCGTCGCGGCCGGGCGCTCGCCGGATCGCCAGCGTGAGCTTACGCCGGTATCGCCATTCGCGCTCGCTCCGGCGCACCTCGAAGGGCGGCGGCATCCGCTTGGCGATGCGCTCCAGTGAGTCGCGGATGATCTGTGCCTTCGCCTTGAGCTGCGCGTCGTACGCGAGGTGCTGGAGCTGACAGCCGCCGCAGCGGTCGCGGGTGTAATGCAGGCAGCGCGGCTCCACGCGCTCGGGCGAAGGCGACGTGAGCCGTACGAGCGAGCCCCGCGCGAGCCGTCCCCGTTGGGTGATCTGCGCGACCCCGCGATCGCCGGGCGCGGTACGCGGGAGAAAGACCACCAAGCCGTCGAGCCGTGCGACCCCGTCGCCCCCGGCAGCGATGGAATCGATCGTCACCTCGCCCGTGGTCATCATCGCGACCGCAGTCCCTCGAGCAAGGCCGAATGCCGCCACGCATCGGCGCGCGCACTGCCCTCACCCTGCGGGCGGGCCGAGGGCGACTGAATTTCGGCGCGCTCGCGATCCGCCAACAAGACCGCGGCAATCGCGGCAGCCCGGACGCCAGCCGGCGGGGCGGGAGCACCGAGCAGCGACTGCCAGCGCTCCTCCAGCCATTGAATGCTGATGTCGCCGCGTTGAAATTCAGCATCCTCCATGACCCGGAGGTGAAAGTCGCGCGAAGTCTCCACGCCCTCGATCGTGAGCTCGAGGAGGGCTCGGCGCATACGGGCGATGGCTTCGTCGCGCGTGGGAGCCCAGACGATGAGCTTGGCGAGCAGCGGATCGTAGTGCAGCCCGACCTCGCTCCCGACGCCGATTCCGCCGTCCCACCGGACGCCTGGACCGCCCGGCAAGCGAAGGAAGGTCACGCGGCCCGTCGAGGGGAGAAAGTTGTTCGCCGGATCCTCGCTCGTGATCCGGCACTCGATCGCCCACCCGTTCGGCGCAATGTCGCGCTGCGCATACGGGAGCCGCTCACCAGCGGCGATGCGGAGCTGCCACTGCACGATGTCGATGCCCGTCGTCAGCTCGGTCACGGGGTGCTCGACCTGGAGCCGGGTATTCATCTCGAGAAAGTAGTACCGCCCATCGCGGTCGAGGAGAAATTCGCAGGTGCCCGCGTTCACGTAACCAGCCGAGCGAGCCGCGTCCACGGCCGTCTGTCCCATCGCCCGTCGCAGGTCCGGCGTCACGGCGACGCTTGGTGCTTCCTCGACCATCTTCTGATGACGGCGCTGGATCGAGCATTCGCGCTCGCCCAGGTAGAGCATGGTCCCGTGCGCATCGCCGAGAACCTGAATCTCGACGTGTCGCGGGCCAACGACGTACTTCTCGACATAGACGGCGTCATCGCCGAAAGCGTTCAACGCTTCGCGCCGCGCCATCTCCAGCGATCCTGCGAGCTCGCTCGGTTCGTGGACGAGTCGCATCCCCTTCCCGCCCCCGCCGGCCGCCGCCTTGATCAGGATCGGATATCCGAACCGTTCGGCGATCGCGGTCGCTTCCGCGACATCGAGTAGCGGCTCCGTGGTGCCCGGAACGACCGGCACTCCGGCGGCAACGGCGAGCGTGCGCGCCGCGGTCTTGCTGCCCATGGCCGCGATCGCCTCGGGAGGTGGACCGACAAACGTGAGCCCAGCATCCCGGACGGCTCGCGCGAACGGTTCCCGCTCGGCCAGAAATCCGTATCCGGGGTGAATCGCCTCGGCGCCGGTGCGGAGCGCCGCCGCGATGATCAGGTCGCCACGCAGGTAGCTCTGAGCGGAGGGCGGCGGGCCCAGGCGTACCGCCTCATCCGCCTCGCGGACGTGCGGCGCGAGCGCGTCGGCGTCGCTGTATACCGCGACCGAGCGGACACCGAGCTCGCGGCAGGCGCGCACCACGCGCAGCGCGATCTCGCCCCGGTTCGCGACGAGCACCTTGCCGAACATCGCGCGCGCTAGAGCGGAATGTTGCCGTGCTTCTTCGGCGGGTTGCGATCACGCTTGCCCACCAGTGTATCGAGGGCGTCGATCAGGCGTGGCCGCGTATCGCGTGGATCAATGATGTCGTCGATGTATCCGCGCCCCGCGGCGATGTAGGGGTGGGCGAACTTCTCGCGGTACTCCTCGATCTTCTCCTCCATCGCGCGCTCCGGATCGGCGCTCTCGTTGATGTCCTTCCGGAACAAGATCTCGACCGCGCCCTTGGGTCCCATGACCGCGATCTCCGCACCCGGCCAGGCGACGTTGAAGTCGCCGCGAATGTGCTTCGAGCTCATGACGTCGTACGCGCCGCCGTAGGCCTTTCGCGTGATCACGGTGAGCTTGGGCACCGTGCACTCGCAGTACGCGTACAGCAGCTTGGCCCCGTGCTTGATGATCCCGCCGTGCTCCTGCGCGACGCCAGGCAAGAATCCCGGCACGTCCTCGAGCGTCACGATCGGGATGTTGAAGGCATCGCAGAAGCGGATGAAGCGCGCCCCCTTGAGCGACGCGCTGATGTCCAGCACACCCGCGAGCACGGCTGGTTGGTTCGCGACGATACCGACGCTGTGGCCGCCGAGGTGCGCGAAGCCGCAGAGAATATTCCCCGCGTACTGGCGGTGCACCTCATAGAACTCGCCGTCGTCCACGATCCGCTGGATGACCTCGTGCATGTCGTACGGCCGGTTGGGATTCTCGGGTACGACGTCCCGCAACGCCTCGTCGCGCCGGTCACGCGGATCACGGTTCGACCCGCGCGGCGGCTCGGTAAGGTTGTTCGACGGGATGTAGCGGAGGAGCTCGCGGATCGCGCCGAGCGACGCGAGCTCGGAATCGTGCGTGAAGTGCGCGACACCGGACGTCCCGGCGTGGGTGTCGGCGCCGCCGAGCGCCTCCATCGTCACGTCTTCGTGTGTCACTGTCTTCACGACGTTCGGCCCGGTCACGAACATGTACGACGTACCGCGCACCATGTAGATGAAGTCGGTGATCGCCGGCGAATACACGGCCCCGCCGGCGCAGGGGCCAAGAATCGCCGAGATCTGCGGAACCACGCCCGAGGCGAGCGTATTCCGGAGGAAGATGTCGGCGTAGGCACCGAGCGAGACCACGCCCTCCTGGATGCGCGCACCTCCAGAGTCGTTCAGCCCGATGACCGGTGCGCCGTTCCGCACCGCGAGATCCATGATCTTGCAGATCTTCTCGGCGTGCGCCTCGGAAAGTGACCCGCCGAAGACGGTAAAGTCTTGGGAGAAAACGTAGACGAGCCGCCCCGTTATCCGCCCGTAGCCGGTGACGACACCGTCGCCATAGACGCGTTGCGACTCGAGACCGAAGTCAGTGGACCGGTGCGTGACGAAACGGTCGAGCTCGACGAAGCTTCCTTCGTCGAGCAGCACGTCGAGCCGCTCGCGTGCCGAGAGCTTCCCCTTGTCGTGCTGTGCCTTGAGCCGGGCGGCGCCCCCACCGAGCTCGGCTTCCTCGCCACGACGCTCGAGCAGCTCCAGTTTGTCGGTCATGCTCATAGGCGCGATAAGGTAGCCGCGTGCCGGAGGCGTAGCCAGCGGCGGAGTCCGGGTACGTTCGTGGTCGTAACCCCCGGTGCGGGCACGATGCGAGAAGGGCCCAGTCGGACTGTTTCGACCGGGCCCTTCGCTTCGAGATCCCTACCCTGCCGCGGCCATCAAGCGCCGACGTCTACATCCACATCTACCCCTGCCATATCCACCCCTGCCTCTTCCCCCCCCGCCGCGATGCCCATTCCCGCGGCCTCCTCGGCGTCCATCGGGATGACCTTGGACGGAGTCTCGGGGCGAGGTGGCTGCTCCTCCGGAATGTTCGTCACCGTGAGAACGATCCGCCGGTGAATCGGATCCACCTCGAGCACGCGCATGTCGAGGTTCATCCCCTCGTAGACGACGTCGGCCGGGTTGGCGACCGCCTTCCCGACGTTGAGCTGGCTGACCGGGACGAAGCCTTCGATGTCGTTGCCGATATCCACGACGACGCCCTTGTCCATCAGACGGACGACGCGACCGAGCAGCTCGGTGCCCACGGGATACGTCTCCCCGATCCGGAGCCACGGATCTTCCGCTGCCTGCTTGAGGCCCAGCGAGATCCGCTTGTTGTCGGCGTCGATGTTCAGGATCACGACGTCGACCGTGTCGCCCTTCTTCACCACTTCAGACGGGTGCTGCACCCGCTTCGTCCACGACATGTCGGAGATGTGGATCAGCCCATCGATGCCCGGCTCGATCTCGACGAATGCGCCGAAGGAGGTCAGGTTGCGCACCTTCCCCGTGATCCGCGTCCCGACCGGATACTTCAGGGGAAGCACGACCCACGGATCCTGCTCCGTCTGCTTCATGCCGAGCGAGATCTTCTCTTCGTTCGGATCCACCTTGAGCACGACGGCCTCGATCAGCTCGCCGATGGAGACCAGCTTAGACGGGTGGCGCACGTTCCGCGTCCAGCTCATCTCGCTGATGTGCACGAGCCCCTCGATGCCGGGCTCGAGCTCGATGAACGCGCCGTAGTTCGTGATCGAGACGACCTTACCGTTGACCCGCGTGCCGACCGGATACTTGTCGGCGACATCCTTCCACGGGTAGCTCTGGAGCTGCTTGAGGCCGAGCGAGATGCGCTCGCGATCCCAATCGATGTCGAGGATCTTGACCTCGAGCTCCTGACCGATCTGCACGAGCTCCGTCGGGTGCGAGATGCGGCCCCACGACATGTCGGTGATGTGCAGCAGGCCGTCCACGCCGCCCAGGTCAATGAAAGCGCCGAAGTCGGTGATGTTCTTGACGACGCCCTTCCGCACCTGATCCTTGATGAGCTCCTTCATCAGCTTCTCGCGCTTGCCGGCGCGCTCGACCTCGAGGATCACGCGGCGAGAGACGACGATGTTGCGGCGGCGCTTGTTCAGCTTGATGATCTTGAACTCGTACTTCTGCCCCAGCAGCTCGTCGATGTTCGGGACGCGGCGCAGGGCGATCTGCGAGCCCGGCAGGAACGCGTCGACACCCATGAGGTCCACGACGACGCCACCCTTGATCTTCTTGACGAGCGTGCCCTCGACCGGCTGATCCGTCTCGTACGCGACGCGGATGCGCTCCCACACGCGCATGAAGTCGGCCTTCTTCTTGGAGAGGACGACCGCCCCCTCCTGATCCTCCAGATGCTCGAGCAGCACCTCGACTTCATCGCCGGGCTTGAGATCCGGATGATCCTTGAACTCCTCGAGCGGAACAGTGCCCTCCGACTTGAAGCCGATGTCGAGGACGACCATGTTCTCGCGTATCTCGAGGACGCGGCTCTTGACGATCTCGCCTTCCTCGATGGACTCGAGCGTCCCACTGTACAGCTCGAGCATCGCCTCCATCTCTTCGGGCGAATACTCGTCCTCCTCCCACCGGTTGTCCTGGGTGGAGAGGGGTCGGAGCTGACTCTTCTGCTTGTCGCGCTTCTCACGCGCCGTGAGCGTCGCGGTCATGCCGGCCTGCGGGGTCTCTAGTTCGGACATACTCGGGGCAATCTCCTGTCGCGGATGCTCGCTCGCCGCGCCGAGGTGAGAGGAGGAGGCGAGTGCGTGCCGGTGCCGGGAGAACCGGGCATACGGCGGGAACCGTGGAATGTAGGGGGCGACCGGCGGTGCGTCAACCGGACGAAGTGTCGCTGCCACGGTGAGTTACGGCTCGCGCCAACGCCACGATGCGCTCGACCTGCTCGCTCTGGGTGAGGAACGTCGTGTCGATGAGCACGGCGTCCTTGGCCTGAACGGTCTGGTTCGCGTCGCGGGCGTCGCGCTGTACGATGCGCTCGGTCTCGTCGGCCGTCTCGTCGTCGGTCGGCCGGCGGCGCAGGCGTTGGGTGAGCCGGCGCCGCGCGCGCTCCCACGGATCCGCCACGAGGAAGATCTTGAGTGCGGCGTCGGGAAACACGACCGTGCCGATGTCGCGTCCGTCGGCGACCACATTCTCCCGGGCGGCAGCCGCGCGCACCGACGCGTTGACCCAGGCGCGGACACGCGGCATCTGCGCGACGCGCGACACGTGCTGGGTGACCGAGGCCCCCCGGATCGCCTCCTCCATGGACCGGCCATCGATCACGGGAACGAAGGAGGAGCCCGCCGCCGCCAACGTGACCCCGCCCGCGGCATCCAGGACGTCGGTCTCCGTCCAGTCGGCCGGCTCCAGTCCCTCGGACATGGCCGCGGCTGTCGCCGCTCGATAGAGCGATCCGGAGTCGATGTGCCGGAAGCCGAGTCGCTCGGCGACCCAGTGCGCGGTCGATGATTTCCCGGACGCCGCCGGACCGTCGATGGCGATGACGATGCCCCGCACCCCCGCGAGATCGGGGTTCGTCGTCGCGTCGTGCGTCACGAGCCGGAGTGCCTCATCTCGACACCACGCGGCCGAGGTCCTCCCAGAACCTCGGGTATGACACGCCGACGCACTCGCGGTCGTCGAGGTCGATGCGGCAGGACGGATCGGCGCCGAGGATGCCGAAGGCCATCGCGATGCGATGGTCGCCGTGGGTACGGACGCGTCCGCGGAGCGGCCTGTCGGACCCCGTGATGCGCATGCCGTCGGGGAGCTCTTCCGCGTCGACGCCCAGCTCCCGCAGGTTCTCGATGACGACGGCGATGCGATCGCTCTCCTTGACGCGGAGCTCCCCCGCTCCGGTGATGACGGTCGTTCCCTCCGCCCGCGCGGCGAGGCAGGCGAGGAGCGGAATCTCGTCGATGAGGGAGGCGACGCCGTCCGGCGCGAGATGGATTGCCCGGAGGTGCGCTGGCCGGGCGACTAGGGATCCAATGGGCTCGCCGCCGCCGACCGCTTCGTCGATCACGTCCACGCGCGCTCCCATTGCTCCGACCGCACGGAAAAAACCTGTTCGCGTGGGGTTCAGGCACACGCGCTCGATACACAGCTCGCCCGTGGTCGCGAGCGCTGCCAGCGCGACGAAGAACGCGGCCGACGACGGATCGCCCGGCACGTCGAGCTCGAGCGGCTCGAGGCGCGCGACCGGGTCGAGCTGCACCCGGAGATCGGCCACCGTCACCGGCGCGCCCATCGACGCGAGCATGCGCTCCGTGTGGTCACGCGAGCGCTCCGGCTCGCTGACGCCCGCCGTCACTCCGGACGTGAGTGCGGCGAGCAGGATCGCGCTCTTCACCTGCGCGCTCGCGATCTCGCTCTGCCACTCCAGCGCACAGAGGTCGCCTCCGCGCACGGTCATGGGGAGCCCATCGCCGCGCTCGAGCTCGATGGCCGCGCCCATCCGAGCGAGCGGCGTGGCAACGCGCCGCATCGGACGCACGCTCAGGCTCGCATCGCCCTCGAACCGTGCCGAGATTGGATGGCCCGCGACGACGCCGGCCAGGAGCCGCGCGCTCGTGCCGCTATTTCCGCAGTCGAGCGCCGAGGCCGGCGCGCACAGGCCCCGGCGTCCTCGGCCGTCGATCGCAAAGGTCGACGCCAGCGCAGGGACGCCGGCACCCATCGCGCGCAGGGCTTCCGCCGTGGACCGGACATCGGCCGACTGGAGCACGCCGCGCACCCGCGAGGTCCCGCTGGCGAGGGCGCCGAGGATGAGCGCGCGGTGCGAGATGGACTTATCGCCCGGTACGGCGATCCGGCCGCTAACGCGCACGCGTCACTCGTCGCACTGGCGGATTCGGGGCACGGCGCGGAAGGTACCGCCGGCGGCGTGAACTTGACAATTGGCGTTCACGCGTGATTTTAGCGTTGCTCCGCCGCGGTCGCTGTAGATCTTTGTAGGTCATTCGCCGGCGACGCTCCACGACTTGGCCGCTCCTCGCACCTCGCACTTGCTCCGAGCCAGTGCTCATCTCCCGGCGCTCGGCG
>JBBJNN010000004.1:0-33961 GCA_037720885.1 Gemmatimonadaceae bacterium | reverse complement strand
GCGCGCCGCCCGCCGCGGCGCTTCCGTCGTACCCCAGTACCGGAGGGTGTCGTGCGTAACATCTCGTTCTTCGTACGTCTCGTCCTGACGTGCGCGGCGCTCGTGTCAGGGACCGCCGCGCTGGCGAGCCGAGCTGACGCGCAGAGCGGCAAGATGACGGGTATCGTCACTGACGCGGAGAGCGGTCAGCCGGTGGAAGGCGTGCAGGTCGTGCTCCAGGGGACCGGCTACGGCGCGGTCACACAGTCGAACGGCCGATACTTCATCCTCGCGATTCCGCCCGGGAGCTACACGGTGCAGGCGCGTCGAATCGGATACCAGACGCAGCAAACGACGGCAACGATTCTCATCGACGTCACGCGCGAGCAGAGCTTCAAGCTCGCGGCGGCGTCCACCCAGCTCGCGGCGGTGCAGGTCGTGGAGAGCAGGGAGAATCTGGTCGAGCTGACGCAGACGGGCACGACGAACCAGATCACGACCGCGGAGCTGGAAGCGTTGCCGGTTCGGACGATCAAGGACGCCCTCACGCTCCAGGCAGGGTTCCAGGAAGTCCCGACCGTCTCGACGGACCTGACGTCCTTCACCGCGTCCCGGCGCAACGGCGTTCCGCAGATTCTCATTCGCGGGGGACGCGGCGGCGAGACGCTGACGCTGATCGACGACATCCCGGTCAACAACTTCCTGTTCGGCGGGCCGACACTCGATCTCACGCAGAAAGCGGTCGAGAATGTCGCCACGTTCCGGGGCGGTCTCGAGCCGCAATACGGCAATGCGCTCTCGGGTGTCGTCAGCATCGCGACGAAGGAAGGCGGCACCAACCTCGCCGGCTCCATCGAGTACGAGACGTCACGCTTCGGCGGCGCGGTCGGCAACACGCGCGACGAGCTGCGCGGCTACGATTTCGTGGATGGCTACCTGTCGGGCCCCGTACCGGCAACCAAGAACAAGCTGCGGTTCGTGGTTGCTGGCCGTACGCAGAACGAGGCGGGCTCCGTCCTCGAGTACGACAACAAGATCTACGATCCATTCAAGGCCGACACGACGGCGCGCGATCCCTACACGGAAGACCTCGTCCCCGGCTGGCGCGCGCAGGGCTACCGCACCCAGCGCGACGTGTACGGTAAGTTGACGATGCATTTCACACCGACCACGAAGCTCAGCGTCGGCGTCATCGACTTCGAGCGCGAGGCGATGTCGGTGCCGTTCGATTGGCTATTCACCGGCTTGAATTTGACGGCAGCCTGCACGAAAGCGTATGCCGGCCGGTACGGGAGCGGCGTGGACGTCGCCGATGTGTGCAACACACTGTACGAGGGAGACCGCACCGCGCCGACGGGGCGTCCGGTCGGCGACGCGCGCTATGAATTCGCCAACCCCGCCGTGATCACTCAGCGCCGCCAGCTCTTCACCGGCCGGTTCGAGCAGACGCTCGGGCGCTTCAACTACCGGATCGTCGGCGGCTACTTCGACCAGAGTCGCGAGACATGCGCGACGTTCTTCTCGGGCGTGTGCATTGGCGAGCGCATCGCCGACACGAACTTCACCGGGCGCTTCGTGACTTACGGCGTCACGTCACAGGCGATCACGCCGACGGAGGGAACAGACGAGATCGCGGGGAACGACAAGCTCCTCACGAGGCTCGGGCGAGTGGACGCGCAACTCCAAGCCACGGACCACCATAACCTCGCGGCGGGAATCTTCTACCAGGGGCATGACATTGCCTTCCGCGAGGTCAAGGACATCGGGCTGAACAACATCTTCCTGCAGCCCTCGGACTACGCGGCGAAGCCGTGGGATGCGGCGGCCTACATTCAAGACCGCATCGAGTACGACTTCCTCACAGTGCGCGTGGGCGCGCGCTTCGACTATGGTCGCGCCGGCGGAAAGTTCCTGAACGATCCGCTCGATCCGACGAACGGCACGACACTCATCACGGTCTGCAACGACCCAACGGCCTACGGTCTACCGGCCGACTTCGCGCGCTTCGTGGATGATTCGGGGCGCGTGTACACCGGCACCGCCGCGTGCCAGCGTCCGGAGGCGCGGAGCAAGTACGACTCGGCCGTGGCTGTCGCTTTTCGCGACGACATGAGCGAGTCGACCACGCGGACGGCGTTCAGCCCGCGGCTCGGACTTTCGTTTCCCGTGACGGAGCGATCGTCGGCGTTCTTCAACTTCGGCGTCTACTACCAGAACCCCCTCTACAACAACGTCTACCAGGGCACCGGGATCGGCACGGCGCTGGAGGGGACGCGACAGGGCCCGGCGTTCAGCAACGGAACGTATGTCGGCAACCCGCGGCTGCGAGCGGAGCAGACCAGCTCGTACGAGATGGGATACGTCGCTGAGTTCGCGCGCAACTACTCGGTGCAGGTGGTGGCATTCTCGAAGGACCAGTCCGGGCTCACGGGCATCCGCCAGGGCGGCATCCAGCGCGGCACGCGTGCAGCCGGCGTCTTCGATCCCGGCGTCACGTACGGCACGAACCGCCCGAACTACACGATCCTGGTGAACCAGGACTACCAGACCGTGCGCGGTCTCGAGCTCGAGCTGCGGCGCCGGCTGGCTGGCTACTGGAGCGGTCGCATCAACTACGGCTACTCACAGGCGACGAACAACGCGTCGGCGCCGGATCTCGAGGACCAGAAGTCTCAGGAGGGCGACATCCCGGCGCGCAGCGAGATCCGCGCCGACATCGACCAGCGGCACTCGTTGAACGGCTCGCTCACGTTCCAGGTACGGGACGAAGCGCCGAAGTTCCGCTTCGCTGGTCTGTTCCGGAACACGACGGCGAGCCTCACCGCGCGGTTGGCGAGCGGATACCCGTACACGCCCGCGCTCACCTTCACCGGGAGCAGCCGCTTCCGGCTCGAGCGCAACTCGGGCACCGCGCCAACGACCTTCCGCATGGATTTCCAGGCGCAGAAGGACTGGAATCTGGCGAACGTCCGGTACGGCGCCTTCCTTCGCTTGGCGAACCTGCTCGACGCGCGGAACTGCGCGCAGGTATTCGCGACGACCGGCAACTGCGAGGGCGGCACGTCGCCGCAAGCGCGGCTTGGCGCCGGCAACTTCACCGGCGAGAGTGAGGGCACCACGTTCTACGACCGGCCGCAGTACATCTCAGAGCGACGCTCGGTGAACGCGGGCGTCCGCATCTCGTTCTAACCACCGGGGTGGCGCCCGGGCGGGCGCCACCCCCTTCACCTTCCGAGAGGCTCCCGGGCATGTTCTCCGTCAGGTCCCTCACGCTCCGGCGCGCAGCATGGGCCGCCGGTGCGCTCTTTCTGTGTCGCGCGTCGGCCGCGCGAGCTCAGAATGAAACGTACAGCGAGCCAAAGACGGCGCCGGCCGCCGGCCGAGCGTTCCGTCTGTTCGGCCTTGGCGACTTCGCGGCCACGGGCATGCGGTCCGCCGGCAGCTCGTACTGGTGGACCGGCAACACCAGTCCGACCGGCGCCGTGCCGGCTCCCGCGATCGCGAGCCTTCCGACGCATGCGACGAAGGCTGCCTTCCTCTTCGAATTGCAGCTGTGGATGGCATCGGCGCGGAGCGACTGGTTGCGCGCGCGCGACGTCGCGCCCTCGCTCGAGAACGCGCTCGGCGGCGGCTACAACGTCCGGATGAACTTCCAGCGCTGGATGCCGGACTACTCATGGGCGTTTACCGGCCGCGACGGCTCAGTCGGCACGTTGTTCTCCGGCGTCACGGCCGAACGGGGCACCGGCACCTGCCGCGACAACAGCTCGCCGTCAAACTCGAACGTCACGGCTGGGATTCCGCTGCTCGCCGCCAGCGATTGCCCCGACACGTGGGCGAACCCGTCGGCAGGCTTCGCGGGCGAGCGGCCCGTGCCCGACACCGTGTGGACGCGTCGCTTCCAGGCGAACAAGGCCGGGTTCACCTTCGAGGACTTCAAGGTGCCGCAGTCGGAGCGGCCGGCACGGATCTACGGCTCGTTTCAGACGTTCGGCGCCACGAACGACTACGGCCGCGAGACGGTATCGCGCTTCGGCGCGGTGGTGCCTGGCGGACGGGGCCAGATCCAGATGGAAGGGTTCCCGATGGGCATCGAGTGGCACTTCCAGGCGTTCACGTACGCGGTTCCGGCCGTCGCCGACGTCATGTTCTACAAGGCACTCGTGATCAACAAGTCGGCCGAGGTCTACGGCGTCGGCATCGACTACGATTCGCTCTACCTCGGCACGATGATCCGGCCCGCGTTCGCGTCGCAGGACGCGGCGATCTACGCCGTACCCGAGAAGGGCGCGGTGTACACCACGAACGCGAATGTGAATGGCCAGAATTGCTACGGGGCCGTACACGGCGCGAATGTCACGGGCGGTTACCGTGCGGGCTTCACCGATCTCCGCGCCTGCCTGTCGAACACGAGCTCCGCGCGCGGATTCATCGGCGGGGCAGCCGGCTCGATCGTCCTGGCCAGCCCGATCGGCGACCTGCGGAACAAGAAGTTCAGCGACCCCACGTCGCCGTTCTACTTCCCCGCCCATCCGAGCGCAGGCGATACGATCACCTTCAACCAGAACAACGCCTGCGGCTTCACCTGCGGGTCGGATCAATTCTTCAAGTACAACGCGCGTGGCGCGTTCGGCGCCTACACGAACAACGCCAAGGATGCGCTGGGCGGCCGCGGCGTGACATCTGGACAGCTCACGCCGCTTCAGTACTATGATCTGTTTCACAACGGCGACTTCCCGAGCCGCTGGGCGCCGGGCACGGGGTTGGCCGGCGACTTCAACAAGTACGTGCCGGGCAACTGGGACTACAATCACGACGGCCGGCCCGACACGCTCTACCTCACGACGTGCAACAACGTGCTCCCGGGCCAGACGGGATGCGTGAAGGCCTGGTCCGACACCTTCCCCGGCGGTATCGCCAACCACGTCCACAATGCCTACCACCAGGGCGTGGGTCCCGTGAAGCTGAAGGCCGGCGACACGACGCAGTTCGTGGTCGCCTACATCCTGTCCGCGGACTCGCTGTCGTTCGAGCGCACCGTCAATAACGTCATTGACACGTACCAGAACTTCTGGGTGAGCGCCGAGCCGCCGCAGCAGGTAAACATCGTGTCGGCGCAGGTGCAGGGCGGCAACCGCCAGTATGACACGTTCATTCGCCTCTACTTCGACCAGACGGCGAACACGCAGACGGACCCGTTCCTCCTCGATCAGGCCCGCCGGCTGCGGCGGAGCACCGATCCGGTAGACGTGAACCTGCGGGTGCAGAACCCGCGCCTGGTGAATCAGATCCGCGCGCGTGCGCTCGCGGCCGGCACGCTCGTGGTGGACACGGTGCCGAGGACGAACACCGCCGCCGCGATCGCGGCGTGCGCGCCGGGAAGCGCCACGGCGGTGTCGTCCGGACTCTGTCAGATCGTGACGGATACGGCGATTGGCGTGGTGGACACGATCTACGTCTTCAAGTCGTGCGACAACGGGCTCACCTATACCGGCGCCAATGTCGCGACTGACCGGAGCTGCCCGCCCTCGCCGGCGCGCGATGTGGGAGGCAACACCGTCAGCTTCCCGTGGCAGGCTTACGCGAAGCTCACGCGCGATCCGACGACCAAGCTCTTCCCGCTCTCGTTCCGCGACGGGAACGTGACGGCCGGGGTGACCTATACGTACGTCGTCGTCTCGCAATCCTATTCCGCCATCTTCCCGACCGTCGCGCCGACCGGACCGGCTGGCACGTTCGCGCAGCAAACGTTCACGATTCGACCGGCAGTGGCGAACGGTCTCACGCCGAACACGGCGAACCGGAACGTCGCGGTCGTCTATCTCCCCGCAAGTATCCAGGCCGGTGGGTCGTCCGCGAACGTCACGCTCCTCGGTACCTCCGCGGACACAACGGCGGCGTATTCCCTCACCTTCGCCCTGTCCAAGCAAGTGCGTGGCGGCGGAACGCAGCCGTCGCGCGTGGTCTTCTCGGACAGCGCCGAAGTTCGCGTGTTCCGGGCCGACACGACGAAGGCTCGCATCGATAGCACGGTCGTCACGCTGTTCGCGCTCGCCGACACCGGCGGTACGACGACCGCGCCGCGGCGTGGCGCGTTCCAGCGCGAGACGTTCACGATCACGGACAGCGCGTACGCCGTGGATGTCGCGGGCAAGTACGTGCGAAAGGACTCGGTCTCGAGCGGGCGCGCGAAGTACTCGCTGTACCGTTTCGCCGGACGGGGACCGCAGGTCACGCTCGTCGCGAATGGCCGGCCGGTCTACGTCACCGACTCTCTCCCGACGACAGGCACGATCACGCCACCGCAGACACAGACCCGTACCGATTTTAACGGGTTGCTGGTGAGCGTGAACACATCGCTCCAGCGTACCTTCCGCGAGGACTTCTGGAGCCAGCCACAACTTGGCGTCCTCCGCAGTCCCTCCTGGCCGACGCTCCGCTGGCTCCCAGGCTCGGCCACCTCGCGCGATCCCCTGTCCTTCTCCTCCTACAAGATCGCGTTCGAGGACCGGGAATTCGGTCCGGGCGAGCCATTCACTCTCAACCAGCGCGAGCCGGCGCAGCTGCAGACCGCGTACACGACCTCGATCACCACGCGCAAGACGGTGGAGACGTCGGCGGTAGACGCCGCCGCGGCGAGCGCGATCGCGACGGCATTGAGCCGGCCCGCGATCACCGCCGACTCGCTCGCTGCCCTCTCCCTCCCGTTCACGGTCACCAACACGCGTCTGGACTCGAAGGTCACGATTGCGGTGCTCAAGAGCGATCATCCGGTCACCGCGCTGCTCGGTGAAGCGACCGATACCATTCGCGTCACCGTGCCGCAGGATCGCTGGATTCCCGGCGACCGGCTCTACTTCATCGAGACGATCCGAACGCTCCCGAAGAAGACGAACGGGCGCGACTCCATCGTGATCAACAGCGCCGGCAAGGTCGATTCGGTGAACGTTACGCGGGTCACGTGGGGACCCGCCGTAATCGGGTGCAGCAACATCTCGACCTGCAACCCGATCAGCGGCGTCGGCGGCACCGGGTACACCGCGGTGACGGCGAAGGAAGAGCTGAACGTCCTCTACTACGCGCCGATCGGCGGACTGACGACGGGGCTCTTGTCGATCAACCTGCAGCTCTCGCCGGACGTTGCGGGCGGGGCGATCTCGACGGTCACGGCGCGCGATCTCGGCCTCGTCAAGGTTGTCCCGAATCCCTACATCATGTTCTCGATGCTGGAGCAGAACCGTGATACGAAGCGGCTCATGTTCACCCACCTGCCGCCCAAAGGCATGATTCGTATCTACACGGCGTCCGGACAATTCCTCCAGCAGCTGTCATGGACGGAGGCGGACCTGGAGCGCAATTGCAAGGTGACGGTCAATACGACGCCGAGCGAGTGCCAGGCGACCGGCGATTTGCAGTGGGACATGCGTACGCGTGAGAATCTCGAAATTGGCCCCGGCTTCTACGTCTTCGTCGTCAGCGCGGAGATCGGTAACAAGAAGCAGGAGAAGCTCGGCAAGTTCGTCGTCATCCATTAGAGGTCACGATGCTTATCAACCAGCTTCGCCTCGCGGCCACCGCCGCGGCGCTCCTCTGGGGCACCCGCGCCGTCGCGCAGGGCAGCACCCTCCCCGGCACCGCGATCGTGCCGGGTGAGGCCGATCGCACGACGCGCGTCGGCACGCGTGGCGGCAACTTCCTGCACATCGGCGTCGGCGCGCGGCCGCAGGCGCTCGCCGGCGTCGGCGTCGCGATGATCGATGGCCCGAACGCCCTCTTTCTCAATCCCGCGAACGTCGCGACCACCGAGGGCATCGGGGTCTTCGTCTCGCACATGCAGATGTATGGCAATTCCGGTATCTCGAATACCGCTGGCGCGGTGAGCGTTGCCTTCGGGCAGGGCGCGATCGGCATCGGCGTGCAGCACTTCACGAGCGGCGACATCGACCGGACCACGGAGAACTCGCCGGATGGCAACGATCCGGTCTTCCCCGGCACCTTTGCGTGGACGGGAACCGCGGCGAGCCTCCACTATGCGCGGAACGTGACTGATCGCCTCACCGCGGCGATCGGCGCACGTTACGCGCAGGAAGGCATCGACTTCGCGCACAACTCCTACTTTGGCGCCGACGTCTCGACGCGGTTCCGCACGGGCCTGTACGGCCTCACGGTTGGCGCGTCGATCATGAATATCGGGGGCACGAACGGCTTCAGCGGACCGGCGATCGGCCAGGCGATCCGCGAGCCGCGCTACAACGGACAGCCCACCGGCCGCGACATCCCGATCCAGTTCGACACGCGAGAGGCGCAGATGCCGACCACCTTCAACTTCGGGGTGATGTCGAGCCTCTTCGGGGACGCCGAAGCCTTACTCGGGCAGAACGCGGTCCATTCGCTCACGGCCGAGGTGGACTTCAAGGACGCGATCGACACCGATCTCCAGACGGCCGTCGGCCTGGAGTACTCGTTCAAGCGCTTCGCATTCGCGCGTGTCGGCAAACGCTTCTTCAACGAGCAGAACGCCCCGTGGAACTTCGCGGACGGCATGGCGTTCGGCGGTGGCCTTCGCCTGCCGGTGCTCGGGCGTCGACTCAGCCTGGACTACGGCTACGTGATCATGGGCGACCTGAGGAACAATCAGGTGCTGAGCTTCCAGATCGGCTCCTGATGCCCATGAACATGAACCTCACGCGAACGGCCAGCGCCGCGGGCGCGGCGCTCCTTCTTGGGGCGAGTGCCGCGGCCGGACAGAGCGCGCTCAACCAGTTCAACGTCGGAGCGCACCTCGGCTGGACCAAGTACGGAAGCGCCACGGCACTGGAGAGCGCACCGTTCATCGGAATCGACGGCACGTACCGCATACCGTTCGGCTCCGCGAACACCGATCTCGGGATCGGGTTCACCTTCGGGGCGGCCCGCCCGGTGACACGGGGTGATCAGTTTCCCGTCGTCGCCTTCGATTTTGGCGATACGACCTTTCTGTACACCGTCGCGCAGCGGGTCACGATGCTGACCTACGGCGGGCAGGCCGTGCTCGGTCAGACGTTCGGCCGGCTCCGGGCGTACGCCCTGGGCGGTGGTGGCGCGTATACGATCTTTCTCGACGCCCGGCAGAACATCGGCAACGAGAGCTTCGCGAAGGGCTACGCGAGCGGCGGCGGCGGGCTCGAGTACGCGATCGCGCGGAATGTCGGCGTGCGATTCGAGGCGCGAGACCTGATCCTGCTCGGGTACGACCGCAACCGGCTCGACCCGTCGGTGGGCTATTCGACCGACCGGCGAATCGGAGACGTGCTTCCCGCCCCGGACGCGACGAAGCGAACAGTTCACAATCTTCAGGGATCCCTGGTGTTCAGCTACCTCCCCAACCGGCGCGGACGCGGAGGCGCGGAACCGTGAACGCGACCCTGACTTCACGCGCGCGCGCGGCGCTGCTCCTCGCGGCGTTCGCCACCCTCGCGGTAGCGGCCTGCGCGAAAGACGACATCAGCGGTCCCACCGAGCAGATCGGACCGCCGTTGCTCGACATCGAGATCCAGCCGGCGGGGGCCCCGGCATTTCCGACCGGCACGTTCACGCTCAATACGCGGCGTGACACGATGACGATCACATTGCGCAACCTGCCGCCGCTGCCCGCGGGCAGCTCGTACCAGGTGCTGCTCGTGGACTCGGCGACATCGGGCACGGCGGGCGCGAACAACGCGATTCCGGCCACGGGACGGCTGATCCGCTCGGATTCTTCGACGCGCCCAGTGACCCGGGACTCGAGTGTTGCGATCGTGCGGCGCGATACCGCGGCTGCGACGAGCGTCGTAGATACGGGGGGCACACTCCGCGCGTTCACCCTTCGCATCACCAACGCGAGCATCAACGACGACATCGCGAAGTACTCGCACGTCGTGGTCGTGGTCACGACCTCACCGGCGACCGCCGCGACCCGCATCGACGCCGCTACGAAGCGCGGGTTCCTCTGGGCGCGGTATCGCAATACCGGCGTGACCCCTGTCGCATTCGCAACGACGGGCACGTTCACGTTTGGTACCTTCGCCATCAACAGCGCAGGCCGGCTGGCGTACACCATTCAGGGGACGGCCATCGGAGCGTTCTACGGCGATCAGTTCCGCGCGAACTTCAGCAAGCTGATCCGGCCGCCGGAGGGCTTCCAGTATGTGGCCTGGCTGATCGATGAGCGCACAGGCAAGCAGCTCCGCCTCGGAGGGTTGGAGACGCCGGTGCCCGAACGCCGCTCGCTGGTGAACTCGGACGTGGAGCAAGGATCCTCCCTGACGGACGTCGCGATCTTCGCGGCGCAGCTCCGGGCGCCCGTGGACACCGCGGACAACTACACCCGCTTCGTCCTGCTGCTCGAGCCGAAAGGTGGCTCGGTGGCCGTGGCGGGCGGGGCCGAAGCCTTCGCGGCGGCGATTCCCGTATCGGTGTCGTCGCGGCATCCGGCGGCGGGCAAACTCTTCGGGACCGTGCAGAGCACCTCGAGCAAGCCCGTCGCTAATACGACTCTCTATCTCACGGGGGTCGGCTTCACGAACCCACTACAGGTCGCTGTGGCGGATGCGACCGGCGCGTTCCGATTCCGAACCGTCAATACCGGCGCGTACATCTTGAACGTGATCCCGCCTGGCGACAATACGGTGCGATCCAAGATTCCGGTCACGATCGCGGCGCGGCGGAAAAGCGCGAACGAGGTCGTGGGCGATTCGATCTTCGTCATGGTGACGATTCCCTAATCTCAGCGGCTGCGGTCCTGAGCCGCGGCGCCGGTGTGTACCGGCGCGGGGGCGCTCTGCTTCGCGGCTGGACGGTCCGGAGGAGCTGTCGCGGCCCGTCCGAATAAGGCCTATGAGGTACGCAGGCAGTGTCGGCCACCAGCGGTCCGTTCTCGGAAACAAAGGTCGTCACCCGGCCGCCAGCGTGCCGAGCGCTGGCCTCGAAAATGACAGCGTAAGTCATTGATGCGAAGCATGTTACAACGGCAAGAATTATCGTTGACGAGCATTGACATCCGGCTCTATCACGCTAGATTTCTCACACCGAACATCGCCCGAACCTGGGTGCTGCGGAGTCATTCGAAAGTCGGACGGAAGCGATGACGAACGAGGGCAAGGTAGTGGGAGACGAGCTGGCCGACGCGTGGCGGAATGATCCCCGTTGCGCCGGCTGCGGGAGGCCGGTCGCGGCGGTGTCGGAGGCTGCGTTGCTCGTCGGTCCGAACCGGGTGACGCATCGCGAAGGGTGCTTCATCCCGGCGCTCTTGCGGGCGAATCCGCATCTTCGGATGCTGGCCGCGCGACCGATCGCGCAGGAGGAAGAAAACGGAGGCGCCTCGACGGCCCGGCTGACGGTGGCGCCGGGAGCCGCGCGTCTCGCTGACCGGCGCGCCGAGGCGCGGTTGGGTGGCTGATCGAGAGAAGCAGCCCGGCGCTCGGGTGCGAAAGTCGGGGCGTGGCGCGACCGGGACCCCTTCGCCGGAGCGGAAGCGGGCGGGATCAGCCAGGAAGCCGCAACGCGACCCGGGTGCGCTGGCGACGACGCGTGGTGGGTCGCGCGCGGAGCAGACGACGCGATCCGGCCGCGGCGCCGCGCGGACAGGCAAGGTCAAGTCCGCCGCGCGTGCCGGCAAGAAGGTCCCGGTGCCCGCGGCGGAGGCCAGGCGGTTGATGCGCATCAAGGAGTTGGACCCGCTCGTGACGTGCGGGCGCGGTACGACCGTCACCCAATTGTATCGGGTGGACAGGCTTGGGCCGGAGCCCGCAGTCACGCACCTCGTGTTCTTCGACCGCCACGGCTGGTATTGCGAGCACGGGCGCGAATGCCCCGCGGTGGCCGCGGTACGCAAGCACGAGAAACGAACACTTCTGACACGATAGGTTGGACTGGACTATGATCGCACGACACGAAGCGCCGACGGCGCAGGCAGACATCTGGGGGCAGCTCGCGGCACCGTTGCCGGCGGGCGTCATCTCCTGGCGGCAGGACGGCAAGCCGGTGCAGCGGGACGGCCGATTCATCGCTCGTTGGGTCGCCTACATCGAGGCGAACACGGTGCGCGAGCGCCTCGACCGCGTGGTGGCCGGCGAGTGGAACCTGACCCTCGAGCTCCTTCCTCCCGTACCCGCCGGCGACGAGGGCAGCAGCACGGACGGCGCGTTCGCCTTTCGCGCGCGCCTGCAGATTCTCGGCGTCGTCCGGGAAGACGTGGGGATGGGCAAGGATTACAAGCAGGCCTCGACCGATGCCTTCAAGCGTGTGGCCGTCCGCTTTGGGATCGGGCACGAGCTGTATGCGCTCGAGCAGAACTGGGTGCCGATGGATGGCGATGGCCGATACGCCAAGCCACTGGAGGATCCGCAGGACGCGTATGACCGCCGGCACGGGAACGGCGCGGCGGTCAGTGTCGAGTCGCCGAATCAACCGGCCCTCGCGCTTGCGGGGCCAATGCCCGCTGCGGCCAGCGATGTTCCGCCATGCCCCAAGTGCGGCGGCCGCATGTGGGACAATCGGATCGGGAAGCGGAATCCGAAGGCGCCCGACTTCAAGTGCCGCGACCGGTCCTGTGACGGCGTCGTCTGGCCGCCAAAGGCTGGCTCGACCAAGGGCGCGGAGCAGTCGGGCGATGCGATGCTCGAACCGGTCGCGGCCCCGTCGCTCGACAGCGACGAAGTGCCGTTCTAGGGCTCGCAGGTATCACGAAGGGCGGAAGGCCCGCGAAGCGATGGGATCCGCCCTTCGTGCATCCAGGTGCCCGGGGCGGGATTCGAACCCGCATTCCCTCACGGGAAAGAAATTTTAAGTTTCTCGCGTCTCGCCTGTTTCGCCACCCGGGCCTGCTGAAAGCTAGCGCATCCCGGAAGGCCAGGAGAAGCACGCGGAGGCCACGAGGCTGCTCCCCCAGCGTCCCCTGTCCGATTCGCGAAACGAGAGCGGGAAACGGGACTCGAACCCGCGACCCCAACCTTGGCAAGGTTGTGCTCTACCAACTGAGCTATTCCCGCGTGACGTGCGACAATATAGGCAGCCTGTCACAGCTGCTCAAGCGAGCTACCTCGCGCGCCATGCCGCGCTAGGAGAGCGCTACATCGGCTCGGCTCTGACGCCCCCTGCAGCGGCGGAGATCCAGGAACGCGGCACGCGTCCGAAGGCGGCCTCGAAATCCGCCGCGATGAGCGGCGCCGACGCCTCGAGCGCGCCCGAGTCACCGACGGCAATGGCGCACCCTCCCCACCCCGCTCCGGTCAGCCGTGCGCCACGAACGCCGGGCGTTGCCGCCGCACGCTCGACGAACCAATCGAGAGCGGAAGTCGAGCAGTCGTAATTTCGCCGGAGCGACTCGTGCGACTCGTAGAGTAGCGCGCCGGGCACGCTGCCTCCGCCGGCCAGCGCCGTTACGACCAAGCCCACTCGGCGCGTCTCCTCGCTCACGTGCAGCGCACGCCGATCGAGCGGCGCCGGTAGCGCCGCCGCTCGCACCAACTCCGGCGTCGCCTGAGCGAGGGACGTCACCCCGGGGGACCGACCGCGTAGCAGGCGGAGCGCCTCGTCGCACTCGGCGCGCCGCTCGTTGAACCGCGATCCCCGGAGCGACCGCGGCTCCGCCGTGTCGAAGATGAGCACCGACTCGTGCATCGGTACCTGCTCCGTGGCCGCCGTGTCGCACCAGATGTGAAGCGCGTGACCGGCTCGCCCGAGGGCCGACGCGAACTGGTCCATGATGCCGCTCTGCACTCCGACGAAACCGTTCTCGGCCTCGTGGGCAATCATCGCGACGTCGAATGGATCGCCCGCTGCGCCGGCGACGCTCTGAAATGCGGTCGCGGCCGCGACCTCGAGCGCCGCGGACGAGCTGAGCCCGGCGCCGGCGGGGACATCGCTCCAGACCGCCATGTCGAGTGCCGGCACCGCGCACCCACGGCCAGACAGTACGGCGACGACGCCCGCGAGGTAGTCGCCCCAGCGCCCCGTCCGCTCGGGCCGACGCGGATCGAACTCGGCGGAGCCTGCTTCGGTGGCCGACACAGCTCGCGTACGCGAACCGGCTGCGTTGTCTATCGCGACGTACGTACGCTGGCCGATGGCGATCGGCAGTACCTCGCCCCCATTGTAATCCGTATGCTCGCCGATGAGGTTCACGCGCGCCGGCGCCGACCAGACTGCGCTCGGGCGGCGCCCGTAGGTCGCGACAAACAACTCGTGCGTTGCCGCGACGCTCACGGTTGCACGCCGAGCGCGTGCACGGCGTTCCAGATGGACCACGCGAGGAGACCGGCGAGCGCCGCGTCACCACCGTTGCCGGTCGCGCGGCCTTCGTCGTCCACGAACTCGGCCGCGAGGCCATTGTCGAGCGGCGCACGCCGCAGCCACCGGAGGACGTCACCGGCTTCGGGGCCGACGAGGCGAGCACATTGCGCGGCGAGCGAGTGCGGTTGCGCGCCGACTCCGCGAACGGTGCGGCGGTAAACGGAATCGGTCCGCTCGACCGCGCCGTAGAGCGGCAACCAGTATGCGGCGCCTTGTGCATCATCAGTCGTCGTCGTATGGCCGGCGAGATCTACGGCGGACGCGAAGACCTGCTTCCCCTCCTTCGTGGTCGAGAAGTGGCGCCGGAGCGCTGCGCGCACCGCGTCGGGATCCTGTACAGCCCGGGCGGTCTCCTCGTCGAGCGTTCGGCGGAACACCTCGAGCGCTTGCGCGGCGACCGCGTTCCCGTGGAGGGTGAATGGGAGCGATGCAGGGTCGCCCGAGAGCGTCAACTCGGTCGTGTAGAGCGGCACTTGCTGGTCGCGGCGAGACGCCATGTCGTCGGCGGCGTTGTACAGCGCTTCGGCGATCGCGGGCTCTTCGACGATCTGATCGTCCGACGTTTCGCGCACGTAGCGATCCGTCGCGACGGCGTAGGCCGCGGCACCCTCGAGACTGAAGCCCGGCTCGAACAAGGTACCGTCGAGGTAGTTCACCCCGCGACCGGGCGCGTACCCGTGCAGCTCGCATGCGCGGAGCAGGAGCTCACGCGCGAACGGTGCGTCGGCCAGCTGAATCGCAGGGAGCGTCCAGCACAGCGCTTCCCAATCGCGCGTGGTGACGCCGACTGGGTGCCAGGGTGCGCGGGTTCGGACAATGTAGAAGTGCGCATCGTCGAGCGCGCGCGCCGCGCTGTAGAAGTACGCGAACAAGAGATTCCGGTTGAGCAGCCGATCGAGCCCATCGTGCCCGACGGTCTGCTCGAGCGCTTGTAGCGCATCGCGCGTAAGCGAGAGAAGCTCGCTCCACCCGCGCCGGCGCATCACAGCCACCGTCGCGACCGCGCCATCGCGCTCCGGGCCGGCCGCGATGAAGAAGGCCGTGCTCACCCGGCCACCGGCAGGCACGATGACGTCGCGTTGAATCGCGAAGCGCAGCTCATCGGCGACCACGAGCCGGGCGTCCCCGTCCGCGGCGACAGCCAGCGCGACGAGGCCGGGTAGGCCGCTCCCCTCCATCACGACGACGTCGCCGATGGTCGTCACCCGGTGTCCGTCTTCGGCGGCGCGCGGGGTTCGGACGCGAAGCTGGCGGTGGCCGAGCTGCCCCTCGAGCGAGATGGACATCCGGGCGTCGGTGGCACCGCGATTCTCCACGGCGATCGCGTAGATTGCCCCCGCCACGTCCGCATCGCGGCCGTACGGCGCGAAGATCGTTCCGCGAACAACCAGCGTGTCCACCGCACACGTGAAGGTGGGAAGCCAGTTATGCGCCCGCTCCCAGGCGAGCCCCGATCGGGCGAGGTCGCGGGGCTCACCGTCGACGCGGATGACGGGGCGAAGGAGCGGCGGTCCGTTCCCCTCGAGAAACCCCGACGAGCCCGCGACTTCAACCGCCGCGCGCGCGCCGCGACTGAGGATGCCGAGCGCGTGGAGCGACCCGTCGGCGGGGTGAATGCACGGTAGCGCAAGCCAATGGTTGCCCGTGACTTGCCATGCCACAGGGGGCGTCGGCAGAGGTTGCACGGGAGCAAGGTAGTCGCGTTGACAAGGGTGTGGTAGAGTGCTAACCTAGCCGCGCCCGACGCCCGGCCGAGCGGCGTGCGCGCCGCGTTTCTCGCCATGGACGGCCCCCCGCACATCACTCCGGAGAGATCGCATGCGACATCGCGTGTCCGCACTGTGCACCTTCGCACTCGTGCTCGCCGGGCTGGCACCAGTTGGACTGCGGGCGCAGGCGGTGCTCGGCATCGGCGACGACGCGCTGGTGCTGCCGGTGGGCGCATTGCGCCTCCGCGTGCTCCCGACGTGGACGCGATTCGATTCTCGCTACGGCAAGAACACGCCGAATCGAGCGCCCGGAAGTCTCGAGCCGCTCGCGGTCGACTTCAACCGCGACACAATTGGCATTGTAGAATTCGAGCGGCTGCTCCCCCTGCGCGACGGGTTGCGCCTACTCGCTGGGTTGCCCGACTTCGACGTTTCGCTCGGCCGCACCATCGTTCGGCTCGACGCCAGCGTTCTCGCGTATCCGATCGTCGCCGAGCTTGGCCTCACGAAGCGGTTCTCGGTCGGCGTCATCGTGCCGATCGTGCGGACGCGCACGGAGGCGCGCCTCAACGTCAACCCGCTCGGTCGCGAGGGCAACCTCGGGTTCAATCCGGCGCTCGCCGACACGAACATCCGGAACGCGAACAACGCGCTCTACACCCAGTACGCGACAGCAGTGACGGCGCTGCAGGCACTCATTACGAGCTGCGCCAACACCACCTCGACGGATCCGCGTTGCCCGACCGTTCGCGCGCGCTCGGGTACGTTGACCGCCCTCGCCGCCGGCGCCGCGCAGTTTTCCGGCGGGCTGCAATCGCTGTACGGTGCCTCGCCGTTCATCCCGCTCACAGGCACGGACGTGGACGCGGCGATCCGCGCCCGGGTGGCCGGCTTCTCGAGTCAGTTCGCGACGCTGGCCACGCTCAACATCCCGGCTTTCCCGAGCGGGTCACCTGTCGCGGCGCAGAGCCTGATCGGCGTGAACGACGCGCAGCGCATCCTGGGCGATCCCGCGTTCGGGGTCGGCGTGGATCCGCTGCAAACGATCGAGCGAACGGGTATAGGCGACATCGAGGTCGGCGCCAAGTTCCAGTTCTTGAACACACTCGAAGGCGAGGGCAAGAATCAGCTTGATCCGCCGAGCGGGCTCAACTTCCGCTCGGCCGTTACCGGCCTCGTGCGGATCGGCAGCGGCCACGCGGACACGCCTGACAACTTCATCGACATCGGCACCGGCAACGGGCAAAACGACATCGAGATTCGATCGCAGTCAGACGTCATCTTTGGAAAGCGACTCTGGGCGAGTGTCGTCGGCCGCTACGGCATTCAGCTCGGTGACCGCCAGACGATGCGCATCACCGACGCGGATCAGCCGTTGGCCTTCGCCTACCGCCGATTTCTGGTGGACCGTGATCTCGGCGACTTCTTCGAGCTGGAGCTGACCCCTCGGTTCGTGATCAGCGACTACTTCGCGGTCTCGGGCAGCTACCTGTATCGGAACAAGCAGGAAGATCGTTACTCGGGAACGTTCCAGACTCGCAACACGCTCGATCAGGACATCACCCTCAACGCAGCCACGTTGAACGCCGAGACCGAGCAGACGGAGCACCGCGTGATCGCCGGCATCACGTACTCGACACTTGCCGCCTTTCAGAAAGGGCGCGCGCGCGTTCCACTCGAGATCTTCGTACAGCACGCGGAATCGGTGAACGGCTCCGGCGGCAGTACGCCACGGATCCGTCAGAACCAGGTCCAGCTCCGCGTCTACACGCGAATCTTCGGGGGCGACGCGGCGAAATAGGGCCGCCTCAGCGGCGTCCCGCACTCTTCCATTGACCCGACCGACGTCTGCGGCCGGGTCACTTCGTACCGGCCCGTTTTTTCGCGCCCCGCGCCGGCCGCTTCGCTTCCGCGCCGCGCTCGAGCAGCTCGCGCGCGTGCGCGCGACTCACCTCGCTCTCGGGGTCGCCGCCCAACATGCGAGCGACTTCGGCGACGCGCTCGGCGCCGCTGACCACGCGCGTATCCGCGGACGTCACGCCGCCGCGAGCGCCCTTCGTCACGACGATGTGGTGGTGCGCGCGGGCGGCAAGCTGCGGAAGGTGCGAGATCGCGAGCACCTGATGGTGCGCGGCCACGCGCCGCATCGTGTCGCCCACCTGGAGGCCCACGCGCCCCCCGATGCCGGCGTCCACCTCGTCGAAGACGAGTGTGGGCACGCGGTCCACGCGCGCGAGAATCGTCTTGAGTGCGAGCATCACGCGCGACAGCTCACCGCCCGAGGCGACGCGCGCGAGCGGGCGCGCGTCGTGACCGACGTTGAGCGCGACTCGAAACTCGACTTCTTCCGCCCCCGATGCGCCAATCTCTTCGCGCGGAATGAGGGCGGCCCGGTAGTGTCCGTCCGGCATGCCGAGCTCCGGCAGCACGGCGTCTACTTCAGTCGCGATCCGGTCGGCCGCAGCCTGGCGTAACGCGGTCAGCGCCCCTGCGTCGCGTCGCAGAGCGGTGCGGGCTGCCTCGCGCCGGGTCTCGAGTTGACGCAGATCGAGCTCCGCCGTGTCAACGAGATCGAGCTCGGCACGAGATCGCTGCCCGGTCTCGATCACGTCGGCGAGCGCGGGGCCGTATTTCTTCGAGAGGCGGAAGAGCACGTCGCGCCGGCGCTGCACCTCGGCAAGCCGCGCTGGATCGAGATCCACAGACGCGGCGTACTCCTCGAGCGACCGCGCGAGCTCCTCGAGCGCGTAGAAACCGCTATCGTACAGCTCCTGCAGCCGAGTCAGGGACGGATCGATCCGCTGCACCGTCGCCAACGCGCGTGCCGCCGAACGCAAGGAACCGAGTGCGGACGCGTCATCGCCGTCCACCGCGGTCGCCATGCTCGTGGCAAGCGAGCGCAACTCGTCGGCGTGCTCGAGGCGCCGCGCTTCCTCCTCCAACGCCGTGTCCTCCCCCTCGCGGACCTTTGCGTCCTCGATCTCGGCGACCACATGGCGCAGGTAGTCCGCGCGGCGCTCGACCTCGGCGCGGCGCTTGACGAGCGCGTCGAACTCGCGGCTTGCCGAGGAGAGCTCGGCGTGACACGCGCGAACCTGCGCCGCCGCCGCGGCCGCCCCCCCGAACTCGTCGAGGATTGCACGCTGGGACTCGGCGTCGAGCAGTGCCTGCGCCTCGTGTTGGCCGTGGAGGTCCACGAGTGAACGCCCGATGCTTGCAAGGGCGCCGGCGGTGGTCGTCGAGTCATTGATCCATGCACGCGTACGACCACTCGCGGCGATCTCGCGCCGGAGGACGACGATGCCTTCGTCGAGCGAGATGCCGCGCTCGTCGAGCAGGGCCGCGAGGTCGGCTCGGCCGGCGACATCGAATACGCCTTCCACGACCGCACGGTCGGCACCCGTACGAATGAGGTCCGCGCTCGCCCGCTCGCCCAGGAGCAGCGCCAGCGCGCCGACGATAATTGACTTGCCGGCGCCCGTTTCCCCCGAGAGCACGTTGAAGCCGCTCGCGAGCGGGAGTGTCAACGACTCGATGATGGCGAAATTCCGGATTCGAAGCTCCGTCAGCACCGGTCGTCCACCTCGTCGCGCTCGCGCAATCCACCCCACCCGAGCTTCCGCCGCATCCGGGAGAAGAAGGTGTGTTCCGAGAAGCGCACGATGAGCACTGGATTCGGCGAGCGGCGAATCGTGAGGCCCTGCCCCCGCGCGATCGAGTCGCCTACCTGCCCGTCGACGGTGATCAATAGCTCGTCAGGTCCGTTGTCGGCGCGGACCTCCACCATATCGCTTGGCGGAAGGAGAACCGGACGAATCGCCAGCGTGTGTGCAGAGATCGGCGTGAGGAGGATGGATTCAACGGTTGGCACCACGACCGGCCCGCCAGCTGACAAGCTATACGCCGTGGAGCCCGTGGGTGTGGAGATGATCAGGCCATCTGCCGCGAACGTCGCGATCAGCTCGTCGTTCGACGAGACGCGCAGATTGATGACGCGCGCGAAGCCACCCTTGTGCAGCACAATGTCGTTCAGCGCGCGCCAGGTGACGCCGTGCTCCGCACCGGACGGCCTTGCCAGCAGCGCCATGCGCGGCTCCAGCCGGTGCTCGCCGGCGAGGAAGCGGCGGAGCGCGGACTCGAGCTCGTCGGGTCCGCAACTGGTGAGAAATCCGAGATGCCCGAGATTCGCGCCGAGAACCGGGACCGGGCGACCCTCGAGCATTCGGGCTCCACGCAGCATCGTCCCGTCGCCGCCGAGCGTGAGCATGAGGTCCAGCTCGGCGCCCTGGGTCAAGCGGTCGCTATCCGGAGCGTGCCCGAGCAACTCTTCCTCCAGGAACAGCGCAACCCCGAGCTCGGACGCGCTGGCTCGCAACGCGCCGAGGATGGCGCCGATGCCGCGGAAGCGGAGGTTGCCGACGACACCAACTCGAGTCACCCCGTGACGGCCTCGGTCTCGAGCAGCGCTCGTACCCGCCGCGCGATGCCCTCGGAATCGAGGCCGACGCGCTCGAGCTGGCGGCGCCGCGACGCCTGCTCGATGAGGCGGTCCGGCACCCCGTGCGTAGCCACGCGAACGCCCGGATCGGAATGCGCGATGACGGCCGCCATGTAGGCCCCAAAGCCGTTCACTACGGACCCTTCCTCGACGGTGAGCACTCGGCTGTGATCGTGCAGGATGGCGGCGAGCGTGAGCTCGTCATAGGGTTTGAGGAAGCGACAATTGACGACGGTGACGTCCAGTCCCTCGGCCGCGAGCCGTTCCGCCGCCTCGACCGATGGAAGCACCGTCGCGCCGACGGCGAGGATCGCCACGCCGCCCGCTCCCTTCCGCAGGACGTCCCAGGTCCCGAACGCCACGTGCGGGATATCGGACGCTGGCGGCACCATGGCCGGCGCGGCATCCCGCGGGTAGCGGATCGAGAACGGGCCGGCGGCGTAATCGAGTCCGGCGCGCAGGAGCGCGATCATCTCCGCGCCGTCCTTCGGAGCGGTGACGGTCATGCCAGGCACCGCCAGCAAGTAGGGAATGTCGTACAGGCCCATGTGCGTGGGCCCGTCCTCGCCGACCAGCCCTGCGCGATCCATGCAGAACACCACCGGCAGATGCTGGATCGCCACGTCGTGGATGAGATTGTCGTACGCGCGCTGCAGGAACGTGGAGTAGATTGCGACGACGGGACGCAGACCCCTCGTCGCCAGGCCGGCCGCGAAGGTGACGGCATGCCCCTCGGCAATGCCAACATCAAAGAATCGCTTGGGGTACGTTCTGGCGAACGCATTGGTGCCTGTGCCGGCGGGCATCGCCGCGGTGATCGCGACGACCTCCGTACGCTCGGCGGCGAGCTGCACGAGCCCCTTCCCGAACACCTCCGTGTAGGACGGGTTCGCGGTCGAGCGATTCCTGAGCTGTCCGGTCGCCGGATCGTGGTTCGGCGGCAGGGCGTGCCACTTCTCGCCATGCTCGCCAGCTGGGAAGCCGCGCCCCTTCTGTGTGATGACGTGCACGAGGCGCGGGGTACGCAGGTCGCGCACCGCGGCAAGCGTCTCGACGAGCACCGGCAAGTCGTGCCCGTCAACGGGGCCGAAATACCGGAAACCCAGCTCCTCGAAGAGCACGCCCGGCGTGAGGAACGATTTCACGCTCTCCTCCCACTTCCGCACGAGGCCTCCCACCGCCGAGAGTGGGCCGGGCAGGTCATCCACGACCTCGCCGATCTTCGACCGTAGACGGTTGTAGAGCGGATTGCGCTGCACCGATCCGAGATAGCGCGACATCGCGCCCACATTCGGGGCTATCGACATCTCGTTGTCGTTCAGGATCACGATCATGTCGCGGTCCGAGGCGCCGGCGTTGTTCAGCCCTTCGTACGCCAGACCCGACGTCAGCGCACCGTCGCCGAGCACCGCGACAACACGGAAATCCTCGCCATTGAGATCGCGACCGGCGGCCATGCCGAGCGCAGCCGAGATCGCGGTCGCTGCGTGTCCTGCTCCAAAGGTGTCGTATGGGCTCTCACTCCGCTTGAGGAAGCCCGAGAGGCCATCCTCCTTGCGCAGCGTCTCCATCGTGCCGCCACGGCCGGTGAGGAGCTTGTGGGGGTAGCCCTGGTGCCCAACGTCCCAGACAAGCTGGTCGCGCGGCGTGTCGAACACGTGATGCAGTGCGACCGTCAGCTCGACGACCCCGAGTCCCGCGCCGATGTGTCCTCCGGTACGCGAGCACACATCGATGAGCCGTTCGCGTATCTCCCCGGAAAGCGCGCGTAACTCGTCGATGGAGAGGCGCTTGAGGTCGGCAGTGGATTGGATTCGGTCGAGTATGGACATTCAGCGAGAGATGTTGAGGGCAGCGCGCGTGGCGAGCAGCCAGCCGCCAAGATTACGAGCGCCGGGCGACGGCAAAGCGTGCCATCGCTTCCAGCGCCGCCGTCAGCAGGCCGGCCGAGGCGAGCGCGGAGCATGCCTCGTCGACGAGCGCGGTCGCGCGCGCGCGAGCCCCGCCCACGCCAAGCAGGGCCGGATACGTGCTCTTCCGCATCGCCGCATCGCGGCCGGCAGTCTTGCCCAACTCGGCCGTCGTCGCGGTCGCGTCGAGCACGTCGTCGGCAATCTGAAACGCCAGGCCGATGGCGTCCCCGTACCGGTCGAATGCGTGGACGTGCTCCGGCAGGGCGCCGGCCGCTACGCCGGCGAGACGGACGGATGTGACGATCAAGGCTCCTGTCTTCGCGCGATGCATCGTCTCGAGCTGGTCGAGCGTCAGCTCGCGGCCCTCCGCGGCGAGGTCGAGGAGCTGTCCCCCGACCATGCCACCCGCGCCCGAGGCGCGCATCAACTCCCGAACTATGCCCGCACAGGCGGTCGCCGGCAAGCCGAGCTCGGATGCCGCGCCGAATGCCCAGCGCGCAGCGAGGGGGACCATGGCGATGCCCGCGACGGCCGCGGCGGCGGGCCCGTACACGCGATGCGTGGTGGGCTGGCCGCGCCTGACGTGGTCGTCGTCCATGCACGGCAGGTCGTCGTGAACCAGGGAATAGGCGTGGACGACCTCCACTGCCGCGCCCAGTCCACTCGCGTCGGCGCGGCCGCCCGCGGCGCGGTACGCCGCCAGCAGGAGCACCGCGCGCATGCGCTTGCCGGGCGCAAGCAAGCTGTAGCGGATCGCTTCGCCGACCGCCCCGAGCCCCGGGTGCAGATAGCGGTCGCACCCCTCCTCGAGTCGCTGTCCCACCAGCTCGCGATCGGGGGCGAAGTCCACCGCGACTGTCTCAGCCGCCGAGCTCACCGAGCGAGTAGCTGCCGTCGGCACGCTCGACGAGCATGCGCACCTTGCCTTCGACCTCGGTGAGCGCGGCCTGTGCGGTTCGCAGGCATTCCACCCCCTCCTCGAACAGCGTGAGAGCCTGGTCCAGTTCCAGGTCGTCGCGCTGCAGCTCGCCGACGATCGCCTCCAGCCGGGCGAGGTCCGATTCGTACGACACGGCCCGGTCGTCAGCTACGCCGCACGACGCGCTCGTCCGTCGTCGCGCGGATCGCGCCGTCGCGCAGGATGAGCTCGAAGGGCACTCCGGGACGGAACGACCGCGCGCTGACCAACGTCTCGCCGTCGAGGCCGCGCGCGACGGAGTAGCCGCGCGCCAGCACGGCCAGTGGGCTCAGTACGTGAAGCTGCCCGGCCGCACCCTCGATGCGCGCCCGCCGGCGTTCCGCGGCACGCTCCGCCGCGAACGTGAGATCGCGCGCCGCGCCGCCCAGCGTGCGGCGTGCGCTGGATGCTCGCCGTGCGAGGAGCGTCCGAAGTGCGTCACGAACCGTCCCCAGCTCGCGCATCAACTGATCGCGCACCGGCACGGCCGCCTCCGCGGCAGCCGAGGGAGTCGGAGCGCGGAGATCGGCAACGAGATCGCACAGCGTGAAGTCTGTTTCGTGACCCACGGCGGAGATTGTCGGAACGCCGCAGGCCGCGACCGCCCGGGCGACGCGCTCGTCGTTGAAGGCCCAGAGGTCTTCGCGCGCACCTCCCCCGCGCCCGACGATCACGATGTCCGCGCCGCCCCACCGCTCGAGGCGAGCGAGCGCGGCGACGATCTCTTCCGGGGCGCCCTCACCCTGAACCCGCGCCGGGCAGAGCACGATCTCCACACCTGGAGAACGCCGTCTGGCGACGGCGATGATGTCGCGGATCGCGGCGCCGTCAGCACTCGTGACCACCGCGACTCGCCGAGGAAACTTCGGGAGCGCGCGCTTTCGCCCGGCGTCCAGCAGCCCGTCGCGTAGAAGCCGCTCGCGCGTCTGTTCGAGCGCTTTCCGCCAGAGGCCGTCGCCCACGCCGTCGAGCTGGTTGACGACGAACTGCATTTCACCGCGCGCCGGGTACACGGTGAGCTGTCCGCGCGCGACGATCTGCATACCCTCGTCGGGCGCCGCCGGGATGCGCGCGCGATCGCGGGCCCAGACGACGCACCGGATCTGCGACGTGTCATCGCGCAGGCAGAAGTACCAGTGCCCGTTGCGGTGCGCCTTGAAGTCACAGATTTCCCCACGCACCCAGATCGGCGGGAAGGCGCCTTCGAGCACCTCACGCGCGAGCAGCGTGATCGCGCACACCGAGACTGCCGCGGTCGCCGTCTCGCCTGTCGCATCGCGCGCGGTACGGCGCGACGCGGGCGCCGGCTCCGCGACCTCCGAAGCCGTGACCAGGGCGGGCTCGTACCGCGCGACCTCCACGCCGGCGGCGGCGAAGAGATCCGGCTCCGCCGCCGCACCGTGACGGATCCGCGCGCCGGCCGCCCTGCTCCGCCGCTGCGTCACGCCGGGAGCGAGCGCGCCGCGGCGCGGACGGTGTTCCTGAGCAGCATCGCGATCGTCATGGGACCTACCCCCCCGGGCACCGGCGTGATGCGCGACGCGACCTCCCGCGCGCTCTCGAACTCGACATCGCCCAGAAGGCGGGAGCCACCTTTGGCGCTTTCGTCGGCCACTCGGTTCACGCCGACGTCGATGACGACCGCGCCGGGCTTGATCATGTCGCCCCGTACCATGCCGGCACGCCCCGCGGCGACGATCAGAATGTCCGCCTGGCGGGTAAAGTCGGCAAGCTCGGGCGTCCGACTGTGGCACACCGTGACGGTCGCATTCGCGCCCGGCGCGTTCTGGATCATGAGGGCAGCCATCGGCTTTCCGACAATGTTGCTCCGCCCCACGATCACGCAATGCTTGCCGGCGCTGTTCACCCCCGAGCGCACGAGCAGCTCCTGCACGCCGGCTGGCGTCGCGGGCACGAATCCGTCGCGCTCGCCGATCAGCATCTTGCCAACGTTCACCGGGTGAAAGCCGTCGACATCCTTTCGCGGATCCACGCGCCGGATCACGGCATCCGCGTCGATGTGCGCGGGAACGGGCATCTGAACGAGGAAGCCGTGGATCGCCGGGTCCGCGTTCAGCGCGTCCACCTGCGCCAGTAGGTCGGGCTCTGACGTCTCGGCCCGAAGACGCACGGTGACGCTATGCATACCGGCCTCCTCGCACGCCTTCCCCTTCATGCGCACGTAGACGGCGCTGGCAGGATCCTCGCCGACGAGCACGACGGCCAGGCCGGGCTTGACCCCGCGCCGCGTCAGCTCGGCCACTTCCTCCGCCACCTCCGCGCGAATCGCGCGGGCGACCGCGGCGCCATCGATGATCTCAGCGGGCAAAGTCCACCGCCCTCGTCTCCCGGATGACGACGACCTTGATCTGACCAGGGTATTGCAATTCCGACTCGATGCGCCGGGCAATCTCCTCCGTGAGCGTGGCCATCTTCGGGTCGTCCACGCTCTCCGGGTTCACGATCACGCGAATCTCACGCCCCGCCTGAATGGCGAACACCTTGTCCACACCCGCATAGCTGGACGCGATGCGCTCTAACCCCTCCAGTCGCTTCACGTACGTCTCGAAGGCTTCGCGGCGTGCGCCGGGCCGCGAACCGGAGATGGCGTCCGCCGCCTGCACCAGCACCGAAATCTCGGACTCATGGGGCACGTCATCGTGATGCGCCGCGATACAATTGACCACGATCGGGTTCTCGCCGTACTTCGTCGCGACTTCGACGCCGAGCTGGACGTGCGTGCCCTCGTGCTCGTGGGTGAGCACCTTCCCGACATCGTGGATCAGCGCTCCGCGTTTCGCCATGACGACGTCGAGTCCGAGCTCCGCCGCCATGATGCCGGCCAGCCAGGCGACCTCCTTCGAATGGGCCAGGATGTTCTGCCCGTAACTCGTGCGGTAGTGCATCCGCCCGACAAGACGGATGAGCTCGGCATGCATCCCGTGTGCGCCGACCTCGTACGCCGCCCGTTCGCCCATTTCCTGAATCGCAGCATCGACTTCCCGCCGCGACTTGGTGACGACCTCCTCAATGCGGCCGGGATGAATGCGCCCATCGGCGACCAGCTTGCTCAGGGCCAGTCGCGCGATCTCCCGCCGAACGGGGTCGAAGCCGGAGACGACGACCGTGTCCGGCGTGTCATCGATGATCACGTCCACCCCGGTGGCCAGCTCGAAGGCGCGAATGTTCCGGCCTTCGCGCCCGATGATTCGCCCCTTCATCTCGTCGTTCGGGAGAGCGACGGACGACACCGTGATCTCCGCCGTGTGTTCGGCCGCGACTCGCTGGATCGCTAGCGCGATAATCTTCTTCGCTTCACGCTCGCCGTTGCGCCTGGCGGCCTCGCGAATCTCGCGAAGCCGGTTGGCCGCGTCCGCGTGCGCTTCCTCCTCCATGCGGTGCATCAACTCGACCTTCGCGTCCTGGGCCGACATCCCGGCGAGCTGCTCGAGCCGGCGCCGCTCGTCGGCCAGCAGCGCGTCGAGCTCACGCTCGCGCTCAGCGAGACTCTTCTCCTTCCGGCCGACCTCGCTCGCCCGCTTTCCCAGCTCTTTCTCGCGCTGCTCGAGCGTATCGAACTTCCGGTCGAGGCTTGTCTCCCGCTCCTGCACCCGGCGCTCGCCGCGGTCGATCTCCTCACGTCGTTTGCCGGCCTCCTGCTCCCATGACTCGCGCAGCTTGATCGTCTCTTCCTTCCCCGTGACGATCGCCGACTTGCGGAGTGAATCTGCCTCTCGCTCGGCCTCGCCAAGGAGGCGCTTCGCGACCTGCTCGGCCGTTCCCCTCGTCGCCTCCTGCGCAGCTCGCTCGGCGGCCAGGCCGGCGCGGCGCCCCGTAAAAAAAGAGACCGCGGCGGCGACGATGACGAGCACGCCGAGCGCGGCCGTGAGGGCGGTAGCACTCATGTGATGTATGCTCCACTGCGACCCCAGGAGGCTCGCGGAGTTGGGAAGAACCGAGGCGTGGAGGGAGTTCGGTCGCGAGTGCCCGCTGCCCGGGCCAGCGCCGACGCAGGGCGCGAGATGGGGCGAGCTAACTGCAATCGCGACTTAGAGCTACAGGCGCCGCGGTGTGACTGGGCAGGAAATTATGTAACGGCTTCGCAAAAGGCAACGCGATTCCTTGCGGCGCGAATCATCTCATCGCGGCTCGTCGCCACGCTTCGCTGGCGGAAGCCAACGCCGCACGTCGGCCGAAAGCTCGCGCATCGACCCGGCGAGGGCCTCGCGCTCGGCGCGCTCACGGAACAGCTCGTCGGTGATCTGGAGGGCCGCGAGGATGGCGGCCCGGTCGGACTCCACGACGAGGCCGCTATTCATGACGGACTTGATCATGGCGTCGAGATACGTCGCGACAGCCCTCGTGTGTTCCGGCGGCGCATCCGTCCGCAGCGAGTACTGCTCGCCGGCGATCGTCACCCTGACTGTGGCTTTCTTCCCGCTCACCGTTCGGCCTCGCTCGCGTGTTGTTGGCGGAGAAAACGAATGCGCGCGAGGAGCTGCCGGGCGCGCTCCCGCGCCGTGGACAGGCGCGCGAGCAGTTCGGCATTCTCCCGCTCCAGCACAGCGACGCGCGGGTCGGCCGGTGGCGCCGCGGCGGGCGTCAGCGTCTCCTCCAGCTCTCGAGCGCGAGCTTCGGCGCGCTGCGCTCGCCGGCGCCAGGACGCCAACTCCTCCCCCGCCGCCCGCACGAGCCCTTCCAGCTCGCGGATCGGAGCGAGCTCAGGACGGTCGCTGTCCGACACCCAACTCCCCCTCCAAGGTGCGCAGGATCTTGGAGCGACGGCCCTCGACTTCCTTGCTCTCCAACGTCCGCTCCGGATGCCGGAATGTTAGTCGCCAGGCGACGCTGCGGTACCCCGATGCAACCTGCTCGCCCCGGTACTCGCTCAGAAGAGTCGTTTCGGTAAGCAAGGCACCGCCAGCCTTTCGGATTGCCTCCTCAACCCGACGCACGGGCAGATCGTCCGGGACGAGGAGTGATACATCCACGCTCGATGCCGGCGTTGTCGGCAGATCGCGATAGGTGGCCCCAGCCGACCGCGTCGAGACCGGGGGCGCCCCGGCTGACGCGTAGTCCGAGGAGCCGGGCGCGGCGACGGCATCGGCGGTGACTCGCTGAATCGTCAGCTCGATTCCGAACGCCGGCGCCGCCCATACGGGCGCGTCGAGCGTCACGCGTCGCACCTCGCCGCGCCGCGTTCCGTCCACGGATATCGACCAGAGCAGGTCCTCTTCGCCCGGATCGAGCGCCACGCGCCGATCGCCTCCGTAGGCCGCCCGCACCAACGACTCGGCCAGCGCCTTGGCGTCCCACGCATCGTAGTTCGGAGGCCGCGGCTCGGAGAAATGCGCCGGGCGGCGGGCACCCATCACGAGAGCCGCGGCACGCACTTCCTCGCGCGGAAGCGCGAGTCCGGAGGGTGTGAAGACAGCGCCGACCTCGAACAGCCGGATGTCTCGCTCCATGCGCGCGAGATTGTGCTCCGCCCGTCGCGCGAGCGTATCAAGGAGGTCGCGCCGCAGATACGCCTCGCTCTCGGCGAGCGGATTGGCGACTCTGACGAAGCCGCTCTCCGCACCCCGCACGAACGGCATCGGGCGCGCCTCGAGGAGCCCGGCGGAGACCAGGGTCTCCCGGGTTCGCCGAGTGATCGTCTCGAGCGCCGGCTCCGCCATGCTGCTCGGCCGGAACGGCCGCAGCGAGTCGCCGAAGGTATCGTAGCCGCGGAGGCGCGCAATCTCCTCGATGAGGTCAACCTCGGCGCGCACATCCGAGCGCCACGACGGAACGGCAACGCGCAGCACGTTGTCGCCCGGCGCCGCGACGGCGACGAAGCCAACCGAGGAGAGGAGCAGCGTGATGTCGGGCGCGCAGACCTCCTCGCCCAGCACGCGCGTGGATCGTGAGACCCGAAGTGACAACGGCTCGCGCTCGCGCGGCGCCGGGTACAGGTCCACCGGCGGTTCCGCGACGACGCCCCCCGCGAGCGACGTGACGAGCGCGATCGCCCGGCCGAGCGCCACGGGTGGCAACTCGACATCGGTTCCGCGCTCGAAGCGGTAGCTCGCGTCCGTCGTCAGACCGAGCGCGCGACGCGTGCGGCGCGTGGCCGCCGGGTCGAACGTGGCGGCCTCCAGGAAGATGTCGGTGGTAGCATCCGTGACCTCGGCATCGGCGCCACCGATGATGCCGCCCAACGCGTGCGCTCTCACGACATCCGCGATTACGGTCATTTCCGGCGTCAGCTGGCGCTCGATGCCGTCGAGAGTGCGCAGACGCTCCCCGGGCAGCGCGCGGCGGACCACCACCTCTCCGCCCTCCAGCTTCGCGGCGTCGAACGCGTGCATCGGCTGGCCCAGCTCGTGGAGCAGGTAATTCGTCGCGTCTACGATGTTGTTGATCGGACGGCCACCGACCGCCGTGAGCCGTTCAGCCAGCCACGCCGGGCTCGGCGCGACCGTCACGCCGCGAATCATGACCCCTGCATAGCGCGGGCAGCCGGCGACGTCGTCGAGGCGGACGCGGACCGGCTGGCCGGGCGCGCCGCCGGAGTCCGGTCTGGTCGGCTCGCGTTCGCCCTCCCCGGCAACGCCAGGGAGCGTGGGCAGCGTGGGGAGCGTGAGCGCCAGGCCGGTCGCGCCGGCGATCTCGCGCGCGAGGCCCAGATGCGAGAGGAGGTCCGGCCGGTTGGGTCCGACGTCTACGACGAGGCGCGTATCGCCGATGCCGGCCGCCTCGATGAATGGGGCGCCAGGAGCCGCGTCAATCTGAAGCTCGAGAATTCCCGCATGGTCGTCGCTCAGACCGAGCTCACGTCCAGAGCAGAGCATACCGTTCGAGGCGATCCCTCGGATTTTCCGTCGTTCGATCCGCAACCCGCCCGGCAGCGTCGCACCGACCGGAGCGAACGGGTAGAGGCTTCCCTCCTTCACGACCGGAGCTCCGCAGATGACCTCGAGCGGTGCGTCGCCGCCCCCGGCGTCCACCTTCGTGAACCAGAGGTGGTCGGAGTTCGGGTGTCGCGTCACCTCGGTCACGCGCGCGACGACGATGTCGCCCAGGTCGGCACGCAGGCGAACAACCTCATCAACTGTCGCGCAGCGGGAGGTGAGAAGATCGCGCAGCTCGGCCGGCGTCAGCTCGAACGGGACGAATGCCTTGAGCCACGCGTACGAAGCGTTCATCGTGCGAACTGCTCGAGGAAGCGAACGTCCGAGTCGTAGAGCAGGCGGATGTTCGGCACGCCGTAACGCAGCATCGCGATGCGTGCGGGCCCCATGCCGAACGCCCAGCCGGTGAACCGCTCGCTGTCCACGCCGCAGGCGTCGAGCACAGCGGGGTGCACCATGCCGGAACCCAGTATTTCCATCCAGCCGGTACCCTTGCAGCCGGCGCAGCCGCGTCCCGCACAGAGCCGGCACTCGACGTCCATCTCGGCCGAGGGCTCGGTGAACGGGAAGTAACTCGGACGGAATCGCGTCCTGGTTCTGCCGAAGAACCGGTTAGCGAAATAGGAGAGCGTCGCCTTGAGGTCCACGAAGCCGATCCCGTCGTCAACTGCGAGCCCCTCGATCTGAGAGAACATCGGGGCGTGCGAGGCGTCGAAGAAATCGCGGCGGTATACGTTGCCGGGGGCCAGAATGCGTATCGGCGGCGGGAATGATTGAAGCGTCCGCACCTGCACCGGCGACGTGTGCGTGCGAAGCAGCACGTGGTCGCTGATGTAGAGCGTGTCGTGCATGTCCATCGCCGGGTGGTCCGGCGGGAAATTGAGCGCTCCGAAATTGTACCACTCCGTCTCGACCTCAGGGCCCAGTGCAATGGTGAACCCCAGATCTCGAAAGATCTCCTGGATCTCCTCGATCACGAGCGTCACCGGGTGCTTGGCACCGCGCCACACCGTGCGCGCCGGCATCGTGAGATCGAGTCTGGGCGGAGGGGCGTCGGACGCTCTGAGCTCGCTCTCGCGCGCCGCGAATGCGTCCTCGAGCGCCGCTTTCGCCCGATTGATGGCCGCACCGGCGTCGCGCCGCTCCGCGAGATCGAGCGAGGGGAGCGCCTGCATGAGGTCGGCGAGACGGCCGCTCTTTCTGCCCAGAAGCTGGATGCGGAGCGCGGCGAGCTGGTCGCCCGCGCTCGCGGTACGGACCGATGCCACGCCCTCGCGCCCGAGACGCTCGGCGGCTTCGATGACTTCGGCGGTCGTCAACACAGGGTGGCTCGAGCGCGTCACGATCGCAGGTAAAAGGAAGCGGCAGCGGTGACCAATCGGTCCCGCTGCCGCCATGGTGGATCCTGTCGCGCGGCGACGACCGCTAGCGAACTCCGGCCGGAGGCGCGCTAGGGGCGGCGGCGGGCCGGCCTCACGCGGCGGTCAGCGCCGTGCGAACCCGCTCCGCGATGGCGGTGAAGGCCTGCGGATCGCGCACCGCGAGGTCGGCAAGAATCTTCCGGTCCACCTCGATGCCGGCCTTCTTGAGCCCGCTCATGAAGACGCTGTAGCTCATGTCGTGGAGCCGCGCCGCGGCGTTGATACGGGTGATCCAGAGGCGGCGGAAATCGCGCTTCTTATTCTTGCGGTCGCGGTACGCGTACTTCCACCCCCGCTCGACGTTCTCCTTCGCCGCCTTCCAGAGCTTGCTCCGCGCGCCGTATGCACCGCGCGCGGCCTTCATGATCTGCTTCTTGCGCTTCAAGCGCACCACGTTCGACTTGACGCGAGGCATAGTCGGCTCCTTACGCCTGGAGGAGGCGCTTCATGCGCTTGGTGTCGCCGGTCGTGGCGATCAAAGCCGGGCGGCGGAGATTCCGCTTCCGCTTCGAGCTCTTCTTCGTCAGGATGTGGCTCTTGTAGGCCTTGTTCCGCTTGACCTTGCCCGACGCCGTCACCTTGAAGCGCTTCGCCGCGCCCTTGTGCGTTTTCATCTTCATGCGATCTACCTCGTGCGCCCCGCCTACTTCGGCGCGAGGATCATGGTCATGTTCTTCCCCTCGAGCTTGGCATCCGCTTCCACCTTGCCGATGTCGGCGAGATCTGCGGCGACGCGGTTGAGCACGTCGCGACCAAGCTCCGGGTGAGCGACCTGTCGGCCGCGAAACATCATCGTCACCTTCACCTTGTTTCCTTCCTGCAGAAAGCGTCGCGCGTGCCGGGTCTTGGTCTCGAAATCGTGATCATCGATGCCCGGACGGTACTTCACCTCTTTCAGGTGAATCACGTGCTGCTTCTTCTTCGCCTGCCGTGCCTGCTTCGCCTGCTCGAACTTGAACTTGCCGTAGTCCATGATCCGGACCACCGGCGGACGCGCCATCGGCGCGACCTCCACCAAGTCCAATCCTCGCTCCAGCGCCGCGGCGAGTGCCGCGTCCAGGTCGAGAATGCCCATCTGACTCCCGTCTGGCGCGATGACGCGGAGCGGGCTGATGCGAATCTGCCGGTTCACGCGAACGCGCTTCGTGGTGTCCTGAATAGGCCGAGCTCCTCCAGTGGTATGAATACGAAACGCGGACCCGAGCCCTCGGAGTCCGCGATGCCGGCACGCCGCCACGACCGGCGCGGCGCGCCCACTGCGTCAAGACTCCTTCAGCACGCCTTCCGCAAAACGCGGTGAGGGCCGGAGGGTGAGGGCGCACACACGTCGCCCTACTTTACCGTGTTGTGACCGTTGAAGTTAGAGCAGGCTGCCCGGACCGTCAAGTGGACACCGCAGCCGTCTCGCTCACGAGCGCGTACCCCTTCCCCTCGTTCGCGAGTCGTCCCCACGGGACGGTGGCGTCATGCTCGAAGACCACCAACCACCCTTCGTCGGCGGCGCGACGAAGCACGGCTCGCTTCGTCTCGAGCGTCACGAGCGGCTCGACGTCGTAGCCCATGATCCACGCCAGCGGCAGGTGCGCAGACGTGGGTACGAGATCGGCGAGAAACATGGCTTGCTCGCCGCGAGACTCGAGCAGCACGCTCTGGTGAAACGGCACGTGTCCCGGCGTCGGCAGTACGCGGATGCCCGGTACGATCTCGCGCTCGCCATCGGCCAGGTCGAATCGCCCGGCTGCCGCGATCGGCGCGAAGTTGTGCGCGAAGTAGCTCGCGGCCGTGCGCTCGTTCGTATGGCTCGCGTAGTCCAGCTCGCGACGTTGCACGACGTAGCGCGCGTTCGGAAACGCGAGGCCGACCGAGCCATCGGTGTCGCGAACAGTGTTTCCGCCGGCGTGGTCGAAATGGAGATGCGTGCTGATCACGACGGCGACATCGTCGGGAGCGTGACCGGCCGCCCGAATGCCGTCCTCCAGCGCCGTGCGGCCGTCCGCGCCCGTGTTCTCGACGCCGTAGATCTCGTAAAACTTCGCGCTCTCCTTGTTCCCCGCTCCGGTGTCGATCAGCACGAGCCCGTCGTCGTGCTCCACGAGCAGACATCGCATGCCGAGCGAAATACGGTTGCGCTCGTCCGGCGCGATGCGCCGCTCCCAGAGCGGCTTCGGGACGACGCCGAACATGGCGCCCCCATCCAGCTTCTGGCCGCCCGCCTGAATCGCGTGGACGGTCCATGCTCCCAATCGCGTGGTCTGGAGCAGCGGCGTCGGCGGTGTCATG
>JBBJNN010000068.1:8665-30779 GCA_037720885.1 Gemmatimonadaceae bacterium | reverse complement strand
CGCCAGCCCACCGCGCGGCAACGGGCGGCGCAATCGTCCGCGCGGTCGCGCATCGCCGCGATGAGCGCGCGCCACTCGGCCGTGCCGAGCGCCGGTCGCCCGCGGATGATTCGCCCCATGATCTCGAGTATCGCCCAGCGCTGCCGGATGACGTCGGGCTCGAGCGTATGATCCCACGCCGAGATGGAGTCGGAACCCAGCTCGCGGTATGCGAGCAGCGGCATACCCTCGACCGCGAGCCACCGGAAGCCGGGCCGGCTGAGCAGCCGGCTCCAGAGGTCGAGGTCCTCGACGGCGCGGTAGGCGGTGGACTCATCGAACCCGCCCAGCTCGAGGAGCGCCGAGCGCGCGATGATGTTGCTCGGCGTGGCGGGGAAGGGGGGGTGGTGCAGCAGCACGCCCGCCAGGCCGATCCGGCCGAGCGTACGGGGCGCCCCGTCATCGGCCTCGAAGGGGGGAGGGGTATCTCCCCGGAACGCCCGGTAGCGCGCCGAGACGGCGTCGGCGGGCTCGCGCTCGAGCGCCCACACCTGGTGCTCGAGCTTCCGTGGGTGCCAGACATCGTCGTCGTCGAGGAAGGCGACCCACGGAGCGTGCGCCGCGCGGATGCCGCGGTTGCGGGGACCCGCGGGGAGACCGAAGCGCGGTCCCGGCACGAGGCGGAAGCGCGGGTCGCCACGCGCGATCTCACGCACGAGGTCGAGCGTGCCATCGCTGGAGCCATCGTCGCAGACGAGGCACTCCCACGCCGGGAACGTCTGCGCCGCGACGGTCGCGAGCGCGCCGCGAAGGAGCGGCGCGCGGTTGTACGTCGGGACGACGACGGAGACGCGGGGTGGAGCGCTCACGCGGTCCGCGTCGGTCTCGCGGTGGGCACGCGGCAATGATGCCGCCGCCCGCGCGGGCGGACAAGCGGCGCGCGGGGGCTTGCCTCGCTCCCCCTCGCCCGGCAGGGCGCCCGCCGCATATTACAGGCGTATTTCACGCGTATTACACGCGTCGCGCAGCTCCCCACGCCGCACGTCCCCACCACGCTCCGACGAGAGAGAGATGGAAATGGCAATGCCGAGCCCCCGTGAGCAGCATCCCACGATTGCCGTCCGCGCGGCGACGCCGATGCGGCGCACCGCTGTCGCCGCGCTCGCGGCCGCTGTCGCCGCCACCGCGTGCGCGACTCCGACAGCACGGAGCTCGACGTCGGAACGCTCGACGGCGGTCCGCGTGGCCGCGGGCGGCCGGGCGGCGAGGCCGACTCCATCGCGGGGCGCCGCGCCGGGTGCGACCGCGTTCGTGAACGTGACCGTGCTCCCCATGGACAGCGAGCGGGTGCTCGAGCGACAGACCGTCGTCGTGCGAGATGGCCGCATCGCCGCGCTCGGCCCCACGTCGCGCGTGAGCGTCCCCGCCGGTGCCGCGCGCATCGACGGTGCCGGCAAGTACCTGATGCCGGGGCTCGCCGAGATGCACGCGCATGTCCCGGGCGCCAATGCCCCACAGCAGCTCGTCCGCGACATCATGTTCCTCTACGTCGCCAACGGCGTGACGACGATCCGCGGCATGCTCGGCGCCCCGAATCAGCTCACCCTGCGCGCGCAGACGGCGAGCGGCGAGGTGCTCGGCCCCACCATCTTCGTGGGCGCGCCGTCGCTCAGTGGCACCAGCGCCCCCACGCCGGATGTCGCGGCCCGGCTCATCCGGGAGCACAAGGCGGCGGGGTACGACTTCCTCAAGCTGCACCCCGGCCTCTCGCGCACGGTCTACGACACCATCGTCGCCACGTCGCGCGCGGTCGGCATCACCTTCGCCGGCCACATCTCGCAGGCGGTGGGGTTGGACCACACGCTGGCCAGCCGCCAGTCCACGATCGACCACCTCGATGGCTACGTCGAGGCCTCCGCGTCCGATGAGGTGAAGGCGCGCATGCTCGGCGGCGAGGCTGTTCCGCTGGGCGAGATGATGCGCGGTGTGGACGATGCCAGGATCCGACGGTACGCCGCCGCCACGCGCGAGGCCGGTGTCTGGAACGTTCCGACGGCGTTCCTGTGGGAGAGCTTCTCCTCCACCGAGTCGCCGGAGGTGACGGCGCAGCGCCCGGAGATGAAGTACGCGCCGCGCACGATGGTGGCCGGATGGGTGAACCAGAAGCGGACCCGCGACCAGACCGACCGGAGGAGCGGCGTGACCGCCGAGGATGCCCGGGCGTACCTCGCGGCGCGGAGGAAGGTGCTGAAGGCGCTGGGCGACGCCGGCGCGCCGCTGCTCATGGGCACGGACTCCCCGCAGATGTTCAACGTGCCCGGCTTCGCGCTACATCGGGAGATCGCGCTCATGGCGGAGGTGGGGCTCACGCCGTACCAGATACTCGCCGCCGGCACGCGCAACGTCGCCACCTACGCCGAGCGCGATCTCAAGCTGGATGGGAAGTTCGGCACCGTCGCGGTCGGGAACCGTGCCGACCTGGTCCTCCTCGACGCGAACCCGCTCGCCGATATCGCCAACGTGGCGAAGCGCGCCGGTGTCATGGTGCGCGGGCGGTGGGTGCCCGCGAGCGAGATCGGGCGGATGCTGGACGAGCTGGCCGCCCGCAACGCGGCGGCGCCGCCGCCCGCCGCCCCGCCCGGCCGCGCGCGGTAGGCGGCGCGCGGGGTGCCGGGTACTACGTAGCGACCGAGCTCGGCTCCAGCGCCGGACGTCGCGCGGCTCGGCTGTCGGGAATCAGCCACTGCAGCGCACGTGCGATGAGCGGGGTGAGCCCGATGAACGCCAGCACGCCGAGCACGTTGAACAGCATGTGCGCGTTGGCGATCTGGCGTGCCACGTCCGCCCCGCCCGAAATCCGGAGCGCGAGGCGGGTGAACTGTTCCACGAACAGAACGCCGGCGATGACCGTCGTGACGTTGAACAGTAGGTGAAATACCCCGGCGCGCACCGCCTCGCGCGATCGTCCAACCGTCGCGATGAGCGTGTCGGCGCAGGTGCCGATCTCGGCGCCGAGCATGACGGCGATCCCGGCGGGGAGAGTGATCAGCCCCTGACTCGCGAGCGTGATCACGATGCCGAGGGTGGCGGATGACGATTGGATCAGCACCGTGAGCGCCGCGCCGATCAGCACGCCGAGCCACGGGCTCTCCAGCCGCGCCAGCAGGTCGAGGACGGGGCGGTGATCCCGAAGCGGCTCGACGGCGTTCCCCATCTGCCCGAGACCGAAGAAGATCAGCCCGATGCCCAGGACGATCGAGCCGATCTGCTTCTGCCGCTCCGTCTTCCCCAACATGTGCATCACGAAACCGGCGACGAGCGCGAGCGGGGCGTACTCGTCCACCTCGAAGGCGATGATCTGGCTCGAAACCGTGGTGCCGATGTTCGACCCGAGGATGACGCCAAGCGACTGCACGAACGTGAGCACGCCAGCATTCACCATCGCGATCACCATGATGATCGTGACGGACGACGAGTCGAGGATCGTGGTGGCGACGGTGCCGGTGAGAACGCCGGCAAACCGGTTGGTGGTGAAGCGGCCGAGGATGCGCTTCATCCGGTCGCCCGCGACCGCCCGAAGCCCGTCCGACATGTGCGTGACGCCGTAGAGGAAGAGCACGAGCCCAGCGAGGAGCCCCAACACGATCTTGACCATCACCGGCGCACCTCTGGCGGACGACGAGCGCTCGGGTCAGGGTGGCGCGAGCGCTCCCCTGTAAGACGTGACGGCGGAGGCGCGCTCGACAGGGCGGCGCGGGGAGGTTTACTCAATCGTTACCCCACCCTATCGTTCCCCATGAATCCGCGAATGATCGAGCGCCTCGCGCTCTCCCTCCTCTCGCTGCTGCCGGCGGCGCTCCCGGCGCAGGCCGCTGCTCCCGCGGCCGAGTACAGTGTGGAAATCCAGGTCCGCGACCGGTGGATGCACGGGCGCCAGCAGCCGCGCTTCACGACATTCGCGCAAGCCCGCTCCTGGCTGTCCATGGACTCGCTCCGCGCGGACAGTGCCGCTGGCGCTGCTGGTGCTGCTGGTGCGGGCCAACACGTTGCGTACTTCACCCTCGGCCGCTTTGCCTCCGGGCGGGACTCGGGCCTGATCGTCTTCCGGCGGGATGGCCGCGTGACCGCGCTCGAGGCGTCGCTCCAGCCCCGGACCCGTACCGTCCCCTACACGCAGGCGGGAGACTCGGCGCGCGACGCACGCAGGCGGTTGTCCAGCGGCGGGCGCGTCACGCTGCCCGCGTCGCGCCTCTGGGAGCTGATTCCCACGTTCCGGCCGGCGCGGCTCCGGGCCGGTGCGCGGTGGGCCGACACGCTCGCGCTCGCGACGGAGCAGGAGGGATTCCGGCAATCACTCCGTGGCACACGCGTCAGCACGCTCGTGGGAGACACGACCGTGGGTGGGCAGCGGCTCTGGGTCGTGCGTGACAGCGCGCGGGTGCACTACGAGGAGCGATCGGTGGAGGAGGAGCGTACGCTCGACACGCTGGTATCCGTCGAACGGAGCGCCGACGGTGTGATCTGCGGCTGGCACCTCTATGATCCCTCGCTTGGCCTCTTCCGCGTGCGGAGCGACACGACGCTTCTCTCCGGCGAGGCGGTGCTGCGCTACCCGGATGGGCGTGCGTTCCGGACGCCGGCCCGCTACGAGCGATTCCGCCAGTGGGATCTGTACGACGCGGCGGCATTCGCGGCGCGGCAGGCAGGGCTGCAGGCGGAACGCGAGCGCGTGAGCGGCGGCATGGTGATCGTGCCCACGACCGACATCGCGCGACGGCTCGCCGCTGGCGACAGCGCCGCGCGCGATTCGCTGCTCGATGCCTGGCGGCGCTCCGATGATCCGGACGAGCGTGCGAGGCTGTTCGGTCTCGTCTCCATGTGGGGCGCGCGGGCGCCCGGCATCCGTGCGCGGCTCGACTCGATGCGCGTGGCCGCGGGGGACACGGCGTTCCTATACGCCTGGCTGGCGCGGCGCGCGTACTCCCCGTCCGAGCGCGCCGACGTGGCCGACATGCGCCAGATGATCGCCTTCATGGAAGAACCGGGGTGGGCGTTCGCCCTCAACGTGAGCCGCGACTGGCTGTACGAGAACCTCCGCCAGGGGCTGCTGACCTGGCCCCCCGCCGTGGCTGCGGACACGGGGCGGCGAATGTGCACGCCCGACGCGTGCCGGCTGCTGGCCGAGCAGTGGCCCGTGGCGCGCGAGCCGCGACTCCGCGAGCTGGGGCTCGTGACACTCGTCGCCCTTGACCCGGCGCGATGGTCCGACACGGTGCTGGCGCGCGCGCGGGCCGGATCGCGCTTCCTTGACCCGGCGGTCCTCCTCGTCCGCGGTGTGGGTGCCACCTGGCCCGCCGCCGCCAAGGCGGAGCTGCCGCCGCCGGCGGCGGACTGGCGCGCGTGGATGGAGTGGACGAGCGGCACCGACCCGCGCGTCGCGGCGACTGCGGCGCCTCCACCCCCGGCGCGCCCCCCGGAGTGGCGCGTGCGCTTCGAGGAGTCGCACGCAACGGCTATCCGCTTCTACCAGGCACGCACTGGCCGTGACGTGATCGGCGAGCTGCGGCGCGGGTTCGCGCAGGCGGAATCGGACTCCGCTCGGCTCGTCTACGGCACGATGCTCGGGGGGCTCGGCGCGCTCCGCCTGAGCGTGGAGGAGATCGCGACGTACCTGCGCGGCGGATCACCCGCGCTGGTCGCGCTCGGCACCAGAGAGCTGGCCCGCCTGTTCCGGGATCCGCCGCCTCGCGCCGACTCGGCGACCGCGCTCCTGCTCCTCGACCGGCTCATCGCCACCCTGGTCGAGGGGGCGCCAGGCTGGCCCAGCCTAAGGGCGCGCTCCGACTCGGCACGCCCGCCGCGGGGTGCGCGGCCGGAGGCGAATCCACGTCCCACGCGCCCCGTCTTTCTGCTCGCGGACAGTCTCCCGCCCGCGCTACGCGCGAAGTGGAAGGACCGGGCTGCGATCGTGACGTCCGAGGAGTGGGCGCGCCGATCCCTGCGGGAACCCGGCGATCTCTATACGCTGTCGAGCGTGGGGCGCATCGGCCCCTTCGTGCGGCTGTACATGGACGCGGCCGGGCGGCTGGCGCGGCGGGAGGATCAAGCGCCCGCGCTCTACGGCTCCGGCACCACGTACTACCTCATGGAGCTGAATGGGGAATGGGTAGCGGTGAGCATCTCGGCCTGGGTGTCCTGAGGTCCACCATCCAGCCGGGAATACGCGCCCAGAAGGGAGAGCTCCCCCGCCGCGCCGCGGCGCGAGGGCCGGACGTCAGCCGCTCGATGGCGAGCGCGCGGCGGCACGCGCGGCCAGGGCGCTCGGCACGCCGACGCCGAGGGCGTGGATGAGGAGGCCGTTGATGAGGACGGGAAGTGGCCGCGCGCCAGCGCCCGCCGCCGAGAGGGGGAGGACGACGAAGGTCATCACGGCGTACACGGTCAGGCCGTAGAGCGGGCCATACAGCAGGGGCCTGCGCGCGAGGTCGGGGAGGCGTCGGCTGGCGAGGTAGTAGGTGACGACGATCGCGCCGGCGATGAAGAAGTGGAGCAGCAGACCGAGGGCGGCTGTAGACGCTCCGCCGCGGAAAGACGCCGGTCCGAGGAGTCCGGCTGCAATGCTCTGCAGGATGCGCACGGGTGCGGCGCCCCGAAGGCCGAAGAAGATGAACGCGTCGAGGATGTCCAGCACGCCGACGGCGAGGGTACCGGACGCGAGCGCGCGCGCGGGTGTCATGGAGCGGGCATCAGGCAGCGGGAGCCGCGACATCTTCCACTGGCACGCCCGCGGCGCAGAGGGGGCAGTCGGCGGGCGCCCACAGGTCGTAGTCATCGCGCGCGACCGCCTCGACTGCGACGCCCTGCCGCGCGAAGTAGTCCATGCCGGCGGAGCCGAGGACGAGGAGCGCTCCGCGACGACGGGGGTGGCGCCATGCGCCTGGAGCTCCGCGTACGTCCCTCGGAGCGCCGAGCCCGCGCTCATCACGTCATCGACCAGCGCGATGCGTTGTCCTCGGAGCCGCGTGGAAAGCACGGGCGGCAGCCGGTAGCGTGCCCGGTAGAGCGCGTCGCTCGAGCCGGCTGGTAATACGCGCTCCGTGAAGCAGAACTCCACGTCGAGCGCGTGCGCGACGAGTTGCGCGAGGAAGGCGCCGCCGAGGAGTGGTCCGCACACGGCCGCCACGGTGTACGGCCGGATCGCGGTCGCGAGACTCGCGACGAATGGCGCGATCCGGGCCGGCTGCGTGAAGAGGGGGTCGAGATCGAGCCAGAGTCTTCCGTGATGGCCCGACTCGAGCCGGAAGTGCCCACGACGGCCGGCCACGAGCTCGAGAAACGCTCTCGTCCGCTCAGGCTGCACGTCGCGCATGGCAGGCACCCGGACGTCGCGGTGTTACTCGATAGGTGGGGCCGCGCCCCCCTCCTGCGCGACGGGCGTCGCCTCGTCGGACTCGTCCGTCGCGCCCTCGCTCCGGCGCCGTTGCCTGTCTTCGCGCTTGGCGTTCTTCTTCGCCTGGCGCTCGAGTTCCTTCTTGCGCTTCTCGAAATCGTAGTTGGGTTTTCTCGCCAATTGGAGCTCCGCTCGAGTCATGCTGCCCAGGTCGATGCGTCCGCGCGCGCGGCCGCACAGGGGGTGGAACGTGAGCCGCAGATCGTGCGGCTCACGTAACATAGCCACTCGGCCTGCTTGTCGCCCTCCACGCAGCAGGTCTACCCGCGGCTCCGCTCCAGAAGGAGCATCATCAGCACGCTCAAGACCGCGAGCCGCTCTTCTCCGTCGTCGAGCGCCCCGGTGCGCTCGAGCGTGTAGCGACCCTCGAGAAACGCCGGGCGCTTGACCGCCCGGAGGACCGGAGCGTCGCCCTCCGCACGCGAGACGCGGTAGGCCGGGTGGAAGACGTAGCCGGTGAGCAGGCCGAGGACCGGGATCTCGCCCAGGACGCCATCGATGACCTTGATCCACGGGTTCTCCTCCCGGACCGTGAACGCCAGCTGGCCACCCCGCTGGATCTCGTAGTGCGCCCGCCACAGCGAGCGCAGTCCGCGGCGCCCGAGTGTGCCGAGCGGTGCGCCCGCGACGTCCGCGATGTGGTACTGCGCGGAGAGGTCGAGGATGCGGTCGGCCTTGATGGTGTAGAGCGGCACAGTCTGCGCGGCGTCGCTGAAGATGGTGACTGCCTCTTTCAGCTTGAACGCCTGCTGCCTGACGTAGCAGATGAGCGTGCCCGCGGCGTCCGTCACGAAGACTTGCGGGTTGAGCGCGATCAGCTTGAATCGCAGGTCGAGGGGGAAGTTCATCATGCGTTCATCATGCGGTGGTGCGCTCCCGTGGGAGAAGTGCGCAGGCGGTGAAGCCCGGCCCCGGCCGGCTACCCGAGTCGCGCGAGCAGCCCGAGTGCGTTCGCGGTCGCCGCGCCGAGCGCCGTGTTGTCGAAGATGCACCAGACTGCCCCGGCGCGTTCGGCGGCACTCCGGAGCCGCTCGGCCAGTGCGTCGAGGTAGGGCTCCGGGTAGGCCGAGTAGTAGATGCGCGGCGAGCCGTGGAGGCGGAAGTAGACCGCCTCTGGCCAGCCGCCGGGCTCACCCGCGGCCGGCACCCGCGCCGGGTCGGCCGCGACGCGCGCGACGCGATGCGCGTCGAGGAGGCGGGCCGCGGTGTCGCCGAACCAGCTCGCGTGCCGCGGCTCCAGCGCGACGTCGCCCGCGTGGCGCTCGCGGAGGTCGGTGAAGAACGCACGGGCCGTGACGTCATCGTACGCGAGGCTCGGCGGCAACTGCACCAGTAGGCAGCCGAGCCGGGGCCCGAGCGTGGTGGCGTCGGCGAGGAATGCGTCGAGCAGCCCGCCGGCATCGGCGAGCCGCTGCCCGTGCGTGATCGTCTTCGGAATCTTGACCGCGAACCGGAAACCCGCCGGCACGCTGGCGCCCCAGCGCGCGTAGGTGGCCGGCCGGTGTGGACGGTAGAAGCTCGAGTTGATCTCGACCGCCGGGAAGCGGGCCGCGTAGCGCTGGAGGTGAGTGCCCTCCGGCGGGAACGTGGGCTGCTCTGCCCTGGGGAGCGACCAGCCGGCGCAGCCGATGTAGTACGCGGAGGGGGAAGGCGACACGGTCGCTGCTCACGCGAACCGTGACGGGATCTCGAACGGCTCGCCCTCCGCCATATCGGTCCACGGTAGCCCGCGTCCAGTCATGGCGATGGCGGCTGTCATACGTCCGCCGCGATCCATCACGGTGTCGGCGAGCGCGACCACCGTCTCATTCGGCCGCGCGAATGGAGCGGCCCGCCGCAACGCGACCGCGATGTGATGCTCGGACGCGTGGGGATTCCGATGGCAGGCCGCAACGAATGCGATGGCGGTAGACCGTCCGATTCCTGCGCGACAATGCACGAGAAGAGTCTCGCCAGCCTCCCGGCCCTCCAGGAACGCTACGAGCTTGGCGATGTATCGCGGCAACGTCTCGATGACGTTGCCGCTGACACGGCGGTCTGGAACTATCGCTCCGACGAGATCGCCAGCTTGAACCCGTCCGGGTCCTGCACCCGAAAGACCCGTGCGCCCCAGGGCATGTCGGCCGGCTCCGATGCGAGCGTGCCACCGCGCGCCTTGATCCGGTTCGCAAGCTCGTCGATGGGCTGACCCGTCGTGATCATGAACGAGAGCCCCTCGCCCTTGACCCGGTCCCAGCCCTTGGCGCCGTCGTCCTGGCCGATCATGATCCGCACGTCCCCGGCTCGGAGCGCCACCCCGCGCACCGTACCTCCGCGCTCATACTCCTGCTCAACGGCGAACCCCAGCACATCGCGGTACCAGGCCAGGCTCGCCTGGAGATCCTTCACGGTCAGCGAGGCCGACAGACTCTTGGCGCGGAAGGAGTCAGACTCGGCGTGCGTAGCGCCGCCGGCGGGGGCGGGCGAGTTGGTGTTGGTGCTCATGGATCTCCTGTGGAGGGCGTGCGGACGTTCGGGTCCATCGACGAGCCGCGGAAGATACGCGCGAACTCCTCCGCCGCGAATCGCAGCACGTCTGACGACTGCGAGTACGGTGCGTACACTACCGACGTCTCGAGATAGACGCGCTGGCGCCGCCCGCGTCCTGGAGGTAGATCGAGTCCATGAACCCCCGATCACGCTGCAGAAACTCGATCCCGCGTTCACCCAAACGAGCCGGGACCTGCGTGAAGGTGGCCCTCGAGACGTTGAACGCCAGGTGCTCGACGCATCCGACTTCGCGCGGTGCCGAGCGGCGGGCATCCTCCCTGGATTCGTCGGTGAACACCGTGAGCAGACGTCCGTCCCCGGGGTCGAAATAGAGATGGTTCTCGTCGGGCTTCCCCAGATTGGGCTGCTCGAAGATGAACGGCATGCCCAGGAGGCCAGACCAGAAATCGATCGCGCTCTGCTTCGTCGAACCGACGATGGTGGTGTGGTGCACTCCCTGGACCTGAATCTTCTTCACACCCGGCTCCTCTCGGACGGTGACCCACCAGTTCGTTAGCTGCATCTGCGGGTTGGGCCGTACCGCCACTGATGCCGCGCCATGGCGTGCGCCGCTCGTTACCAGATGCCGGGCAGCACCCGGTGCGGCACGCGCGCTGCGTACGCACGATAGCCCGGCAATTCGCGCCGCAGCAAACGCTCCTCGAGCCCGATCCGCACCATCAGCAGGCCAAGCGGAATCGCCGCGAACAGCGCCGCGGCATACGATCCCAGCCACAAACTCAGGCCCACCTGCACGAGCGGACTTCCGGCATACATCGGGTGCCGAACAACGCTGTACACTCCAGTGTCCACCACGGTATGCTGTCGCTCATTCTGTAGGCGAATCACCGTGACCGCGAAAGCATTCGCCCGAAGGGCCAGGGCGATAATCATCCAGCCAAGGGCAAACACGACGAGCCCCACGCTGGCAAGCCACAGCGGTGGGCTGGGGAGCACGTGCCAGTGGAACCCGTCGAGAGCCGCCACAGCGGGCACGCCCAGGAACGCCGTCGTCATGAAGGCGAGCAGGATCAGTCTGTCGGCCCAGGGTTGATCACGGTGCATGAGCACCGTGGCGCGCTCCCGGAGAAGGGCTGGATTGACGCGGAACACGGCGATCGCGCTCAACCCCCTGACGACCAGCAGCACGGCGAGCAGCACCCAAGCGCGTCGCCACGCGAGCGTGCCCGCCGCGACGAACAACACGGTCGCGACGACCACTGCGTCGGCTATGACTCGTAGAAGTACTCTGAGCATGGGTACCGCCGGAATCAGGGACAACCAAGCGGCCCGTGTGTCGGCCTGACGCCTGCCTTCAGCGGCGCGCCCTCAGGCGCGTCCGCTGCACGGCGTTGTCATGCGTCGCTTCGCAACAGAAACACCAACTGGCGCATTGCCTATACGTGTTGATCTACCAGAATCGTGTTTCCATCTGGATCAACAATCATGAAGCTAGCCGGGCCGCTAGAGCTTTCGTCTGCTTCTGAAAGCATGCTCACGCCACGATCTTTACCCCCGCCCGCTGCCCGCCCGCAGCCGCGTGCTGCGTTCCTGCGCGTCGCTCACCAACGCGCGAAGCTCGGGATCGCAGTCGCGCCACAGCTCCGCGAATCGCTCGTAATGCTCCGTCGCTCGCACCGCTTCGCCCCGCCGCTCGTGCAGCTCTGCGCGGCGCAGGTGCGAGGGCGCCAGGAAGAGCAGGTCGTACACCGAGTGCCCCGCGAACGATGCGTACCAGCGGCATGCGTCGTCGTCGCGATGGAGCGCGTCGAGGAGTGACGCGCGCATCCAACGCTCACGCGCACGCGAGTAGAAGGGCGACGCCAGCGGCGGGTCGTACGGGATCTCCACCGCCGAGCGCTCGAGGATGGCGAGCGCCGCCGGGCGCGCGTCGTCCGCTCCGCCCGCCCCACCTGCCGCGGCCACCTCGGCCCGCACGCCGCCGGCCAGCGCGACGGCCAGCGCACGCTGTACGCGCGTGCCCGCGGCACCCAGCGCCTCCACCTCGGCCGCCGAGCGGAGCGCCGCGTCCCCATCGCCGGCGCGCGCGCTCAGCAGGCCGAGCAGATACGCGCGCAAGTGCGCGTGCACGCCGTCGTGGATGCGCAGGTACGCGTGCGCGCCGCCGCGGGACGGCGTGGCCGCCGCATCCCACCGCTCGAGCGCCTCGCGCAGCCGCGTCGTTTCGTCGTCATCACGCGGGAGGAAGGGGAGCGTCGCCATGAGCCCGCGCGCCTCGAGCGCCGAGGCCTCGTCGAGCTCCGCCGCGGCCTCGAGCGCCGCACGCGCCGCGCTCCACCGGCCGCGCGCCAGCTCGAGATACGCGAGCTGCAGGTGCCCTACCGCCCGCATCTCCGGCGTACGGTGCGCATCCGTGGCGAGGCGCGCGAGAGCGCGCGCGCCCTCCAGGTCGCCCACCACGCCGCTGTGCGTCGCCACCGTCCGCACCGTGATCACGAGCGTGACGTCCGTCGAGCGCGTCAGTTCCTCGGCCACGCGTGCCTGCTCCGCGACATCGTCCAGCGTCCAGGCGCGGAGCGCGCGCATCTCCAGCGCGCGCTCCCCCTCCGGCGAGAGGGCGAGCACGCGCCGCGTGAGCGTGTCGAGCTCCGTGCGCCGCCCCTGCACCGCCTCGATCCGCGCGAGATGGTGCAGCGCGCCCAGGTGCTCGGGCTCGAACGCGAGCACGCGCTCCCACGCCTCGCGCGATTCCGTGATCGGATGCCCGCGCGGCGGGCCATCGTGAAAGAGCACCTCGCCGAGCTGGAACCACGCTTCCACATCGTTCGGCCACGTGCGGACGATCTCGCGGTACTGCACCTCCGCCGACGCATCACCCCGGCGCCAGGCGACGAACGCGCGGAGGAGCTGCCGGTCGTGCTCCGAGAGCCGCTCCGAGTGCCGCACCGCCTGCTCCGCCGCCTCGTCCTGCAGGTCGCGCCGGCCGGCCCACTCGGCGGCCAGGCTCAACCGGTACCACGCCAGCGCGAAGGGCGGGTCCGCGTCCACCGCGCGCTGGAAGGACTCCCGCGCGAGCGAGTACTGCCCCGCGCGAAAGTGCGTCTCCCCCTCGAGGTACGCACGGAGCGCGCCGAGCGAGTGCGTCGCCGCGGTCGCCAGGTGCGTCACGTGCGCCTCACGCATTCCGCGATGCCCGGCAAGGAGCTGGATCGCCAGCTCGTCCACCAGATCGAAGAGCTGCGCCTCCTCGCCGGCTCGCGTGCTCGCGGCGGCGAGCTGGACGCCGGCCGCGTCGTAGAGCGACGCGGAGAGCTGCAAGCGTCCGCCCACCTCGAGCAGGCTCCCCAGCACGTAGAGCCCCGCGCCAAGCCGCTCCGCCACCGCGCGGGCGCGCCCAGGATCGAGCTCCCGGGTTCCGCCATGCGCGCGCGCCGCCGCGCGGCCACTCTGCGCCACGATCGCCAGTACCGCGCGCGCGTCGGCCACGCACAGGTCGCCCGCCCCATCGAGCTTGGCGCTGAGCAGATCCACCATCCCTTCGCCCAGGTACGCGAGGCGGTCCGTGCCGCGCACGGAGAACGGGAGCACCGCGAGCGTGCGGCGCGACACCGGCCGTGGCGGTGCAGGCGGCTCCGGCGCTGGACGCAGGAAGCGGAGCAGACGCCGAGCGCCGCTCGCCACCGCCCCGAGTGAGCCGGCCGTCGCGTTCTCACCGCTCGTATGCTCCACGCCATCGAGCGCTACCCGGAACTCGGCCGCCGTGCGGAAGCGGTCGGCCGCGCGCTTCTCGAGCGCGCGGTGGATCGCGCGCGCCACCACCCCCGGCACATCGTGTCGCCGCTCGGCCAGCGGGCGGGGCGGGTCCAGGAGATGCGCGGCGAGCACCGCCTGCGCGTTGGCGCCGGTGAAGGGCGGCGCACCGGCGAACATCTCGTAGCCCACGACCGCGAGGGCATAGACGTCGGCGCGCGCATCGATGTCCGACTCGCCCGCGGCCTGCTCCGGTGCCATGTAGCCCGGCGTCCCGACGGACACGCCGGCCCCCGTCACCACGTCCGCGCCCGCACCCCCGGACAGCGCGCGCGCGACGCCGAAGTCGGTGAGCACGGCGTGCCCCTGCTCGATCAGGATGTTCTCCGGTTTCACGTCGCGGTGCACGACGCCGGCGAGATGCGCGTGCGCGAGCGCGTCCGCCACATCGCGCAGGATGCCGAGCGCCTCCGCGATAGGGAGCGCCCCGTCGCGCGCGAGGCGAGCGCGCAGCGATTCGCCGGAGACGTAGGGCATCACGTAGTAGAGGAGGCCGTTCGCCACCCCCGCCGTGTGCACGGGCAGGATATGCGGATGACGGAGCTGCGCGGCGAGCCCGATCTCCCGCCGGAAGCGCGCGGTGCTCGCCTCACTCGTCAGCTCGCGCGGCAGGAGCTTGATCACTACCGGACGCCGGAGCGCGCGCTCGGTGGCGAGGAAGAGCCGGCTCATCCCGCCACCCGTCAACTCGCGCTCGATGTCGTACACGTCGCCGAGCGTGGTCTGGAGGTCGTCGCGGAGTTCGGAAGCCGAAGGCACGTCGTGGCGAGGGGGTGAGGGCAGGGGACGGAACGTAAGATGGAAACGCGCCGGGGAGGGATCCAGTGTCATCGGCACTCGGCACTCGGCACTCGGCGTTATCTTCCCGGCGTCCTGTATCGCCCCGGGTCTCCTGCCCCCTCTGTTCATGCCTTGCTGCCAATGCCTTGGAATCGAGCGGGAGTTCGACCGCCGCGTGGCAGCGAAGGACCTGAAGCGTTATCGCCGGAAGGGGCCCATCAACACCACGCGCCTTCTCGTCGAGGCGCTGCGTGCCGAGGGCGTGGAGGGACTCACGCTGCTCGACATCGGCGGAGGGGTGGGTGTGGTACACCATGAGCTGCTCGCTGCCGGCGTGCGCGAGGTGGTGCACGTGGACGCCGCGCCGGAGTACATCGAGGCGGCACGCGGCGAGGCCGAGCGGAGGGGGCACGGCGCGCGCGTGCACTTCCGCCGCGGCGACTTCGTCGAGATCGCGCCCGATCTGTCCGCCGCGGGCGTCGTCACGCTCGACCGCGTGATCTGCTGCTACGGCGACATGCCGGCGCTCGTCGGCGCCTCCGCCGCGAAGGCCGAGCGGCTCTATGGCGTGGTCTACCCGCGCGACGGCGTGCCGATGAAGGCGCTCATCCCGATGGCGAACCTCGTCTTCCGCCTCCGACGGCGCACCTTCCGCGTCTTCCTGCATGCCTCGGCGGCGGTGGATGCCGAGATCCGCGCCCAGGGCCTGCGCCGTCGCTCCACGCGCTACACCCCGCTCTGGCAAGTGGTGGTCTACGGCCGGTAGCCGGGCGCTTGGCCGAGGCGCGCGGCGACTTACAGGATTCCACCATGAGAGTGCCAACTCTGCCAGCCCTGCCAGCTCTGTTCATCGCCCCGGTTCTCGCCACGCTCCTGGCCCTCCCACTCGCCGCGCAGGCCGGGAGGCCCGCGCCCGCACCGGCGCCGGCCACCCGCTCGGCCGATGAGCGCGACGAATGGCTCGAGCGGACCTTCGACCCCCAAGTGCGCATCGACGAGACGCTCGCCACCGTGTGGACGCAGTACGACTTCCACCTCGCCGGCAAGTTCAGCCATTGCGGCGTGGACGCCTTCCACCTGCTCAAGACGGCCACGGGGTGGAAGATCGTCTCGCTCGCCGACACCTCGCGCATGGAGGGGTGCCCGCAGCGGGCGAGTCCCTAAGCCTTCCACCCCGCCCCTGACAGCCGCCGGTCCAGGTCGTACGCGGCGCTGATCAGCGCGAGGTGCGTGAACGCCTGCGGGAAGTTGCCGAGGTGCTCGCCGGCGGGCCCCACTTCCTCGGCGTACAGGCCGAGGTGGTTGGCGTAGCCGAGCATCTTCTCGAAGAGGAAGCGGGCCTTCTGCAGGTCGCCGGCGCGCGAGAGACACTCGATGTACCAGAAGGAGCAGATCGAGAACGTCCCCTCCGCGCCCTGCAGCCCGTCCGTCTCCGGTCCGTCGATCGTGTAACGGAAGACGAGTGAGTCCTCCACCAGACGCCGCTCCACCGCGCGCAGCGTGGAGAGCCAGCGTGGGTCCGTGGGGGAGATGAAGCGCACGAGCGGCATGATGAGGCACGAGGCGTCGAGCGCTGCGGAGCCCTTGGAGCCGACGAACGTCTCCTCCTCCGCATCCCAGAAGTTCTCGAACACGTCGTGGTAGATCGCGTCGCGCGCCGCGCGCCAGCGCGCCACCGGGGCGGGGAAGGAACGCTTCTCCGCCAGCCGCAGCCCGCGGTCCACCGCCACCCAGCAGAGCACGCGCGAGTAGAGGAAGTGGCGGCGGCCGCTGCGCACCTCCCACACGCCCTCGTCCGGTGTCTCCCAGTGCTCGCACACCCAATCGACAAGAGACGCGATCCACCGCCACAGGTCGTAGCTCGTCGGCTCCCCGTACTTGTCGTACAGGTAGAGCGCATCCATCAGCTCCCCGTAGATGTCGAGCTGGAGCTGCCCGCTTGCCGCGTTCCCCACGCGCACAGGTGACGAGCCCCGATAGCCCTCGAGGTGCGGGAGCAACTCCTCCGGCAGCTCCGTCCGCCCGTCCACCCCGTACAGGGTCTGCATCTGGCCGGGGTCGTCCTGCGCGAGCGTGCGCCCCACGAGCCAGCCGATGAATGCCTTTGTCTCATCCGTGAGGCCGAGGCGGATGAGCGCGTAGAGCGTGAACGAGGCGTCGCGGATCCAGGTGTAGCGGTAGTCCCAGTTCCGCTCCCCGCCCACGCGCTCGGGGAGGCCGAACGTCGGCGAGGCGATGAAGGCGCCGTCGCGCCGCGAGTGGAGCAGCTTGAGCGTGAGCGCCGAGCGGTTGACCTCATCGCGCCACCGGCCGGCGTAGGTGGACTTCCCGATCCACTCGCGCCAGAAGTTGACCGTCTCCTTGAACCACCGTGCCACGTACGCATGTGGGTCCGCGACGCTCGGGCCCTCCGGTGGCACGTGCTCCAGCACGAACGCTGCGTGCTGCCCGCGCCGCAGCGTGAGCTCCGCGACCGCGTCACCCTCGTGCAGCTCGAGGGCGACATCGCTCGTGAGACGGAGCGCGGACCCGCCGCTTTCCGGCACGAATCGGATGCCGCCCCCGTCCTCGCGCTCCGCGCGGTGCCGGCCGCGCGCGTAGTCGAAGCGCGGGGCACAACGCACGCGGAAGCGCACCTCGCCGCGGATGGTCTTCACGCGCCGCACGATCCGGCTCGGGTGCTCCTCGCGGTGCACCGGCATGAAGTCCGAGATCTCCGCCACGCCAGACTCCGCGAGGAAGCGCGTGAGGAGCACGTTCGTGTCGGGCAGGTAGAGCTGCTTGCGGCGCGCCTCGTCGAGAAGCGGCTCGATTGCGAAGCGCCCGCCCTTCTCGCGATCGAGCAGCGACGCGAAGACGGTCGGCGAGTCGAAGTGCGGGAGGCAGAGGAAATCGATGCCGCCGTCGAGCCCGACGAGCGCGACCGTCTGCATGTCGCCGATGATCCCGTACGACTCGATCGGGGCGTAGCGGCGGTCGTGCGCCGGGGGCGGCGCATCGGCGTGGCGACGACCTGCGGGCTCCACATCGCCCTCGGCGACGCCGGCCGCATCGGGGGCCTTCACGAACTCGTCACGCATTCCCGTGCTTGCCGCCATCGCGGGCACCGGTACATTGATGGCCGGATCCGGCCGCCCGAGCGGAACCGGTTCTCCTCACCTCTCACGCCAGGATGCTCCGAATGAGGGCAGCACTGCTCGTCGCCCTGCTCGCGCTCGCAACCTCCGGCTGCGCGACGACCGGCACCATACGAACTGCGTCGGACGACGCCGGTACCGCGCGCACATTCGCTGGCGAGTACGACCGCGTCCTCACCGCCGCCCGCGAGGCGGTCGTGGAGTCGGGCTTCGCGATCGAGGAGACGAAGCAACTCAACGATTCGAGCTGGTACATTCTCGGCAAGAAGGGCATGTCCTTCGCGAGCTACGGCGAGTTGGTGCGGGTGACGGTTCAGCGGGCGGGCGCGTCCGAAGCATCGGTGCGAGTGTACACGCAGAAGCGGGTGAAGACGAACGTGTTCGCGAAGGGGGACTACTCGAAGGACATCTTCTCGAGCATCGAGTTCAAGTTGCGGAAGACGTAGGGGACGCCAGGGGATGCCACGCAACGCCGGGCGGCCCGGACGCGCCGCCCGGCGGCGTTACCGCACCCCCACGAGCCCGCGCACCGACTCGATCAGCTTCGCCGGGTCGTAGCCGACGCCGTCCCGGAAGACCGTCACGATCTTCCGGATGTCGGCCGGTTGCGCGATCGGGTTGCCGTTGATGACGACGAGGTCGGCCGCCTTGCCTGGCGCGATCGAGCCGTAGCGGTCGGCGGCGCCGAGCACCGTCGCCCCATTCGACGTCATGATGCGGATCGCCTCGACGGGCGTGAATCCCGCCTCGATCAGCAGCTCGTAGTTGCGTTGATCGCCGTAGCCGGGGAGCGCGCCGCCGTTCCCGGTGGGGTCCACGCCCGCGGCCAACAGCCCGCCCGCACGCACGAACGCCAGCTCGAACTGCTGCGCCCGCTTGAACACCTCCGGCGAGATGCCGATCGAGCCCGGCTCGGCCAACCGCGCACGCGCCTGCAGGTACTCCGTCCGCACCTCCGGCGACATCGCATCGAGCACCCGCTGCTCCAGCGGCGGCCGGTTCGGCACGTACAGCTCGAACACCGCCAGCGTGGAGGTCATCGGCACCTTCTTCGCGATCATCTCGCGGAAGGTCGCCTGCACCGGCTCGCTCGCGATGTCGAGCGTTCCCAGCTTCCCCATGCTCCCCGAGGGGCATGCGTCGGGCCGCTTCTCCGGGTCGTAGTCGGTGCTGACGAAGAGCCCGTGCTCCAGGTTGTCGATGCCGAGCGACACAGCCTCGCGAAAGCTCACCGAGCAGAGGTGCCCCGTCACCTTGATCCCGCGTTTGTGCGCCTGGTCGATGGCGGCGCCGAGTGCCGCCCGGCTCACCTGCGTGTAGAATTTGAGCCAGCTCGCGCCTTCCTCCACCCAGTAGTCCACCACGCGACGCGCATCCTCCGGCGTGAGCACCGAGTGCATGCCGCCCACGCCCGTCTGCCCGGTGAGGTAGGGCCCCGTGATGTACATCCGCGGGCCCGGCACCTCGCCCTTCTCGATCGCGCGCTTGAGGTTGATCTCGCTGTAGGGCGACATGCTCCCCGTCGTGCGGATCGTCGTCACCCCGCTCGCGAGGTACAGCCTCGGCGCACTCGTGTTGAGCTGCGTGCTGCGCGCGCCGGTGGTGTAGAAGGTGTGATCGTGCAGTCCGACGATCCCGGGGATCACGGTGTGGCCGGCGAGCTCCATCACGCGTGCCCCTGCCGGCACGGGCACCGCGCCCGTCCGCCCCACCGCCGTGATCTTCCCGTTCTGGATGACGACGGTCTGCTCCTCCGTCGGCGGCGCCCCGGTTCCGTCCACCACGCGCACGCGCGTGAGCGCCACGACGGGAGCGTCCACGCTCACGAAGGCGCGCGTCTGCGGCGAGAGCGTGGTGGATGTCTGTGCCCCGGCCCGGGATACGGCGAGCAGCGAGGCGGCGAGCGTGAGGAGTGATGTGCGCATCTCGGGAAATCTCCAGGTGAGCGTCCGCCTAGTCCACCGTGAACACCGCGTGCATCCCCGCCTCCAGATGCTCCGCGATGTGGCAGTGGAGCATCCAGCGGCCGGGGTTCGACAGGTCGAGCAGGATGTCGGCGGTCGCGCCGACGGGCAGCAGGATCGTGTCCTTCCAGACGAGATTGTCGTTCGGCACGCCGTTCTGCGCCAGAACCAGGAAGCGCTGGCCGTGGACGTGGATGGGGTGCTGCATGGGGTGAAGCGTGTGACGTTCGTTCCGGAGCCGGAGCTTGAGCACCGTGCCCCGGCGAAAGCGCCAGGCGATCGCCATGTTCTCCCGCCCCGTGGCCGGCTCCCGCAGCACCCACTCTACCTCGCTCGCGGTGCTCAGCCAATCCATCATCGGCATCGTCCCGCTCCACTCCACCGGGTTCACGAATGCGGTGTCGAGGCGCATCATCTGGACGAGCCCGAAGGGCAGCCCCGTGGTCCGGAGCGTCAGGGTCAGCTCGCGGTCCGGCGGTCTCGCCGCGTGCGCTGAGCGGAAGCGCTCCACCTCGGCCATCACGTCGGGGTTCCGGCGCAGCCGCGCGAACGACGCCGAGTGGTCGGGCGCGGCGGCGCGATCCTCGACCTCGATCGTGCCGAGCGTGTCTACCTGGGGCACGAAGGCCCCGGCGGCGTGGGCGATCGCCTGCACGCGGTTCGTGAGCGCGACCGTGCCCGGGCGGTCGAAGCGCACATCCACGATGTAGCGCTCCGCCGGCGCGATCACCACGCTCGGCACCCACTGCTCGCGCTCGAACTTCCCCACGTCCGAGCCGACGAGCTTCACCGGCGTACCGCTCCCGAAGCTCAGGTTGTACGGCCGCGTGTTCGACGCGTTCGTGAGGAAGAAGCGCACCACCTCGCCCCGTCGCACGCGCAGGCGGTAGCCCGGCTCGCCGTTGACGAGGAGCACGTTGCCGAAGCGCCCCATCAGCGCATGCGTCGCGCGCTCCGCTCCGTATGGCACCGGCCCGCTCTCGCCGAGCAGGATGTCGTCGAGCATCAGCACCTCCTCGCGGTTGGCGGGGGCGAAGAAGCCCGGGCGCGGCGATGACACTAGGAGGTTGCCGTACAACCCGAGATCCTGCTGCGTGTCCTCGCGGAGATGCGGGTGATACCAGTAGATGCCGGCGTCGGGGAAGTGCACCGCGTAGCGGAAGCGCCCACCCGGCGGCACGGGCTCCTGCGTGAGATGCGGCACGCCATCGGATCGATTGTCGAGCCGCACTCCGTGCCAGTGTACGGCGGACGGCTGGTCGATGTGATTCGTGAAGTTCACCACGATCGTCGCGTTCTGCGGGACCCGGATCAGCGGGCCGGGATACTGCCCGTTGAACCCGTAGGCGGCGAACGCTCGCCCGGCGATCGTGCGGCGCACCAGCCGCGCGTCGAGCGCGAGCGTGTCGCCATCGCGGAGAGCGACCGGGCGGCTCGGCACCGCCGCCGGGAGCGTGGCGATGTCCACTCCCGCGCCGGGCAGCCAGGGCGCGGCACTCGGCACCAGCGCCTCGAGCCCGGGGATCATCCCCGGCGCCGCCGGGTGCGGCGGCGGCATCACCCACCCGCCCGCCACGTGCATCATGTGCGACGGCGGGTGCGCGGCGGGCGGCGGCTCCCGCCCTCCCGAGGGGAGCATCGCCGCGTCGTACGGGTGCAGGAGGCTACTGGGGGAGCTCCCGCGCATCACGATGCGTCCGCGTCGCTCGCTCACCGTATCCGACGCTTCCGCGCTCACGAGGACGAGAAAGGTGTTCCAGTCCACCTCGCCGAGCGGGTTGGCGCCCTCCCGCACGACGCCGAGCTTGCGCGTGGGGCGCAGCATCGAGGTCGTCACCCAGGCGATGTAGACGGAGTAGTCGCCGAGCGAGCGCGGACTGGGCAAGCCCTGGAGGGATAGCGTGACATCGTAGCGGTGCTCGCCATTCTCCGTGACGGCGACGCCGAAGGGCGAAGCGGCGCGGCCGAGCTCCGCGACGCCCGATGCGTCGCGCAGATCGGGCGAGGGAACGAGATCCATGCAGTAGACCGCCGCGCTCGGCGCGCCGGCGCGAGCCGCCGCGGAGTCGTGCGGGCAGGCGACCGGGGCGCGTGGGGCGCGCGGTCCGGCCCACGGGGCGATTGGGCCCAGCACGGGCGGGAGCGCCACGACCACCGCCAACCCTAGGGCGGCGGCGGCGATTCCGGGAGCGGCGGTGGGGTGACGGGGCAAGGCTCGAGCACGGCGGGGAGCGGCGACGGCTGGGAGCCGCGTCGGAGCTTCCGGCGGGCTGGCGTCATCGGGCAAGGTACCGCGCACCCCAGCGCCGTCAATACGGTTTCGCGGCTTTGTCGGCCGCATCCAATTCCCCGAGGACCATCTCGAGCTGGTCGAGCCAACCCGGGAGCGCCACGCCAAACGCGGCCTCGGCGCGGGCGCTGTCGAGCGCCGAGTAGTTCGGCCGCCGCGCCGGCGCCGGGTGCTCGTCCGATCGGATCGCGACAACGGAGCGGCATCTCTGCTC
>JBBJNN010000068.1:0-8655 GCA_037720885.1 Gemmatimonadaceae bacterium | reverse complement strand
GACGCGGATCGCGCTCGAGGATCGCCTTCGCGAGCTCGAACCGGCTGGCCTGCCCCGCCGCGGTCAGGTGGTAGAGCCCGGACCATGGCGCGTCGGCCTCGGCTCCGCCGCGGGGAACAACGTGTGCCAGCGCTAGTGCCGTCCCCTCGGCGATCATCCGGCTCCACGTTGGTGCTCCGACCTGATCCTCTACGACCCGTAACTCTGTGCGTTCGTGCGCCAGCCCGAGGATGCTTCGCAGGAAATTCTGCCGGCGGAGCCCATACACCCAGGCCGTTCGGAAGATGAGGTGCGCGGCCCCCGTCGCGGCGATCGCGCGTTCCCCGGCCAGCTTCGTCTCGCCGTAGACGTTGAGCGGGTTGGGCTCGTCCCGCTCGGTGTACGGCGTTCGCGTGGTGCCGTCGAAGACGTAGTCGGTAGAGTAGTGAACGATCAGCGCCCGCAGCCGCGCCGCCTCCTCGGCCAGGATGCCCGGCGCCACACCGTTGACCGCATGGGCCATCGCGGCCTCGCGCTCCGCCTGGTCAACCGCGGTGTAGGCCGCAGCGTTGACGACGATCTGCGGCCGAACGTCGCGGACGGCCGCCCGGACGCGCGTGCCATCCGCGAGGTCGAGCTGAGCCCGCGTCGGCGCGACGACGCGGCCGAGCGGAGCTAGTGTACGCGCGAGCTCCCAACCCAGCTGGCCATTCGCCCCGATGAGGAGGATCGTCGGGCGCGGTGCGCCCGACGTCATCCGAGCGTTTTCATACCACCGTCACAGCACCAGCAGAGCATCATCACGGCGCGGGCGTGAAGCGCGGCAGCCGGTCGGGCGGGAGATCGCGTACGCGTACCCCGGCCCCGTCCTTGTCGGAGAGTCGCGGCGCGGCCACCGGCCACTCGATGCCGAGGTCGGGGTCGTTCCACAGCACCGTGGCCTCGGCTTCCGCGTGGTAGTATTCGGTACACTTATAGGCGAACAGCGCGACGGCGGACAGGACCACGAACCCATGTGCGAATCCCGGCGGCACGAAGATCTGGCGGGCATTCGTGGCCGAGACCGTATGGCCAACCCATCGGCCGAACGTCGGTGACCCGACGCGGAGGTCGACGGCGACGTCGAACACCTCGCCGCGCGTTACCCATATCAGCCGTCCCTGCGGGTACGGCTCCTGGTAGTGGAGACCGCGGAGCACGCCGCGACGGGAGCAGGACAGGTTGTCCTGCACGAACCGGTCGGGCAGTCCCGCCTCGCGATACCGGTCGTGGTGCCAGCTTTCGAGGAAGAACCCGCGGGGGTCGCGGTGCACCACCGGATCGATCCGCAACACTCCGGGGAGCGACGTCTGGGTGACGATCACGGGGCTGCGGTGGCGGGGGCGTCGCTCGTGCGGAGGGTGCGTGCGAGCAGCAATGTAGCTCTGGGGAGTGGCCCGTCCAGTCGAGCCTCGTATCTCCGGGGCACGGCGAGGCGGCTTCACACCGTCTGCGGGTGCGGATAACTTCGCGGGGCCGACCACTGCGCGGTCGCACCGGGATGTATGACCACCTTGCCCAGGAGAATGGGACAATCCGCAGACCGGTCACCCGACTCGACATCCCTGCCGCGTCCGGACGAGGGCGCCGCCACGCGGGCCAACCCCGAGGACGGGGCCGACCGTGCCCGCGCCGCGGAGACTGCGTTGCGTGTGACGGTCATCCGCCCGTCAACGGGGTGGGTGTCGCTCAGGCTCCGGGAGCTCTGGGAATACCGCGAGCTGATCTACTTTCTGATCTGGCGGGATATCAAGGTCCGCTACAAGCAGACGGCGCTCGGCGCGACGTGGGCCGTCATCCAGCCATTCCTGACGATGGTCGTATTCAGTCTGTTCTTCGGCCGGCTGGCCCGTATCCCGTCCGACGGCGTCCCGTACCCGATCTTCAGCTTCACGGCGCTGGTGCCGTGGACCTTCTTCGCCTACGGGCTGGCGCAATCGTCGAACAGCGTGGTCAGCAGCCAGAGCCTGATCACGAAAGTGTACTTCCCGCGGCTGGCGATCCCGATCGCGACCGTCCTGTCCGGCGTGGTCGACTTCGGCATTGCCTTCGCGGTGCTCGTCGTCATGATGCTCGCTTATGGCGTGGTCCCGACCGCGAACGCGCTGGTAATTCCGCTACTCCTGCTCCTGGCGCTCGTCACCTCGTTGGGAGTTGGCCTCTGGCTCTCGGCCCTCAACGTCCAGTATCGCGACGTTCGGTACCTGCTCCCGTTCCTCACCCAGTTCTGGCTCTTCGCCACCCCCATTGCCTACCCGAGCAGTCTGCTCTCGGAACCGTGGCGCACGGTGTACGCGCTCAACCCGATGGTCGGCGTGGTCGAGGGATTCCGTTGGGCGCTGCTCGGGACGGAGACCGCGCCGGGGCCGATGGTCGCGGTATCAGCGCTCGCCGCGGTGGCCCTGCTCGTGGGCGGCGCGTTCTACTTCCGGCGGATGGAAAAGACGTTCGCCGACGTCATGTGAGCCTACGGTCTGTGAGGCGCGGGTGAGCGAGACAGCGATCCGTGTCGAGGGGCTGGGGAAGGAGTACCGGATCGGCGCCGTGTCGCGGTATCCCACGCTACGTGACACGCTGGCCGGCGGTGCCTCCGGGGTCATGCGCGCGGTCGCAGCTCGCAGGAGAAGCAACGGCCAGCGCGGGGTGTTGGCCGACCGCGTCTGGGCGCTCAGGGATGTGTCCCTCGATGTGCAGCGGGGGGAAGTCGTCGGGGTCATCGGCGGCAACGGTGCCGGGAAGAGCACGCTGCTCAAGATCCTCTCCCGCGTGACGGAGCCGACCACGGGGCGCGCGGAGATCCATGGCCGGGTTGGCTCGCTACTGGAGGTAGGCACCGGGTTCCATCAGGAATTGACCGGGCGGGAGAATCTCTTCCTGAATGGGGCGATCCTGGGGATGAAGCGTGCCGAGATCGCACGCAAGTTCGACGAGATTCTTGCGTTCGCCGAGGTGGAGCGGTTCATCGATACCCCGGTAAAGCACTACTCGAGCGGCATGTACTTGCGCCTGGCGTTCGCCGTAGCGGCGCACCTGGAGCCGGACATCCTGCTGGTCGACGAGGTGCTGGCGGTGGGTGACGCGTCATTCCAGCGAAAGTGCCTCGGCAAGATGGGCGACGTGGCGAGGGAAGGGCGAACGATCCTGTTCGTCAGTCACAGTATGGACGCCATCCAACGCTTGTGCTCGCGGTGCGTGCTGCTCGCGCGCGGCGGCGTCGAGGCCGAGGGCGAGCCCATGCGCGTCATCTCGCGTTACCTGTCGAGCGGCCGGGAGCGGCCGGGGCCCGATGTGTGGGTCGATGTGTCCGCTGCACAGAGGACCGGGACGGGAACGGGGGAAGCCCGCTTTGTCGCCGTCCGATACGGAAGCTCGAGCGAGGCCCTGGCATCCCACGCCTACCCGGGTGGACCGCTCGAGTTCTCCCTGGTCATCGCGTCCGACTCGCCAAGGTCGGTCGAAAGCCTGGCCGTGACAATCTACGACCAGTACGGAACCAAGCTCGTGAACGCGGACACCATCTCCCGGGGCGAGGCCGTGCGCCTGCGGGAGGGACACACGACGGTCCGCCTGCGGATCGCGGCGGTGCACTTGAACCCGGGCATCTACGTCGTCGGCCTGTGGCTCGCCGATTCCCGAGATGTCGAATTCGACCACGCGCAGTCGGCGCTCGAGATCGAGGTGGTTCCGGCCGAATCGTATCAGTTCGGCGCGACGCCAATCTCGAACGGCCTCGTCCCGTGCCGCGTCGAGATCCTTCAGGTTTCGTAGGGGCGGTCCGGGGACGGGTCAGGTTGGCCAACGAGTAGCTTGCGAACGATGAGATCCAATACGCGAGTGTCCGTCGTCATCCCCTTCCTGAATGCCGGACGGTTCATCGAAGAGTCGGTCGACAGTGTCCTCGCGCAGACGTTCGACAGCTACGAGCTCCTGTTGGTGGACGACGGTTCTACCGATGAGAGCACCGGGATCGCTCGGCAATACGTGGCACGGCACCCCGGGCGCATCCATTACCTCGAGCACGAGCGGCACCAGAACCGTGGCATCAGCGCATCCCGGAATCTCGGGCTGCGCCACACCCGGGGTGAATACTTCGCGTTGCTCGACGCCGACGATGTGTGGCTACCACACAAGCTGGAGGAGCAGGTCTCGATCCTCGATTCGCATCGCGAGGCGGGTATGCTCTACGGAAACTCCCTCTATTGGAGCAGCTGGACGGGGAGGCCGGAGGATAAAGAGCGCGACTACATGCCGAAGCTCCGGGTCCCGCCGAACAGCCTGATGCCCCCCCCAGCCCTCCTTCCGCTCTTCTTGATGGGGAAGGCGAGCGTGCCGTGCCCCTGCAGCATTCTCGCGCGCCGGACGGTGCTGGAGCGCGTTGGCGGGTTCGAGGATGGGGCCAGCAACCTCTACGAAGACCAGGTCTTGTACGCGAAGATGATACTCGCCGCGCCGGTGTTCGTCGCGCACGATTGCTGGGCCCGGTACCGTCAGCACCCGGAATCATCCTGCGCCGTCGGGGAGCGCACAGGCGAATCCGACATCGCGCGCGTGACCTACCTGAATTGGTTGGCCAGGTATCTGACTGCGCAGGGGGTCCAGGACGCCGAGGTGTGGGCGGCACTCCGGTACGAGCTGTGGGCGTGCCGGCATCCCGTGCTGTGGAGCCTGCATCAGCGCGCTCAGCGTGCGCTGCAGCGCGTCTCGGGGACTTCCAGCCAGCTTCCCCAGCACACAGCGTGATCGCACCCCGCTCGGCTGGCCTGGTGAGCTTCATCATGCCGGTCTGGCGCCCGCGGGGAGAGTGGCTGCTCGCCGCGGTGCGCAGTGTCCTCGAGCAGCGCGACTGCCGGCTCGAGCTCATCGTCGTGGACGACGGATGCCCCGAGCCGGTCGCCCCGCTCCTGGCCGGCATCGAGGACGACCGGATGCGACTGGTCCGCGCCGAGCACGGCGGGGCCGCGGGCGCGCGCAACGCGGGGCTCGCCGTGGCGCGGGGCGATCTGGTTCGCTTCGTGGACTACGATGACGTGTGCGAGCCGGACAGCACGGCCCTCCTGGTACGCGTGATGGGCGGCGACGACCACGTCATCAGCTATGGGGCGACACTCCTCTGCGATGACGCGCTCCGGCCCACGTGGACCATGGTGTCTTCGCTCCAGGGAACGATCACGCACGACTGCCTGCTCGGGCGCTTCCACGTGCGGCTGCCCTCGCTCCTCTTCCCGCGGCGGGTGACGGACGCGGTCGGCGCATGGGACCCGTCGTTCCGCCTCAGCGCCGACTGGGACTACGTGCTGCGCGCGCTCGATCACGCGCGCGTCCGCGGGGAGCGCGATGTGGTGACGTACTACCGCCGGCACGCGGCGTCGCTGATGGGGACCGCCACCATCGCCGAAGGCGAGGACGAGTGGCGCCGGATCATGACATGCTACTTCGATCGCCACCCGGAGCAGCGCGGGACCGAGCTGGAGCGCCAGGCCGAGGCCGAGCTCTACCTGGACCGAGGCATCGCGTACGCGTCCGACCGGCGGTACGGCGAATCGCTCGATCGGTTCCGCCGCGCCGCGGCGCTGGACCCCTGGGCGACCGCGAAAGCGGCGGCGCGCTTCGTCCCCCGCCACGGGGTGTGGCTGGCGCGCCGTTACCTCGGAGCCCTCCGCCACCGCCGGCGGCCGTAGGCGCCGAGTCGTAGCCGCGGGCGCGCGGCCGACGCCCGCCGGCGACGCACCCAGCTCAGCTGCCTCACCTGCCTCACCTGCCTCACCTGCCTCACCTGCCTCACCTGCCCTGTTTCCCGGTGGCGAGCCAGCGCGTGACCCCGGACAGGATCCCGAGGATGTACACCGCGTCTCCCAGCGCCTGGCGACGGTTCCGCAGGAGGTGGCGGGGCATCCGGACGACGCGGTGCGCGACATCCCGAACCGCCCGCCGCAGCATGTGCCGGTCGCGGAAGCTCAGGTGCTTGGCGTAATACCCACCCTTCCCGCGCCCGTAGCTCCAGCGCATCGGGAGGTAAGCGCGCGCCGCCCGCCACGCGCGATGGTAGAGCACCGCCTGCGGAACGTAGACGATCCTGGCCCCCACCTCGAGCAGGCGGAACCCGAGATCGTTATCCTCCGCCGCGGGAAAGCGAGAACCGGCGCCGAGGCGATCGTCGAAGCCTCCTACCATGTCAATGAGGGAACGACGGACGGCCATATTCCCTCCGGCCAGGACGTCCACGTCGATTCGTCCCTCATACGTGGCGGGGGCATCACTGGTCACGAGCGCAGGAACGAAGCCTCCGGGCACCTCCTCCGCGCCCGGCAACACCCGTCCCGTGACCGCGGAGCGCGGCCCCGCCTCGACCATCGCCCGGATCAGGGCGCCGAACCATCCAGGGGCCGCATACATGTCGTCGTCCGTGAAGGCCAGCACGTCGTGCCGCGCTTGGGCGATCCCCTCGTTCCTGGCGCGGCCCAGACCGGCCGAGCGGGAGGGAACGTGGCGGATCTCGCACGGACCGCTTGTGCGCCACGCGGCAGGGACGTCCCGCGGCACGTCACTCTGATCGATGATGATCAGCTCGGTCGGAACCTCGTCGCCCTGCAGGATTGATTCGACGGTATCGGCGAGCAGCGCCGGCCGGTTCCGCGAGCAGATGATGAGCGACGTCGGCGGGAGCGCCTCGGGGAGCGCGGCTACCTCGGCGACATCGCGAACTAGGCGTGCGCCGGACGCGGTCCGGAGCTCACCGCTTGACGGCATGCACCGTGATGAGGAGCGGAAAGCGCTTGTCGCTCGTGTCGAGCTCCCGCGGCGTCAGCTCCTCGTGCGCCATGCCGCTGAGGAAGGCGATCGCCGTCAGCACGTTCCCGTACGACCGGACGGCCGTGTGCTCGGCGCCGAAGACCTCGCCGACGAGGGCCGAGCAGGAGGCGGCCGTGAACCGCCAGTAGTCGCTCTGCACCGCGGGGTCGTACGCGAGTGGGCTGAGTGACGGTACGGTCATGAGGAGCACGCCGCCGGGCCGAAGAATGCGGTGGGCGTGGGTGAGCGCGGCGCGCGTGTCGTAGATCAGCTGGAGCGTCTGCGTGAGGATGAAGCAGTCGAAGTGGTCGGACGGGATCGAATGCGCCGCGGCCAGGTCCGCGATGATCGTAGCGTGTGGGTTCGCCGCGTCGATGTCGAGCACGTCCCGCCGCTCTACCCCGGTCCCGTACAGCTCGGTGTACTCACCGTCCTTGACCTCGAGCACGCGGCCGCGGATGTCGCGCCGGTGTTCGTCCAGGAAGCGCTCGACGTAGTAGCGGTCTACCGGCGTGCCGCGATCGTACCCCCAGTGGTCGCCGAGCGGCGTGGTACGGCGCAGCGACCCGAGCACGGCGGGGCGAAGCAGTCGCCTGAGCCGCTGCCGCAGGCGGCCATCCTCAGGGAGCCATGACAGGCGGCGACCCATCGTTCCTCGCATTCGGTCGTGGGCCGGACGCCGGCGCCGCGGTGTGCGCGGTGTGCGCGGTGTGCGCGGTGTGCGCATACCGGCTCGGCCCGGTCGCGGGGCGGACCCGGAATCGCGTCGCCCCGAACTCGAGCGCCAGCGCGAACCTCAACAGGGAGCAGGAGCCCGTGACCTCGGCCCGCCGCAGGAGATAGGGATTCGTCGTGGGATCATTCACGCCCGAGTGGCTACAGCACGCCCCGCGGTACCCCGCCCGCTCCACCGCCTCGCGACTATCCGCGTCGTGCTCTCCATAGGGGTAGGCGAACGTGAGAACCGGTACTCCGAGGTTGCGTTCCAGCTCCCCGCGGGATCCTTCCACTTCCTCCCGGAGTCGCTCCGCCCCGACTGTGGGGAGCGCGACGTGACTCCCCGTGTGGGCCCCGATCCGAATCGTACCCTCCCGCCTCATCTCCGCGAGCTCGGACCACGGCGACAGCGGCCGCCCGGCGAGCTCCCCCTCCCGGTCCCACTGGTTGGTGGACCCTGCCGCTCCACTGACGACGAAGATGGTTGCCGGGAAGCCGTGGCGCCGGAGAATCGGGTAGGCGATCGCGCGATTGTCGGCGTAGCCGTCGTCGAACGTGATCACGACCGACCGTGCCGGCGGCAGACGGTGCTCGGAGTGGTAGCCCAGGAACTCGTCGAGACCGAGGACGTGATACCGCCGCCACTTGAGCCACTGCATCTGCCGCCTGAAGCGCCCCCCCGGAATGAGGTAGCGACTCGCCCGCTCGCCCGGGTGGCCGCACGCGTGGTACATCAGAATCGTTGGTCCGCGCGTGAGCCGCTGCCAGGTATCGTGGTTCGGTACGGCTCGCCGGACGCCACGCCAGTAGCTGCAGTCATAGAGCAGACGATGCCACCGCCGGGCCCGGGGCCGCCGTGCCGCCGCGCGCGCGGTCCGCGAGGCCAGGCGGGAGAGAGATCCGGTGCCCAGCAACGTGCGCAGGAGCACGCGCTCCCTCGGAGTTCCCGTGTTGAACGCTCCGAGCTGCATGTAGGGAAGCGCGCTCGGGCACCGGCGGTACAGCGTGACGTCCGACACCCCGAGCCCTTCCACCGCGGCGGTCGCTTCACGGAGTGTCCCGCCGGACTGCCGGTGCCCGACCGCCCGGTGGACGTAGACGAGACGGAGCCCGCCCCCCAGCAAGCGGCAG
>JBBJNN010000173.1:0-7053 GCA_037720885.1 Gemmatimonadaceae bacterium | reverse complement strand
TGCACCCCGGACAGCTGAGGCCGTTGATGCCGGTTCATCGCGATTCCTCCAACAGGCGGGAAGGGTAGCCGCAATCGAGCAGTGCTCGGCGCATGCGCGCCGGGCTCGGCACTGCTCGCGAGGGAGGAATCGCGGCGCCGGCCTGAACGGGAAACCGGACGAAGCGCGGGACCATCTCGACACGAAACGATGCGGCCGGAGGCTGCACCGAAATCTCTGCGCTATGCAGCAAGGGGCACACCCGGTCGCCATCTGCTGCGTAGCCTTGGACGTCAGTCCACCGAGCTCAGTGCGTGGCGACTGTGCCCTCGCGCGGGTTGCGGACGTTGGCGCCGAGAGTCACGCGTCATGCCTGCGCATCGTCGTTGGCGCGCGGTTACTCGCGCCAGGCTCGGCAGTCTGTATGGCGAGATTCCCCCATGCAGATCCCAACCCCGCACGCATCGATGACCCGTCGCCAGGCTGGTCGAATCGCCGTCCTCGCGGCGCTCCTTGGCGCATCCACTTTCCTCGCCGGCGCCAACGACGTCTCCGCGCAACGCGCGCGGTCCGCATCCATCATGCAGTCACTCCAGGCATGCGACCTCAAGCGCCCGCAGGACTGCGCGGAGGTTACCGTGACCGGTACGATCACATCCGATCCCGGAGCCGGGCCGAGCGCTGCGCGCCCGTTCTCGATTCAGGACAGCTCAGGGGCGGTCGCGATCGTCCCGCCCGATGCGACGATCATCCGGAGCAGCCTCCAACGCGGTGACCGCGTCCGCGTCGTCGGGCGAATCCGCGCGAGCGCCGGCGGCGCGGAGCTCGTCCCCAAAGACGTCGCTCGCGTGGGGACCGACTCGCTGCCGCAGCCGCGAGACCTGCTCGTCGGCGACCTTCGCGACGATCGTTACGCGGAGCAGGTGGTGCGGGTCAGCGGAACGCTCGTGCTCCCGACGGGCTTCCAGCCGGCGAACCCACGACTCCTCGTGCGCGACCGATCTGGCGAAGCCGCGGTGCTGCTCCCCGCTGCCGTCTTCGCCAACGCGGGCCTCGCGGCGCGGTTGCGCAAGGGCGGCGAGGTTACCGTCGTCGGCATCGCCGCTCGCCACCGGGACGGCGCGGCGGGTTCGGCTCCCGGTGCGGGCCTCTCCGTCGCCCCGCGCGACGCCGCCGATATCCGCTTTGGCGCCCGCTCCGGCATGAACTCCGGTACGAGCGCAAGCACGAGCTCGGCCACGAGTGCAAGCACAAGCGCCGCGTCGAACTCCCGGACTTCCGGCGCGCCCTATCGCGAGATGGCCTTCCTTGCGCTCGGCCTCTACGCCGTGAGCCTCGCGATCTACTTCTGGAGCCGACGGCGCAGCGCCGAGGCGCGCGCCCGGGAGCTCACCGCGATGTCCGACGATCTCCGGCGCTCGGAGGAAGCGCTGCGGGAGAGCGAGGAGCGGTACATGCTCGCGGCCCGCGGCGCCAACGACGGGCTCTGGGACTGGGACCTCAGGAGCGGTCTCGTCTATTTCTCGACCCGGTGGAAATCCATGTTGGGGTACGACGAAGCCGCGGTCGGCACCGAGCCGGACGAGTGGCTCGGCCGGGTCCACCCGAACGACGCGCAGCGTGTTCGGGCGGAGCTGGATGCGCACCTCGCCGGGCGCACCCCGCACTTCGAGAGCGAGCATCGCGTCCTGCATGGCGACGGGGAGTATCGCTGGATGCTTACCCGGGCGCTCGTCGTCCGGGACGAGTCCGGGAGGGCGAACCGAATCGCCGGGTCGCAGACGGACATCACTGACCGGAAGATCGCGACCCAGCGCATCCTCGATAATGCGGTCCATGATGCGCTCACCGGGCTGCCGAACCGCGCGCTCTTCACCGACATCGTCTTCCGCGCCATCAGCCGCGCACAGCGCCAGCCCAACTACCGGTTCGCCGTCCTCTTCCTGGACTTCGATCGCTTCAAGGTGATCAACGACAGCCTCGGGCACATGGTCGGAGACCAACTGCTCGTTGCCATCGCACGGCGGCTCGAGTGCTGCATCCGAACCAGCGACTCGCTCAGCCGGCTGGGCGGGGATGAGTTCACGGTCTTCGTCGACGATCTCAAGGATGTCAGCGATGCGACCCACCTCGCCGATCGAATCCTGAAGGAGATGGCTGTCTCCTTCACGCTGAGCGGCCACGAGGTGTTCACGAGCGTCAGCATCGGCATCGCCATCAGCACCAGCGGCTACAGCCAGCCAGAAGAAGTCCTCCGCGACGCCGACCTGGCGATGTACCGGGCCAAGGCGAACGGGAAGGGCCGCTACCAGGTGTTCGACAGCGCGATGCACGCCCGCGCGATGCTCCTGATGCAGATGGAGACGGACCTGCGGCGGGCGATCGAGCGGGAGGAGTTCGTGCTCCACTACCAACCGATCATGTCGCTCTCGCTCGGGCGGATCGCGGGCTTCGAGGCGCTGATCCGCTGGCACCACCCCGAACGCGGACTGTTCTCACCGGATACCTTCATCCCGCTGGCCGAGGAGACCGGCCTCATGCTGCCGATCGGTCAGTGGGTACTCCGTGAAGCGTGCCGCCAGGCGCGCGCCTGGCAGCTGCACTCCCCGGCTCACGCCGACCTCTCGATCAGCGTGAACGTCTCCGCGCGGCAGTTCGTGCAGCCGACGCTGGTGCAGGAGATCCGCGCCATCCTGGCGGACACGGGCCTGGCCCCGGAGCACCTGAAGCTGGAGATCACGGAGAGCGTGCTCATGGACAACGCCGAGGCGGCTATCCTGACGTTGCGACAGCTCCGGGCACTGGGCGTCCAGCTCCACCTGGACGACTTCGGCACGGGCTACTCATCGCTCAGCTACCTGCATCGCTTCCCGATCGACGCGCTGAAGATCGACCAGTCGTTCGTGCGGAAGATGGGGGACGATCAGGAATGCCTGGAGATCGTGCGCACCATCATGACCCTCGCTCGCAACCTCCGCATCGGCGTGATCGCGGAGGGCGTCGAGACGTCGGAGCAGCGCGCGCAGCTGTGGGCCCTCGAGTGTGAGTTCCTCCAGGGCTACCTCTTCTCGAAGCCAGTCGAGGCGGCGCAGGCGCAGGGCGTACTCGACCGGGACCGCGCCGACCTCGAAGCCCGGCAGCTGGTCCCCTACGGTGCTTCGCGCCGGTAGCGGACCTTCCCGCCGAGGATCGTCACGTCCACCCGGGCGGTCGGGATCTCATCCTCGGGCACACGCATGATGTCCTTCGAGAGGATCACGATGTCGGCCAGCTTCCCGGGCGTCACGGATCCCTTGCTCGCCTCCTCGAACGCCGCGTAGGCGTTCGCCATCGTGTAGGAGTAGAGCGCCTCCTGGCGCGTCATCCGTTGCTCGGGAAAGAAGGGCGTCCCGTCGAGCGTCTTCCGCGTCACCGACGAATAGAAGACGGCGATCGGGTCGATCTTCTCGACCGGGACATCGGTGCCGTTCGTCACCACGACGCCAGCGTCGAGGAGCGAGCGCCAGAGGTACGCGCCGCTCCGCGCGCGCTCGGGACCGAGGCGCTTGAGCACCCATGGGCCGTCAGACGTCGCGTGATTCGCCTGCATCGACGCGATCACGCCGAGCCGCTTGAAGCGCGGCACATCGCTCGGCGTCAGGTGCTGCGCGTGCTCGACGCGCCACCGGAGATCCGTCTTGTCCGGATGCGCGGCGAACGTGCGCTCGTAGATGTCGAGGGTCTCCTTGTTCGCGCGGTCGCCGATCGCGTGGGTGTTCACCTGGAAGCCGTGCCGGATGGCGATGTCCGCGGTGCGCGCGATGTCCTCCGGCTTCTCCAGCATCAGCCCGCTGCTCGACGGCAGGTCCGCGTAGGGCGCGAGCAGCCACGCACCGTGCGGCCCGAGCGCGCCGTCGATCTGGCGCTTGATGGAGCGGACGGTGAGAAAGTCGTTCCCGTAGCCGATGAGGCGATACGCGTCGAGCTTCGCCTCCATCTCGTCGTGCGATTCGCGGCGCACCATCACGTAGAGACGCACCGGGAGCTCGCCCCTGTCGGCCATCGCCTTGAGCCGGTCGATCGTCGCGAAGCTGGCCCCCGCATCGTGAAAGGTCGTGACGCCGTGCGTGATCGCCTCCTCCCCGGCGAGCCCGACGATCCGGCGGAAGTCGGCGTCATCCTGCTCGTCGGAGGTAATCTTCGGCGCGCGGTCGCGGGCGGCGGAGACGAGACGTTGCGCAGTCTCGCGCATGAGGCCCGTCGGCTCGCCCCGCGCGTCCTTCACGATCTCGCCGCCCGCGGGGTTCGCCGTGCGGCGGGTGATGCCAGCCAGCTCGAGCGCGCGCGCGTTGACGAAGGAGGCGTGTCCGCTCGCGTGGCCGAGTGTGACCGGGTTGTTCGGGCTCACCCGGTCGAGCGACGCGTGCAGTGGCACGCCCTCCACGCTCGGCTGCGGCACGCGGTCCCACTTCTCCTGGTGCCACCCGCGCCCGCGAATCCATTCGCCGGGCTGCGCTTTGGCGGCCGCCTCGCCCACCATCGCCACGATGTCGTCCCAGGTGCGCGCGGTGGTGAGGTCGAGGATCGTCTTCGAGTCGCCCAGTCCGGTGAAGTGGCCGTGCCCCTCGATGAACCCCGGGATGGCGAGGCGCCCGCCCAGCTCGATCACCTGCGTCGCCTTCCCCGCGAGGCGCCGGACGTCGGCGTCGCTCCCCACGGCGACAATGCGGTCGCCGCGGATCGCGACGGCCTGCGCCTCGGGACGCGCCGAGTCGACCGTGACGATCCGGCCGCCGACCAGGACGAGATCGGCGGCGGCCGCGGCGTCGGCGCCGCCTGAGTCGGCGCCCCGGCTACACGCGCCAGCGGCGACGCTCAGCGCGAGAGCAAACCCGGTGGCCGCGAGGCGACACGTGCGGGCGATGGGTGCGGCCGGTGCGGCGAGTGACACACGTGCGCGCATGCGGTGGCTCCATGGGGAATGGGTGCGGCCAGCACGATACGGCGGGGGCAGCGTGGCAGCCAGTGGGCGGGTGCCGTAGTGCGCGGTACGCGTACTGGGCGGTAGCCATGACGAGCGCGCGGCGTCGGCGGCGCGAGCCCGCGGCAGCGGCTGGGGGTCGCCGTGCGTAGAATGGGCGACCCCTCGTACCGCCGGCCGCGCGACGGCCGGTCTTCGGCCCACTCTGTGAGTGCCCATGAGATACACGCTCCACGCCCCCAGGCGGCCCGCCGCATCGCGCGCGGTCTCCGCTCCCGCGCTCGCCACCGCGCTGCTCGCCGGGTTGCTCGTCGCCGGGTCCCTCGCGCGCCCCGTCGCGGGCGCCGCCCAGAAGCCGGAGCCGGTCAAGTTCGCGCGTCTCGCGCACATCGCGAACGACGGGACGATCGCCTTCACGTATCAGGATGACATCTGGCTGGCCGACACCGACGGCGGGAACCCGCGCCGGCTCACCATCCACATTGGCCGCGATATCTCGCCGCGCTTCTCGCCGGATGGAAAGACGATCGCGTTCACGAGCAACCGCACCGGCAACAACGATGTCTTCGTCGTCCCGGTGACCGGCGGCGAGCCCAAGCAGCTCACGTACAACTCCGGCGATGACCAGGCGCTCTACTGGGCCCCCGACGGGAAGGAGATCATCATCTCCAGCTCCCTCGGCGCCAACGCATGGGGCTCGCCGCTCTATCGCCTCGCGCTCGACGGCTCCCCACCCACGCCGATGGCGATGGCCTTCGCGCGCGCCGGGATGCTGAAGCAGGACGCCTCGATGATCGCGTTCAACCGCAACCTGCCGTCCACGTGGCGCAAGGAGTACCGCGGCAACGCGAGCGCGAACATCTCGGTGGCGGACCTCAAGAGCGGCGAGATCACCGAGATCACCGACACCGACCCCAAGCAGTACCGCGAGCACGTGAACGAGGTGTTCCCGATGTGGGGCGCGGACGGGATGATCTATTACGCCTCGGAGCGCGACGGCACGTTCAACCTCTGGCGTACCGCGCCAAAGGGCGGCGCCGCGCAGCAGGTGACGCAGCACAAGACGGGCGGCGTCTTCTTCCCGGCCATCTCGCCCGACGGCAAGAAGATCATCTACCAGAACGACTTCGACCTCTGGACGGTGGACGTGCCGGGCGGTACGCCGCGCAAGCTCTCGCTCGCGATGGCGTTCGACCCCAAGGACACGGACATGGATGTACTCACCGCCGACAATCGCGCGGATGGATTCTCGGTGTCGCCGAGCGGGGAGCATCTCGCGGTGGACTTCCATGGTGAGATCATGGTCGTGCCGACGGAGCAGGGCATCGGCGAGCGCATGCAGGTGACGAACTCGCCCTGGCGCGAGCGCGGCGAGGTGTACTCGCCCGACGGACGCAAGATCGCCTACATCTCGGACGAGAGCGGGGATCAGGAAGTGTGGGTGTACGACATGGCCACCGCGCAGCGGCGCCGGCTGTCGAAGCACGCCTCCGAGAAGGGCGACCTGACGTGGGCGCCCAACTCGGCCAAGCTCGCCTTCACGGCGAACAACCGGATCTTCGAGGTGGACGCCGCGGGCGGCGAGACGCGGGAGATCGCCTTCAACGCGGCCGGTGGCTTCAGCGTGTCTCAGTACGCCGCGGACGGGAGCTGGCTCGTCTACAGCCGCCGCGATGACGATCAGAACGCGGAGATCTACGTCTACGACATCCGCGGGAAGAAAGAATACAACGCCACAGCGAGCCCGTTCAACGAGACGAACGGCATGCTGACGCCCGATGGGAAGACGCTCGTCTTCATCTCGAACCGCGACGGCGCCACGAACCAGCTCTTCTCCGTCGCGCTCGCGCGTCTCACGGAAGACCCGAACGACCCGCTCGTGCGCGAGCGCATGCGGCGCGTAGCGGCGCGGGCGGGTGGCGGCGGCCGCGCGGGTGGTGGTGGCGCCCCGGGCGGCGGTGGTGCGCCTGGCGGAGCGCCAGGCGCCGAGCGCGCCGATAGCGCGGCGGGCGGCGCCAACGCGGCGCCCGCGGAGGCGGGATCGCCGTTTCGGGTAGACGTCGTGGGGATCGAGCGGCGGGCGGTGCAGCTCACGCGCGGCGCGCCGGGCATCG
>JBBJNN010000172.1:0-7112 GCA_037720885.1 Gemmatimonadaceae bacterium | reverse complement strand
CGGGCCGCCCGTTCGCAGGCGTCAACCAGCCGCGTAGCGTGCTCGCGCAGCGCCGCGTCCGCGCCGCACGCCTCGTCGAGGTATGCCCCGCGCGCCGCGGGCGGGAGGTCGAGCGCGCCGTCGACCACGCGCTGGATGCTCCGCCACCGCTCGCTCGGGAACGCCGATCCCGGCGTGGGCGTCGTCGCGGGGCGGGTCGTGTCCGGTGGCTGCTCAGGAGGCGTCATCTCGCAGCTCCTGGTACAGCCACCCGCGCGCCTTGACCCAGTCACGCTCCACCGTGCGTGTCGTGACGCCGAGTGCCTCCGCCGTCTCCGTGGCCGTCAGCCCCCCGAAGAACCGGCACTCGACGACGCGCGCCTGCCGCGCGTCGAGCACGGCGAGCCGCTCGATCGCCTCGTCCACGGCCAGAAGGACGTCGGCGCGGTCGTCAACGGCGAGGCTCCCAGCGTCGGCCGACTCGAGCGCCTCGAGGGATACCGCGCGCGGGTGCGCGCCGCCGCGCCGTGCGGCCCGATGACGCCGGGCATGATCCACGAGCACGCGTCGCATCACGTGTGCGGCTACAGCGAAAAACTGCGCGCGATGGGCCCACTGGGCGTGTGTCTGATCCACAAGCCGGAGGTACGCCTCGTGGACGAGCGCCGTCGTGGAGAGGGTATGGCCGGTAGGTTCGAGGCTCAGCTGCCGGTGCGCGATGCGCGAGAGGTCTGCGTACACGAGGGGGATGAGGCGGTCGAGCGCGCCCGGCACTCCGTTCCGCAACTCGCCGAGCGCCTCGGTGATCGCGTGCTGCTCCGCGGCCACTGCCATGTTCCCCCCCATGTGGCGTCCACGGCCTCCGGGCCGGCCGGCCGCACACTCGCCGGAGCGGGGCCGGTAGGGTATGTCGGGGTTCGCGCGAGTTCTGCGCGTCTACGCCGGCGAGGTGAAGTGGCCCGACGGTCGAACTTAGGGCTGTCTCGCCGAGCAGGCAATGCGGAGGGCGTCGCCCTCGTACGCACGCTTCCAGGTCACCCCGTTCCGGAGATCCCAATGCGCGCTCTCAGAGCTCCGACAGTCTTGCTGACCCTCGCCCTCGCCGGGTGCGCCGCCGACGCCCCCATCGCGCCCCCGTCGGCTACCGAGCCGATGGCGGCCCGCGCCCGTGGATTTCCCGACGTCATCGCGCTGCCGGACGGCTTCTGGCCCGAGGGGATCGATTTCGGCCGGGGTACCACCTTCTACGTAGGGTCCCTGTCTACCGGAGCGATCTTCCGCGGCGACGCCCGCACCGGCACCGGTAGCCTGCTCGTCCCGGCGCAGCCCGGTCGGGAGGAGGTCGGGCTCAAGTACGATGGACGGAGCGACCGCCTCTTCGTCGCCGGCGGCACGACGGGCCAGGCGTACGTTTACGACGCAGTGACGGGCGCGACACTCGCCGTATACCAACTGGCGGATCCGAATGCCGGGCCGACGCTCGTCAACGATGTCGTCGTGCTCAAGGACGCGGCGTACTTCACCGACTCCTTCCGGCCCTTCATCTACCGCATTCCGCTGGGGAAGCACCGCGCGCTCCCGGCTGCCGGCGCGGTTCAGGCGATCCCGCTGACGGGCGACTTCGAGTTCGTCCCCGACGCGTTCGTCGCTGGAAACGCGAACGGGATCGCTGCGACGCCGAACGAGAAGCAGCTCATCGTCGTGAACACGACCACCGGCAAGCTCTACCTGGTTGACGCGCGGACCGGACAGGCCACCGAGATCGACCTTGGCGGTGCGGCGGTGCCGTCCGGGGACGGGATCCTGCTCATCGGCCACACGCTGTACGTGGTCCAGGGCGAATTCAATCAGGTCGCCGTGGTGCGCCTGAGCGCGCACTTCACCAGCGGCGTGATCGAGCAGGTTATCACCGACCCGCGCCTCCGGTTCCCATCCACCATCGCGGCGTTCGGGGGCTCGCTCTACGTGGTGAACGCGCGCTTCGACGTTCCGCCCGGACCGGAGGTGCAGTACCAGGTGATTCGGGTGCCGCGCTGACGAGCGAGCAGCTCCAGGCTCGACGCCATGAAGGACTGCGGGGCCGCCACCGCATCAGGGTAACGGCTCCGCGCGCCCTACTGCAGCCCTACGGCCTTGGCCATTGCCTCAGCTCGCCGCATCAGCTCCGCGGACGCCGCCGCGCGGCCGGAGCGTTGCTCGGCTTCGCTCAGGCTCACCGCCGTGGTCACGTAAAGCAGCGGAATGCCGACGGAGGCTTTGTCCACCCAGTCGCCCTGACGCTCGAGCGCCTTGGCACCGAGGAAGACGTCGTTCCACAGTGTGCGCGAGGTGGCGAGGTCGAACCACCCCTCGCGCGAGACCTGGAGCGTGTCCTTGCCGGCGACGGGAGGCGCTGCGAGCAGTTTGCGCGCGAGGCCCTGGGCCATCAGGTAATCGCCGAGTCCGAGCCGCTCGCCGTAGCCCCCCGAGGTGCGGCTGATGTAGACGGGGCGCTCCGGGAACGCGTCGAGGATGATGCGCAGGACGACCTGATCGGCGCGCTCCAGATACCCGGGTTGGATCGTGGCGTTGATCGTGCCGGCTGGCGTCTCCTTGCGGAAGATCTGCGGCTCGCGCAGCTCGACGATCCCCGGGATCAGGTCCGCTTCGGCCAACGACATCTTGAGTGGTGGCCCACTCGGCTTCACCCACCGCTTGCCACGGTACAGCGCGGGCCCGGCCGCCTCGTCGTAGGAAAAGATCGGGCGCCGCAGCATCTGACGCACGTACCAATCCGTATTGAGCAGCGACGTGCAGAGGACGACGACGTCCTTCCGGAGCCCCTCCACTTCCTGCGCGTACCAGAGCGGGAATGTGTCGTTGTCGCCGACCGTGACCAGCACACCGTATGGCTCGATCGAGTTGAGCATGTCGTGCGCGAAGTCCCGCGTCTCGGTCTCGCCGGCGCGCGAAGCCGCGTGCCAGTTGCCGAACAACGGGATCAGCGCGAGCGCGAGTACGGGCGATGCCGCCAGCCAGCTCCGCCGCTTGGGGAGTGCGACTGTCTCCCGGCCCACCCGCACCGGCTCCGAGCCGATCACCGCGGCGAGCGACTCCCACACCCAGACCAGGCCCAGCGCGGCCCATACGCCCCAGGCGGAGAAGCTCACGATGAAGAAGTAATCCCGGTCGCGCACCTCGCACGCGGCATCGCTCGCCTCGGACATGGCGAGACACTGCGAGTGACCGAGCTTGAAGTTGAGGTAATAGATGAGGAGCAGCGTGAGCGAGAACATGAAGGTGCCGAAGTACCAGAACGACCGGCGATCCCGCTTCCAGTGAACGTATCCGCCGAGCAGCCCGAGGAGCATGAAGATGCTCGCGAGCGCCGACTGCCATGAGGCGGCGACACCGCGCATGTCTCGCAGCCATTGCCAGCGGAAGTAGAGCCAGTACATCCCCAGCTGCCCTTCGAGGAACGGTGCCTGGCGATCCAGGACGGACGGTTTCCCGTACTGCCCGCGATTGAAGTTGTACAGGAAGGCGTCGAGCGTGGTGGGCTCACCCTCGTTGATGGGCGGGTAGTGGCCGGCGCGGATAGGCTGGAACGCGAAGACGGTCATGCCGGCGACGACGGCCGCCGCCAGCACGAGCAGGAGCTGCCAGCGGAGCAGCGTCCGGGGGCGCCGGATGATGACCGCGACGGCGACGGCGGGCCCGGCCAGAAATCCCATCATGTGGTTCGCGTAGCCCAGGCCGAGCAGATACGCGATGAGGACGAGAACCCGATCGGCGATCGGGCCGTCGGGATCGTCGGACCAGCGCACAGTGAGCCACGAGATGACCGCGAGGCCGAATAACGACAGCGTGTACACCTTCTCGTTCACCACGCTCTGATTCCATACGGTGAACGCCGTCGCGCCGATGACCGCCGCGAGCACGCCACCCGCAACCCGCTGCCACCGCTCGGCTAGCCAGCCGACGAGTACGCGCTCGGTGATGAGGAACCAGAATCCGGCCGACGCGGCGCTCGTCACCGCGGCGAGAATGTTGATGCGCACGGCGACGCTGGCGCCCGGAATGGGGAGGAGCGAGAACACGCGGCCGATCAGCACGAAGAGCGGATTGCCCGGTGGGTGCGGGTTCCCGAGCACGTAGGCGGAGGCGATGTATTCACTGGTGTCCCACATCGCCGTAGTCGGCGCGAGGGTGACCAGATAGAGCGCGAAGATCGCCGCGGCGGTGATTCCGGCCGCCAGATACGACGGACGGTAGTCGAGCTCGGCGGTTGACGAGGGTGGCATTGAGGACCGGCGCGGGGCGGATAACAGATGCCCCGCCCACATGGGCGGGGCTGGCGGCGAAATATGAACGCGTGCGCGGCCGGCCACCAATGCCGGCGCCGAGGAAGTGCGCCGCCGCTCAGTGCCGGAACTGCCGGCGTCCGGTGAACACCATCGCGATCCCGCGCTCGTCGGCGGCGCCGATCACTTCATCGTCGCGTACGGAGCCGCCGGGTTGCACGATCGCCGTGATGCCTGCCTCGGCCGCGTGATCCACGCCGTCGCGGAACGGGAAGAAAGCGTCGGAGCCGAGGACGGCGCCGGCGGTCTCGTGCCCAGCACCACGCGCCTTGTGGACGGCGAGAAAGGAGGCGTCGACGCGCGACATCTGCCCGGCGCCAATGCCGATCGTCGCACCGGCTCGGGCGAGGACGATGGCGTTCGACTTGACGCTGGCGACCGCCCGCCACGCGAACGCAAGGTCATCCCGCTCGGCGCTCGTCGGCGCCCGCGTCGTTACCGTCTGCCAGCTATCCGCGTTCGGGAGGGTCGGGCGCTCCTGAATGAGGAGCCCGCCTCGGACGCGTTTGTAGTCCGGCGCGCTCGCCGGCCAGACCGCGCGGCCCTCGAGGACGCGGAGGTTCCGCTTCCGCCCCAGCACCTCCACGGCGTCGTCTGAGAATTCGGGCGCCACGATGCACTCGACGAACAAGCCGGAGATCGCGTCGGCGGCGGTGGCATCCACCGGCACGTTGAACGCGATGACCGACCCGAAGGCGGATACCGGATCGCACGAGAGCGCCTTGCGATAGGCCTCGAGCGCGCTGGCGCCCACGGCGAGTCCGCACGGCGTGGTGTGCTTGATGATCGCGCAGCACGGCTGTTCGCCGAAGAGATCGGCTGCGTTGAGTGCGCCCTCGAGGTCGAGCAGGTTGTTGAAGGACAACTCCTTCCCGCCGCGCTGCACGAGCGCCGCCAGCCCGGCGCCGGCGCGCTCCACGTAGAAGGCTGCCTGCTGATCGGGGTTCTCGCCGTACCGGAGTGCCTGCGCACGCTCGAAGGCGAGGGTGGCGTGTGCCGGGAAGCGCTCCCCGTCGCCGTTCGCGAACCATCCCGCGATGGCGGCATCGTAGGCCGCCGTGTGCGCGAACGCTTTGCCGGCGAGCAGACGCCGGAGGTCGAGGTCGTCGTCCTGCGCGGCGATGCCGGCGAGCACGCGCACGTAATCGTCCGGGTCCACGACGACGGTCACGGACTGGAAGTTCTTCGCGGCCGAGCGAACCATGGATGGCCCGCCGATGTCGATCTGTTCGATGACGTCTTCCGCGACCGCGGCCGGGCGGGCGGCGGCTTCGCGGAAGGGATAGAGGTTCACGGCGACCAGATCGATCGGCGCGATGCCATGTGCCTCGAGTGCGCGCATGTGCTCCGGCACGTCGCGCCGCGCGAGCAGGCCGCCGTGGACGGCGGGGTGGAGCGTCTTGACCCGCCCGTCCATCATCTCCGCGAAGCCGGTCACCTGGCTCACGTCGATCGGCGCGAGGCCCGCTTCGCGCAGCGCGCGCGCGGTGCCCCCGGTGGAGACGAGCTCCCAGCCGAGCGCTCCCAGACCGCGCGCAAACTCCGCGAGGCCGCGCTTATCGGAGACGGAGAGGAGGGCACGGGGCATACGGTCCTATCTACCGGTTGTGTGCGGCGCTAGCGAGCGGTCGGCTGCGGAGCGTCGAGAAAGCTCTCGTCCTCGCAGGTTGCGAGCGAGAAGATCGCGTCGGGCGGAATCAGCGCGATCGTGCCGCGCGCCCGGTTCGTGGCGTCGAGCGTCACGGCGCCGTGCGCGACCGCATGGACCGCCCGTGGAAGGAGCGCGTGCTCCGCCCTCAGCACCCGCCGGGCGAGTACGGATGCGGTGTCGTCCGCGAGCACCGGGACCGGCCACTGCGCGATGATGGCGCCATGATCGTACACCTCGTCCACGAAGTGCACGGTCGCGCCGCTCACGCGCGCGCCAGCCTCGAGCACCGCGCGATGTACACGCTCACCATACATGCCTCGGCCGCCGAACGCCGGAAGCAGCGCCGGATGCACGTTGAGCATGCGGCCGCGAAATGTGCGCACGACCGACGGAGGCACGAGCCGCAGGTAGCCGGCGAGCACGACGAGGTCGATCGTGTTGCGCGACAACGTCTCACTCAGCGCATCCTCGTACCGCTCGCCTTGCTCGAGCACTACGGCCGCTGCACCGTACTGGCGTCCGAGCGCCAGGGCTCCCGCGCCAGCGCGATCCGACGCGACGAGGGCGACGTTCACATCGCTGGCGACGGGAGCCCGGTGCTCGAAAAGCGCGCGAAGGTTGGAGCCACGCCCCGAGGCGAGGACGGCGATACGGGTCGGCATCTGACGGGATGTTACCGCCGCCAGCCGCCGCCAGTAAGACCTTGCGATGGTGCGAGGGCGCGCCGTTACACGCGCGCGAGGACCGTGCTCACCGCGGCGTCGAGTGAGGGGGCCGTCTGGCCCTCCGCACGCGCCAGATCGTCGGTAGGCGTGCTAACGGCGGGAATGAGGAGGCCCGAGCCGCCGAGTGTGCCGGCGGGCGCCACGTCGCGCCACCGGTCGCCGACATACCATGAGCGTCCGAGGTCGAGGTCGTGCTCCCGCGCGGCCCGGCGGTAGAGCTCGATGCCCGGCTTCCGGCACGCGCATGCGGGCTCTCCGTTCGCGCCGGGCGCGTGGACGCAGAAATAGGCGGCATCGAGTCGCGCGCCCAGGTCCCCCAGGAGCGTCGTCACCCGCTGCTGTACGGCGAACAGTTCGGTCTCGGAGAAATACCCACGGCCAACGCCGGACTGGTTCGAGACGACGATCGCCGGC
>JBBJNN010000067.1:0-31140 GCA_037720885.1 Gemmatimonadaceae bacterium | reverse complement strand
TCACCGGCGACACACCGGGGGCCTCCGTGCGGCTCGTCTCACGCCGTCGCGACTACCTGCTGGCGAACAGCCGCGCCACGCGCTGGCGAACGAGCTGCGCCCCCAGGCGTAGCGCGCCCACCGTCCGGCGCCAGAACATCAACAGGACACCGGCGACGGCCGCCAGCGCCGACGCCACCGGCATGAGGGTGTCCGGTCCGATATACATGTAGGTAAGCCTCCGGAAAATTCAGTCGTAACGGCCGTTACGGCAGGACGACGATGCGACGGGTGACGCTGCCCCGCCCACGCGCGCGTACACTCAAGAGCGGGGCCGGGCGTCGGCCTGCGCCGTCAAATGATGCAACTCGTGGCCCGGTAGCTCGTTGGGTGCACCCTGATTCAGGCGAGCCCGACTCGCCACGCTGTCATGTGGCGTGGCCCGTGTGGCGATTTCGCCACAACTTGGCCGCGCCATTCCGCCCTCGCAAGTCGATTCACGTCGCCCTGAGCGCACCGGTGATACACGATGCTCCACGCGTCGTGCCGCGGCCCGCGCTCACGGCAGACTCCCCGGGGCCGCATTGGTCACCCGGCGCGCGACTTGGCGCGACGGCGACCGTACAGATCAGCTCGCACGTCGTGACGGTATTCGCGGACTGGTTCGGTCGATGAAAGACGAGATACGGAGCGCGCATCTCGACGGGCGCGCTCGGCCACGGACCGACCTGACCCGCGACGACGCAGGGCGTCCGAGGAGTGCGGTGGTGGTGCCACAACAGGTGCTGCACGGATCGAACACCGGATCGCGACCCGTGCGACGGTCGCAGCGCACAAGGAGGGCGGGTGGTTAATCCACGCCCGCGCGCATACGGTGCTCTCGCTCGTGACACTTCCCTCGCGGGCGCATCGACTTCGGGCTCGTGGCGTGCGCTCGCGGCGCTGCTGTCCCTCCGCTTCGTGCACCCGTGCCGGTGCCATTGGCGCGTGCGCCCGTGCGCTCCACGCGGCAGCGACGCGGATCACGCGCGGCGTCTGGTTCCACGGCGCTCCTGGTGCGGGAGATGCTCTACGCGACGCCGACAGTGCGCGCGGGAACCCGCGTGGCGTGGTCGGTGTTGCATGCTCGTCGCGCGCGCCTCGCCTCTCGCATCCGCGCGCGGTGAGGCGCGCATCAGCGGTGAGGCGCGCATCAGCGGTGAGGCGCGCATCATGCGAATGGGTCCCATACGGCACACGGGATTTTCAGTTTTGGTGCATGGTGCGCTTTATGCACTCAGGCTCGTGGTGGAAATTGTTGTCTCAGTCGGTGTAACGATCTGAACGACGCTTCCGCGGCGCACTGTCACAGACGGTAAGGCTCGCTTGCCGTCGTACCCGCGCAGCCATGGCGCTGCCAAACCCTGAAGTTCAGGAGGAGTCAGGTGAAAACTGCACTGAAGTTGGCGGTGTTCCCGCTGGCCGCCGCCGCGATTGTCGCCTGCAATGAGGCCCCGACGGGCAGCGCCGCGCGTGGCGATGCGGAGCTGCTGGTCACCGCCACCACGTGCTTCGGCCTGACGCCGACGGGGATCGTCGGCGTTCCGGGCACTGGTGCGCAGACCGGGATGACGGTGTTCACCGGTACGCCGGGCGACGACGTGATCTTCGGCACCGAAGGCGCCGATTTCATCCGCGGCGGCGCCGGGAACGACCGCATCTGTAGCCTCGGCGGCAACGACGTTCTGTTCGGTGATGAGGGCAACGATCGCATCCAGGCCGGCTCGGGCGAGGATCGCATCGAGGGCAACAACGGCAACGACCTGATCGAAGGTGGCAACGGGAACGACTCCATCGAAGGGAACTTCGGGAACGACGACGTGCAGGGCAACATGGGCGACGACGTCGTCGGCGGCGATCCGGGCCAGGACATCGTCAGAGGCGGCGTCGGTTTCGACCGGTGCTTCGATCCGGACGGCCCCTCGACGACATTCGAGACCTGCGAGAGCATCACCTTCATCAACTTCCCGTAATCGCGGGCTCGGCAGAGCACCACGCAGCACGTAGGAGATCGGGGCCGGCCAGCGATGGCCGGCCCCGATTGCGTTGCGCGTTCTCCGCGGCACCGTGCAGGGAACCCGGACCGCGCGCTGTTCCGTGTCCGTGTAGTGCAGCGCCTCGTCCTATCACTGGAACATTGGTGCGCTTTCTGCGCTACTACTCGCGCGTCCTTGAAGCTCGCACTGTGCACGCGGACGGCGAGCGCGGGCGCGACACACCGGCGGCTGAATGCCGGAGCAGGTACAGCTTTCTTCGTGGGAGGAACAATGCGCACAGCGATCAAGTTGGCGGCCCTGCCGATAGCGGCCGCCGCACTCGTGGGCTTCACCGGAACTGGCGGCGCGCGTTCTCTGCGTAGCGCGCAGACGGCCACCTGCCTCGGCATGGATGCGACGATCACCACCGGCACGCCCGGCACGGGTGCGCAGGCTGGGTTCACCGTGTTCACCGGCACGCCCGGGAACGACGTGATCGTCGGCACCGCTGGCAATGATCACATCCGCGGTGAAGGCGGCGACGACCGTATCTGCGGCCTCGGCGGCGACGATCGCCTCTTCGGTGGCGACGGCACCGATCGCATCCACGGCGGCGATGGGAACGACCAGATCGAGGGACAGAACGGCAATGACGTCATCGAGGGCGGGAATGGCAACGACCGCGTCGAAGGGAATGCCGGCGACGATAACGTCAACGGCAGCATGGGCGACGACCTCGTCTCCGGCGATGCGGGCAATGACCTCGTTGACGGCGGGCTCGGCACCGACCAGTGCTTCGATCCCGAGAACGGCAGCTTCACTCGCTGCGAGTCGACTTCCACCACCAAGCCGGCCGCGCTCTTCCCGTAACGCGCCGCGAGGTACCGGGCCCGGCGACGCACCTGCCGCCGAGCCGTGAGCGATTGGGAGCGAGAGGGGCCGACCAGTGCGTCACTGGCCGGCCCCTCTCCCCATCCGTCCTCCCCACGCGGTGCCGCAGACCGCGACGCGCTCGTCGGCGACGGGCGATTACTCTGTGTCCCCTACGCGCGTGGCGGCCTCGATCGCGCCATCCACCACCACACCACGCGTCGCGAAGATGCGCGCCACCGCATCGCCGATCTTGTTGTTCGGCGTGCTCGCGCCCGCCGTCAACCCCACGCGCACGGCACCGGACGCGGGGAGCCACGCCGGCGTTTCGACTTCCCCGTTCACACCCACCGGCTTGTGGCGAATCACGCCGCGCGACGGATCGATACACGTCGCGTCCTCCACGTGGTACGTCGTCACGCGCTCGGCGCAGATCGCGGCAAGCGAGAGCGTGTTGCTCGAGTTGTAGCCGCCCACCACCACCATCACGTCCGGCCGCTCGGCCAGGAGCTCGTTCACGGCATCTTGCCGGTCCTGCGTGGCGCTGCAGATCGTGTCGAACGAGCGAAAGTGCGCCGCACGGTAGTCGGCGCCGTGGGCGCGCTCTACCGCCGCGCCGACCTCCGCCGCGATGGCCAGCGACTCGCTGGCGAGCATCGTGGTCTGATTCGCGACGCCAATGCGCCGCAGGTGCTCGGCCGCGTCGAAGCCGGGCGATGCGCCGCGGCCGAGCCGGGCGATCAGCGTGCGCTCGTCGACCGTGCCCTCGATGAATCCACAGACGAGACGCGCCTCGTCCATGTCTCGCACGACGAGGTAGTGGCCACCGGGGTGCTTGTGCACCTGTGAGGCCGTCGCCCGCGTCTCCTCGTGGTAATGCTTGCCATGGATGAGCGCGGTGAACCCGTCACGCGCATACGCATCCACGCGCCGCCACACATTGAGAACGGAGCCGCACGTCGTATCCACCACGACACACCCGATCTCGCGGAGCCGCGCGAAGTCGCCGATCGTCACGCCGAACGCGGGAATGATCACCACGTCCGCCGGCGTCACCACACTATAGTCGAACGCCGCAGACCCATCGGGATCCGTCGCGACGGGCATCATGATCTCCACGCCCATCGCGCGGAGCTTGTCGTTCACGTGCGGGTTGTGGATGATCTCTCCGATCATCAGCACGCGCCGGTCGGGAAAGCGGCTCCGCGCCTGGTACGCGTACTCCACGGCGCGCTCCACCCCGTAGCAGAAACCGAACTCCTTCGCAAGGCGAACGGTGACGTCGCCCGCGGTGAGCGCGAAATCGCGCTCCCGGAGCAGGTCCACGAGGCGCCCCGAGTAGTCGGTGTCGAGCGTCCCTTGCACCGCGGCCTTGAGCCCGAAGCCCTTGCGGTAGTAGGTCGAGTCGGTGTCTGACAGCGGCATGGCCCGAAATCTAGCGAGGGAGGCGGCGAGTAGCGGGTTGCCGCGCGCTCGCGCGTGCACTGCCGGTAGCCCGCCCCCGGACGCCGGGCCACTGGCCCCGTCCCCCTCCGCCGTGCTAGCATCAGTCCATGACATGCCCGCCGGACCCCGACCGCGTTCGCCTCCGCGGGCCGACCAGGCGGTGCAGACATCGGCACCATGACCCCTGACGGCCTGGACGTCCCCCCGCCGTTGCTCCGCCCTCCCGCGCTGGTCCGCGGGGACGCGATCGGCGTGGTGGCCCCGTCGTACGCGCCGCGCCTTGGCTGGCTCTGGCGGGGGGTGAAGGCGCTCGAGCACGCCGGGTATACCGTGGTGCTCGACCCCGAGATCGAACAGTCCCGCCGCTTCAAGCGCCAGGAGGACGAGCGGCGCGCCGAGAATTTCATGGGCGTCTGGCTCGACCCCACGGTCAAGGCGGTGATCGGTGGCACGGGCGGCTACGGTGCGGTGCGCATGCTGCCGTATCTCGAGCCCGAGATCTTTCGCCGCAATCCGAAGGCGTTCGTCGGCTACTCGGACATCACCGCGCTCCATCTCTGGCTCATGCGTCGTTCCGGGCTTCGCGTCTTCCACGGTCCCACGGTGGACGACCTCATCCCGAGCACGCGCGACCCCACCATGGCATCCCTCCTCTCGGCGCTCACGACGCCGCACCCGACTACGCGCATCGGGCGGGGAATCGCGCGCGTCGTACGGCCGGGGCGCGCGATCGGTCGGCTCATCGGCGGCAACCTCAGCCTCGTGCAGCAGACGATCGGGACGCCCTACGAGATCGACACGCGCGACGCGATCCTCTTCATTGAGGAGACGCGCGATCCCATGTCGTTCGTGGACGAGCGACTCGTCCACCTTCGCGCCGCGGGTCTCCTGCGCGGGATCCGCGGCATCGTCTTCGGGCAGCTCTCGCTCGACCGCTCGGAAGAGGACGAGTTCGAGGATTTCCTCCTCGACCTGGTCTCCGATCTCCACGTGCCGATCCTCACCGACTTCCCCGCGGGGCACGAGGTACCGAACCTCACCCTCCCACTCGGCACGGAGGTAGAGCTCGTGGCGGAGGACAATACCGGGTGGATCACGTATCGCGAGGATGCGCTGACTGAGCCGGCGGCACCGGCCTCGGCGGGCGAGAGGGTCGTCTCGCTCGCATCCGGGCCGACGCTCGATCCGATGGCGCCCGGCGTGCCCCTCGCGGCGGACAGCCACCTGTCGCAGATGTCGCACCTGGCCCAGTTGGCACACGCAGCGCAGGAAGCGGGGCGGTGACGGCCGCTCCCTACTCCCGCCGCGACTTCCTCGCCGCCACGGGGGCCGCGCTCGCCGCTGCCGCGTGCGCGCCCGCCGTCCGCACCCCATCGCGCCGGGAGTACGACCTGATCATCCGTGGCGGCATGGTCTTCGACGGGACCGGGATCGCGGCGACCGAGAGCGACGTCGGGATCGTCGGCGGTCGTGTCGCCGCCATCGCGCCCTCACTCCGCGATTCGGCGCGCCTCGTGCTCGACGCGCGCGGGCTCGCGGTCGCGCCCGGCTTCATCGACATCCACTCGCACGCCGACGGGCTGCTCCTCCAGGACCCGCGCGCCGAGTCGGTGATCCGTCAGGGCGTGACCACGGCCGTGGTGGGGCAGGATGGCAGCTCGCGCGGCGTCACCGCCGGCGACGACGACGTACCATCCGCGCGCGCGGTCCAACCCGTCGCCCGCCGCCCGCGGTCGCTCACCGAGTTCTTCGACGCGGTCGACGCGCTGCCGAGCGCGATCAACATCGCCTCGATGGTAGGGCTCGGGAGTGTGCGCGGCGCGGTGGTGGGCGACGCCGACCGCCCGGCGACGGCGAGCGAGATCGCGCGCATGCAGGGGGTCGTGCGCGCCGCGCTCGAGCAGGGTGCGTGCGGCGCATCGTCGGGACTGGAGTACACGCCGGGCGGCTTCGCCTCGCTCGCCGAGCTGACCGCGCTCTGCCAGCCGCTCGCGGCGCGCGGGCTTCCCTACGCGACGCACATGCGGAACGAGGATGACCGCCTCCTGGAGGCCGTGGACGAGGCGATTGCCGTGGCGACCGGCGCCGGGTGTCCGCTCCAGATCTCGCACCTCAAGACGCAGGGACCGCGCAACTGGGGGAAGATCGACGACGTGCTTGCGCGCGTGGACGGCGCGAAGGCGCGAGGACTGAACATCGCCTTCGACCGCTACCCGTACATCGCGTACCAGACCGGGCTGAGCAACCTCTTCCCGGCGTCGAGCCGTGACGGCGGCACGGCGGCCTTTCTCGCGCGTCTCGCTGATCCGGCGCAGGCGCCTGCGCTGCGCACATACGCGATGGCGAAGGTCGAGGGCATCGGCGGTTGGGACAACGTGATGATCTCGGGTGTCCGTGACCCCGGCGACAAGAAAGCGGAGGGTGCGCGCCTCGGGACGTACGCCGCCTCGCTCGGCGCCGACCCGTACGACACCGCCGTCGCGCTCCTGACGCGCAACCGCGGCGACGTGGGCATGGTCGGGTTCGCGATGAGCGAGGACAACATCGCGCGCTTTCTCGCGCACCCACTCGGCATGGTGTGCTCGGACGGCGGAGCGTTCGCGGTGGACGGCCCCGCGCGCAGCGGACACCCGCACCCGCGCGGGCTCGGCACGTTCGCGCGCGTGCTCGGCTACTACGTCCGCGAGCGGAAGGTGCTCACGCTGCCGCAGGCGATCTACAAGATGTCGGGGTTCCCGGCGTCGCGCCTCACGCTCGCGGACCGTGGGCAGCTCAAGCCCGGCTTCGCCGCGGACGTGGTCGTCTTCGACCCGGCGACGGTGCGCGACCGCGCGACGTTCACCGAGCCCTTCCAGTACGCGGAGGGCGTGCGCGACGTGGTCGTGAACGGCGTGGTGGCAGTGCGCGATGGCGCGCACGGAGCGCGCCTACGCGGCCTGCCGCGCCTCCTCGCTCGGCATGGTGTACGGCTCCAACGCGCGAATCACTTCGGGCGGCAGCAGACGCTTCGCGAACGTGCCACGCGAGACGCACACCAGCACCTGATACGCGGTCGCGTGGAGCGTCACCCGGTCCGCGCTCATCACGTCGAAATTGATGACGAGCGACGTGCGCCCCACACGACTCAGGTACGTCACGACCTTGAGGCGCTGGTCGAGCATCGCGGGCGCATGGAACTCCGTGTGCATCACCCGTCGCGGAAGCCACATGTCATATCGCTCGAACATCTCCCGGTATGGCAGCCCCACCGCACGAAAGATCTCGGACTCGGCGAGCTCGTAGAAGCGCGTGTAGGCTCCGTAGCAGATGATCCCCGCCAGGTCGATGTCGCCCCAGCGGACGTACTCGAAGATGACGAACGGTTACTTAGCCATGCAGGTCCGCGAGCGACGCAGGTGCGGGCGGCGGAAGGCGCCTCCCGCCGCCCGCGTCCGTCACCACCCCTTGGCCGAGCGGAACTCCTCGATCTCGCGGACGCGAGCGTCGGCATGCCAGGCGTGGATCGTCAGCACGTCGTCGAGCGTGGTGGCGCCGCGCTCCGGATGGACGCACACTAGCGCGCGCTGCTCGGGCGTGGCCTCACGGAAGATCTCAGCGCCGGCGCGGCGGAGCGCGGTGAAGAGATCGAGCGCCGTGTCGAGCGACGTGGTCGCGGTGAGGGCACCTGCCCAACGGTCCTGGTCGTAGGGCTGCAGCGTGCTCCCCGGCTCGGCTAGAATGCGACGCACACGGCCGATCGCGTTCAGCTCGGCATCGGAGAGGGAGACCGCGACCTGCGTGATGCTCCACCCGCCGTCCGGGCGCGGCGTCGCCAACTGCTCGGCGGAGAGACCCCGGACCACGTCGCGCAGGCGACGCGGCGCGTCGGTGTACGCGGCGAGGAGCACCTCGCGGTCAGGCGCGCTGGACGCGTTCCCGTTCGCCGAAGCGCCGGTCGTAGCCGCACCGTTCGCGGCCGCGCCGCTCGTGGCCGCGCCGGTCGTGGCCGCGCCGGTCGCGACCGGCGGTACGACCGCCGGCGGGTGCTCCGCCACCATGCTCTCCGACGAGAACGTGCTCGCCGTCGCATCGCTCACGGTCGCACCGCCGGTCGTCGCCGCCGTGGGGCCCTGCGTCGTCACGCTCGCCATCGCGACGGGCGCCTCGCGCTCCCCGCCTCCCTGCTTCTTGCCTCTCCCCTTCTTCCCGGGCATCTGCTTCTCGCCTGCGGTCGGTTCCGTCGCGGGCGTGGACTGCTGGCCCTTTCCATTCATCGCATCGGATCGCTTCATCAGTCGGTCTCGTATGGCTCAGTGGATGTGATGTGCGTGGGTGGTGCGGCTGCTGCGTCCTGCATCGTAGTGCATTGTGCATCCGCATCCGTCGTTCGCGTGCTATCGCTTCACCTGGAACGGGACGGTGAACCGCGTGCGCTCCCAGGAGAGTCGCAACGCGCCGGCGTCGGTGCCCGCGGGCACCAGCGTGATCTCGAATCGTTCGACCAGCGTGCTCGACCCGCACGCCATCATCGGGATGCGGGCGACGTCCTGCTCCGAATGATACTCGGTCCCCCACTGCCCCGTCTGCCGGCTGATCACGAGGAGCGGTAGCTCCTCCGCGCGTGCGAGCGCGACCTCGGCATTCGTGTCGCACGATGGCGACGCGGCCGGCCGCACGATCGTATACAGCGTGTAGCTCCCGGCCGGCACGTTCACATCCCCCATCACGAGGTCACGCGTCGTCGTGAACGCGGTCGCCGCATTGGCGCCGGTGCGCCAGATCTGGCCATACGGTACGAGCCCGCCGAAAATCGTGCGGCCGCGCATCGACGGACGGCCATAGTTCACCGAGACCCGCGCCCCGCCCACCGACAGCTCCGCGGAATCGCGCGGGGATGCGATCTCTGCGACCTCCCGTGTGGGCGGCGCGCTGTCGCGCCGTGAAGCGGCCGGCGCGGATGGGGGTTGGGACGGGGGGCGCGCCGCCGGCTCACCGCGCGCGGGAGCAGGCCGCGAAGCCGGCTCCGGGGTTGGCGGCTCGGCAGCGGCCGGCGCGCCCGCGCAACCGCCTGCCGCCAGCGTTAACGACACCACTAACGACAGTGACAGCGACAGCGACAGTAATGACGACAGGGATCGCGACAGTATCTGCATCGGAGGACGGCTGGGGCGTGGGGGGGTGGGGGAGAGGAACGGGCGAAAGGTGCTGCGGTGCGGCGGCAGGAAAGGTAATCGCGGCCCCGCCGGCCTGACACCCGGGGCAGAGAAACGGCGTGCTCCGCGTGGCGGCCGCCTTTCCGCCGCCGGACTCCTTGTTCACGGTCGCCCACGCGCGGGCCTTCGCGCTCGTCTTCGAAGCGCGCCGCGCTCTGCGTAGCTCCCGGCGACGTGTTCAGCCATTCGTTTCTACTTGTCCGTGTACGCGCGCTTGTCACCTTGCGGCATCGAATCCTCCGTGTCGGTGACGTTCATTGGGCAGTGCGTGGGCTCACGGTCGCGCGGGTCGCGCGCCGTCCGCGGTGCACGCCGGGTGCAGGCATCATGCCCGTGACGCGCCACAAATGCGGCAGTGGAACACGCGAAAAAACCTGGCGCGCGGAGCTGCATCGCATCGCGAATCCTTCGCGTCCCATTCGGTGCTTGCCGGATCCACATGTGCTTACTACGATTGGGTCCCACTCCCCGCGCGCGTTCCTTCCGCAAGGCAGCCCTCCATGATCCAAACCGCACCACCCCCATCCCCGACCATCGTCGCGACGACCCCGTTCATCTTCATCGGCGAGCGCCTGTGGCTCGACTTCGTCAACACGGACGACGTTCGGCGCGGGATGCGCACCGACACCCTACGCGACTTCGAGGCGCTCGTGCGATGGCTCGAGACCGCGCTGGTGCTGGACGCGGAGCGCGGGGCGGGGATTCGGCGGCGCGCGCAACAGCAGCCCGCGGGCGCGAGCGCCGCGGTGGCGGACGCGCGACGCATTCGCGCGTCGCTGCGCGCGCTGGCAGAGCGCGGAGAGCGCGAGCGTCGTGTGCGCGCGGACGCGGTCACGGAGATCAATCGCGTGCTGGGCCGCAGCGCCGGCACGCGTCGCCTCGAGGAGCGCGCTGACGCGTCCTACGTGCGCAGCTTCGTCCCGACGGGGGACGCGTTCGCGGGGCTCATGATCGCGGTGGTGGAGTCGGCCGCCGACGCGCTCGTGACGCACGAGCTGTCGCGCGTGCGCCGCTGCGCGGACCCGCGATGTTTGCGCGTCTTCTTCGACGGAACGAAGAACGGCCGCCGGCGCTGGTGCGACATGGCGACCTGTGGCAATCGCGCCAAGGCGGCCCGGCACCGGGAGAAGCTGAAGGAGATGGGGCCCACCGCGCGGCCGGTACGCGCCCCCGAGAGCTTCGAGAGTCCGCAGCGCGAACTCGCGCTTCGGGGCGCCTTCTGAAGCGAAGCGCGCGCCGGTGTGCCCCCACCACGGTGGGGGCACACCGGCGCGCGACACGGCCAGGTGGTTAGGCCGCGCTCTCCATCGTCGTGTCGGCACTGGGCACCGCGGGGCGCGGCTTGAGGTAGCCCATGTCCGTCGCGTAGCCGATCAGCTTCTTCTGGAGGATGCGGCGACCGCGGAAGAGCCGGGATTTGACCGTTCCCTCGGGGATCCCGAGAATCGCCGCGATCTCCGCATACCGTAGCCCCTGGATGTCGCTGAGCACGACGGCCGAGCGGTAATCCTCGGGGAGCGCGTCGATGGCGCGCGTGATCTCCTCATCGAGAAACGAGTCGTAGAACGTCCCTTCCGGGTCTGCTTCCCCCACCACCTCGTAGGCCGACCATCCCTCGATGTCGTCCGGGAGCTGCACCTCGCGCGCATCCACGCGACGTTTGCGGCTGACGAACGTATGGTAGAGGATCGTGAAGAGCCACGCGCGCACGTTGCTGCCGAGCCGATACTGCTCCCAGCGGTCGAACGCGCGAAGCATGGTGTCGGAGACGAGATCCTCCGCGTCATCTCGCGCGCGTGTGAGCTTGAGCCCGAAGCTGTAGAGCGCGTCGAGGTGCACGAGCGCCTCCGCCTCGAACTGCTTGCGCCGCTCGAGGGTCGCCGCATCCGGCACCCCACCTCGAACCGCGGGCGCCGCCGAACCGCTAGACATCTCCATCGCTGCCGTCGCCATCGTCCTCCCTCCCCTCGGCGCCGCCCGCGCGAGCGCGGCGGCCGCCACCTTCGTCCCTATCTGTGGCCGACCTCCGCCAACACCGCGCCGCGCACGTGCATCGCGACGAAGCGCTTGAGGTCCGCGGCGATCCCTTCCATCACCTCGATGTCCCGCTTGACGCGCGACATGAGCATCGCACCTTCCAACGTCGCGATGATGAAGCGCGCGAGGCGCGCCACATCGACGCCATCATCGAGCCGCGGGCGCGCTTCCCACAGGAGTGCGCGAATCTGCGCTGCCCACCGCTCGAAGACATCCTCGATCTGCCGACGAAAGCCCTCGTGCGCATCCGCCATCTCGGCCGCGAGCATTCCAAACGGGCATCCGAGCTCGCATCCACGCTCGGCCTGGCTCGCGACCACTGCATCCACGAACAGGTTGAGCCGCTCCAGCGGCTCGATCATCGGCTCGCGCAGGATCGCGAGCCCGCGCTCGGCGAATCGCTCGAACTGCCGATGCAGTACCGCGTAGCCGAGTTCGTCCTTCGACTTGAAGTAATGGTAGAAGTGCCCCTTCCCACACAGTCGTGCCTCGCGGATCACTTCATCCACGGTCGTCTGCTGGAAGCCGTTCCGAGTAATGAGAACGGTTGCGGCATCAACGATCTGGGAGCGGCGATCCTTCATGGAGGATCATATTAGGACCGGTCGGTCCAAATGTCAACTCCCAGATACACTCAGTTATAACCCTAACCGCACCATTGAGTTGCGGAGCAATCTCCAGGAAGCAACAGTGTGCGAAATGTGTGAAATGCCTATTCCGTAAGACTGTCCGGTCTCAAGAACACTCGCAGTTGAGCCTGAGGCCGCTTGCGGAGCAGCAGCCGCCGCCGTTGCTTGTGCGCCCATGGCTCAGATCGAGGTGACACGGACGTACGTGCAGATGGAGCGCGCGTCGCAGCTCCGCCCGGCGCGCAGTGACGATGCACGCGTCCGCATCGAGCGCGCGCTCGAATGCACGGCGTCCTTCTACCGCTACCTCTATCGCGAGGTGGGCGCTCGCTATCGGTGGAGAGATCGCGCCGGATGGAGCGACGAGACGATCCGCGCACATCTCGCGACACCCGCCGTGGCTGTGTGGGTGATGTCCGTGGGGGGAACGCCGGCCGGCTACTTCGAGCTCCAGCGCCACGATGACGGCGCCACGGAGATCGTCCATTTCGGACTGCTCCCCGAGTTCGTCGGCCGTGGGCTTGGCAAGCACATGCTGACGGTCGCGGCCGAGCAGGCGTGGGAGGGATCGCACCGGGTGTGGCTCCACACCTGCACGCTCGATGACCGAGCCGCGCTCCCGAACTACCTGAAGCGCGGCTTCGTGCCGTATCGCGAGGAGCGCTACACGGTGAGCGACGACCCGCCGACATGATCGGCGGGCACCCCGAGCATTACTTCGGCGTCTTCTTCGCGAGCGACTTGTAGTACTCGTCTACGAGCTCGCGAAATCCGGCCGGCACCTCGCCCGATCCACCGAGGCGCGGGCGATCCGCATCCGCGCCCTCGAGCTGACGGCGCAGCGAGAACTCGAACGCCTTGACGCCCTCGATCACCGAAGACTGCAGCCGCGCCAGCTCCTCGGGATCGTCGTACATCTTCAACCCCTCGAGCTGACGAAGCTGGCCGATCGCGCCCTCGAGGTCACGCACATCCTGCCCCTGGCGCGCGAGCTCGCGTCGGAGCGCCTCGGCGGCGCCGCGCTGCTCCCGGAATGCGCGCTGGAGCTGACGGATGTCCTCGGCGCTGTAGCCGCCGCCCCCTGCTTGGCCGCCGCGGGCTGAGGCTCCGATCGGCCCGCCCTGCGCGCCCCCCGGTCCGACGCCACCGGGCTGCATCCCCCCACGCTGCTGCTGTCCACCGCGCTGACCCTGGCCCTGCCCTTGTCCTTGCTGCCCTTGCTGCCCTTGCTGCCCTTGCTGGCCCTGCTGGCCCTGCTGGCCCTGCTGGCCCTGCTGGCCCTGCTCTCGGGTGCGCTCCTCGAGCGACTCTAGCCCGCGCACAAGATCGCGCGCCTTGTCGAGCGCGCGTGCCGACTGCCGGCCCGCGGGCTCGCGCACTGCGCCTGCCGCGTCGGCGACCTTCTGCCGCAACTCCTCCACGTTCGCGCCGATCTGTCCCTCGAAGTTTCGCGCGTACTCCGGCGACCCGGCCCCGACGACGCCCTTCGAGAAGCGGATCTTGTCGCGGAGCTTGTTGTCCCGGATGGAGTTCGCGGCCTCCTGCAGCTTCCGCGACGTTTCCGCCTGCTCCCGTCGCGCGTCGGTGGCCATGCGATCGAGCTTCTCCTCCAGGTTCCCGATCTCTCCGGCGAGTGCGTCCTTCCGCTCGCGCACGCGCTGTGTCTGCTCGGCGGCTCCCGCGCCGCCCTCGCCGAGCCGCTCGACCTCCGAGGCGACCTCACGCTGCTTCTGCGCGATCGCTTCGGCACGACGCACGGCGTCCTGCGCGTCGCGCTCCAGCCGCGACGACCGGCCATCGTCCAGCCGACGCTGTGCCTCGCGCAACCTCTCGAGCGCCGCCGAGCCCTCCGAGGCACTCCCGTCCTTGGAGCCGGCAGCGGAACGACGCATCGCATTCGCCGCATCCTGGAGCTGACGCGCCGTCTCCTGTAGCTCGGGCTGCGAGCGCTCGCGCGCGAGGCGCTCCAACTGCCGCGCGAGCTCCTCCGCCTCCTGCGCGAGCTGGCGCTGCGAGCCGCCCCCACCGCCGCCAGACTGCGCCTGCTGGCTGCGCATGGCATCGGCTTTCGCGCGCGCCCGCTCGTTCTCCTGCTGCTGCCGGCTCGCGAGTCGGCGGAGCCGCTCGAGCGCCTCGTCCACCTGATTGTCCGCCTGCCCCTGCTGGCCGCGCTCCACCGACTCATACTGGTTGCGCAGCTTGTCCGTCTCGAGCTCGAACAGGTCGGCGAGGTCCTCCGCGTTGGGCTGCTGCCCGCCGCCACCCCCACCGCCACCGCCGCCCATACTCACCTGCACCTCGCGGAACGCCGCTTCGGCGCGCTGGAGGTGTTGGAGCGCTCGCTGCTCGGGCGGGAGCGCCGCCTTCGAGTTGCGCTTCCCGAGCGTCTCCTCGGCGGTCTTCATCTCCGCCGCGGCCTTCGGCAGCTCCTCGGCGATGATCCGGAATGCCGTGTCCGCCCCCGTAATCCCGCGCTCGACGAGCCGGCGCGAGAGCGTGCCGACCTGCTCGCGTAGGCGCCCCTGCATGAGCGCGAGCGTCGCCATGTCCTCGCGGAACTCGCTCTCCGCCGTCGTCGCGCGGTCGCGCTCCGTCTTGAACGTCGCGGCAATGATCTCGCGCTGCCGCTGCGAGAGCGCGGCCGGCGAATCATCGCCCCCGCCCCCACCACCCCCGCCGCCGCCACCCCCCTGCTGCGACTGGCGGTACTCCTTGCCGAACGGACGGATCTGCATGAAGTAGATGTCCGTCGTCGCCACCTTGGGGCCACTCACGCGATTGCCGTCCGTGGCACGCGCGAAATACGAGACGAAGTCGCCCGGCTCGAGCTTCATCTCCTCGAGGAAGAAGGTGTGGCCGGCCGTCATCTCCTTCCGCCCGCGACCGCCCCCCAGCGCGATCGTTTTCTCGGGGTCGCCATTCACCGAGTAGACCAGCTCGAGCTTCGCCACCCCGTAGTCGTCGTCGGCCCGCGCCTCGATGAACACTTCCTCGAGCGCCGTCACCTTCGTGTCGCGGCCGGGCTTGGTGATGGCGACGCCCGGCGGCTGGTCGTCGAGCACATCGATGGTGTAGTCGAGGGACGCGGGCGCGGTCACGCCGCCGGTGCTCTGGAGCTCGATCTTGTAGATGCCCGGCTGCCGCACGGTGAGCGGGCCGGAGAGCGACCCGTCGGCACCGAGCGCCAGCGCGACCGTATCCCGGCCCTCGACGAGGATGCGGCCACCGCGCACGGGCATCGTGGGCACGGCACGGACGATCACCGTGGTACCACGGAGCGCCGCAATGTCGCCGCCATTCTCGACGGTGCGCGGCGCGAGGCCCGTGTATGCCGGGAAGCGATACTCGAGGTCAATGCGCTCCACGTATGGCAGGTCCGCCACGGTGATGCGGTAGACCGGCGAGCGCACGCCGTTTGCCTCGATGAAGTAATCGGTGAGCGAGTCGAGATCGAACAGCCGTGCGAGGTAAGCGCCCGAGTCCACCGCGGCGGCAGCCGAAGCCTCGTCCGCGCCCGTGCTCATGGGCAGCCGCTCCCATTCACCGTTCGCGCCGCGCCGGAGCACGACCTCCACACGCTCGGCGTCGAATCCGCTGAGTCGCGCGCCGATCTTCTGGTCGGCGCCACGTGGGAGCGTGACGCTGCCGGGCGTGACCGCGATGGTGTACGGGGTCGCCGCTTCCGCGGTGCGCCAGGGGGCGAGCACGAGCCGCGCGCTATGCCGCAAGAACGCAGGTCCGAACGCGATGATCGCGATGCCCGCAGCAGCGACGGCTGCGAGAATGCCGGAGCCCCGGTACAACCCACGCTGCTCGATCCGCCGCCCGAACTGGATCTCGCGCGAGCGCTCGACCGCGCTCTCCACGAGGCGGCGAACGAGCGCCTGCGACCGGTCAGCGCCCGGCGTACCCGTCAGCACGCCCGCCGCGGCGCCATGCTCGACCGCACTCAGGACCGCGGTCTGCAGCGATGGCTCGTGCTCCTCCATGTAGAGCGCCACGCGCTCATCGGAGACGGAGCGCGAGAGGGGGAGGATGAGGTAGCGCACGATCGCGGCGAGGATCGCGACGTAGGCGACCCCTCGGAATCCCGTGATCGCGCTCGGCGCGAAACGGAACTGCTCCATGCCGTACGCCGCGACGAGGAGCCCCGCGAGTCCCACGCCCAGGACGATGACCGCGCCGCGCAGCGCGAGCTTGAGCCGCCACCGGTTGCGAACGCTCCGGATGACATCGAGGAGCTCGCCGTGCGCCGCTATACCCTGCACCGTACTCGCCATACATGCCTCCCGCGAAGATCGCATCGGAGCTCGGACTCGGGACTCGGCTGCCAGGCTCTCAGGCAGCCGAGTCCCGAGTGCCGAGTCCCGATGCTCATGCCCTCCTCACACCAGACAATCTATTCGAGAACGCGGTTTCCGCCGCGAGCAGCAGCAGCGCTGCCGCGAGAAGATACCACCAGATGGCCTGCCTCCGTTCCCGTTCCTCGACGGTCAGCTCGGCGTCGGGGCCGGCAGCGGTCGCGGAGTCGGCGCGCGCGGTGACCGCGCCGATGAGCTCCTGCGGGTCCATCGTGGACAGATCCGACTCCGCGAGGTCGAGGTTCACGGCGACCACGCGCGACGGATGGCCGTCCTCGTCCGATCGCCGTAGCTCGTAGAAGCCCTGCTCCGCCAGCACGAGCGTCCGCGCGGCGCTCCGCCCGCCGAGCCGGGTACGCTCGCCCGATGGAGCGACCGCGTTCCACTCTTCGCTGCTCGGTGCGCGGGCGGCCGGTGCCGCGCCCGGCGCGCCGGGCGCGGCGGCTGGCGGTGCGGCACGAGCGCCGACCGCGCTGCTATCGGGGGCGCTCGCCGTCGCCGTCGTCGCCATGGTCCCCGAGACGTCCACAGCCTGGCCCACGGTGAACCAGGGGGCGTCCTCCGCGTAGCCAGCGGTATACTTGGCGAGCTGGTGCACGAATGGGAGGAACACGGGCTGAAGCGCGAGGTCGTTCCAGAACGCGTCGAGCGTGGACGTCCAGATCAGAACCTTCCCCGCGCCAACGCGGCGCTCGATGAGCGCGGGTCCACCGTCATCGTAGCGGGCGAGCACCGCGTCGCCCGGTCCGAGCGTGACCGGCCGATAGCGGAAGAAGCGCGCCGCGGAGAAGTCACCGCTGCGCGGAGCGCGAAAGAGTTCGAACACGGGGTGGCTCCGGTCGATGAGCCCGAGCGTGCCGCCCCAGTTGGCTGAGCGATCTACCGGCGAGCCGACGGGACCAGGGAGGAGCGCGGCGCGGCCGGACTCCCAACTGGCGGCGCTGCTCCGGTCGCCGAGCGCGACGAGGAGCCCGCCGCCACCGCGCACGAACGCCGCGAGGCGCTCGCCCGTGTCCCCGCCGGGGAGACCGGCATCGTTGAGGATGACGAGCGCCTGCCCGGCCAGGTCGGCGGCGCGGAGCTGCCCTGCCTTCTTCACCTGGGCGCGCATCGGCGGCCGGTCGCCGAGGGCGAGCGCGCGCGTGAGGTAGAGGCTGCGGGTCGCCGCCGCGTCCGCGGGCTCCACGATGAGGACGGCAAGCGCCTGCCCGCGCGTGAGGGTGAAGTGGAAGAGATTGTCGTGCGGAAGCACATCCTGGCCGGCGTGCACCGTGCCGCGCGAGAGCCCATCGCCGAGCGGGAAGGGGGCGAAGGCGACGGTGGCCGAGGAGTTGGCGGCGAGGGTCACGGGCTTCGTCTGCAGGGTCCGGCCGTTCACCTCGATCGCCACGGGGAGCCCGGAGACCGGCGCAGCCCCTTTGTTCGTGAGCCGCACGGTGGCGGTGACATGCTCGCGCCCCGCGGGGTAATCGCGATGGAGATCCATCGACGTGGCGGAGATGTTCGACGTCGCGCCCTCCTCGCCGACGCTCACCGGGGTCACGGTCGTGCCGCGCGGGAGGCGCACCGCGTCGTGCCCATCCCACCCCACGCGCTGGAAGTCGGTGATGAGCACGACCTCGCGGCGTGGGAGCTCCGACGCATCGAGAATGCCCGACGCGAGCTTGAGCGCCGGCGCGTAGCGCGTGACCCCGGAGCCGACCGTCCCGGCGTCCACGGTGGCGCGCAGGGCGGCGCGGTCAGCGGTCGCGCGGTTCGCGGCCGAGGCGGCGTCCGCGAAGAAGACGACGGTTGCGCGGTCGTCGGGGAGGACGTTGTCCACCGCGCGGCGGGCGGCGTCGAGCGCGCGCTGCCAGCGTGTGCCGTAGCCCATGCTGTACGAGCGATCCACGAGGATCACGACCTCGCGGCCGCGCGCACCGGCGCCGGCGGCCCGCGCGCCGCCCCGCTCGAAGAGCGGGCGGGCGAAGGCGGCGACGAGGAGAATGAGCGCCGCGCAGCGGAGGAGGAAGAGGAGCAGGTTGCGGAGCTTCTGCCGCCGCACCGACTTGTACGGGATGCGGCGCAGGAACATGAGCGACGGGAACGCCACGACCTCGCGCCGCTCGCGGTGAATGAGGTGGATGAGTACCGGCACCGCGAGCGCGGCGAGTCCGATCAGGAAGGCCGGGGTGAGGAAGCCCATGGGTCAGCGCACCCGGCTCAACCGCTGGCGGTTGGAGAGGTAGCTGAACAACGCGCGGTCGAGCGGCTCCGAGGTGTTGAAGAGCGTGTAATCAATCCGGTTCTCCCCGAGGAGCTTGCCGAGCGTGGCCACGTGCTCGGCCACCATCGCGCGGTATTCGTCGCGCAGATACTCCGGGATGACGGAGAGCCGCTCGGCGCTCTCGAGGTCCTCGAAGGACGCGGCCTCGTCGAACGGGAAGTCGAGCTCCGCGGGATCGAGCAGATGCATGACGATGATGTCGTTGCCCTTGCCGCGGAGGTGGCTGATGGCGTCGAGGATGCTGCGCGGCTCGTCGTACAGATCCGAGATCAGCACGAGGATGCTGCGGCGCCGCACACTGTCGGCGAACTTGGCGAGTGCGCGCTCGAAGACGCGGGGCTTGGCCCCATCGGGACTCGGCACTGGGGACTCGGCACTCGGCTGTCGAGCGGCGCTCCGCGTGGCCGCACCGGACTCTCCGGCAGCGCCGAGTGCCGAGTGCCGAGTCCCGAGCCGTTCGATCGTGTGCAGCGCGACCGGCAGGTGCTTGGCCGAGGGTGGGACGAAGTCTACGATGTCGTCGTCGAAGGTGGCGAAGCCGATGCGGTCGCGCTGCTTGTGGGAGAAGTAGAGCAGGCAGGCCGCGAGGTAGCGCGCGTAGTCGAGCTTCGTGAGCCCGCGGCTGCCGTAGCCCATCGAGCGCGAGATGTCGAGGAGGACGCTGAAGTTCGCGTTCGTGTCCGCCTCGAACTCCTTGAGGTAGTGGCGGTCCGTGCGGCCGAAGAGCTTCCAATCGATGCGGCGGATGTCGTCGCCGGGCATGTAGGCCCGGTGTTCGGCGAAGTCCATGGACATGCCGAGGTGCGGGGAGCGGTGCAGTCCGTTGAGGAACCCCTCCACGACCACGCGCGCGATGAGCTCCAGATTCCCGATCTTCGCGAGGACGGTCGGGTCGAGGAACTGTGGGACGACAGGCTGGGCGGCGGCGGTCATCGAGAGGGGGTTGCGGGTTCTGTCGAAGCGGGGTTGAAACCCGCCGCAACGGAACTACATCCTCGACTTGGGGAGTGGCACGGCCTTCAGGAGCTGGTCAACCAGATCGTCCGAGGTGACGCGCTCGGACTGGGCATGGAAGTTCAGCAGGATCCGGTGGCGGAGGACGGGACGCGCCAGGGCGCGGACGTCATCGAAGCTCACGTGGTAGCGGCCTTGCATGAGCGCCCGCGCCTTGCCGCCGAGAATGAGGTACTGCGCGGCGCGGACGGACGCACCGTACATGACCCACTTACGGATGAAGTCGGGGGCGTTCGGGGCGGGGCGGCTCACGCGCGCGAGCGACACGGCGTAGCGGGTGACCGCATCGGAGACCGGTACCCGCCGCACGAGGCGCTGGAAGGCAACGATGTCGGCGCCGGTCACGGCGTGACGAAAGCGGTGCTCCTGGATCGCGGTGGTGGCGCGGACGACGTCCACCTCCTGATCCTCCGTGAGGTAGTCGATGATGATCTGGAACATGAACCGGTCGAGCTGCGCCTCGGGGAGGGGGTACGTGCCCTCGAGCTCGATCGGGTTCTGCGTGGCGAAGACGAAGAACGGCTCCTCCAGCCGGTAGGTCTTGCCCTGCACGGTGACGCGGTGCTCCTGCATGGCCTCGAGGAGCGCGGACTGGGTCTTCGGCGGGGTCCGGTTGATCTCGTCGGCGAGGACGATGTTGCTGAAGATCGGGCCCGGGGTGAAGACCATGGCGCGCCGGCCGGTGCTCGCGTCGTCCTGGATGATGTCGGTGCCCGTGATGTCGGAGGGCATGAGGTCCGGCGTGAACTGGATGCGCGCGAACTTGAGATCCAGTACCTGCGCGACCGTGTGGATGAGCAGGGTCTTGGCGAGCCCGGGCACGCCGACAATGAGCGCATTTCCCCCGGCGAAGAGCGCGATCAGCACCTGCTCGATCACGTCCTCCTGCCCGACGATGAGCTTCCGCAGCTCGGAAATGATCCCATCCCGGCCCTGCTTGAGCCGGTCCGCCATGGCGATGTCATCGGCGGATTCGAGGGCGACCTGCTGCTCGGTTGTTACGGCCACGCGGTCTCCTTAGGTGCCAGGTGTGTGGTGCCGAGGTCCTATCTCGTCAGCCCGTAGATCAGGTAGTTGATCGCCAGCTTGTACGCGTCGTTCGTCAGGTTCACCGGGAGCCAGCCCTCGCCAGACCACTCCATGTAGTCCCCGATGTCGTTGTTGTAGTTGATGATCGCCACCAGCCGCTTCGCCGGATCGTTGTCCTCGTACACCCCATAGAATTCCGCTTGGATCCCCGGCCTGTTGGGGTACGTCATCTCGAGCGTCCTGATGTGGAAGAACGAATCGAAGATCGGGTGCGAGACGTCCATCGGTACGATGCGCGCGCCCGGGACCGCGCGGAGGAACTGGGTCTCGAAGTTCTCCCACTCGCGCCCCATGAAGTCGTCGAAAATGATGAACCCACCCTTCGCCAGGTACCGGCGAAGTCCTTCCGCCTCCGCGTCGCTCGGAATCCAGTAGCCGGGCTCCGACACGTAGGCGACGGGATACTTGAGCAGCTCCGGGTCGTCGAGCGCGTAGATGTTGCTCCCGTCCTCATGCGGGCGCATCGCGGTCAGCTCGCGCACGACCCGCATGAGGTTGCGCTCCATCGTCGGGTAGTCGAACTCCCACCCGCTCCGTCCGTACACCGTATAGCTGATGCGCGCGAAGGTGAAGCGCCCATCGTATGGCACGTTCGGCTCGATCGCGATTCGCCGTGATCGGAACTGCGCGAGCAGCGGCAGCGCGACCACCGCGAGTATCACGCTGGCCACGAGACGCCGCATCGTCACGTCGCGGAGCCCGGCTCCTCGCCCTGCCTCAATGCGTCAGCCCGTACATGATGTAGTTCACGCCCAGCTTGTAGGCCTCGTTCGAGAGCTGCACCGGGAAGTAACCAACGTCCGAGAATTCCCAGTAATCCCCGATGTCGTTGTTGTAGTTGGCGACGATCATGAGCCGCTTCGTCGGATCGTTGTCCTCGAACACGCCGTAAAACTTCGACGGCGTCCCCCGATTCGGGTCGCGCATCTCCAGCGACTTGATCTGGAAGAAGGAGTCGAACACCGGCTGCGAGAGATCGAGCTCGATGAGACGCGCCTGTGGCAGCACCCGGTGGATCTGCTCCTCGAAGTTGTACCAGTGCTCGTCGATGAAGTCGTCGAAGATGAGGAAGCCGCCCTTCGCCAGGTATGCGCGGAGCCCGGCTATCTCCTTGTCGTTCGGCATCCAGAACCCGGGCTCGCACAGGTAGGCGATCGGGTACTTGAACAGCTCCGGGTCGTCGAGCGTCAGGATGGTGCCGCCATCCATGTACGGCTTGAGGATGGTGATCTCGCTCAGAATCTTCATGAAGTTCCGCTCCGCGCGCGGCACGTCATGATCCCACTTGGCGTCACGCCGGTAGTAGCCCTGGCCGCCGCCCGGCTCGAAGCGGATGCGCGCGAAGGTGAAGCGCCCATCGTACGGCGGGTTGTTGATGTCGGCGGGGTCGCCACCCTGCACGTAACCTCGGTAGACACCCTGCGCGGTGAGCGTGAGCGCCGCCGCGAGCAGGATCGCCGCGGTGAGCAGGAGGACGCGCGGCACGCGCCGCGCGCCCGGCGCACGCGGTGGAGCCGGTCCTCTCGGCACAATCCGTCCGATCCGTCCCATGATCCCCATCCTCACGAGCCTCCCGCGCCCGGGCGTCCGCCGGCGCGCTGCAAGGTGAGCAGGAGCTCCTGCGCCTTCTCAAAGTTCGGCGCCTCCTCGAGCGCGCGCAGCACCTCGCGCCGAGCGGCCGCCGCATCCCCCGCCTCGTAGTAGGCGCGCGCGAGCTCGTAGCGCGCACCCGCCTTGTCCACCGGGTCGAGCGCGAGCACCGCGCGCCGCTCCCGTACCACCATCGGCTTCTTCCCGGCGCGTGCCGCCAGCTCCGCGAGCCGCGTGTGAATGATCGGATCGAACGGCGAGATGTAGATCGCGCGCTCGAGCGCGGCCGCCGCGCCGCCGGCGTCGCCGAGCTGCTCGAGGACGGCCGCCTGCTCGAGGTTCGCGGCGTAGTTGCTCTCGCTCAGACCAGTGAGCTTCGCCAACTCGTCCGCCGCCTGCCGCAGCTCCCCCTTCTCCTTATGAATGCGCGCGAGAAACCAGTACGGGCTGTCCTCGCCCGCGTACTGCGGGAAGAGCGTCTTGGCGCGCTCGAGATAGGGAATCGCTTCCTCCTTCTTCCCCTCCTCGAAGAGCGAGCGCCCCGTCGTGAGCTGCGTGCCGAAGTCGCCGCGATCGGCAACGCGCTCGGTTCCCTCGAGCCCGCGCCCTGCCCCCGGGCCGCCGCGGCCGGGTACGCCCGCGCGGACGGCGGCCAAGGGACCGGCGAAGCGTTCCTTCATATAGGCGTCGAACTTCCCGTCGAACGCGGCGAGGTCAGTCTTGAGCACCTGGCGGAAGACGTCCGCCGTCGCGAGCCCATTCTTGTACGCGCCGAGCATGTCCACGAGTGCGCGCTCCCCGTACTGCGCCTCGATCATGTCGCAGACGAGCGACGCCTGGTAGTAGGAGAAGATCACCTGCTCCGGGTACTCGGGGTGCACGAAGCCGTCATTGAACCGGCTCACCGGGACCAGCTTCCCCGCCTTGTAGGCCGAGAGGAAGGCGGGGTTGAGATCGGCGCCCCAGCCGGAGCCGGGTCGCGCGCGGCGCTCCTCGTACACGGACAGCCCCTCGGAGAACCAGCGCGGCACCTTGTGGTCGGTCATCCCGAGCGTGAAGGTGTGCGTCAGCTCGTGCCAGGCCGTGGAGCCCCAGTTGAACTCGCCGAGCTTGCGCGCCGCCGGCGAGTCCATCGCGAGCACGTTCCCGAAGCTCACGCCGAGCGCGCCGATACCGGCGAGTCCGACCGTGCGGACGGAGAAATCGGCGTGGCTGCGGTAGAGCTCGAGACGGATCGGCGTCGCCGGGCGGTAGCCGTAGCGTGCCGCGAGCTTCGTGTACGCGTCCTCGAGCAGCTCGCCCAGGTAAAGCGAGAGGAGCTCGGCGTCCTTCTTCTCGATGACGAAGCGGAAGCGCTCGGTGGAGGTCTCCGTGTAGTCCTTGAAGGTGTCGAGCAGATCGAGCGTGTTCTTGGTCCAGATGTGGTATGGGTCGCCGGCGAACGAGGTCTCGAGGCTCTTCCGCCCCGCGTCGATCTCCCCGATCCGGAGCTGGTTGGTGCCAAGAAGATTGAAGCCGCGCCAGCTCGCAGAATCCAGGTCGATGGCCTGTCGCGCGAAGTCCGCCGCCTGGCGGTAGAGCCGGTTGCGTCCGCTCAGCTCCGCCAGCGTGTTGTAGAGCTCAGCGTAGCGCGGGTTCCGCGCGAGCACGCGGCGCCGCGCCTCTTCGAAGCCCGCGCGGTCGCCGCGCATGTAGCGCGCCGCGGCCAGGACGGAAAGCGCCTCGAGGGAAGCCGGATTTACCTGGAGCGCGCGCTCCGCCTCCGTCGCTGCTTTCGCGTAGTCCTCGAGATCGAGGCTGAGTGCCGCGGAGAAGGCGCGCGCCACGACGAGATTCGGGTTGACCTCGAGTGCCCGGCGTACCGTGCTGTCCGCGCCGCCCTCGCCGTCGAAGTAGAGGCGCCGCGCGCTACCGAGGAGCGCGCGCGGGTGGCGCGGGTTGATCCGCAGCACCTCCGCGAAGGCGTCGCGCGCGTCGGTGGAGTTGTACTTCTCGAGGAAGAGCTCCCCGACGCGGACGCGCGCCTCGAGGTCCGTCGAATCGGCGGCGAACGCCTCGTCGTACGCCTTGAGCGCGTCCTTGGACATCTGCGGCTCGCTGGTGCCCAGGAACCGCGCGGCATTGCCGACGGCGATGAGCTCCGCGGACGAGAGGCGCCCGCCGCGCCGGTTGTACGCGGCGACGAGGCGGTCGAACTCCGCCGTCGCCGCGGCGCGATCGCCGCGCTCGGCACGGAGGGCGCCGAGGTTCGCGCGCACCGCGAGGGAGTCGGAGGCGCCCGCGGCGAGGGCGCCGGCGAAGGCGGAATCGGCGCCGGCGACCTGGCCGCGCAGGGCGAGCACTTCGCCGAGCGCGTTGAGCAGGTCGGCGGGCCTGGCGGCGGGAGTGGCAGACGCAGCCTGCGTGAAGCGACGGCCCGCCTCCTCGGCCTCGGCGTACTTCCCGACGTCGCTCAGGGCGCGGAGAAGCCCGCGGCGGGCGGTGGCGGAGGCATCGGGCTTCGCGGCCAGCTCGGTGTAGAGCGCGATCGCGCGGTCGTACTCCCCCGCGCGAAGTGCCGCCTGCGCCTCGCGGAGGCGCGCCGGATCGTCGCGAAGCTGGCTCGCGCAGGCAGAGGCGGTGACGGCGCAGGAGAGCGCGGCGAGGAGCGAGGCGGCGCGGAGCCCGCGCGCGATGCGCACGACGGCCGGTGCGGCGTCGGAGCGGAGGTGCATCACGGCTTCTTTCCCTCGGCCGCGCGGAGCGCCTGTGATTTGGTGGCGAGATCGAGGAGCAGGCGCTCCAGCTCGCGGTCGTACGCCGCGGCGTCCATCGTGCTCTTTCGCCGCCGGAGCGAGTCCACGCGCGCCTCTGCGGCATCCTTGTCGCGCGCGAGCGCCGCGACGCGCGGGTCGCTCGACGACGCGCCGCCCGTCCCCGCACTGAAGAACATGGTGCGTGCGAGCGAACCATCCGCGCCCCGCGGGCCCGGCTCGGCGCTGCCGACGTGGTCACCATTGTCGTCGAGGAGGGCATGCTCGGTGAGGAGCCGCCCCTCCTCCTCGTACGCACGGGCGACCTCGCGCCGCGCGTACGTGAACGCCTCGAGCAGTGACACGCGGCCGTCCTTGTCCACATCGGCGCCGCCACCCGCGAAGGCATCGGCGAAGAAGCGCGGGAATATCGTCTCGTTCGACTCGAACCCCGTCTTCGTCGCGGTGACGATCGCGCGATTCGCGCCGGAGAGCGCGGCGATGAAGTCGCCGCTGGCGCTGGCCGCATTCACGAGGGCGACCCTTTGCGTGGGGAAGCGCTTGAGCAGCGCCGCGAAGTCAGTGGCGGTGATGTCGGGGCCGGGCAGGTTGAAACGCGCCTGACCGCCCTGCGCACTCCCGTGGCCGATGAGGACGATGAAGACCTGGTCGCCCGCCTTCGCCCGGCCCGCGAGGGTGCCGACCGCGCGCTCGACACCCTCCTTCGTCGAGCGCCCCGCGACCCGGGCGGCGGCGCGCGCGGTGTCGTCTGCGAGGTAGAGAATGCTGGAGTCGGGAACGCCGGAGCGCTTCGCGGCGTCGGCGAGGGCGAGCGCGGCGCGATGGAACGTCGCGACGAATTTGGGCTCGCCGGCGATCCCGGCGATGATGAGGACGTGGCTCCGAGCGCCCGACCCCTGCGCGGCGAGGCCCCCCCCCGCGCGGGGGCCCCCCCCCAACATCAATGCTACCACCGCGAGCCCCGCAGCCCCGCACCGAACGAGTGCATGCCGCATCGCGCCGCCGCCCGTCGCGCTTCGCCGCATCGCGCCGCGGCGTGCCCGGCCCATCACGCCAACCCCCGCGCGCGACGGTAGGCCCATTCCCCCGCCATGAGCCCCACGAGGACGAGGAAGATCACCGGCATGTCCCACAGATCCTTCTGCTCCCGCACCGTCGCTCCACTCTCCGTGTACACGATGTCCTTCGGCAGCGAGCCCACCGTCCCCGCCGTGTAGAAGCGTCCACCCGTCTCGCCAGCGATCCGCTTGAGGAGCGAGGACCGCATCTCCGCGCCGAAGAACTCGTTCGTGCGCTCCGCCGCCCGCACGTAGACCACATCGCTCGGGAGCGTCTTCCCTCCCGCCGTCGCGTCCACGGTCACCTCGAACACGCCGGCCGAGTCCGGGGTGAAGCTCCCCCGGTACTCGCCGTCTTCATTGACCGTCCACTCCATCGGCACGTCGGACACCTTGCCCGAGGGGCCGGCCACGTGCGCGATGACCTGCGCGTTGTTCACCTTGAGGTAGGTGTCGTCGCTGATCGTCGCGCGGATCGTGACTGGCTCGTTCGGACCCACGCGGTCGGCGGAGGTCGTGGCCGCGACCCGCCCGGGCACGTCGCTCACCACCCAGCGGAGGAGCTGGCGCCAGATCGTCTCGTGCGTCATGTCCTCGACCGCCACGGCGGCATCCATCTGCCACCTCCAGGAGTCCTGGATCGCGAAGGCGATCGCCAGCCCGCGCCCGTAGCGCTGGTAGGCGAGCACCGGCTGGCGCTGCGCGGTCCCCTTCCCGGCACCCGTGAGCAGCGCCGTGGCGCCGGGCTTCACGCGCCGCACGCGGTTCACCGCGGAGACCGCCGACAGTGCGCGCCACCGCGCGGCCGACTCGCGATCCGTTCCCGCCAGGTGAGTTGCCGCGTGCGTCATGCCCGCCGGCGTGAGCTCGACGCTCAGCTCGGCGAAATAGGGCGTCGTGGAATCAGCACGCACGTCGTCCAGCTCGAGCGGGATCACCTCCGCCAGCGGCGTTCCGGCGTAGCCACCCTCCCCGAACGATCTCCGGCCGCCAAGGAGGAGCAGCCCGCCGCCCCGCTCGCCGACGAAGTCGGCGAGCATGCGGAGCTGGTCGCCGGTGAACAAGCTGGCCTCGACACTCCCGAGGATGATCGCGCGGTAGGCGAACAGCTCCTCGCGCGTCGTCGGGAAGCCGCTCACCAGCTCGAGGCTGTCGTCCACGCCGAGGCGAAGGTACTTCTTGTCGGCGGTGCGCTGGAGCGCCACGACGCGGAGGTTCGGGTCGTCCGCCACCGCCTTGCGGAGGAACTTGAACTCGGGGCGCGGCTCCCCCTCGATGTAGAGGATCTTCTCCTTGCGGTCAGCGACGGTGACGAGCACGTCCTGCTCGTTGTTCTGCGACACCGCCTCACCGGGCTGCACTGGAATGCGGAAGCGAAACGTGCGCGCCCCGGATTCCGTCGCGGGAACGTGGACGCGCACGGGCGCGGTCTCGCCGCCGGCCGGAAGCTCCACCTGCTGCGTGCTGATGATGCGCCCGCCATCCTCCACGATGAGCGGCACCGTCGCGCCGCCGAGTCCCTTCTGCGCGACCGTCACGTCCACGGCGACCGACGAGCCCTTGAGCACCGAGCGCGGCGCTTCGACGCGGCTGATCTCGATGTCCTTCTCGAACGCCTCGCGCCCCACGCCCACGGTGAACACGGGAACGGAGCGCGCCTTGAGAGAGAGCAGGGGCTCGGCGAGCGCGGTCGTTGCGTTGTCCGCGCCGTCCGTGACGAGCACGAGCCCGGCGAGTGGGACCGACGACAGATCCTGTCGTGCGTAGTCGAGCGCCGCGCCCAGGTGGCTCTGCCCGCCGACGTACGCGAGCGCGGCGGGATCGGTCACCCGGTCGGCGGCCGCGGAGAAACGGAAGAAGCGGAGGATGAAGCGCTCGGAGAGCGCGGCATAGAGTGCCGAGTCGGGCCCCGCGAAGTTCCGCCGCACGAAGTCTGCACGCGAACGGCCGTCCACGTCGGCGATCCGCATAGAGCGCGAGTCGTCGAGCAGGATGCCGAGCACGTTGCGCTGCGGCACCGCCTCGGAGAGCACGAGCATCGGGCGGAAAAGGCAGAACAGGATGACGGCGACCGCCGCCATACGCATGGCGCCGAGGATGGCGCGGTCCACGCGTGTGCTACTGGCACGGACCCGCGTGTACGTGAGGAGGGCGGGAACCGCCACGGCCGCGCCGATCAACAGGAGCAGGAACGACGACCGGCCGGCACCGAACGCGAAGTGTCCACGCTCGAACACCACCGGCCGGTACTTGAAGAAGAACTCGAACAGCGACTCGAAGAAAGCTGTCATCCGCGCCCCACGACGGAAGCGATGCGAGGGCGCGCGCGCCCGGTCTGCCGGTACGTGATGTACGTGCTATACGTTCAGCTACCCCGGTCCGTTCACGAGGAGCCCGCGCTGCTCCTGAGCGAATGTGACCGCGCGCGCCGACACCCTCACAGGGGGACGCGCGCCTTCCTTGCAAACATCTTACATCCCCGCGCGCACGGGCGGGATGCCTGGCGCGAGCGTATCGTGCCTGCACCGTCATGACGACCCGTCGCGGTCACCCAACGCCCCTACTTCCATCGAGGCGCATGATACGTTCAGTCCGCCCGTTCACCGCGTCCTTCATTGCACTCGCCGCCAGTGCGATCGCGCTCACCGCGCTCGGGCTCGCCGCATGCGGCGGGGATGATGGCACCGGTCCCCGCGACCCGCCTGCCGCGGAGATCCTGGCCCGGCGACCCTTCACTCCAACCGATCACAACGTGATTGGCGCGATCGTTTACGCCGACGCAGTGGATTACCCGCCGGCCACCGGCGCCGAACCGACCGACGGCGACGCGCTCGCCCAGTTGCAGGCGTACCTCGCGATCGAGTTTCCCGCGAACGCGACGAGCCGTGCGGCGGCGGTGTCCGTGTTCAACGACCCGGTCGCGCGCCAGCGGATCCCCAGCCCCACGTTGCGGGCCGCGCTGGCGGCGCTCCACGGCACGTTCGCCGAGCCCGCCATCGACTACTACCTGCACGCGACGACCGGCGGTGGGCTCCCGCTCGTCGCGAGCGTGGGGTTCGGCCCGCTCCCGCACGACGTTTTCGGCAGGAGAACCTCACTCGGCGCGAGTGGGCAGTTCTCCCTCACGATCAACGCCGAGCACCTGGGCGACAACCCGCTGGCGTTCGCGGGTCTCCTTGCGCACGAGGTGCTGCACGACGACGACCAGCTCTCGCGCGCCGAAGAGGCCACGGCGACCGCGATGGAAGCACTGTTCTACCTCCGGCAGTTCGCGCAGCACCCCGACATCGCGCGCCGGCCGACCTGGCTCTCGCAACGCCTGGGGCTCGTCGCGGTCGCGCTACTCAACACGGGGGTGGGGAGCCGGCTGGGGTTGCTCGCGAGCAACGGGAACAGTCGGCTCTACCCGGGCAGCAAGCTCCCCAACACGAACTTCTACTCGATGATCTCCGACGTCGGACCCGCCAGCTCGCCGGGCAATGCGCTACTCGGGCAGTACCTCGCGGGCATTCAGGAGCCAGGGAAGCCGCTTTGCTCACCCACGACATTCACCCTGTCCTTGGTGGAGTGCCTCGACCGGAGCCTCGGCGCGGTCATCTCGCCGGAGGAATTGGTGGCCGCCGCGCGCACACTCGAGCTGAGCACGGAGCCGCGACTGCCCTAAGCGCCCATGCCCCGCACGCTCCGGCGGAACGAGTTGGGCGCGCGGGCACCGGACGGCTACCGCGGCGCGGTCGGACGGCCATCCGGCGGGAGAAGGAAGAGGCGCATCTCGTGCGCCACCTCAGGGGCGTGGGTGAGGAAGATGTAGTGCCGGCCGCCATGCAGCTCGACCACGCGCGCAAGCGCGACCTCGCGTCGGAAGCGCGCGCGCTGCCGCGCCATCACGTGGGCCTCCGCCTCGTAGCGCACCTGCGCGCGCTCGCGCCCCGCCGAGTCGAGCGACTCCCAGAATGGGTACTTCTCAGGAGCCGAGCTCGGCACACCGTAGATCGCGAGCGCCGGCGCCCGGATGCCGGCAAACTCGGCGGGCACCGTGCCACGCTGAAGATGCGCGGCGAGCGCAGGCGAGCTCGTGCTCCCCGCGAGCTTCCCCGCGGAGTCGAGGCGACTGGTCGCCCGCACCTCCGCCTCCGGATACCCGGGGCCGGTCACGCGCGCCGAGTAGAGCGTGGCCGCGGCGGGTGACCCGTCGCCGTACGGAGGCGACGGAGGGAAGGGAGCGCGCGAGCCGGTCCACTCGGGGTCCGCGTACAGCTCGGCGAAGTCGAACCCGGCGTCGAGGTAGACGAGGCGGTCCACCCGGCCGGGGGAGTGGGCCGCGAGGTAGTTCACCTCGCTCCCGCCGTACGAGTGGGCGACGAGCGATACCCGCCGGAGCCCGAGCGTGTCGAGCACCGCAAGGACATCTGCGGCGAGCGTGGCCGAGGTATACCCCGAGTCCGGATGGCTCGACGCGCCGAAGCCGCGGCGCGTGACGGCCAGCACGCGGAAGCGGTCGGCGAACTGCGGAGCGAAGCCGTCGAAGACATGCGCGGAGTTGCCGTAGCCGGCGAGGAAGACAAGGGGTGGGCCCGAGCCGCCCCAGTCGAGCACCTCGAGCCGCACACCTGGCGCAACCCCAACGAAGCGGATGACGTGCGGCGAGGGGTCGCGCCAGGCCGTCTGGGCCGGCTTCCGCGCAGCATCGGGCTGGTCCCGCGGTACATCGCGCGCACTGCACGAGAGCACGCCCAGCGCGACTACCGCGACGCCCGCCGCGCGGGCGATCGAGCCGAGCCCAGAGCGGGGACAGCCGGCGGCGCCGTACGCTCCCACCGCATCTGCCCGCACGGCTAGCG
>JBBJNN010000171.1:3072-7173 GCA_037720885.1 Gemmatimonadaceae bacterium | reverse complement strand
GCCGTACGCCACCGTCACGCCCGGCTCCGGCCCTGTGGAGCGCGCGGCGTGGTCGATGCGCTCGGCCGCCGGCGTGAACGGCCCGAGCGCGACGAGGGCCGCGGCGACCGGGTAGATACGGCGCGACGGAAGCTCGTTGTCGACCGGTGGCACGCTCTTGACGTACGCGATCAGCGCCGCGACGTCGTCGTCGCGCAGCTTGCTGAACGACTCCGACGGCATCATGAGCAGGGCCCGGCCGTTCCGGCGGACGCCGTGCCGGATGGCGCGCTCCCACTCGGCATCCGTGTAAAGGCTGCCGATGCCACCCTTCCCGCGGGTGAGGTTCGGGGCGGCGAGGCGCCCGAGTGGGAACTGGTCGACCATCACCTGCCCAGCGAGGTTCCCGGCGTGGCAGCCCGTGCACCCGTGTAAATCCGCGAACACGTGCCCACGCGCGATCGCGGCCGAGTCGGTGGGGATGGGTGGGGTGACCGCGGCGCCGATCTGGTGCTCCCGATTCAGCTTGAAGGTCGCCACTGCGTAGAAGCCTGCGATAGCGAGTACAATGAGACCGATCAGGCCGCCGAGCGTGATGCCGATGCGGCGCTTCCAGGTAGCCATGGGCGCGAGGGTGTGGCGATGGGGTTGGTGCGGGAGAACGTGTGGGGCGATACCCCAATGCTGCGCCGACGCCGACGTCAAGGGAGTGTAATGTCTCGTTCCACCTCGTCGCCGTAGGGTTGACACCCGGGGCGCGCCTCGTGAACGTCCTCCCCGCGCCACCACCCGCCAGCCGCGTCTCACAACCACCACGTCCATGCTTCTCCTCAACACCGTTGCGCTCCTCGCGCTCATCCAGGGCGGCCGGCAGGGACAGCCGCCTGCCGCCACGTCGGAGCTGCCACCGTCGCCCGTCGTGCGGCTCGTGATCACGCCGGCCACGCGCGAGATGGTGGCCGGCGACACGCTCCGGCTCTCCGCGCAGGGGCTCGACGCGAGTGGCAAGCCCGTGCCGGACGCGCGCATCCTGATCCGACAGAGCGGTGCGCGCTTCGAGGGGACGGTGGACTCGACGGGGCTCGTGCGCTCCGGCTCGACCGGCGTGCTCCCCGTCTCGATCATCGCGCTGGTGCCGGGCCGCAAGCCGTACCTCGAGCGCGTGGACATCCGCATGGTGCCGGGTCCGGCCGCGCGCGTCGACGTATCGCCGCACGCCGCGCGACTCGCGGTAGGGCAGCGCGTGCGGCTCGATGCACGTGCGTTCTCCGCCGGCGGCGACGAGCGGAAGGACGCCATGGCGTGGACGAGCAGTGCGCCCGGCGTCGCGCGCGTGGAGGGCGGCGTGGTGACGGCGATCGCGCCGGGCCGCGCGACGCTCACCGCGAGCGCGGGGGGCGCGAAGGGCGTGGCCGAGGTGACGGTCGTGGACGCGCGCATCGCGACCGTGGAGGTGACGCCCGCCCGGAGCGATGCGCGGCAGGGGGATGTCATCCGGTTCACCGCCGTCGCGAAGGACGCGGGCGGCCGGGCGATTCCCGGGCTCACGCCGAGCTGGTCGTTCTCGCCGGGCCAGGGGGCGATCGAGCCGGATGGGAGCTTCGTGGGCTACCTGCCTGGCGACTACACGGTGACCGCGAACTTCGGCACGCGCTCGGCCGACGCGGCGGTGGCGCTCGCGCGGCGCGACGCGCGGCGTGCGCTGCGTGTGGTGGGGCGGTTGCCGCGGTCGCTGTTCACGACGGAGGAAGTGTGGGTGCACCCGAACGGCCAGGTCGCCTATCTTGGCACCGGCGGTGGGGGTGACCGGATGTACGCCATCGACATCTCGGACCCCACGCACCCCGTCGTCACGGATTCGATCGTGGCGAACACGCGGCGCGTGAACGACATCATGACGACGGCGGATGGGAAGACGCTCGTCTTCACGCGGGAGAGCGCGTCGGACCGGAAGAACGGCATCGTCATCGCGTCGCTCGAGGACCCGCTGCACCCGAAGGTGATCTCCGAGTTCACGGAGGGTGTCACGTCCGGCGTCCATTCGGCCTTCATCTACACGCAGCCCAAGCACGGTACCCACATCTATCTCACGAACGATGGAACGGGCGCGCTGCACGTGGTGGACATCTCGGATCCCGCGAAGCCGAAGGAAGTGGCGCAGTGGCGCACCGCCCGCGCCGATGCCGGCCGCTCGCTGCATGACATCGACGTGCAGGATGGGTTGCTCTACGCATCGTACTGGAACGACGGCCTCGTCATTCTCGACGTGGGGAACGGCGTGAAGGGTGGGAGCCCCGCCAACCCGCAGCTCGTCAGCCAGTTCAAGTACGACCTGAACGAGATGTACCGCGATGTGGAGGCGGTGGGCGGGCCCGGCTTCATCCGGGGCACGCACACGGCGTGGCGCCACAAGAACTACGTCTTCATCGCCGACGAGGTCTTCCCGTCGAGCGGGGTGGCGGGCGCCAAGGATGCCGCGGCGTTCCGCGCGTACGGGCGGCTCCAGGTGATTGACGTGGCGGACATGACGAAGCCGCGCTCTGTCGCGTGGTTCGAGCCGGATTACGGCGGCGTCCACAACATCTGGGTCGCCGGCGACACGCTCTACATGGGCGCCTACAACGCCGGCTTCCGCGCGTTCGACATCTCCGGCGAGCTGCGCGGCGACCTCAAGGCGCAGGGCCGCGAGATCGCGCACCTCAACACCGCCGACATGGACGGCAACGCCAAGAACACGGCGATGACCTGGGGCGTGGTGGTGAAGAACGGCCTCGCCTACGTGAACGACATGCTGAACGGCCTGTGGATCGTGAAGATCGAGCCGAAAGCGGGGGTGGTTCCGTAGCACGAGGGCTCGTTCTTGCCGGGGGCCGAGGGGCCGGCATCAGGGACGGAGGGTTCATCCGGATGCTCCGGAAACTACGGATAACAACGGATTGCCCCGTGTGGCGCGCGAGGCCCTCGCGCCATGCCCATCAAAAGCTTTGGAGGCTTGGCGGGAGAGACTCTCGCGCTACACGAAGCGATCCGCCTTGATCCGTCCCTTCCGGAGCATCCGTATAACCATGCTACCTTGATGCCGACTGGTGCTCGCTAGACGAACGACTCCCCGTCCAGCCCTACTGGTACCCGCACGCCGAGCGCTGCGAGCGCGCTCGGCATCGTGTCCGCCGTGCGACGCGGGGCGTGCGCGAGCGGGCGGTTCGTGAGGAAGGGGACGAGCATGTGCTCGCGGTGCAGGGCGCCGTGGGCGCTCGCGTGGGGGATCGGCTCGTAGCGGGCGCGGAAGTCCCAGCCGCGCGCGGCTGACAGGATGATCTCGCCTGCGCGCGCGGAGCCGGCGAGCGAGGCGATCTGCACGAGGGCGTCGGGGTAGTCGCTCGCGGCGCACGCATCGTGGGCGTCGGCCGCGTCCAGCCCCGCGAGCTCGCCGACGCCGAGTGGGTCGCCGGAGAGCGGGCGGTAATCGAAGCGGCGGCGGTCGGCCGGTCCACTGACGTCGAGCATCGCGCGACCGCGACCGCGCGCGCGGATCTCCGTTCGCGTGGGCGAGTGCGCGAGCATGGCGACATCCACCGACGGCCGCTCGAGGAGTAACTCGGCGAGTGGCTCCCAGCGCGCCGCGAGCTCGGGCCACCAGGGCCGGACCCGGTGCTCGCGCTCGAGGTAGAGGTGCGCCATGGCGTTGCCGCTCACCATGACGGCGACGTCCCACGCGCCATACACCCAGGGGTGCCCTACCGCGCGGTAGCCGGCGGCGCGCACGGTGCCCGCGAGGTCATCGTGCGCGGCGACGGGGGAGTGACCGTGGTCGCTCACCACCCAGAGGTGGGTCTGCTCCCACACGCCGGCGGCTTCAGCGTCGTGGCGGATCTCGCCGGCGAGGTCGTCCACGATCGCGAGCGCTTCCCGGACCCGTGGGCCGGTGTGGCCCGCCGCGTGCGAGGACTTGTCGACGCCAGTGAACGCGGCGAAGACGAAGTCCGGTCGCTGCGTGCGGACGTGCCGGGCGACGGCGCGCGCGATGTCGCGGTCGATGCGGAGCCAGCCGGCGAGGCTCCCGCGAAAGTGGACGCCGGCGACGCGCACCGTGAACCCCAGGCGTCCGTGCCCGAGCCGCTC
>JBBJNN010000171.1:0-3062 GCA_037720885.1 Gemmatimonadaceae bacterium | reverse complement strand
GCCGCTCCCGCCGGCGGAGACCGCGGTTGATCATGCTCATCGCGCCGAGCTTCGTCGTGGTGAGCTCGTAGGCGGTGGGTGCGCCGGCGGCGAGGTCGCCATCCATGAACCGGAGGCCGGCGCCGAGGTAGGAGCGGGTGAAGTCGGGGGGGACGCAGCGCGCGCGCGAGCGGTCGTACCAGCGGAGACCAGGGAGCCCTACGGGTCCGGGGAAGCGCCCCATGAGGAACGGGGTGTACGCCGGCCCGGTGACGGACGGGAAGACGCTCGTGACCGTGTGGAGCGAGCCCTCGGCGCGGAGGCGGGCGAGGTGCGGGGCGTGGGCGGGGCTCGACGTGATGTCGGCCATCGCGTCGGCGCGCAGTCCGTCGGCGAGGAGGACGATGACCGACACGAGGCACGGGGTGAGGGGGATGCCAATGATGACCGGATGATGAGCGGACACGGCGAGTGGGGCAACGGCGGCTCCCCGCCGGGCGGTGGTGGGAGTAGCTTCCGTCGCGCGCGCCGGCGCGCACCCTGATCCTCTACTCCTCGATCCTGAATTTCTCGCGCCCAGTCCCCGCGCGTCTCACTTCTCGTACCCGCTCCCGATGGCTACCCGCAAACCCAAGCCGAAGCCCAAGCGTCGCCCCGAACCCGCTCCCACGTCCACCCCGCGCACCGCGACGGGGAAGAAGATGAATCCCGCGAAGCTCGCGCGGGCGGAGCAGGAGTCGCGCGAATATCTCAAGCAGCGGACGGAGGAGGGGCACATCGCGGCGGGGCGGACGCCGCCGTCGCAGAAGACGGACGCGCGGCGGGCGGGGGCGACGAAGACGAAGATGAAGGTCACGGTGGACCAGTCCATCCGCGACTACGTGGCCCCCGTGACGGAGGACGAGAAGCTCCTGCAATCGGGGATGCGACCCGACGACTTCACGCGCACGGACCCGTGGCGGGTGCTGCGGATCACGGGGGAGCTGATCGAGGGATTCGACACGCTGGCCGGCGTCCAGAAGGGCGTGACGATCTTCGGCTCGGCCCGAACGGGGCCTGACGATCCGCAGTACGAGGCGGCGGAGGAGACGGGGCGGCTGCTGGCAGAGGCGGGGTTCGCGGTGATCACGGGGGCGGGGCCCGGGATCATGGAGGCGGCGAACAAGGGCGCGAAGCGCGGGAACGGGCTCTCGATCGGGTGCAACATCGAGCTTCCCTTCGAGCAGGGGGCCAACCCGTATGTGGATACGTTGATCAACTTCCGCTACTTCATGGTGCGGAAGACGATGTTCATCAAGTACTCCGCGGCATTCATCATCTTCCCTGGCGGCTTCGGCACGCTCGACGAGATGTTCGAGGCGCTGACGCTGATCCAGACCGGGAAGATCTACCAGTTCCCGGTGGTGCTGTTCGGCTCGCACTACTGGGCCGGCCTGCTGCGCTGGCTGCGCTCGCGGGTGCTGCAGGAGGGGAAGATCTCGGATGGCGACATGGATCTGATCCTCCTCACGGACGATCCGAGGGAAGCGGCCGCCGCGGTGATCTCGGCGTATGACTCGCAGGTGCACGCGTCGGACCGGCGGGAGGATGGGCATGGCAGCTAAGAAGCGGGGCGGGTTCAAGGCGTCGAGGCACGGTACGCCGAAGGGATCGAACGAGTCGAAGGTCTCGGCGGCCGGCCCCAAGGCGGAGCAGAAGCGGGCCGCGGAGCAGCGCGAGGCCGGCGCTGGTGGCACGTCGGCCAGGGGCGGCGCCACCAACCGCTTTCTCAAGGGGCAGCGCATCGACCCGCGCCGCATCGATGGGACGGAGACGGTCGCCGAGCTGATCGAGGGGACGTTTCTCGCCTACAACGCGGCGCGGCTACGCGAGGCAGCGCAGCTCCTCGTCACCAAGATGCTCGCGCCCGACGTCACCGTGGGGCTCACCCTGACCGGCGCGCTCACGCCGGCCGGGCTCGGCATGGCGGCGCTCATCCCGCTCATCGAGGCGGGGTTCGTGGACTGGATCATCTCCACCGGCGCGAACCTCTACCACGATACGCATTTCGGGCTCGGGCTCGCCATGCACCGCGGGAATGCGCAGGAGAGTGACATCGTGCTGCGCGAGGAAGGTGTCGTCCGCATCTACGACATCTTCTTCGACTACGATGTGCTCCTCTCCACCGACGCGTTCTTCCGGCAGATCATCCGTGGGCCGGAGTTCCAGCGCGCGATGAGCAGCGCCGAGTTCCACGCGCTGTGCGGGAAGTACGTGCGGGAGCGGGAGCGCGCGCTTGGGCTGGGGCAGAAATCCCTCCTCTCGTCCGCCTACTCGGCGGGCGTCCCGATCTACACCTCGTCGCCGGGCGACTCATCCATCGGGATGAACGTCGCCGCGCTCGCGCTCGAGGGGAATAAGTGCCTGATCGATCCGAATCAGGACGTGAACGAGACCGCCTCGATCGTCCTCGCCGCGAAGCGTGGCGGTGGGCGAAGCGGCGTCATGATCCTGGGCGGCGGAAGCCCCAAGAACTTCATGCTCCAGACGGAGCCGCAGATTCAGGAAGTGCTCGGCATCGACGAGAAGGGGCACGACTACTTCCTGCAGGTGACCGACGCGCGCCCCGACACCGGCGGTCTCTCCGGCGCGACGCCGGCGGAGGCGGTGAGCTGGGGGAAGATCGACCCCGACCGGCTCCCCGATGCCGTGGTGTGCTACGTGGACTCGACCATCGCGCTCCCGCTGCTCACCTCGTACGCGCTCGCCCGTCGCGAGCCGAGGCCGCTCAAGCGGCTGGCCGACAAACGAGTGGAGATGATGGATCGCCTCCGGCGGGAGTTCGAGGCGTCGTCCGGGGAACCGGTGGCGGCGGCGGACACGCAGACGCTGCTGCCGCAGCATCGGTAGCGCATCGGGACTCGGCACTCGGGACTCGGCACTCGGCACTCGGCACTCGGCACTCGGCACTCGGCGCTCGGCGCTCGGCGCTCGGCGCTGCTGTGAGCGTCGGTCGTGGTCACGCCGCGTGTGAACCCACAGCCGATGACCGATGACCGATGACCGATGACCGATGACCGATGACCGATGACCGATGACCGATG
>JBBJNN010000066.1:3509-31306 GCA_037720885.1 Gemmatimonadaceae bacterium | reverse complement strand
CACGGCGACCACACGTCCGGAAACCCGGTGTTCCGCGGTGTGGCGCGACGCGTGGTCGCGCACGGCATGGCGGACCAGCACATGCGGCGCGCACCCGTGGCGCAGCAACAGCCGCAGCCGCAGCCGCAGCCGCAGCAGAACGCACCGGAGCCGCTCTACCCGGACACGACCTTCACCCACACCTGGTCGGCGGACGTCGGCGACGAGCGGATCGTCGCGCGGCACCACGGGCGCGGGCACACGAGTGGCGACGCGGTGATCACCTTCGAGCGTGCGAACGTGGTGCACATGGGGGACCTCATGTTCCACCAGCGCCATCCCGTCGTCGACCGCGCGGCCGGCGCGTCGATGCGGAACTGGGCGCGCCTGCTCGATCAGGTGGTGAACGCCCATGCGCGCGATACGATCTACATCTCCGGCCACGCGAACACGGGGCTCCCGGTCACCGGCAGCTCGGCCGACCTGCTGCGGTTCCGCGACTACCTCGGCGCGGTCATCGCGTTCGTCGAGCGGCAGGTAGCGGCGGGCCGCTCGCGCGAGGAGATGCTCGGGATGCGCGAGCCGCTGGCGGGCTTCGAGGCATGGGGGCCGTTCGGGCAGGCGAGCGCGCGCGATCCGCTCACCGTGGCGTACGAGGAGGTGACGACGGGGGCGTAGGCGTGCTGTGCGAGCCGGCCAGCGTCACACGTTCGAGTGCGGCCGCCCTTCAGCGCGGCTTACCGCGGCACGAGTGCGATGGCGCGGAGCGGCCCGCGCGAGCCGCCCTCCATCTTCATCGGCAGCGCGATCACCAGCGCCCCGGCCGGCGGTAGTGCCTCGAGGCCCGTCAGATTCTCGAAGCCGGGCACGTCGGCGGCACCCGCGATCCGGTGGACCCGGAAGTCCTTCGACTGCCCGTGGTCGATCGACGCGACGTCCACTCCGAGCGCCGCCACCCGCCGCTCCTCCACCAGCAGCCGCGCCGCCGCCTCGCCGAAGCTCGGGAAGTGGAGCCGCGAGGCGTCCCCGGGGGTGTCGTCGCCCAGGTACGCCTTCCGGTCCGGCCAGCGGCGGCTCCACCCGCTGCGGAGCAGCACGATGGTCCCCGGCCGGATCCGCCCGTGGCGCCGCTCGAAGGCGAGTACGTCGTTCGGCGTGAGCTGGTAGTCGGCGTTCGCAGCTGCCTGCGCCGTGACGTCGAGCACGACCGCGGGGGCGACGAGCCGCTCGAGCGGTATCCGGTCGGTCGGGGCGCCCCGCTCGGCGAAGTGCATTGGCGCGTCGAGGTGGGTGCCGCCGTGCTCCGGCGCGCCGAACGCGTACGCCGAGTAGTACCAGCCCCCCGGCGTCGGCCCGGCGGAGAGCCGCTCCAGCCTGAAGCCCGAGGGGGACGTGGGCCAGTACGGCGTGCGTTCGTTGAACGCGTGAGTCAGGTCGACGATGCGGTACCCGCCGAGGTCGATGACATGCGCCCGGCGGGCGAAGGCGTCAAGTGCGGCGGTGCGGCGACGCGATCGCTGGCGGAGGACGCCCGCCCGCAGCCCATGAGCGGGTCGCCTCCCCCATCGCGTGCACACTCCCCCACGAATCATTTGCATTTCGCGAGAGAGTGCTTTAAAGTATAAAGCACTTGACGAAACTGCACCAACGACTCACCACTCCCATGTCGCTTCCCACCCGCGCGATCCTCGCGGCAGCCCTCGGCGCCGCCCTGCGCTCCAAAGGAGGTCGTCGCCCAGCGCGTGGACTCGCTCGTCGCTTCCATCGGGACCCGACCGGAAAGGTCGTGGCCTTCGACTACAGCAATCCGGTGGTCGGCGACCTCAGGTTCACGCGGGTGATCGACCGCACCGGTCGCCGTTAGGACATTCATTCCTTCTCGCGCGCAGCCATGGAACTGAAAATCGAGGGCGTGTCCAAGACGTATCCCAACGGCGTGCATGCGCTGAAGGACGTGACCCTCACGATTCCGGCGGGGATGTACGGCTTGCTCGGTCCCAACGGTGCCGGCAAGTCTACGCTGATGCGCATCCTCGCGACGCTGCAGGAGGCGGATGCGGGTAGCATCCGCCTCGGCGATCTCGACGTGCTCAATCAGAAGGACGAGGTCCGCAGGACGCTCGGCTACCTGCCGCAGGAGTTCGGCGTGTATCCGAGCATCCACGCGGAGGCCCTGCTCGACCACTTCGCGCTGCTCAAGGGCATCGCCGAGCGTCGCGCGCGCAGCGAGGTCGTGGAGGCGCTCCTCCGGCAGACGAACCTGTGGGACGTGCGCAGACAGAAGCTGGGCGGGTACTCGGGCGGCATGCGCCAGCGCTTCGGCGTCGCCGTGGCACTCCTGGGCAATCCGAAGCTCATGATCGTCGACGAGCCGACGGCCGGCCTCGACCCAGCGGAGCGCGTGCGCTTCCTGAACCTGCTCTCCGAGCTGGGCGAGAACAGCGTCGTCCTCCTCTCCACGCACATCGTCGACGACGTGAGCGAGCTGTGCACGCGCATGGCGATCATCGACAGGGGCGAGATCCTCCTCGAGGCGGAGCCGCAACGCGCCGTCGATGATCTCCGTGGCCGGATCTGGCGCCGCGTGATCTCGAAGCAGGAGCTCCCTGCGCTGGAGCGAGAGCACACGCTGATCTCGACGAAGCTCCTCGCCGGGCGCACCCTCGTGCGTGTCTACAGCGACGGGACGCCTGGCGCCGGCTTCGCGCCCGCCGAGCCGGACCTCGACGACGTCTACTTCAGCACGATGGCGGGTCAGATCGGCCGGCGCCGCGAGCAGCCCGAGCCGGCGGTGGCGCCATGAAGCTCTGGGGGATCTTCCGCTTCGAGCTCGCCTACCAGATCCGCCGCCCCTGGCCCTGGCTGTCCGCGGCGGTGCTGGTCGTTTTCGCGCTCATGAGTACGCGAGTGGCCATCGTGCCCGTGACGCTGCCCCAGGACTTCATTCTCAATTCGCCATTCATCATCACGTCAGTGACCGTATTCAGCTGCCAGATCTGGCTCCTGCTGGCGCCGTCGGTCGCGGGTGAAGCGGCTGCGCGGGACGTGTACACGGGGATGCACCCGCTCATGTACACGACCCCCGTCAGCAAGCTCGAGTATCTGGGGGGACGATTCCTCGCCGCGGTGGTCCTCCATGCATTGATCCTGCTCGGCGTGCAAATAGGGAGCCTTCTGGCCGTCCATGGCCCCGGCGTGAATCCGGACATCGTCGGCCCGTTCCGGCCGGCTACATATCTCGCCGCGTACGGCTTCATTGCGTTGCCGAACGCGCTCATCGCGACGACGGTGCAGTTCTCGGCGGCGTTGCTGACCGGCCGACCGATGGCGGCCTACGTTGGCAGTTTCGGCCTCTTCTTCCTCTCCTATCCGGTGACCGTCTTCCTGTATTTCTCGCGGTTGGCGAAGCCGGAGATCGCACTGCTGTCGGACCCGATCGGCGTGTTCGCGATCATGAACGAGATGATGTCGAACTGGACGATCGTCGAGAAGAACGTCCGCATGTTCACACTCGAGGGGCCGATGCTGTTCAATCGGCTTGTGTGGATCGGCATCTCGCTGCTCACGCTCGCATCCATCTATCTGCGCTTTCGCTTCGCGCATCGCACTGCTACGGATTTGGTGAGTCGGTTGCTGCAACGGTTCAGCGGGACAGCACCAACGGCTGACACTGCCGCGCCCGCACGAATCACGATCTCCGTCCCACATGTGCATCAGTCGTTCGGCTTCGCGACGCACCTGCGCCAGATGCTGGCGCTTACGTGGTCATCGTTCCGGATGATCGCGACGAGCCTCCCCGGGCTCTTCCTGCTCGTCGCATTCCCGATGATGCTCGTTCTGATGATGCAGATCGAGTTGCAGCAGTGGGGCGTGCCGCTGCTGCCGCGAACTGTTGAAATCATTACGAGGCACCTCACGGCCCCACTCACGGATCCCCTCAACTACTGGGTCATGGTGCCGCTGCTCATCATTTTCCTCGCCGGCGAGCTCGTCTGGCGTGAACGGGATGCGCGGCTGAACGAAAACGTGGATGCGACGCCGGTGCCCGAGTGGGTCCTCTTCCTCGGCAAATACCTGGGACTCGGCTTCGTGCTCTTCGCGTTCATGGCGACGCTGACGGTGGCCGGGATGCTCACCCAGGCACTCAGGGGCTACTACGACTTCGAGGTCGCGCAGTACCTGCAGCTCCTGTTCGGTTTTCAGCTCCCCGAGTACCTGCTCTTTGCCATGCTCGTCTTCGCCATTCAAGTCGTCGTGAACCACAAGTACCTCGGGCAGCTGGTCGCACTGGTCGCGTATCTTCTGATGATCTTCTCGGGCGTGCTCGGGATCGACCACAACCTCCTCGTCTACGCCGCGAGTTCGGCGTGGTCGTTCACGGATATGCGCGGCTTCGGCGCGTCCGTCGGTCCGTGGCTGTGGTTCAAGCTCTACTGGGCAGCGTGGGCGCTGCTGCTGGCGGTCACGGCGAGGCTGGCGTGGGTGCGTGGCAGGGAGTCGGGTTTCGCAACGCGGCTGCACATCGCGCGGCTTCGCTTCACTCGTGCGGCGTTGAGCACTGCGGCGGTGGCGGTGGCACTCATTCTCACCCTCGGCGGCTTCATCTTCTACAACACCAATGTGCTCAATGAGTACATCACCGAAGACGAACTGGTGCAACGCCGCGCCGACTACGAGCGGCGGTACGGGAAGTACGAGGGCATTCCACAACCGCAGCGGACCGCAACGAATCTGCACATCGAGATTCATCCCGACCGGAGAGCGGCGTCGATTCGCGGCAGCTACCGCCTTGCCAACCGCGACGTAACGCCGATCGAGTCCGTGCATCTAGAGCCGGCGTTCTATGTCGAGACCCGTGTGACGTTCGATCGCCCGGCAAGACTGGTGGTGGCCGATGATGAGCTGGGCCACCACATCTATGCGCTGGACGAGCCGCTCCAGCCCGGCGACTCCCTGACGCTCAGCTTCGACGTGCAGTTCGTGCCACGTGGTTTCCGCAACAGTGGTCTTCGCAGCAACGGAGCGGGCCAGGCGATCCTCGAGAACGGCACCTACCTGACGGGCTCCGCACTCCCAGTCATCGGCTACCAGCCGCTTCGCGAGCTGTGGAGTGCAGAAGACCGGCGCAAGCACGGCCTGCCACGGCAGATCACCCTGCCCCCGCCTGGTGACATCGATCCGAATGTGGCGGCGGGTGCTCCGGCTGCATTCGAAGCGATCGTCGGCACCGACGCCGATCAGGTAGCGGTTGCGCCGGGCGAGCTGCGTCGCACGTGGAGCGAAGCGGGGCGCCGCTACGTCCATTACGTCAGCGACGTTCCCATCAGCGGCATGCAGGTCTTCTTCTCCGCCGACTACGCGGTGCATCGCGAACGATGGAGCCCGCCCCGCACGAGTGTTGGCGAAGACAGCGCGAGTGTCGGGGTCGACATCCAGGTCTTCGTTCACCCGGGACACACCGAGCACCTCGAGCGCCTGCTCCGCAGTGTACGAGCATCTCTGGACTACTTCTCGGCGCAGTTCGGTCCTTATCCGTATCCGTTCCTTCAGATTGTCGAGCAGCCCGGCAACTTCTTCGGCATGGGCGTCGACGGAAGCGGCGTCGTCACCGGAGGGGAGGGCTTCTTCCTGCTCGACCCGAAGGGCGATGGTTTCGACGTGATCTTCGAGGTCGTGGCGCACGAGATGGGGCACCAGTGGTGGGGCATGCAGCTCAAGCCCGCGTTTGCGGAGGGCGGAGGCGTCATCTCCGAAAGCCTCGCCTGGTACTCCGCCATGCAGCTCGTGAAGAACGTGAAGGGCCGGGAAGCGCTACGGCGGTTCATGAGCTTCATGCGTCAGCCCGACCCGTGGCCGCCCATCCGCACGGGACTTCCGCTGCTCCGCGCAATGGACCCCTGGGCCAACTACCGCAAAGGCCCATACGCGCTGCACGCACTCAGCGAGTATGTGGGCGAAACCCGTGTAAACGGGGCACTTCGCACGCTGGTGGAGAAGAAGGTGTCGTCCCTGGCCACGACGATCGACATGTACCGCGAGCTCCAGGCGGTCACGCCGGACTCGCTCAAACCCCTGCTGCACGACCTCTTCGAGGTGAACACCTTCTGGACGTTCGATACGAAGCAGGCCAAGGCGGTGCAGACAGCAGCAGGCACCTGGCAGGTGACGCTCGAGGTGGAGGCGCGCAAGGTCGTCGCCGACAGCGCTGGTGTCGAAACGGAGCTGCCAATGAATGAGTGGGTGGAAATCGGGATCTTCGCCGCCGCCGCGCCGGGCGAGATTCTGGGCAAGCCGCTCTCCCTGCAGAAGCACCGCATCCGCTCCGGCAGGCAGACGATCACGGTGACATTGCCACACGAGCCTGACCGCGCAGGCATCGACCCGTACAACCTGCTCGACTGGGAGGAGGGCGACAATATCGAGGGGGTGGAGATCGGGCGCATCATCAACGAGAGAGGAGCGAGAGAGTAGAGTGCGGCGACTCACCAGGAGGCAGTGGCGGCTGATACTGCTCGGAGCGGCGGCCACGCTCGTTGTCTTCCTCATCTTCCAGTGGCAGGCGGCGATCAAGCGAAACCGCTCGGTGCCCGACGAGCCGTTCCGGATCGCCGGCAACCTCTACTACGTCGGCTCCACCGGCGTCACCGCCTTCCTGTTCACCGGGCCCGAGGGCCACGTCCTGATCGACGGCGGCTATCCCGAAACCGCCCCGCTGATCGTGGGGAGCATCGCCAAGCTCGGCTTCGCCATCCGGGACGTCAAAGTGCTGCTCAACTCGCACGCGCACTCCGACCACGCGGGGGGACTGCGCGAGCTGCAGGAAGCGTCGGGCGCGGCGCTGTGGATCAGCGAGGGCGATGCTCCGATCATTGCGCGGGGCGGCGCCGGTGACCGCAGCTACGGGCCGTTCAGGTATGTCGGGGTCGGCAGGTTCCCCGCGCCGCGCGTCGACCACCGGTTCAAGGACGGCGACACGATCCGCGTCGGCCCGCTCGCGCTCACGGCGCACGTCACCGCCGGCCACACGCCGGGCTGCACGTCATGGTCATTCCCCGTCCGCCACGGCGACCGTAGGCTGCTGGCGGTCAGCGTCTGCAGCCTGACGTTGCTGCCGTTCATGAAGCTGGTCGAGCCGGAGTCGTACCCGGGTATCCGGTCCGACTTCGAGCGGAGCTTCCGTACGCTGCGGAGCCTGCCCGCCGACATCTTCCTGGCCTCGCACGGGAGCTTCTTCGACATGGACCGAAAGCGCCGCGAACGCGCCGGCGCCAAGGACCCGGCGGAGCCGTTCATCGATCGCGATGGCTACCTCCGCTACATCGACAACGCCGAGAAGCGATTCCGCGAGGAGCTCGCGGAGCAGCGGCCACGCCCCTAGCCGTGCGTCACGCCGAGCCGACGCAGGCGCTCGCGGGGCTCAGCTCCCCGATGAGCGTGGAGCCCCTTCTTCCTTCCCCCAAACGGATCTCATGACGAAGCCTGTCCGTCTCCGCCCATCGCTCGGCGCCATCGCGTCGCGTGGACTGAATCGCATCGACCAGCTCCGTTTTTCCTGGCTGGACTTCAAGGTCGGGTTCCGCATGCTGGCGCGGTATCCGGGGCTTACTCTGGTCGGCACGGTGGCGATTGCGGTTGCGATCGCGTTGGGCACGATCTACTTCGAAGCCCTCAACAAATGGCAGAACCCGCGGTTACCGATTCGGGATGGCGACCGTGTGATCTCGATTCGCAACTGGGATGTGAACGCGGTAGCGCCCGAAGGCCGATCGCTGCACGACTTCGCGATCTGGCGCGAGCAGGTCAAGACGGTAGACAACCTGGGCGCGGCAATTGTTTTCGTGCGTAACCTCGCCACCGAGGACGGACGGGTGGAGCCGGTGCGGGGGGCGGAGGTCACGGCCAACGCGTTCCGGCTGCTGGGGACGGCACCGCTGCTGGGTCGTACGCTGACGGCGCAGGATGAACGACCGGCGGAGCCGCCGGTAGTCGTCATCAGTCACACGCTGTGGAAGGCACGCTTCGCGAGCGACCCGGGAGTGGTAGGTCGAACGGTGAAGCTGGGCACCGCCACTGGGACAATTGTCGGAGTGATGCCGGAAGGCTTCGGCTTCCCCGTGAGCGAGCGCATCTGGACGCCGCTGCGCGTGGACGGATCCGTGCTCGCGCCGCGCACGGGTCCGGCCGTGTCGGTCTTCGGCCGCCTGGCACCCGGCGCGTCAATCGACGATGCGCGGGCCGAGCTGGGCGTGATCGGGGCACGCATCGCGGCCGTCAACCCGGAGACGCACAAGCATCTGAGACCGCGAGTCACGACGTACGCCAAGCCACTCGTCGAAGGCGGCCAGGCGCTCTTGCTCAGGAACATCCTGTACGTCGTGAACGGCATCTTCCTGATGCTGCTGGCCGTCATCTGCGCGAACGTCGCCACGCTGGTGTTCGCCCGGACTGCCACACGTGGCTGGGAGATCGCGGTTCGCAACGCGCTCGGAGCCGGCCGTGGCCGCATCATCATGCAGCTGTTCATCGAGGCTCTGGTGCTGGCCAGCGTCGCAGCGATGCTCGGGCTGGTCGTCGCGAGAATCTCGCTGCGCTGGGGGTTGCGCCTGCTTGCCGGCAGTGACGGGCTGCCATTCTGGATCAACGACAGCCTGTCGTGGAAGACCGTGCTGTACGCGGCGCTGCTCACGCTGTTCGGCGCCGCGATCGTCGGTATTCTGCCGGCGCTGCGAGTCACGAAGAACAATGTGCAGGATGCGCTTCGCGGCGAGAGTGCGGCGCGCTCCGGGCTCCGATTCGGTGGTTTCTGGACCACGGTGATCGTCGTGCAGGTCGCGATCACCGTTGCATTCCTCCCGCTCGCCGCCGGTGGTGTATTCGAGTCCAACCGGTTCCGGCAGAGAGCGGAAGGGATCGGCGCAGAGAGATACCTGACTGCCAGCGTGGACATCGACCGCGAGGATCACGGCACTGATTCGGCCACGTTTGCCGGGCGCGCGCGCCTTCGCTTCGATGAGCTGGAACGACGGCTCGGCGCGGAGCCCGGTGTCGAGCACGTCGCGTTTGCCGACCGGCTTCCCGTAGAGGACCAGTTCAAGTATCGGATCGAGGTCGATACGATGATCGGCGCTCCCGCGACCGGCCTGCGCACGAGCACGCTCGTACACGTCTCTCGCGGCTTCTTCCCCGCCTTCGGCACGTCAGTGGTTGCCGGTCGGGACTTCGGGCCACTCGAATCCGAAACCGACCGTGTAATGATCGTGAACCAATCGTTTGCGCGCCACGTGTTCGGCGGCCGCAACCCGATCGGCCAACGCATCCGCATCGTGAGCGGTGAGATCGACCGCTTTGCCGGCGAGGATTGGTACGAGGTCGTCGGCATGGTCAGGGACTTCGGCTGGCAGCTGCCCCGGCCGGAGGAGCAATCGGCGATGTATCGCCCGCGCTTGCCCGGGCCGGGCACGCTCGTCGTGCGCGCGCGTGACCCGGGAGCGTTCGCCACGCGCCTGCGTACGGTTGCCGCCGCCGTCGATCCCACGATCCGGCTGACCGACGTTCAGCCGCTCGCGCAGGTGGGGGGCGGGGAGGCACAGATGAACTGGGCGCTGACCTCGGTTGCCTGGCTGATCTCGTTCATCGTGCTGCTGCTCTCGGCGACCGGCATCCATTCACTGATGTCGTTCACGGTCGCGCGACGGACGCGCGAGATCGGCATTCGCGCCGCACTCGGTGCGAGCCAGGGACGCATCGTGGCCGGCATCTTCTCGCGCGCGCTCCTGCAGATCGGCGCGGGTGTACTCGCCGGCAGTGGACTGGCTGCACTGTCGGGCCTCGGATCAACGCGCCAGGTACTGCTGCTCCTTGCCGCGGACGGCATCATGCTGGTCGTGGGACTTACGGCGTGCGCGGTGCCACTGAGACGCGCGCTCAGGATCGCTCCGACGGAGGCATTGAGGGCGGACGGCTGATGGGACAACGGACGCATGAACGTGCGTTGTTGCCCATGCCAGCGAGTGCGGCCCTTCCTCGTCTGTATCCACGACGCCACTCCCGCCCATGCCCGTGAGACGCGGGTGATGATTCGGGACCTCGCGCCCCTCGTAGGGCGTCGTTTCTCTGTCGGGGTGGTTCCCAACTGGCACGGCGAGTGGCCACTGGCAGCGCATCCCAATTACTGCCGGCTGGTCCAGGAGGCGTCCGAGGAGCTTCTCCTTCACGGCTACTTCCATCGACGTCAGCGAGGCTGGGGACCGACCACGGTGCTCGCCGAGGGCTGCGACGAGATGAACGGCCTGGATCCCGAAGAAACGCGACGGGTCCTCGAGCGCGCACAGCATGTCTTCACGGAGGTCTTCGGGGAACCGGCGCGGGGCTTCCTCGCACCGGGCTGGCAGCGGGGGCACGTGCGCGCGGGGAACGGGAATGCCCTGGGGCTGGAGCACATGCTGGGCTTTTTCTCGCTCGAGTCCTGGGCGGGCCGAAGCGTTCCCCTGGCGACCTGGACCTGGGACTGTGGTCGCTGGGGATGGCTTGGGCACCTCGGCAATGGCATCGGGGGGCTGCTTCAGTCTCTGGATCGTGGAGTCCCTACCCTGGCGATTCACCCCAGAGATCTGGAGCGGGGTTTCTGGCCGAAGATCCTCCGGCTGACTCAGGAGCTCCTCGAGACAGGGTACGAGCCGAGCACGTTGGCGGGTCTGCTCGAGGCGAGATGCTGAAGTCGATTCTTGACGCCGTCATGGAACGGCGCTCCAGTGGGCTGATCGAGCAGGTGGGTGTATGGCTACCCCCCGAGGGACCCTTGCTGGACGTCGGCTCGGGGACCGGACACCTCTCCGCCCGGTTGGAGCGGGAGCTGGGGCTCGAGGTGGTCACCGCCGACGTGACCGACATGCATGTCATGGGACGGCCCCCGGTCCTGATCGCCGACGGAGTTCTTCCGTTCGAGACGGGAACGTTCTCGGCCGCGCTGCTCTTCTTCATGCTTCACTACCCGAACGACCCGGTGGGTCTCCTGGTGGAAGTGGCTCGCGTCACCCGGGGACCCATCATCCTGGTGCAGTCCCTTCATGCGGGCCGCCTGGGTTACGGGTGGCTTCGCGTCCGGGAGTTCTTCTGGACAATCGTGGCATTCCACGTTTCGAAGCTCGTCGGCTACGTCTCTCCGGAGGCGGAGTTCACCATGCATGCCCGGCGCTTCTATACCGCCCAGGAGCTTCGGCGAGAGCTGGTGGCGGCCGGGCTGCGGATCCGATCGCGGCGGGAGCGGCCGGTGCTCCCCGGTCGCTCCCTGGTGGTCGCCGCGTGGATCCTGGAGCGCGATGGCTGAGAGTCGTCTCTCCTTCGTGATCCCTGCGCGAAACGAGGAGGCGCTGATCGGCGAGGTCGTGGAGGCGATTCTCGCGAGTGTGGCGCAGGCGTCGGGCGTCTCCCGGAACGATCTCTGGCTCCCGGATACCGGGTTCGAGGTCATCGTCGCAGACGACGGGAGCGAAGAGACCACCGCGGCCATCGTGGGAATCTTCGCCGATGACGTCGGCGTGCGACTGGTCCCTTGCGTCGGCCGGACCGGCGCCGCGGCGCGCAACGTAGGGGCTGCGGCCAGCTCCGGGCGGGTGCTCTGCTTCGTCGACGCGGACACCATCGTTCCGGAGCATGCCGTCGACCGCATCCTTGAGCTCCACGAGGACGCGGGCAGGTGCCTGGTGCTCTACGGGCTCGCCTCCCGGGAGCCCGGGATCCGAGCCTGGCTCTGGTGGACCTTCTGGGGGCTGGCGCGACACCTCCCCTTGGCGAGGGCCAAGTCGATGCCGGCGTTCATGAGCTGTGACCGGGCACACTTCGAGAGCTACGGCCCCTTCGAGGAGTCCTGGGTGATCGCCGAAGAGTGGCCACTGACCGGGGCGGCCTATCGGTACCACCATGAGCGCTTCCTCTATGATCGGAGCCTCACCGCGCGCACGTCCAGCCGGCGAATGGAGCTCCAGCCCTTCGGGTACGTTCGAACATTCCTGAAGTGGGTCGCGGTGGTCCTCTTCCCCTGGGCGCGCACCTCGCTCACCGATCGGATTCGACACGAGACAGGCAACCGATGATGCAAGGAAAGACGGTGGGCCTGATCCTTCGCGTTGGCCTTTCGACGCGCCTCGAGTCGGTGCACCATCGCCGGTGAGTTGACGCCATGCAGCTCGTCATTCGCCACCTGTCGAAGACATACCCCAACGGCACGCAGGCCGTGAAGAACGTCTCGCTCGACGTTCCGCAGGGGATGTTCGGCCTGCTCGGCCGGAACGGCGCGGGCAAGTCGACGCTCATGCGGATCCTCGCCACCCTCCAGGAGCCGGACGCGGGGTCGGCCCGGCTCATGGGCCCAGAGGGCACCCCGATCGACGTGCTGCGGCAGAAGGACGAGCTGCGCAAGGTGCTCGGGTACCTGCCGCAGTCGTTCGGCTTCCACCCGAAGGCGAAGGCGGAGCGGCTGCTCGAGCACTTCGCGGTGCTGAAGGGGATCGCGGAGCCAGGGGTGCGGCGCGACGCCGTCGAGTCGCTGCTCCGGCAGACGAATCTGTGGGAGAAGCGTGGCGCAAGGCTCGGCACGTTCTCCGGCGGCATGCGGCAGCGGTTCGGCGTCGCGGTGGCGCTGCTGGGCAATCCCAGCCTGATCATCGTGGATGAGCCTACGGCGGGGCTGGATCCGGAAGAGCGCGTCCGTTTCCTGAACCTGCTGAGCGAGATCGGCGAGGACAGCGTCGTCATCCTCTCGACGCACATCGTCGCGGATGTCGAGGAGCTGTGCAGCCGTGTGGCGATCATCGACGAAGGCGAGATCCTGCTCGAGGCGGAGCCGCTGCGTGCGATCGACGAGCTGCGCGGCCGGATCTGGCGCCGGACGCTGAGTCGCGCGGAGCTGCCGGCCCTCGAGCGGGAGCTACCGGTGATCGCCACGAAGATGCTGGCCGGACGCACGATCGTGCACGTCCACGCGGACACGTCGCCGGGAGCGGAGTTCGAGCCGGTCGAGCCCGACCTCAAGGACGTGTATTTCAGCGTGATGGCGCGGCACCACGGGCGTCGAGCGGCGACGCCGAGTGCTGCGCCGTGAAGCTTCTCGAAGTCTTCCGCTACGAGCTCGAACATCGGCTCCGCAGCGGCTCGACGTGGGTGTATGCGGTGCTGCTGTTCGGCTTCGCGCTGGTGAATGCCGTCGACGTCTTCCCCGTCAACGCGGTCAGCGCCAACGCCCCGCATCGGATCGCGCACGACGCGGTGTTCACGGGCATGCTTGGTCTCGTCGTCTCGGCGGCGCTCTTCGGCGACGCGGCGCTTCGCGACATCGACGCCGCGATGGATTCGCTCCTCTTCACCTTGCCGCAGCGGACCCTCGACCATCTCGGCGGCCGCTACCTCGCCGCGCTGGCTACCAACGCCCTCCTGCTCCTCGCCGTCCCCCTCGGCTACGCGGTGCCCACCCTCATCGGGTATCCCGACCCTGCCCACTTCGGTCCATTCCGGATCGCGGCCGTGTTGCAGCCCTGGCTTATCCTGCTCCTCCCTAACATGGCGCTCTCGGGTGCAGTGCTGTTCGCGGTCGCGGTGCTCTCGCGGCGTCTGATGCCGGTGTACATCACCGGGTTCGGACTCTTCATGGGCGCCCTGCTGCTGGCAGAGATCAGTTCCGACCGTGTCGACCCGAGTGGGATTGGCACATTGGCAGCGCTGCGCCTGCAATGGACGGCGGTGGAGCAGAACTCGAGGCTCATCAGCTCGTCCGGTGTTCTCCTGTTGAATCGCGTTGTCTGGCTTGCGGTCACGGGAGGCGTGCTCGCCCTGCTTCACAGGCATTTCCGGTTCGCGCACTCCGATGGTGGCGGCGCTCCGCGGACGCGACCCGACGCATCGGATTCTGCGCTCGCGGTCCCTCTGCAGACCACTCGGGTCACGGCGTCATTCGGCTTCGAAACCACGGTGCGTCAGACCCTCGCCATTGCGCGCAACTCGTTGGTCGAGGTCGCGGCGAACCCCTGGTTCGCTGCAGTCCTCCTCGCCTGCGCGGTCTGGTCCGCATCCCTGGTCGAGAAGGCCGCCGAACGTCCCTTTGATACGTTGACGTGGCCGGTCACCATGGTCGTGACTGCGGCTCTCAGCCGGGACTTTTTGGCGGGCCTCTACGTGCTCGTCAGCCTCTACGCCGGTGCGCTGGTGTGGAAGGACAGGGACGTGGGCGTCGCCGAGATCGCGGACGCCACACCAGTGGCCGAGGGCACCGCGATGCTCGGTCGCTTTCTCGCGCTCGTCGCCATGGCCGGGATGTTCCTGGCGGCGTCCACGGTCGGCGGCATCCTGGGCCAGCTGTCCCAGGGCTACTCCGACGTGGAGCCCGGACTTTACCTGCGCGTCCTCTTCGGGTTGAACCTCGCCGACATCGCGCTGGTCGCCGCGCTGGTGATGACGATCCACGTCGTCGTGAACCACAAGTACCTGGGCCTCGTCGCCGCGCTGATGGCGCTCGTGCTCCCGTTCTCCGGCCCGCTGCTCCGGCATCAGCTGCTGGTCTACGGCGGGGACCCCGGCTGGACGTACTCGGACATGAATGGCTTCGGCCCGTTCCTCGGCCCGTTCGTGTGGTTCAAGCTCTACTGGGCCGGGTGGGCTCTGCTGCTGGCGGTCGTCGCATGCCTGCTGTGGGTGCGCGGTCGTGAGTCGGGCGCGGGGCGCCGCCTTCGCCAGGCGCGGGCCCGCTTACGCGGTCCGCTGCTTCGTACGGCGGGCGTGGCGGTCGCGCTGATCCTCACGGTCGGCGAATTCATCTTCTACAATACCAATGTGCTCAACGCGTTCGGCGCGGATGACGAGCCGTACGCGTTGCAGGCGGAATACGAGAGGCGCTACGACCGGTTCCAGGGCGTTCCGCAACCGACGATCGAGCGCGCGCGGCTGCGCCTGGAAATCTACGCCGGCGACCAGACGGTCGACCTGAGCGGCTCGTTCCAGCTCGTCAACCGGACCGGGGCGCCGATCGACTCCGTCCATGTGTCGACCAATCCGGGGATCACAACCCGTTCGATCTCGTTCGACCGCGAGGTGACGCCGGTCGTGACGGACGACGCGGTGGGATACCGGATCTACGCGCTCGCTCGTCCCCTCGCGCCGGCCGATTCGATGCAGCTCTCGTTCGATGTCCAATTCCGTCGGCGCGGCTTTCCCAACAGCGGAATCCAGACGGACGTGGTGGACAACGGCACCTCCTTCGGCTGCCGCTGGCTTCCGTTCGTCGGCTACCAGCCCGTTCGCGAGCTCGCGGATGCCGAGACCCGTGCGCACTTCGGTCTCGCGCGCCGGCCGCCGCTGCCCGGACCCGACGTCGTCGCGGCGCGAGGGCGCCGCTCCGTGATCCGCGGCGAGGACAAGGTTCGCGTCGAGACGACCATCGGCACGGCCGCCGATCAGATCGCGATCACCTCGGGCGTGCTGCGCCGGGAGTGGATGAAGAATGGACGACGGTATTTCCACTACGAGATGGAAGCGCCGCAGTCGTTCGACGCCCCTGTGGTGTCCGGCAGGTATGCTGTGCGTGCCGACCGCTGGACCGCCGACACTCGCGCTGACTCCATCAGCACTCGTGCAGGGCAGGCTCCTTCGGCCGATTCGGGGCGTGGTGTGGAACTGAGCGTCTACTATCACCCCGACCACGATCGCAACCTGGACACCTTCGGTCGCAGCATGAAGGCGTCGCTGGCGTATTACACAACGCACTTCGGCCCGTACGGAGCCAGCGTCCTGCGGATCGTCGAGGTCCCGCGCTACGGACGAGTCGCCCACGCCCCTTCGAACATCGTCGGGTTCTCCGAGGGCAACTTCTTATCACGCACGAAGGAGGGGCAGATCGACCAGCTCTTCTTCGACACGGCGCACGAGATCGCCCATCAGTGGTGGGGCGGGCAGATCAAGGGGGCCGTCGATGTGCGCGGCAGTCAGGGATTCCTCTCGGAGTCGCTCGCGAACTACAGCGCCCTGATGGTAACCGAGAAGGAATACGGCACGGAGGCGGCTCGTCGCATCGTCGCATCCCTGCTGGATGGCTATCTCACCGCGCGCGCGTCGGCTCCGGACGACGTGCCGATTCTCGAGGTGCAGGACCAGCCGTACATCACGGACGGGAAGGGTCTGCTCGCGATGTACCTGATGCGCGACTACATCGGTGAGGCGGCCGTCAACACCGCGCTCCGACGCTTCGTCGACAGGTATCGCGCCGGCGTGCCTCCCTATCCCACGGCGCTCGACGTCGTCGCCGAGCTGCGCGCGGTCACGCCGGACTCGCTCCGGTACCTGCTCACGGACCTGTTCGAGACCGTGACGGTGTGGGACGTCGAGACCGAGCGGGCCATCGTGGAGCCGACCGGGACGGGCGAGTATCGGGTGACGCTCGACGTGGTGGCGAAGAAGATGAGGGCTGACCGCGTCGGCAAGGAGAGCGAAGTGCCGATGGACGACCTGATCGAGATCGGCGTCTTCGCGCCCGGGAAAGGCAGCGGCCTCGGCGAGCCTCTCTACCTCAAACGGCACCGCATCCGCAGCGGCACGCAAACGATCACCATCACCGTGTCGGGAGAGCCGGCCCGCGCCGGCATCGATCCGTACCGCAAGCTGATCGACCGCTACCGCAGGGATAACCTCATGTCGCTCGACGTCCCGCGCTCGAGCGCGAGTATCCGGTGATCGCGAGGATTCGACACGGGACAGGCAATCTATGATGCACGCAAAGACGATCGTCCTGGTGCTGGGCGCGGTGGCGTTCTCACAGAGACCTTCCGGCTTTCTTGCGGTGAGCAGGACGGGCTTTCAACGCGGCTCGTGTCGTCGTTCGCGTCGTCGGACTAGCTGCACACGGCGCCCGGGCGTAGTATCCGGCCAACGTCTTCCCTCCGGTGACCCGTGGACGCACTCGGCCAACTGAGCGCCGCACTCTCCGGGCGTTACGTCGTGGAGCGGGAGATCGGTGCTGGCGGCATGGCGACCGTCTACCTGGCGCGCGACGCGCGCCACCGCCGCAACGTCGCGCTCAAGGTGTTGAACCCGGAGCTCGGCGCGGTGCTCGGTGCCGAACGGTTCCTGAGCGAGATCCAGGTCACGGCGAACCTGCAGCACCCGAACCTGCTCCCGCTGTTCGACAGCGGCGAGGCTGACGGGCTCCTCTTTTACGTCATGCCATTTGTCGAAGGCGAAAGCCTGAGACATCTGGTAGATCGCGAGAGGCAGCTCCCCGTCGACGAGGCCGTCCGGATCGCCGCGGCGGTCGCGGGCGCGCTCGACTATGCACACCGCCACGGCGTCATCCACCGCGACCTGAAGCCCGAGAACATCCTGCTGCACGACGGGCAGCCGCTCGTCGCCGACTTCGGGATCGCGCTGGCGGTTTCGAACGCCGCCGGCGCGCGAATTACGCAGACCGGGCTCTCGCTCGGGACGCCGCAGTACATGAGCCCCGAACAGGCGGCCGGGGACCGGGCCATCGACGCGCGGACCGACGTCTACTCGCTCGGCGCGGTGCTGTACGAAATGCTCACCGGCGAGCCGCCGCATACCGGCGCGACCGTGCAGGCCATCATCGCGCGGGTGCTGACCGAGAAGCCGCGCGGTGTGCGCGTAGTCCGCCCGAGCGTTCCAGAGCACACGGCCAATGCAGTCGATCGCGCACTGGAGAAATTACCTGCAGACCGGTGGCGCACCGCGCGAGAGTTTTGTGAAGCGCTGCAGGGAGCGACGCCAGTGGCCGTCCGCGGGAATGGAGCCCTTCTCCAAAGTAGTGCGCTCGCAGAACGCCGGCTCGCGCCGGCGTCGAGGGCTCGCGATCCAGTCATGCTTGCTGCTCTCGCCGTCGGGATAGCCGGTCTTGCGGCGGGCATCTGGGGTTGGAAACGCGCTCCGATCGACGCCGACAGAACAGCCGTGCGCTTCACGATCGCGCCCACCACTCCGGGCCAAGAAATAGAACGGGGGTCTCAGGTCGCGATCTCGCCCGATGGGAAAGTCGTTGCCTACGTTGTGCGGAACGCGGCTGGCCAGCGGCATATCGCCCTGCGCGAGATGGGTCGCCTGGACGAGCGCGCGATTCCCGGGACCGATCCCGCCAACACGCCATTCTTTTCACCCGACGGCGCGTGGGTAGGCTTGGTCGCCGCAGGCAGCCGTGGCGTGCGAAAGGTTGCGGTGGCTGGCGGAGTGGTGACGACTATCGCTGAAGGCAGCACGATACGCGGCGCAACTTGGGCCCGCGCGGACCTCATCGTCGCCTCGGTGCGGGACACGCTGATGACGGTGGCGGCGGCGGGCGGAAAGTTTCAGCCATTGCGCGGCGGTTTCCCCGAGGGAGAGCTCGGCGAGCGAAGTCCGTACGCGCTCGTCGGCGGCGAGACCTTGCTGTACCAGAGCTGGCGCGGAAGCTTCGCCAAGTCGCGCATTGGAGTCGCGTCGATCAGAACCGGCAAACGCGAGATCCTCGACCTTGCCGGCGTTTCGCCCATCGGCCTTGTCGACGGATATCTCGTCTATTTCACGTCGACGGGGCCAGTCATGGCCGTTCCATTCGACGTCGGGCGGCGCCGGATCACGGGTGCTCCCATTCCAGTCCTCTCTGACTCCGTGAACGCTTACACCGGGGATGTCGTGCGCGCCGCCGTCTCACGCACGGGATCGCTCGTCTACATGAGCGGGGGCCAGACCAGCCAGGTCGTCCTCCGCGACATGACTGGACACGAACGCGTGCTCCTCGCCGAGCCGCGAGACTACGACTCTCCGCGTTTCTCGCCCGACGGGGCTCGGCTCGCGTTCACCGTCAGGTCCATCGACGGCAGCGACATCTGGACCTACGACATCGCCTCGGGAATTCCGACCAAGCTCACCACTGGAACGGCCAGGAATTCAGCGCCCGCGTGGACTCCGGATGGCAAGCGAGTGCTGTACCTGTCGAATCGACTGGGGACGAACTCCCTCTGGTGGCAGAACGCTGACTTGAGCGGGACCGCAGAGCTGGTGCAGCGCGCTCTGCAAACCGTGAACGCGGGTGTGTTCAGTCCCGACGGCCGCTTCCTGATGTATTGGCTGTCGTCGCAGCATCCAGCCGACATTCTTTATCGGCAGCTCGCGGGCGATACGACGAGCAAGCCCCTCGCGGCGACCCCGTCTAGCGAGCTGTCGCCGCAATTCTCGCCGGACGGAAAATGGGTCGCGTACGTCCACGGCGAAGACAACATCAATCCACTGCAGGTATACGTTCAACCCTTCCCGCCCACCGGGGCGCGTTACGCGGTGACGGCGGACGGTGGGACGCAGCCTGTATGGTCGCGCGACGGCAGGCGCATCTTATACGTGCGGAACAACCGACTGTGGGCGGCCACGATCCGGACGGCTCCCACGTTTGCCGTCACGTCGCGGGACACAGTTTTCGGTGGTGACTATTTACTGAACTCGGTGACGCGAGCGAACTACGACGCCTCTCCCGACTCGAATGGATTCGTGTTACTGCGGGCGGCGGGCGGGACACCCACTCGGATTGTGGTGGTGCAGGACTGGAGGTACGAGCTGCGCCAACGGATCCTCGCGGCGCGGAAGAAATAGGGACGAGGGAGGCGGCACGCGACATGGAGCTGCTCATCCCATGTCGCGAACGCGTTCGATCGTACATGCGAACAGCCGCCGAGGGGACGCTCTGCCGCGGCGTCACCCCGCGCGGGGACTGAGGGGCCGTGCGGGAGATGGCGGAGCGTGCCTACTTTGTCCTGTGCTTGGGCTCAGGGTGGCTGCTCCGGTCGGGGAGGTACTCGAAGGCTCGGATCGTCTACCAGGACGGCGAGCTTCAGGTGCGAAAGTACCGCTTGTTCTACGCGCCTCTCCTGGTCTGGATGGGTGGTCCGCTGATGCGGATCATGGATACCGGCGTGCGCGTCCTCCCCCAGCGGGAGTGGGAGGAGCGGGAGCGCCGGGTCTACCGGAGCCTCCGCGGTACGTCGATCCGGATCGATGCGGGCGGGACGCTCGTCCTGCCCTGCCTCGCTGGAGAGACGCTGGCGACCCTGCTGGATGATCCGGAGCTGGAGGAGTCGGTCCGCACGAGGGCCATCGAGCGGGCGGTCGTCGCTCTCGCCGGGTTCCACGCCCAAGGATTTACCCACGGGGATGCCATGGCCGAGAACGTGATGGTCGACCTCCAGGCTGGAGTCGCCCACTGGTTCGACTTCGAGACCGTGCATGAATCGAGTCGCCCGATGGTCTGGCGACGCGCCGACGACGTGCGAGCGCTGCTCGTCACCTGCCTGGTCCGAACCGCTCCCGAGAAGCTCGCCGAGACCCTCCAGATCATCCTGGACGTCTACGCGGACGAAGGAGTGACCCGCGTTCTGGCCAGGACCTTCGCCTCGGTATTGCGGCGCCCGCTCTCCTTCCACCTCGCCCAGGCAGGGTTGTCCTACCGGTGTTTCCGAGAGATCGCGCGGTTGTTGAGAGAGCGCCTTGGTGAATAGCCTCCCCGAACCTGGACCCATGCACCTCATCATCCGCGACGTGTCGAAGACCTATCCCAACGGCACTCGGGCGTCGACAGACGTCTCCTTCGACACGCCCCGAGGTAGGAGCGTGCGCACCGAGCCCGGTTATATTGCCGCCCACCCGACGAGCCCGATCACCCTCGCCCACGCCTGTATGCGCCGCCGAATGCGCAGCCGTCTGCTCCCCGCGCTCCCCGCGCTCCTGGCGCTCTGCGTCGCCGCGCCGCTGGCCGCCCCGCTCGCCGCCCCGCTCGCCGCCCAGCGCGTGCAGTACCGCTCCCCGCCCGGGGTCGCGTACCGCTCCCAGCCCGATACGGCGGGCGCCGTGGCGCGCGCGCGGCAGGCGCTGGCCGCGGACCCGACCAGCGTGGACCTCGCCATCGCGCTCGGCACCGCGCAGGCGGGCGTGCGCGACATGCGCGGGGCGGTCGAGACCTTCACCCGCGCGCTCGCCGTCGCACCCGACAATGCGCTGCTCTACCGCTGGCGCGGGCACCGCCACCTCTCGCTCCGCGGGTTCGCCGAGGCGAAGGCCGACTTCGCGCGCGGCCTCGCGCTGGACAGCACGCTCTACGGGATCTGGTACCACCTCGGCATCGTGCGCTTCGCCGAGGGGGACTTCGCCGGTGCCGTCGACGCGTTCCGGCGCGCGCAGCCCCGCGCCCCCGATGCGGGCGAGCTCGCGGGCTCCACCGACTGGCTCTGGATGGCGCTCGCGCGCGCCGGCCGCCGCGCCGAGGCGAAGGCGATGCTCGACCGGAAGCCGGACTCGCTGCCGGTCGACAACGCCTACGCGCGGCGGCTGCGGCTCTACCGCGGCCTGCTGAGCCCCGACAGTGTGTTCGCCCCCGCCGACACCGCCGACGTGCAGGTGGCGACGCTCGCCTTCGGGCTCGGCACCTGGTATCTGGTCAACGGTGACACGGCGCGCGCGCGCCGCTGGTTCGGGCGCGCGGTGCAGTCCGGCGGCTGGCCGGGCTTCGGCTTCATCATGTCCGAGGTCGAGTTGCGGCGGACCGCGCCGCGGTCGCGGCGGCCGTGAGGCGGGCGACGGCGGCCGCGATGGCCGGGCTGGGCGCCGCGATGCTCGTGACGCTCGGCGCCGGCGCACCGGTGGCGCGCGCCCAGCCGGCGGCGGACGCGCGAGCCGACGCGCGCTTCGACGCGCTCGCCGCGCTCGCCGAGGCGCGGATGAAGCAGTACGGCGTGCCCGGGGTCGCGCTCGGCGTGCTGCGCGACGGCGTCGTGAGCGTCCGCGGGCTCGGCGTCACGAACGTCGAGGACCCGCTCCCGGTGACCGCGCACACCGTCTTCCCCATCGCCTCGATCTCGAAGACGTTCGCGGCCACCGCGATCATGCGCCTGGTCGAGCAGGGGAAGGTCGACCTCCGCGCGCCGGTGCGCACGTACCTGCCCGAGTTCCGCGTGCGCGACGAGGCGGTGAGCCGGGACGTGACGGTGTGGCATCTGCTCACGCACCTCGGCGGCTGGGAGGGGCAAGTGTCCGGCCCGGAGCGCGGCACGGAGACCCTGAAGAACTTCGTCGCGTCGATCACCGACCTGATGCAGGTCGCGCCGCCGGGCGCGGCGTGGAGCTACAACAACGCGGGGTTCAGCATCGCCGGGCGCGTGATCGAGACGGCCACGGGCACGTCGATCAACCGTGCGATGCGCGACCTGGTGTTCCAGCCGCTAGGCCTGGAGCACGCCGGCACCACCGCCGGCGACTTCATCGTCCAGCGCTTCGCGGCGGGGCACGTCACGCGGAACGGCACGCCGACGCTGCAGCGGCCGTTCGCGCCGTCATCGAGCGTCACGGCGGGCGGGGTGGGCCTCTGCATCACGGACCTGCTCGCCTATGCCCGCTTTCACCTGGGCGACGGCACCGCGGCGGGCGGCGAGCGCGTGCTCGCGCGCGCATCGCTGGAGCTGATGCGCGCGCCGCAGGCGGCCAAGCAGGGCACCGACGACTCGATCGGCATCGCGTGGCACCTGCGCCGCATGGGCGCGGTCCACACCGCGTCACACGGCGGGACGCTGGGCGGGCACATCCTGCTGTTGGAGCTCGTGCCGGAGCGCAACTTCGCCATCGCGATCCTGACCAACGCGAACGTCGGCTGGCGCCTGATCCAGGACGTCGAGCGCGAGGCGCTGAAGTCGTACCTCGGCGCGACCTACGCCCTCAACCAGGGCATCGCGCACCGGGGGCTCGTCGAGACACTCCCGCTGGTGCGCCCACTCGCGCGGCAGCCCGACCCGGCGCCGTACGTCGGCACGTACGCACGCCCGAGCAACTCGGTGGTCGTGCGCGCCGAGGGGGGCCGGCTGTTCGTGCAGGAGCGCCCGAACGGTGGTCAGCCGGGCGTCGAGATGCCCTTCGCGTTCTACGGCCCCGACCGCGTCGTGGTGACCGACGGGCCGCAGCGCGACCAGTCGATCGAGTTCGTGCGCGACGCGAGCGGCGTGGTGCGCTGGATCCGCGTGGTCGGACGCGTCGCGGTGCGGACGCCGTAGGTCGGGCTGCGGATTGGGACACTTGGCGGGCCCCCTTCGCCGCGCGCAGCTGCTCGATCAGCGCGCGCAGCGGCGCCGACGCCTGCTGCCGCTCCGGGTAGTACAGGTAGAAGCCGGGGAACGGCGTCGAGAACCCCTCCGGCACGGGCACCAGTTCGCCCCGCGCCACGGCCTCGCGCGAGCGGCTCTCGTCCGAGAGCGTGAGCCCCGCCCCCGCGAGCGCGAGACGGACGTTGAGCGCCGGATCGTTCGTGAGCACGCGCGCCCGCACGTCCACCGCGAAGTCCCGCCCATTCTCCGTGAACTCCCAGCGGTAGGGCGGCGCCTTTGCGGCGTTCCGCTTCAGGCCCCGCAGCTTCGCGCGCTTCATCGGCGAGTTGCGAAACCAGACGCGGAACTCCTCCTGCGTCATGCTCGAGATCTCGCGCGAGCGCGCGCATCCTTCCCCGCCAGCGCCTCGCGCGCCGCGTAGGGGGACTCGTCAGGCAGGGCAGAGGAGAAGCGGACGTTCCAAGGACAGCAGGACTGGGAGACGTGCCGGAGAACCCGTTTCGCGATCCCGCTCGGCACAGGGGCGCGAACACTCGGCAAATCAAGGGCTTCGCTCCGAGTGACGTAGCGAAGGAAGTGACACGCCATTCAGGCTCCACTTCGGGTCAACGCCTGAACGACCCGCGCTGCTCGATCGAGGTGGTTCTGCGTGATTGAGTTCGGGCCAGAACGAGGTCATGTGTGTCCCGCCCATCGGTGCATGGCGTCAGCCTGGCGTCACCCTGGCGTCGGGATCCGTCCCGGACCGAGGGGGCGCCGCACGATGGCGGCATCCACCTCGCGCTGTGCATCGGCGAGCCGGCCCACGTCCTCGCCGAGCAGGCGCGCCGCGTCGATCAGCGTCGTGAGCGGCGCCAGGTCGCTCGCGCCGGCGTGCAGGCGCAGGAGGTCGAGCCTGATCCCTTCCAGGGCCGCGACGCTCGCCGCCAGGTGCGACGAGGCTGCGTTGCGACGCCTCTCGAGCACGTCGGCGTCGCCGGAGCCGGACGGGGCGAGCGCCGCGATCACATCGATCTCCGCCCGCGCTTCCGCGGCCCGGGCCTCGAGCGCCGCGACGGTCGCGGGCAGCTCGGCCAGCCCCTCGCGGTAGGCCTTCGGCAGCGCCGCGAAGAGTTCGGACGCGGCCACGCCGAGCGCCGCCTCGGTGGCGCGGAACACCCCGCCGCCGACCGCGTGCGACCGCTCGGGGGCGCCGATCCGGCGCGCGAGCCACTCCCCCGCGCGGCTGTTCCAGAGGCGCTCGCGGATCCCCGTCTGCCACCAGTCGCGGATCTTGTTGGGTATGAACTGGACGTCGAGCGCGTTGCTCACCGCCCCGAGCAGCATCGTGGTGAGCACGGGCCCGAGGACCCACACGATGCCGACCCGGTTCTCGTGGATCGTCCCCAGGAGGACCAGCCCGAAGGTGACGGCGAGCCAGGTCGCCGATGCGATCGTGGCGAGTCGCAGGACCCGGTGTCCGGCGCCTTCCTCATCCTCGCGTGTGAGCGCCTCGGTCTCGGCCCGCTCGCGCCGCGCGATCTCGAGCGCCGAGCGCAGGTCGGCGAGGGTGTGTCCGGCCCGGAACTGCCGGCGCGCCTGGTTGAGGTGGAAGCCGACGATCGGCAGGAGGGGCAGCGACGTGATCGCGGCCAGGAGCACGATGTCCGCCGGCCCGTCGGGCCGGTTGCCGGTCACCCAGGCGACGAGGTTCGCCAGGGTGAGGGCGCCGAACCCTCCGGACCACCCCATGTAGGGGACGAGGAGCGGGTTCCGCGCGCCGAGCCAGGCGCGCAGCGTGGGCGGCAGCGCGGGGCGCGCGTCGGGCGGGGGGGCGAGGGCCGCCGCCAGCGCCTCGCCGTCCGGGAAGCGGCCCGACGGGTCGCGGGCGAGGCACCGGTCGATCGCTGCGCCCAGCGCGGCGGGAAGCCCGGGGGCCACGCGCACTACTCCGGGGGGCGCCTCGGTGGCCTGGCGGACGAGGAGCGCCGGGAGGTTCGACGCCTCGAAGGGCAGCCGACCGCTCACGGCGAGATAGCCGACCACGCCGAGCGCATAGAGGTCGCTGCGCCCGTCGACGGGCTCGTTCGCGGCCTGCTCCGGGCTCATGAAGTGCGCGGTCCCCATGATCTTCCCCGGGTCGGTCACGGGGCCGGGGTCTTTGGCGCCGTGGGCGATGCCGAAGTCGGTGACCAGCGCGCGGCCGGTGCCGGCCTCCAGCAGGATGTTGTCCGGCTTGACGTCCCGATGGACGATGCCGCGGCCGTGCGCGTACGCGAGCGCCCAGGCGACCTCGCGCAGCACGCGCGCGGCGTCGGCCGGCGGGAGGGGACCGCGCGTGCGGAGCCGCTCGCCGAGCGTCTCGCCCTCCACGTAGCTCATGACGAAGTAGACGAAGCGGGTGCCCGCCGCGGCGCCAGCCGCGGGAGGGCAGGACGCCTCGCCGACGCGATGGATGGGGACGATGTGCGGATGCGAGAGTCCGGCGGCCGTGCGCGCCTCGCGGATGAATCGGTCGCGCGATTCGGCGGTGCGCGCGAGGTGAGACGGCAGCACCTTGATGGCGACGTCGCGGTCCAGCTGCACGTCGCGCGCGAGGTAGACGATTCCCATCCCGCCGCGGCCGAGCTCGCGCTGGAGGGAATACTCGCCGGCGAGGGCCGCCTGGAGCTCGAGGAATTCGCGGGACGGCTGCGTCATGCCGGTATTACGACCTGGCGGCGAAGGCGTTTCGTGGCGGGCTCGGACGGGCGCCGGTTCGCTCGGCCCGACGGTGTCAACTTAGCGTCGTGGCAGGGGCCGTGGTCGGCGAGTCGCTCGCGGCGCACCATTGACTTCATATTACAAAGTACTTCATAATGCACACTAACGGGAGGGGATGTCGCCCCTGTCATGCCGGGACTGGCCACCGCCCTCGCGTCCCTGGCCGTGTCACGGGGAGCCGAAGCACGCAGTCGCTCGGGTCCCGCCCACCTCGTGAGGAGTCGAATGCTCAGACCAGCACCGTTCGTCGCCGTCGCGGCCCTGCTTCTCGCCACGACCGCGTACGCGCAGGACAGGACCGCCGACGTCGACAGGATCTTCAGCTTCGCCACGGCCGAGACGCCCGGGTGCGCCGTCGGCGTCTCGCAGCGGGGCAGGGTGGTGGCGAACAAGGCCTACGGCCTGGCCGATGTCGAGCGCAAGCGTCCATTGAGCCAGGGCTCACTCTTCGACATCGGTTCGACGCAGAAGCAGTTCACCGCCGCGGCCGTGCTCCTCCTCGCCGAGGAGGGGCGCCTCTCGCTCTCCGACGACATTCGGAAGCACCTGCCAGGGCTGCCGGATTACGGCCACACGGTCACGGTGGATCACCTGCTCACCCATACCGGCGGCATCCGCGACTGGACCGGGATGCTGCCGCTGGCGCCGGAGGGGACCGACGTCGTGACGCTGATCCAGCGCCAGCGCGGTCTCAACTTCGTGCCCGGCACCGAATGGTCCTACTCGAGCAGCGGCTTCGAGCTGGCGAAGCAGATCGTGGCGCGCGCGAGCGGGATGTCGTTCGCCGAGTTCACGCGCACGCGCCTGTTCGATCCGCTCGGGATGACGTCGAGCGCGTACGTGCCCGACATCCTGCAAGCCGGCACGAACGCCGCCCTCGGCTACCAGAAGGACGGCACCGGCTGGAAGCCGTTCATGCGCCTCGGCAACAACCGCGGCGGCGGCGCCATCGTCAGCACGATGGGCGATCTCCTCATCTGGACCGACCCGCTGGCGAGCGCGCGGCTCGGCAGGTCCATCAGCGACAAGCTGCAGGAGCAGACGAGGCTGAGCAACGGCAGGAAGCTCAAGTACGGGCGCGGGCTGATGGTCGACTCGACGCCCGGCGGCCTGGTGGTGTCGCATTCCGGCGGCGCGGCCGGATTCAGCACCTGGATGGGTCGGGTTCCGGAGCACGGACTGTCCGTCGCGGTCACGTGCAACTTCGACCCCGTGTCGGCGACGGCGCTCGCGGCCCGGGTCGCCGACCTGTTCCTGCCGCCGGTGGACCCGAAGGCGAAGGAGCCGGGGCCGGTCGCTGCGCAGGGCGTCGACGTGAGCGGCAGGGCGGGGCTCTTCTTCGACGAGCGCACCGGCGAACCGATGCGCCTGGCGGTCGGCAACGGCAGGCTGACCATCGCCAACGGGCCGCCGCTCGTGCCGGTGAGCGCCGACCGCTTCCGCCCGCCGCGCGCCGACCTGTTCTTCCGGTCGCAGGACGACTTCGAGCTAGCCTTCCCGGATCCCGATCACATCGAGATCAAGTCGATGGAAGGGCAGGTGACGCGGTATCGCCGCGCGCAGCCCTGGACGCCAACCGCGGCCGACCTGCAGGCCGCCGACGGCCGCTACGAAAGCCGGGAGCTCGGGTCGGTGTTCGAGATCGTGCCCGGCACCAACGCGCTCGCGCTGCGCCTCGAGGGCGCGCCCGAGAAGTCGATGGAGCTCACGCCGGTCGAGCGTGACACGTACATGCTCCGCATGATGATCGTACGCCTCCGCCGCGACGCGAGCGGCAGGGTGACGGGGTTCGACTACGGCAACCCCGTCGCGAAAGGCATCTCCTTCACGCGGCTGGGCGACCGCAAGGGCGCCGCCCCGGCGGCGGCCGTGCCGGCGACGAAGGACCCGGCCGCCGCCGGGGCGACCCCTTCGACGTCCGCCGCCCCGCGGCTGGAGAACCTCGTCGGCGAATACGAGCTCTCCGCCGGGCGC
>JBBJNN010000066.1:0-3409 GCA_037720885.1 Gemmatimonadaceae bacterium | reverse complement strand
CGCCGCCCCGCGGCTGGAGAACCTCGTCGGCGAATACGAGCTCTCCGCCGGGCGCACCGTCACGATCACGCTCGAGGGCGGGCAGCTCCACGGCGAGCCAATGGGCAACCCGAAGCGCCCCCTGGTGCACGTCTCCGGCGCGACGTTCGCCGTCGGCCAGGCGGATGCCTCGCTCACGGTGACGTTCACCCTCGGCAGCGACGGGCGCGCGACCGGCATGGTGATGCGCCAGAATGGACGGGAGCAGACGCTGCGGAAAGTGCGGTGACCACCCGCGCCGTGGAGACGGCGCGGATCACGAGCGTCGCGTCGTCCCCACGCGCCCCGCTTGCGGTTTGAAGGCGTAGCGCCTACGCCCCGGCACCGGCATCCGACCGGGCGCCCGCGCGCCCCGGCGCCCCATCGCGCACTGCGCCGCCCGCTCCCCCTCCGCTCGGCGATGCCTTGCCGGCTTCGCTGCCACGCAGCCGCGCGAGCGCCCACGCGGCGTGCTCGCGCACCGGGAATGCCGCCGTGGCAGCGACGCTGGTGGCGGAGCACGCCGAACTCACGCAGAGGGCAACCTCATCGCCTACCTGTTCGACGGGTTCGAGCCGGTGTGGCGCGCGCCGCTGGACCCGACGCTCGCCTGGCAGTAGCGCGTCGGCTGCCGCCTCCGCGACGGGGCCGTTGGTGGCCGTCAGCCCTCGCGGTCGGCCGCTCCCGGCGCGCCGACGTGCTGGGGGCGCGCCGGCGGGGTATCTTCGGGCGTCCAACCCGTTACCTCTCCCCGCTCCTCCATGCTGCCACTCGATCGTTGCGACCGCCGTCACGCGCCCGGCCGTCGGCTGTGCGCCGCAGCGTGGACACGCGCCTCGGCACTGGCGATGGCGCTGACGGCGCTCGCCCCCCGCGCGGCGCGGGCGCAGCAGGTCGGCGCGGCGGCACCGGCGCGGGACCCCGACGCGCCGTCCTGGGTGCACGAGTCGTGGACGGTGAAGGACGGGCTCCCCGTCAACTCGATCAACACCGTCCTCCAGGACCGCACCGGCTACGTCTGGGCCGCGACCTTCGACGGGCTGGTGCGCTTCGACGGCGTCCGATTCACCGTCTTCAACTCCGCCAACTCCGAGGCGCTGCCCAGCAACCGGATCGTCAAGCTGATCGAGGGGCGGGACGGGTCGCTCTGGCTCGCGACCGAGCAGGGTCACATCGTCCGCCATCGCGCGGGGCGGTTCACCAACGTCCCCTTCGACGGCAAGCCGGCGGACGGACTCGTCGCCCTGTTCGTGGACGCCGCGGGCACCGTCTGGGTGGGCACGCCCGACGGGTTGTGGGTGGTCCGGGACGATCGTCTCGTCCGGGTGGGGCGGGGCACGCTCGACGCGCGCGTCACCGCCCTCGTGCAGCGGCGGGACGGGAGCCTCTGGGTCGGCACGAGCGGCGCCGGGATCTTCCGCGTGACCGGCGACGGCCGCGTCGCGCGGGTGGCGGCCGATCCCGCGCTCGACGCGGACTTCGTCGCGCGGATGGTCGAGGACGCGTCGGGTGCGCTCTGGATCGCGGGCAACCGGGCGCTCTGGTCGTGGCGCGCGCGGCTGGTCCGGGTCCGGGGGGCCCCGTCGCCGTTCTTCGCCGAGGACCTCGTACAGCTGCGCGCGACCGGCGCCGTCTTCGCCGCAGGCGCGTCCGGCGTGTACCGGATCGACGCCGACTCGGCCGTGCTGGTCCGCCCCGCCCGGACCGGCGGTGTCCGGCTGTGGGCGGATACGAACGCCATCTGGAGTGTCGACGGGCAGGACGTGCTGCGCGACGGGCGACGCGTCTTCACGCTCCCCGAGCGCCGCATCGTGTCGGTCGCCCGCTTCGACCGCGAGGGGAGCCTCTGGCTCGGCACCGACGCCGGGGGCCTGCACCGCCTCAAGCCGGCCCTCTTCAGCACCTTCAGCCTGGCCGAAGGGGTGGGGCACCAGAACGTCTACGCGACGTACGTGGACCGCGCGGGGGCGATCTGGCTCGGCACCTGGGGGAAGGGGGCGACCCGCCTCGACCCGGTCACCGGTCGCGCCACGGTGCTCGAGACGGGAACGGTGCCCCCGTCCGTCAACTCCTTCCACCAGGACCGGTCGGGGCGGCTGTGGGTCGGCGGGGGCGACGGCGGGGGGCTGTACGTGTGCACCCCGCCCGCCATGCGGTGCCGCGCCGAGGGCCCCGGCGCGCTCCGGGGGCGCGCGGTGTTCGCGCTGTACGGCGACGCCGACGGCGGCCTCTGGGTGGGCGCGGCCGGCCTGCTGCTCCGCTACGACGGGCGGAGCTGGACGAGCTTCCCGCCGTCGTCCGGGGCGCCAGCGGCCACGGTGCGCGCGTTCGCGAGCACGCGCGACGGCGCGCTCTGGATGGGGACCAACGGCGGCGGCCTCGCGCGCTACCGCGAGGGGAGGTTCACCCGCGTCACACGGGCCGACGGGCTGTCGAGTGACCTGGTGCGTTCGCTCCACGAGGACGCGGACGGGTGGCTGTGGGTCGGCACGGAGGGGCGCGGTCTGGCGCGGCTCGACCCGCGCGCGTGGGGCGACCGGCCCGTCGCGGCGAGGCGGGCCATCGTCCGGATCGGCACGAGCGACGGGCTGTTCGACGAGGTCATCCACCAGATCCTCGAGGACGACGCCGGGCGGCTGTGGATGAACACCAACCGCGGTGTCTTCTGGGCGGCGCGCGCGGAGCTCGCCGCGTTCGCCGACGGGCGCGCCTCGCGGGTCCACTCGACGGCGTACGCCGAGCGCGACGGCATCCGCAACCGCGAGGGGAACGGCGGCGTGCAGCCGGCCGGCGCGAAGGGGCCCGACGGGCGGCTCTGGTTCCCGACCCAGGATGGCGTCGTCGTCGTGGACCCGGCGCGGGTGCGCGGCGGCGGGGTCGCGCCGCCGCTCGTGGTGGAGCAGGTCGTCGCGGGAGGGCGCGTGCTCCGCCCGGAGTTCGACTCGATGGCGCTCCGCCCCGACCAGCGGGACGTGCAGCTCGAGTACACTGCGCTCACCTTCCTCGAGCCGACGAACGTGCGCTTCCGCTACCGGCTCGACCCGTACGACGCGCACTGGGTGGACGCGGGCAACCGCCGGACGGCCTTCTACACGAAGGTCCCGCCGGGGCGGTACACCTTCCGCGTCGAGGCGAGCGACGCCGCCGGGGCGTGGCACGAGCCGGGCGTCCGCCTCGCGCTGCGCGTGCTCCCGCGGCTGTGGGAGACGGGCGCGTTCCGCTGGGCGGCGGCGGCGGCGCTCGGCGTCCTCCTCCTCCTCGCGGTGAGGCTGCGCGAGGCGCGCCTCCGCGCGCGCGCGGCGCGGCTGGCGCGCGTGGTCGACGAGCGCACGGCGGCGCTGCGCGAGCGCGAGCGCGAGCTCGCCGACCGGAACGCGCGGCTGCAGCTCGT
>JBBJNN010000065.1:0-31315 GCA_037720885.1 Gemmatimonadaceae bacterium | reverse complement strand
GGCGCCGTTGGGCTCGTGATGCTCATTGCCTGCGCGAACGTCGCCAACCTGCTGCTCGCGCGCGCCGCCGGCCGCGAGGGGGAGATCGCGATTCGCGCTGCGCTCGGCGCCGGCCGCGGGCGGCTCGTGCGGCAGCTCGTGACGGAGAGCGTGCTCCTCTCGCTCCTCGGCGCCGCGGCCGCCGTGGCACTCGCCGCGTGGGGCGTGGGGCGGCTGGCCGCGCTCGCGCACGACCGGATTCCGCGGCTCGACGCCGTGCGGCTGGACGGGACGGTGCTGCTCGCCACGGTCGCCGTCGCCGTGGGGACCGGCCTGCTCTTCGGCTTGATCCCCGCCGCGGGAACGCTACACGCGGATCTCACGCACGCGCTGAAGAGTGGGGGACGCGGTGGTGTGTCGCGCACCGGCACGCGCCGCGCGCGCGCGCTGCTCGTGGTGTCGGAGCTCGCCCTGTCCGTGGTGCTCCTGGCTGGTGCGGGCCTCCTGATGAAAAGCTTCGCGCGGCTGGCCCGGGTGGAGGCTGGCTTCCGGCCGGCGGGCGTCGCGACGTTCACGCTCGCCCTCCCGGAAGCCCGGTACCGCACGCCGGCGGAATGGCGAGCGTTCGGCGCAACGCTCCTCGAGCGGATGGCCGGGTTGCCCGGCGTCACCTCGGCGGCGACAGCGTCCGGGCTCCCACTGAGCGGCGCGAGCTTCGCGCTCGTCTTCGACATCGATGGGACGCCGACCGATCCCGCGCGGCAGGCGGTGGCGCAGGTACGCGCGGTGTCGGCCGGCTACTTCGCGACGATGGGGGTGCGCCTCGCGCGTGGGCGCGCGCTCACGGACGCCGACCGCGCGGGTGGCGCGCCGGTGGCGGTCATCAACGAGACAGCCGCGCGCCGATACTTCGCGGGGGAGAATCCGATCGGGAGGACGGTCCGCTTCCGGTATGGGTCGCCACTCTTCGGCGAGGTGGTGGGCGTCGTCGCAGATGTGAGGCAGTTCACCCTGGCCGCCGAGGCGGAGCCGGAGGTGTTCCTCGCGAGCGACCAGTACCCGATGCCGGCGCTCTCCGTCGTGATGCGCTCGACCGGCGACCCCGCGGCGCTCCTCGGCGCGGCGCGGGCGCGCGTTCGCGAGCTGGACGCCGACCTCCCGCTCCACGCGGCGACGACCATGGACGATCTGGTGTCCGAGTCGCTATCCCAGCCGCGGCTCTACATGCTCCTGCTCGGCACGTTCGCCGGAGTCGCGCTCCTGCTCGCCGCGGTCGGCGTGTACGGCGTGCTCTCGTACGCCGTGAGCGGCCGCACGCGCGAGATCGGGCTCCGCATGGCGCTCGGCGCCACGCGCGGGGACGTGCTGCGGCTCGTGGCTCGCCAGGGGCTCGCGCTGACGGCCGCCGGCGTGGGCATTGGGCTTCTCGGCGCCGTGTGGGCGACGCGGATCATGGGGAGCCTGCTCTACGGCGTGAGCGCGACCGACGCGCCGACGTTCGCTGGTGTGGGCGTGCTCCTGGCGGCGGTCGCGGCAGCGGCGTGCGTGGTGCCGGCGCGGCGCGCGGCGCGGGTGGATCCGATGGTGGCGCTGCGGGCGGAGTAGCATCGGCACTCGGCCGCGGAATAGCGCTCCGCCTGCGGAGGCTGACCTACCCGGACGGGCCGAACGCCGATGCTACTCCGCCCGCAGCGGCAAGGGCCGATAGCGACCGCTGACCAGCGTAGCCTTGGCGGCAGCCACGCATGGCGCGCCACGCTACCGAGTCAGGACTTCGTTCGTGAGGTCGGCCCAGAACGGTCCTGCCGTCTGAGCGGTAGCGCCACTGCGGCGAGCCGCATCGTCGTCGAAGAACGCTATCTTCTCGCCGCCGGCAGCCGCGCAGTACTTCTCTTGGGCGAGCGCCCGTCCGTCGCTTCCGATATGGAGCTGGGTGTAGATGCAGCCACTAGTGGACTGACCGCGAAGTCCGCTGGCAGAACCGTTTCACGGAGGCGAGGATGTCGTCGGCGGTCTTCGTCCAGACGAACGGCTTCGGGGCGGCGTTGGTGGCGGCGATGTAGTCGCGCAGCGCCGCCTCGAGCGCGTCCGTGCTGGCGAACGCACTGCGGGCGAGGGCGCGCCGTTGGAGCAGAGAGAACCAGCACTCCACCAGATTGATCCACGACGCCGACGTGGGGGTGAAGTGTAGGTGCACGCGGGGGCGCTTGAGCACCCAGCGCTGGATCAGCGCGGTCTTGTGCGTGGCGGCGTTGTCGAGGATCAGGTGGAGGTCCAGCTCCGGTGGCGTGCTTGCGTCGACGGTGTCGAGGAAGTGCCGGAACTCCTCGCTGCGATGGCGCTGGTGCACTTCGCCGATGACCGTGCCGGCTCTCACATCAAGGGCCGCGAACAGGTCGCGCGTGCCGTGGCGCACGTAGTCGTGCGTGCGCCGCTCCGGCTGGCCCGGCCGCATGGGCAGTACGGGGGCGGTCCCCTCGGTCGCTTGGATCTGGGGCTTCTCGTCCACGCACAGCACGAGCGCGCGCTCCGGTGGATTGAGGTAGAGCCCGACGATGTCGCGCACCTTCTCAACGAACAGTGGATCGGTCGAGAGCTTGAACGTCTCTGAGCGCTGCGGCTGGAGCCCGAAGGCGCGCCAGATCGTGGCCACCGTCGTCCGCTTCAGCCCCACCGCCTGGGCGAGCCCGCGCGTGCTCCAGTGCGTACCCTCGGGCGGGGCCTGCTCCAGCGTCGTCGTGATCGCGCGCTCGACGTCGGCGTCGCCGATCCGGCGCGGGGCACCGGTGCGCGGGTCGTCCCGCAGCCCCGCCAGCCGGCGCGCCGCGAAGCGCGTGCGCCACGTGCCGATAGTCGCGCGGTGGACGCCACACTCCTTTGCGAGCACGCCGTGCGGCACGTCCGGCTGGTCGGCGCACGCGAGCACGATGCGGGCACGCAGCGCCAGCGCCTGGGGACTCGTGCGCCGGCGCGCCCAGCGCAGGAGCGTGTCGCGTTCCTCAGCGGTGAGGACGATCCGGGCGGTTTGCGGGCCGTGGGGCATCGGTCCATCCAGTATGGGACCGACGCCCCGCCCGCACTACTCGCGCCTTCTGTCGCCGAACTTCGCGGTCAGACCACTAGGCCCTTCGTGGCAATGCGCGACGGGGTCGCCCTCGGGCAGAATGTTGTGCGGTACGCAGGAAACCAAAGTTGCGGTCTCGCATACCCAGTAGTTGAAAATGGGAGTGCAGTAGCCGCAATCCATCGTCTTCGATGATGCCGTCTCGGTGACGCGCGCCGACGCTGGGCGCGCAAGCACGGGGCCCCCGGCCGGCAGAGTCAGCGTGTCTCCCGCCGTATCAAAGGCGGCGGTGCCTGCGACGAGCGATGTCGCCAGCGCCACGAAAGCGATCCTCATGGTGTCCTCCGTGTCTGAGGTGGGTACAACGGGATTACTTCTGAAGTACTATTGTCTGGCGCAGCAAGACCGGCTCATCGTTTACCTCGGCGACGCTCCACAACGCTGATCGGCTCGCGTTGTACCCGATCAACATCTGCCAGCCGGGCGGCATGGCACATGAAGCGACGAGCGCGCCGGTCTGGCTGTCGATCACATCGATTGTCTTGCGCCGCTTGCTAAGTAGGCCCGTCGCGAACAGGCGAGGACTCAGGACAACGGCCCGGGCCGGCGCCGGTACGTCTTTGTTGGTAAGCCTGAAGGTGAGGCCGGAGTAGCCGTGTTCGGGTGCGCTGCTGATGCTGATAAAGTCGTCTGGGCGTGCGTTCACCGGAACGCCCACCGGGATCCGTCGCGACAGTGTTTCGTGGCGGTCGAAGACGTAGACCTCATAGGGTAGCTTCCTGACGAAGAGCAATCGGCCGTCAGCGGCTGGGGACGCGTGCCCGACGCCCCAGAAACGAAGAATGGCTGGGTCCTCGGCGTCAGGGAGCGGGCCGAACGAGCGCCGGTGTGAGAGGTCCGGCGCGAACACGTGCATCGAGCTGTGAATCGCGGCCGGCGGCGCCCCGGTCAGTGCCCGCACGGCGCCAACGACGAGCAGCTCTCCGGATGGCATGTCGAGCAGGTCGTCCACCTGAGCGAAGAAGATGCTGAGGCGCCCTGACCTCTCGATCTTGCCGTCCCTGCTGAAGAACGACACCAATTGCGTAGCCCCGTCATAGACGATCGCACCGCCATCGTCCCTCGCGGCAACGCGATACGGCCTGATAAACTCCCCGGGCCCCTGTCCCTTCCGTCCGGCCCTCCACATCAGTCGGCCCTCTGCGGAGAAGTGCAGGAGCTGGCTTCCGGTGTAGTCGAGCACGTACACGGTTCCGTCCTTCGCCAGGTCAGCCGACACCACAGTGCCGAGGACTGCGCTGCGGCCGATCTCTTCTGTCCGCACAACGCGCCATGGGAGGTCACACGTCTGCGTAGCTACCCGAGAGCCGCAAAGCGACGAGAGTAGCGCCAGCACTGAGCTGCCGAGCCAGATCCGGGCTGAGTTTCTCATGGCCGATCGCTCCAGGTGCCGTGGGGAGCTGTGCAGGGATCCGTGGTGGACGGCTCCGGGGACAGATATCTGGGCTGCCCGCGAGGCCGGCACCAGTTCTCGTTGGGCAAGTACCGTTGCGTAATGGGCAACGGCCGCAGCAGCAGTCGGCCGGGATGCCTAGGATAACCAACCACTTCGCAGAATTCTGAGCGCCTTCTCACTCGAGGAGCGCTTGATGTTGCCTGGATACCCATGTCAGCCGGCTCACCGCCGCCGGCCTGCCGAGCCCTCACGCACTCACGCACTCGTGATGTTGTGCTGCCTCTTCCGGGCGGCGCGGCTGATCGAGACTCCGGCCGCTCCGACGACCGCATCGCGCTGGCGCTCGGCGCTCCGGGAGTCCGCCTTCGCAGGCGGAGCCCAGCCGTACAGCCGAGTCCCAGCGCCACGCGCTGAGTCCCGATGCCTACGCCCCGCCTCTCGTCTGTCGTCCCATCAGCATCGCCGGCAGCACGAGCATCGCCCCCACGGTTCCCGCCACCGTGCCACCCGCCGTCGCCAGCGCGATCGCGCCGAAGAGGCTTCCTGTGGCGGTACCGATGGCGAGTGGGATGAGGCTCGCCAGCGTGCTCAGCGTGACGAGCACGATCATCGCCGCGCGCTCGAGGGCGGCGTCGGTCACATCGCGGGCACGGAGTGTGGCGCGGCCACCGCGCGCTGCTCGGGCGCGTCGCCGCTCGAGTGCCGCGTCCACGAGCAGGATGCCCTGGTGCACGGCGAGCCCCACCACGAGGATGACGCCCACCGCCGCCTCGCGCGTGAACGGAGTTTTCGCGATCCAGAACGCGGCCATGACGCCGGCGAGCGCGAGCGGGATGGAGAGCAGCACCATCGCCGCGGCCCACACCGAGTCGAACACCATCGCCACCGCGAGCACGACGAGAATGACACCCACGCCGAAGACGAGCCAGAGCCCCCTGTCCGAGTCGTCCACGTAGCCCCAGTCGAAGCCGGCGTCGCCTACCACCGAGCCGGCCGGCACCGTCACCGACATCATGAACGATTCGTGCGTGCGCTGCGCGAGCTTCGCCGGACCGCGGAAGCCGTAGCTTACGATGCGCACGTACTGCTGGTCCTCGCGGCTGATGGTGCTCAAGCCCTCCCGCTCGCCCACTGCCGAAAGATCGCCCACGCGCGCCGGCGCGCCCCCCGATGTGGGAACGAGCGCCTCGCGCAGCTCGTCGAGCGTCCGGTCGCGCGCACCCGCCGCCTTGAGCGTGACGGGGATCTCCTCGCCGGCGATCTCGATGCGCTGGAGCCCCACGGGCCCGCGCACCTCCCGCGCGACCGCGTCGCGGAACTGCGACGCCGTCACCCCATAGCGCGCGAGCGCGCCGCGGTCGGGCTCGAGCGTCACCGCGTAGCTCTTCTCCTGGCTGAAGAAGGAGCTGGAGTTGACGTCCACCTCGCGCACGCGTGGAATGCGCTCCAACCTGCCCTTGAGATCGAGCGCGAGCTGCCCGACGCCCCCGAAGGAGTAGCCGAGGATCTTGATCCGCTGGTTCGAGCCACCCACGCGCCCCGAGCCGGAGCTGAAGCCCGGCCCCTGTCCGCGTACGCTGACACTGGCACCGCCGATGAGCGCCGCGCGCTGCGTCAGCAGCTCCTCCAGCCCCTGCGGGTAGCCCGTGTACCCCGCGGCGCGCGTGAACAGCACGTTTATCCCCGCGCCGAAATCGCCGCGGCTCTGCGCGATCACCTGCTCCACGCCGGGGTGCCCGACGGCGATCTCCTCCAGCTCGCGGATCGCGCGCTCGAGTGTCACGGGGTCCGAGCCGCGCGGGAACCCGATGGACGCCTGCACGCTCGTCCGCTGCTCCCCATAGCCTCCGCCCCAGCGGAAGCGCTCGACGCGCTTGAAGAATCCCCACGTCACGCCGGCGAGGACGAGCGTCGTTGCCACGAGCACGCTCCGCCGCCAGCGCAGCATCCGCACGAGGTACCCCGCGTACGCGCGCCGCAGCCTCGGCCACTCCCGCGCGCGCAGCGATTGCCCCGTGCCGAGCGCCGGCACCATGATCACGGCCGAGAGCACGGACCACGCGAGCGCGAGGCCGAACGCGGCGGCGAAGGGCATGAAGGCCGCGCGCGCGTTCCCCTGGAGGTAGAGAAAGGGAACGAGCACCACCATCGTCGTCAGCGTCGAGCCCAGCACCGCCGGCAGGATGCGACGTCCCGCGCGTGCACGCCCCTCGGCTGACCCCTCGCGCGCACCGGGGTCCTGCCCCAGATACTGCACGACGACGAGCCCGTTCTGCACGAGGATGCCGACGCCCATGCCGAGCCCGGCGAGCGTGAGGAGGTTGGCGGGGATGTGCAGCAGGTAGAGGGAGAGCGCGGTACCGGCGATGGAGACGGCAGCGCTTCCGAGCACGAGTGCCACCGGCGCGGCTCGGCGATAGCTCACAGCGACGACGACCATCACCGCGAGGAAGGCGATCCCGCCGCGGCGCAGGAGGTCGTTCATCTGGTCGCGGAGGTCAATGGAGTCGTCCGAGGTGATCGTGACCTCGATGCCCGTCGGCAGCGCCGGTCCGATCGCGTCGAACGCCTGACGTATCGCGGCGGCCGTCTTGATGGCGTCGGCGCCGGGCAGGCGCGTGACGGTGAGCGCGATCGCGGGCTGGCCGTTGATGCGGAAGAACTGCCCGCGCGCGTCCTCCTCGGGGCGCACCGAGGCGAGGTCGCCGAGACGGAACACGCGGTTGCCCGCCCCGCGGATCGGGAGATCGGCCAGGCGCTCCACGGCGCTCGGCTGGTCGCGGATGATCACGCCGCGTTGCGCCGAGCCGAAGCGCTCCGTGCCCACGGCCTGCACGAGGCGCGCCGAGCGGAGCGCGTCGGAGAGGATGGCGGGGGAGAGGCCGAGCTGGCGGAGGAGGCGTGCGTCGTACGTGACGGAGACGCCGAGCTCGGTGCCGCCCTGAACGGACACGCCGGCGACGCCGGCGACCGAGCCGATGCGCGGCGTCACCCGCTCATTGGCGATGCGCTGGAGCGCGCCGGGCGTGTACGGACCGGAGAGCGTGGCGCGGATGAGTGGCGCCTCCTCCAGCTCTTCGGGCACGTAGTTGCCGACGCGCGGTGGGGTGACGCCCGGCGGGAACTCGGGGCGGAGCAGCTCGATGCGCTCGAGGATGCCGAGCCGCGCGATCTGCACGTCGGCGCGGGGCTCGAGCTCCACGGTGATGAAGGCGCCGCCGTCGCGCGACTCGCTGCTCGTCCGGCGGACGTCGCGCACGCCCTGGATCGCCGATTCGATCGGCGAGGTGAGGTACATCTCCACGACCTCGGCCGACGCGCCCTGCCAGCTCGCGCTCACCTGGAGGCGCGGCAGCTCGACCGTGGTCTTGGTGGCGAGCGGCAGGCGCGTGAACGCGACGCCGCCGGCGAGGAGGAGCGCGGCGGTGGCGGCCCAGATGACCGCCGGGCGGTGGACGGCCCAGCGGATCATCGGGACTCGGCACTCGGCCGGGTGCCCGACGAACGCCGGTGGGTGGGCTCGGGCATGGCGTCACACTCCGCATGGCCGAGACCGACTCTTTCGGAGCACACCTGACCAGTGGTGGTGACTGAGAGCACGAGGTCGCGGTCGCCCGCCTCGTCGCCGGCGACCGGGAGGGTGATCACCCGCCGCGGCGCGGAGTCGCTCGCCGCGGCGCCCGCGCCGCCCGCCGCGTCCTCCGACGCCGAAGCGGCGGACAACGCCCAATCACCCGTCGCGGCCGGCGCCGCGTTGTCCTGCTTGCAGCCGGCCCGGCGGGGGAGGGCGCCGGCCGCGACGGCGAAGGAGGCGGCGTGTCTGAGTGCGACCATCGAAAGGTGGTCGGTGAAGAGGCTGAGCGTGGCGGGCTGCCTCCAGGGCGAAGTCGGACAGCTACTTCACGGTATGTCCGTTCCCTCCCGCTCGCCACCCTGACGGGCAGCGCTCGCCGGGAAGTACTACGGCGAGGGCAAGCTCTTCCTCTTGGTCACCGGACGGTGGCCGGGCGTTGCCACCAAACTGGGTCAACTCCACCCCTCGAACGTCTACTCTCCTCGCGCGTCTACAAGTGCGAGGTTCATCTCATCACTTACCAACAGGTTCGCCCGGATCACTCCGTCGCATCCTATTACTTGCACGGCTTGGCGTTCCGCGTTGTAGGCGACTCTACCTTCCAAAAGCATCGAACGCACCGCGTCGACGTCCTCAGCCTCAATCGCTCGTGCAAGCCGGTTGAGGCCACCAGTGCCGAGTAGCTTCGCAAAGCCGACACAAGTGTAGGTGACCGGAGTATGAGAATTCCAGCACGTACCAGAGACTGCTCTCTCTCCACCGTGCGGCTTGCCCTCGACGGTCATAAAGTACCCGCCGTCGTAATGAAGGTTGAACTCATAGTCGTCGCACTCCCAGCACGTCACATCGTCGCCGATGACTCCTGCGGAGGACGCCACCGCGGGACCTGCGGATGGCGCGGCAGCCAGCAGCGTGAGCACCACGGGGACGGCGGCAAGTGTTCGCATTGTGACCCCTCCTCTCGGATCGAGTGAATTACAAGGACTTGCTGACTCGCACGCGCCATATTCTCACCAAGGGTGTCCCGTCGGCGTCCGGCTCGTAGCTCGCCAGAAGCCCGTCCCGGAGGAACCAGAAGAAGTGGCCGCGAATACGTTGCGAAACGACCAATTCTGCTCGGACCGGGTCAAGCACCTCGATCACGGTCTCCCACACCTTCCGGGGGTCAACTACGGGGTGCCACGTTCCACCGTTCGCACCTTTCCGCGCTGGTCCGAGTCCGTCGGCCCAGGTGGGCAGACCGTCATAGGAGCTCGTCCAGATGCGGCCCTCTGAATCCTCGTGAATGCTCAGAACCCGGGATCCCGGCCGGACGCTCGGCGATATCAGAGCCTGTGTCTCAGGTGGGACCACATCGAACCAGTCGCCACCGCCCAGTAACGTCCGGCGCTTGTGCCCGGCCGTGTCGTAATACTCCAGCCGGTAGTACTCCTCGGACGAGCCCCAAAACCCGCCGAGTCGCGCGGCCGCAAGCCGCCGACGCAGGCGCGCGCGATCGCTCGGCCGCACTTCCGGTCGGTCAGTGCCGAAGTAGGCGAGAGCGCGGCCGTCGGTGGGGGACGTAAACTTGTAGGGGAAGCCGATCCCCGCCGGCGTGCCGAACCAGCCGTTGATGACCAACCGGCCGTCGCGAAGGTAGAGCGCCGCGTGCAGTGACTCCTGCAGCGAGACCGTTCTCGCGAGGTTGAGCGACGGATCAAGGACCGTCAGGCGGCGGTTGCCGGCGTCGTAGATCAGCACGCTGTCGCCCGCGGCAGGAATGATTTGTGTAGCCTGGCGGTATTCGCCGGGCCCGCTCCCGAGCCGCCCGAGCGTGCGCACGTGGTGCCCGTCGAGAGCGAACACCATGGGGAGGGCGCGGACAAACGTGAGGTAGATCCGCCCCAGCCGGTCCGCGCTGTAGCCTATCGGCTCGCCGGGCAGCTCCGCCGCTCCCTCGGCCACGCCAAGGAGCGCGAGCGGCTCGATGATGATCCTGCACCGCGAGCAGGTGGCTCTGTCGACAATTCTCGCCGTGCCGGCCGGCTGCGCATACATGGCCTTCGCAGGCAAGCAGGCTGACACGGCCACCAGAGCGGCGCATGATAGGAGGCATCGCGAGGCCACTGCGGCGCTCCGCAATCGTTTGCGTGTGGATACAGACGGTACGATGTAATCGACCGGCCGATGGCGTGGCCCGATGACGTCGGCAACGGCAGAGCCGCATTGGGAGTAAGTCTTCGAGCGCGAGCCGCCGCGCACAACCCGGCCAGGATACAGCACTCGACCTCCGTGAGGCCGATGGGATCACTCTCTATTATTGCAATGCTGCTACATCAGAGCTGTTCTACCTAAACCGTTCAGCTCACCTAAAAGTACCGCGGCTGAATGGGCTTCCTGCGCGGATGAGCTCAGCCACTCAAGGGGGCTGCACAGCTCGTTGCAGAGTCCTTACAAGTAGCACCCTTAACCCTTAATCCGTCACAGGCTGCCGAGGTGCTACCCGTGGCGGGAACCTCATACTCAGGCGATGCGCGGGCCAGCACCAGTCTCCATTGGGCAAGTGCCGTTGCGCGATGGGCAACGACCTCAGCAGTCAGGTCGGGAATCGGAATCGGACCAGCCCTGCGGAGAATCGCGAGCGTCTTCTCATGCGGGGAACGCTCAACCTCGCGCGGTGCCATAAAACATGTGCGGGCGCCGTTACGACGCTCGGCGAGTGCTCGTCGGCGCTCCTGGGGTCGGCGCGCGGCAGGCGCAAGTGGGCGCGGAGCAGGAGGAGTAGATGGACGCAGTACGGTCCGCTGGAACTACGCGCCCCTCAGTCCGCGTAGCGCGGCGTTGCGCGGCCCCAGAATAGCCAGCCCCTCATGATCGGCGCGCCGCCGGGCACCTGGATGAGCGCTGCGGTGGCGGCCTAGACGACCGCGGAGCGGTGGACGGCCCAGCGGATCATCGGGACTCGGCACTCGGCATTAGGGACTCGGCAACGGCTCGTGGAGCAGAGATCCCGATACCAGGGGCAGTGCCGAGTGCCGAGTGCCGAGTGCCGAGTCCCGATGGCGCCGAGCCTCCGACCTTCCGCCGCTCCAGCACCGCGTACGCCGTCGGCAGCAGGAAGAAGGTGACGAGGAGCGCCGTCACCGAGCCGCCGATCACGCCGGCGGCGAGCGGCTGGTAGAGCGCGCCGCCGCTCCCGATGCCGAAGACGAGCGGGAGCACGCCGGTGATCGTCGTGATGGACGTCATGAGGATCGCGCGCAGCCGCTGGCGGCCGCCGAGCATGATCGCCTCCTCCAGCGGGTGGCCGAGCTCGCGGTAGCGGCGGATGGCGTCGAGCTTCACGACCGCCTCGTTGTCCGCCATGCCGATCATCACCACGATCCCGATGAGGGAGACCGCGTTGATGCTCTGCCCCGTCATCCAGAGGAAGATGATCGCCCCCGCGCCGGCGAGCGGCACGGTGAGCATGACGACCAGCGGGATGGTGAACGACGCGAACTCCCCCGCGAGCACGAGAAAGACGAGCGCCACCGAGAGCACCGCGACGAGCGTGAGCTCGCGCGTGGTGCGACGCTGCTCCACGTCGGCGCCGGTCACCATCCAGGTGACCCCCGCCGGCGTAGCGAGGCCGCGGAGCACACGCTGCACGTCCTCAGTCGCGCGGGACGTGCCGCCGCGCTCGATCAATCCCTCGATCACGCTCACCGGACGCTGCCCGACGCGCACTACCTCGATCGGTGCGCGCAGCTCCCGGTAGCTCACGAGCTGTCCGAGCGGCACGCCGGCGACGGGCGTGGCGAGCGCGGTCACGAGGTCCTCGTTCGCGGTGCCGGCGAAGCGCACGGTGATCGGCGTGCGGCGATCTGTCTCGCGCAGCTCGCTCGCCGGCACGCCGCCCAGCCCGCCGGCGAGCGCGTTTGCCACCACCTCGGGGCGAATGCCCCGCTGCGCCAGTCGCTCGCGCTCGAGCTTCACTTCAATAATGGGCTGCGTCCCGGCGTAGGCGTCACGCACGTCCGTGAGCGTCGGCAGCGTGGCGATCGCCGGGCGGGCCGCGCCGGCCCAGCGGTCGGCCTCGGCCGCCGTGGGGGCGCTCACCTCCACGCGCACCAGCCGCCCCTCGCGCCCGATGAGGCTCCCGAACTCCGACTGGCCGGCGAGGTCGAGCGCAAGGGCACCCTTCGCCAGATCGGGTGTGGCCGCGCGCAAGGCATCGGCGAAGCGCTCGGCGCTCGCGCCCTCGGGCACAGGGACGATCAGCTGCGCGGTGGCCGACGAGCCGACCGGTGCGCCGGCAAGCATCTCCTCGTCCGTGGCGATGCCGACGCGGCTGTACACGCCGCGCGAGCCGAGCCGCTTGGCCGCGCTCTCGAGGCGCGCACTCTGGCGGATGGTCTCCTCGATGGCGGTCCCCTCCGGGAGTTGCAGCGAGGCGACGACGACGCGCTCGTCCACGCGCGGGAGGATCTCGGTAGGGAGGCGCGTCGTGAGGTAAACGGTGAGCGCCACGAGCGCGCCGGCGAGCGCGAACACGGTGCCCGGATGCCGGAGCGACCAGGCCATCGCGTGCTCGTACCACTCGGCGAAGCGGGAAGCGGGTACAGCGGGCGCGGGTTCGATGACGCTCGCCGTGGTGCCCGGCGTACCTTCGTCATTCGGGGGGGGAACCCCAAGGTAGGGAGAGCCTACTCGGAGAGTTGTTCCTCTTCCCGCTTCCCGCTTCCCGCTTCCCGCTTCCCGCCGCCGCCCCACGATCATCACCGGCATCAGCGTCAGCGCCAGCAGGAGCGACGCCGCCACGGACGTCACCACGCTCAGCGCGAGGTCGCGAAAGAGCGCGGCGGCGAGGCCGCGGACGAAGACGATCGGGCCGAAGACGAGGAGCGTGGTCAGCGTGCCGGCGATGAGCGGGCCGGCCACCTCCTCGGTGCCGGTGATCGCCGCATCCAGGCGGCTCATCCCCTCCTCGCGCTTCCGCTTCGCGGCCTCGGCCACCACGATGGCGTTGTCCACGAGGAGGCCCACGCCCAGCGCGAGCCCGCCGAGCGAGAGGACGTTCACGGTGACGCCGAGCGCCTGGAGGACGACGAGCGCCATCAGGACCGAGAGGGGGACGATGAGCCCGATGGCGAGCGAGGTGCGCCAGTCGCGCAGGAAGGCGAAGATCACGAGCAGGGAGAGGAGCCCGCCGATCACGATCTCCTGCCCGAGGTTGCTCAGCGCATCGGTCACGAACTCTGCCTGCGCGGCGACGACGGTCATCCGTGTCGTCGGGAACTCCTTGTCGAGCGCCGCGATGGACGCGTAGAGATGGCGCGTGACCGCGACGGTGTTGGCGCCGGCGTCCTTGTAGACGACGAGCCCGATCGCCGGTGCGCCGTCGAACCGCGTGACCGTCTTGGGGTCCGCCGAGGTGAGGATGACGCGTGCGACATCGCGCAGGCGGAGCCCGCTGCCGGGCGGACCGATGGGCGTGTCGCCGATCTCACTCACCCCGCGGAACTCGGTGAGCGCGCGGACGGAGAAGCGGAACTGCCCGCGCCGGATGGTGCCGCCGGGCGAGCTGGCGTTGGCCTGGCGCACCGCGACGGCGATCTCGTCGGGCGAGAGGCCGAGCGCGCGGGTGCGGTCGGGGTCCACCTCGACGCGGATCTCGTCCTCGGGTACGCCGACCACGGCCACGCTCGCCACGCCGGCGATCTGCTCCAGCCGCCGCGCGTGCACGTCCTCGCCCAAGCGGCCGAGCGCGCGGAGGTCGCGCGTGCCCTCGCGGCCGGTGAGGCTCAACACGGCAATGGGCCGCTCTCCCGGATCGCTCGTGAGCAGCGTGGGGCGTTCGGCGCGCTCGGGGAGGCGGCTCCGGGCGTTGTCGAGGCGCTCGCGCACGGTGAGCACCGTCGTCTGCATGTTCGTGCCCCACGCGAAGTGCGCGGTGGTGATCACCTCCTCGTTGCGACTCACCGAGCGCAGCTCCACGAGGCCGGGCGTCGCCGCGATCGCTTCCTCTACGGGCTCGGCGATGAAGCGCGAGACTTCCGTGGCTGCCGCGCCCGCGTACTTCGTGCGGATGGTGAGCACCGGAAGCGTGACGTCCGGCAGGAGCGACACCGGCAGCCGCCCGAGCGACACGCTCCCCAGGAGCACGATGGCGAGGGTCGCCGCGGTCGTGGTAACGGGGCGCCGGACGGCGAAAGCGGTGAGGGACACTACGGGTCCCGCGTCTTCACCACCCGCACCGGCGCATCGTGCGTGAGCGTCAGGTGCCCTTCCGTGATCACGAGGTCGCCCGCCTCCACCGGGATCACGCCGGTCGCCGAGTCGGGGAGCACCTCGGTGTCGCGACCGTTGGTGCGGCCGGGGGTGATGTAGACCCACTGCGCGCGGCCGCCCTTCACCACGAACACGAGCGGGCGGCCGTCGCGCTCGATCACGCCCTTGGCCGGTACGAGGCGCCGGCCGGGGAGGCGGGCCGCCTCGAGCCTCACATCGGCGTACATCCCCGGGCGCAGCACGCCATTCCCCGGCACGCGCACGAACACGCGCCCCGCGCGCGAGGTGCTGTCGATGAGCGGGAGGACGGCCGTCACGCGCCCCACGGACGGGCGGTCGGGGGCGGCGGCGCTCGTCACCGTCGCCTCGCCGCCCACGCGGATGAGCGGGAGGTCGTGCTCGAGGACGGCGGCCTCGATGCGCAGGTTGTCGAGGTCCACCAGCGTGGTCACGCTCTGGCCGGGCTGCACGCGCTCGCCCAGCGTGATCTCTACACGGTCCACGACGCCGCTGAAGGGGGCGACGATGGTGGCGCGCTCGCGGTCGAGCCGGGCCTTGTCGAGCCGCACGCGCGCGGCGGCGAGCCCGGAGCGCGTGAGCGCGTAGCCGCGCCGCACCTCGGTGGGCGCGCGCCCGGTGGCGATGGAGTCGGGGACGATCTCGTCGCGGTAGCGCTGCTCCGCCTCGGCCGCGCCGGCCTCCATCTCGCGGACGGCGAGGTCGAACTGCCGGAGGTCGAGGCGGACGAGGGGTTGCCCGCGCCGCACGCGCTCGCCGGGTCGCACGAGCACGCGCTCCACCGTGCCGGCAACCTCCGTCTTGAGCCGGGCCTCGGCCTCGGAGCGCACCTGGCCGGTGGTGGTGACGGAGAGGACGAGATCACCGTCGCGCGCCTCGTCGCCGGCGACGGGGAGGGCGATCGCCCGCTTCGGGGCGGAGTCGCCCGCGGCGGCGGCCGTGGCGCCCGCGCCGTCCGACGAGTCCTTCGACGCCGGCGCGGTGGCGGACGCCGAGTCGCCGGTCGCGGCCTCGGCCGAGTTGTCCTTCTTGCAGCCGGCGAAGAGGGCGAAGTAGCCGGCCGCGATGACGAGTGAGGCGGCGTGTTTGAGTGCAGCCATCTGTCTGCAGGTCGTCGTCGGTGAAGAGGATGAGCGCGGCGCGCTGCTCCGGGCGAAGACGAACGGGCTACCTCAGAGTACGTCCGTTCCCTACTCCCCCGCCACCCCGGGACCGCAGGCCGCTCAGCGGTGCTACAGTCGGGGTAGTCTCTTCCTCTTGGTCACCGGACGCCGGCCCGGTGTTGCCGCCCAGGTCGAAACTCCGAATGCCCTGCCTCCTACGGAGCGCCGAGGCGATAGACCTGGGCGATCGGGCTGTCGAACTCCGACTTGGTGTACCCGTAGAGCCGGTCGCCACGGACCGAGGTCAACGTGAAACTGCTCGGCAACTGCACCACGTACGGCATGCTCGCACCGGCCGCGAAAACGCTCCAAGGGGTGGTCCGCCCGGCAGACGAGCCGTCTGCAATCCAGAGCGACCCGTCGTCAGCAAACACAGCCCGCGTGGCGATAGACCGCAGGGGCGGCGCAGCCCCGAACTTCACTGGAAGATTGGCGATCCGGCTGCCTTTATACTTGGTCCGAAACACTCTCTCAAGGCCCGCAAGATCTCCCGAGGTCACGGGCTTGCCTTGCCGGCCTAGGCTTGCAGTTCGGCGCAGACGTGCACCGCTCTCGTCCACAATGTACCAACGAACTGCGCCGGTGTAGCCGTCAGCGACGGCCACCAGACTGTCGCCGAGCAGTGCCCAGGCGCCCCCGTCTCCGAATCCAGTCGACATCCCCCCGGACGGCCCAGGGGTAGTACTCGTTTCCCAGCGCACGTCATCGGTGCGATAGGTGAGTAGCGTATCGGCCCGCGAGGCGGAGGGCGGTTGCACGCTAACCGTAACGGACGGACTACTCGCCCCGTTGCTCGATGGCGATACGATAGCGGCGGAGACAGCGAGAGTACTCCCGCCCCGTAGCTCGAACACTTTCTGACCGGGGAGGCTCCCGGCGAGGGTCGGCAATCGCTGCGTCCGGAGGTGCTTGCCGTCGAGCGTGAAGCTGCTGACGCGGCGCAAGGTGACGTCGGTAACGTTCACGGTGCTGTCGCTCAGCCTCAAGTCGCCGGGGAGCTCAAACTCGCCCGGACCCTGTCCCGGGCGGCCAAAAGTCCGGAGAAACTTCCCCGACGCATCGAACACCTTCACGTTGCGTTCGAGGATGTCGAGCACATAGATCTGGCCCGACCGCGACGCCGCGACGCCGATCACGTGCCCGAAGTTGTACGCATCGTCGACGCCCATGTCCTCGCCGATCTGCAACGCGAGCTGCGCGGTACGCGCGGGCATCGGCCGCTGTCCCTGCGCCAAGGGGCCGGTCCACAGGCACAGGAGGATGCAGCGCCCGGCGAACATGAGAGCCCGAGCTGGCAGGGGATGCGACGCTATCGCAGTATTCATCGTGGTGCCTGCTGAAGAGTCCGTGAAGCCGCGATCTCCGCGCCGTGGCGTGTGCGACAGGGGGAAGCAGCACGACGCGCTGATGCAGGTCATCGGGGCCTAGATACGGATCACTTGTGCTGGAGCCTCACCCCATTCAGCGGGGCTCGGACGTCGCCAAACCGCTCTGGCGAACTGAGAAGCATAGGTACGAGGGGTACGGTGAGCCACGATATAGCCACCGCATCGCGATACCGAGTACCCTCCCGGACGCATTACGGTCCTGGCCGATATGAAGGTGCCGGCGGGACTCAGTTGGATAGGCGTGAGCACGAAGTCACCCGAGCAGGCCTCGCCGTAGGTGTTACAGATCCAGCAATTCTCGACACGGAACACTCGACATTGTGTTCCGATGCCACCTACATCGCAAAACTGGTCACAGGCAGTTTCGGCATAATTACAGCTCCAACACGAACCCGGGAGTGGCTGTGCCGGGCCGGTGGCTGGACTGAATGCGAGAGCGGCAAGAGATGCAGCGATGGCCAGCAAGTTTCGAATCATAGGGTTATTCCTCCACGGTGAGTTTACTGCCAGCGCCAGCGGTACAGCACGACCTCCCCCCGTCCTACACTATCGTCGAATCCAAGCAACACCCGAAGCCCCGGGATCGCCTGGGTGAACCCGACTGGTCTGGTGATGCGGCGGACGCGTGCGACGCGCCCGTGTTCGATGTCGTGCACGAGGAACCAGCGGGTATCCGCCCGCAGATCGATGAGCACTTGTAGGACGCGCCGGCAGTCGAGTGGCAGGGCGGCGAGAGAGATCACCGACGCCCGGATCCCGAGCGCAGTCGAGTCGATCCCCGGCTGTTCGAATGGCGAGAAGCGCGTGAGCTCTCGGGCCGCCGTGTCGAAGATGCTCACGGAGTACGGCGCGTCGATCCGCGCGAGCAGGACTCGCCCCGGCGTGAGGGCATGCAGTCGCGCGCCGCCCGGAAGGCGGATACGCGCCGTCGCGCGCGAGAGGCCCGTCCGGGTCTGGCCACCGTGCGTGAAGACGAGGAGCTCGACGACCGTATCCTTCCGAGTCACGAGCCAGAGGTGGCGGCCATCCTCTGCCGCACTTGTAATCATACCGGCAAGCGTGTCGATCTCCCCGACCGTCTTGAAGACCCCAGCCTGCCTGTCGTAGCTCAGCAACGTAGCGGCGCGGACGCCAAGTAAGCGCTGATGCCCCGCCACGATGCTGGTGAAGCCGGTGTCTGCGTCGGTGCCCATCCATCGCGGAGGGCCGCCGGGGGGAATCGCGTAGATGCGACGGAGTTTTGGGTCGATTGCCCAGACGTCGCCTTCTTCTTCTAGCATCGCGACGGCGATCGGGATCACGCGGTCGGGCAGCGCTCGACGCTCCTGCTCCTGCAAGACAAACTCCGGATGAGCGCGAGCGGAGACGGCATTGCCCGCTGTGCTCCGTGCTGTGCTCGCATCGCGTGCCGCGTTCACAAGTGCGCATGACCGGTCGAGCGTATCCGCGCCCGGCTTGGGTAGCCGCTGTTTGCCGCTGGCGCCGGGCTGCGACGCCAGAACTACGAACGGAAGTAGGGCGGTTAGGAGGAGCATCGCGGCACCTCGACGCAGTACCTGAAGATCTACGCACCGGGAGCCTGATAAATCAGGCCGTGCGCAAGGCGGCGCCATTGCTCGTTGGGCAAGTACCGTTGCGCAATGGGCAACGGCCGCAACAACCAGTCGGCCCCGGGTCGCGACCGAACGGCGCCGCACCGAATCGTGAGCATCGTCTCATGCGGGAAACGCTTGACGTTGTGCGGATACCCATAGAGATTCGGGGACACCGACGCGGCTCCCGGCGGACTCTCTCCGGTACCGCCACGGCGGGTGTGGGGCGGAGGCGAGCAGGAATACGAGTAGGAGCAGTAGATGGACGCAGGACGACGCTCGCCGACGGGTCATCCCAAGTCTGCAGGGCGCGGTGACCCACACTCGCCGGGCCACCAGTGCTTCGCGGTCGGCGCACTCGTGGTGTCCCCCGAGTCGCTGGCACGCGTCCGGCGCGCGTTGCAGCCCTGGGCGGAGGTGCGCTTCTGCGACTCCGGTGCCGAACTGCTCGCGCTCATTGCGAAGACCTATTGCGACGCGATCGTCGTGGAGCCCCGGGATACGTCGGGAGCACCAGTCGCGCCCGTGGTGCGCGAGATTCGCCGCGACTTCCCCTCGCTCCCGATTGCTGCCTACTGCCCATTGACCCCGGATGGAGCGCAGGCGATCGCGGTGTTCACGAAGGCGGGTGTCGACAACATCATCCTCGCTGGCGGGGACGATCTCGGGGCGGCGATGCGTGGCATGCTGGCGTTGGCACCGAAGGCCCGGGTGACGGCGGACGTGCTGGCGGCCGTGGCCCCGCTCGTGCCACCGGAGGCCGTGCCGATCCTCACCTACGGCCTCGACCACGCGGACGACGCGCTCACGGTCGGCGGCATGGCGAAGGCGCTGCACGTACACCGGAGAACGCTCGGCAACCGGCTCGCCGCGGCCGGTCTCCCGGCCCCGCACACGGTCCTCGTGTGGTGCCGCCTCTTGCTTGCGGCGCGGCTGCTCGAGGACTCCGGCCGCTCCGCTGACTCCGTCGCGCTCGCGCTGGACTTCGGGTCCGGCTCGGACTTTCGCACTGCGCTCCGCCGCTACACGGGACTCCGGCCGCTCGATGTGCGACAGGGCGGCGGCCTCCGGTGCCTGCTGCCGTTGTTCATGGAGCGCCTCGCCGCGTGATGGCGCGACGTGTGCGCGGCGTGGCGGCGGGCGTCACTCGCTACGCGATGCGCACCGTACCTCGCACGGATCGCCGTCGGGGACACCCTCCGACTCCGCGCCGCCTACGACCGTACGGGCCGGTTCCTGGCCGCACTCCCGCCGCTGGCGTTCACCGATGAGCGAGAGGACGGGGCGGAGGTAGGGAGCTCCGCCAGCCATCGGTCAATGCCTGCAATGCCTGGGCGAGCGGGACCCACGCGCCGGTCCGCGGACCGGCCACGTCGAGCAGACCGCGCGCCGTCAAGAGAAATTGCTGCACCTGTGGCCTTGTGCTACTCTTGAGCACATGACGGCTATCATCCCACGGCGGCGACGTCGGCAGACCCCGCTGGCCAGTCTCCTGGCCTCTGATGCACTGGCACGCCTGATCACCCAGTTCGTACTCCGGCCAGAGATGGCGCTCCACTTCCAGGCCCTGAAGCGCGTGACCGGACTGCCGAACCGCTCCCTGCAGAATGAGCTCGCACGGCTGGCGCGACTCGGCATCCTGCGCCGCGAGCCGGACGGCCGTGTCGTGCGCTATCGCGCCCGAGTTGACCACCCCGGGTGGCCGGCCTTGCGAGCGCTCGTGGGGACGTTCGCAGACCCCGCCGATGTCTTGCGTACGGCAGTCGCGCAGGTCCCGGGAGTAGAAGCGGCATTCATCTACGGCTCGTACGCCCGGTGCACGGACATCCATTCCGGAAGTGATGTCGACGTGATCGTGGTCGGCGAACGTGTGGATGAGGCGCCGATACGTTTCTCGCTCGCGGCATCGGCACTCGAGGTCGCCGGTCTCATCGGGCGAGAGGTGAATCTGGTGCGGTACACGCCGCGCCGACTCCGCGAGCGACACGCGCGCGGAGCACGCTTCGTCCGCGGCGTCGTCGAGGGACAGAAACGGTGGCTGGTCGGTGACGAGCACACGCTCGGCGCACATCTGCGCGCCGGCCCGAGCGATGGGGCGACGACGGCGGAGACAGTGGCCGCGGGGCGCGACGCAGGGCGGTCGTGAGCGCGGAGGACATCGAGCGGCTCGTTGTCGAGCGCAGCCTCGCGCGCGAGGCCTTCGACGACGCACAGGTGGCGGGGTTCTGGGCGAAGGCCGTCGCGTCGTACCGCGACGCGCAGGTCCCAGGCATCTCGCCGGACGGCGGGCTGCAGCTCGCCTACACGGGCGGGCTGCAGGCGACCTTTGCCGTGCTGGCCGCGCGCGAGTTGCGCGTGAAGAGCACCGCCAGCCACTACAAGGCGTTCTACGCCCTCCAGAAGCTGGACGAGCCGAGGCTGCGCGCGCACGCCGTCCGCTTCGACGAGCTGCGCGCCACGCGGCACGAGTCGATCTACGAGCCCGAGGAGGACCAGGCGGAGATCGCCGTGCGACTCGCCGCTGCGCTCGCAGCGCTGCACGAGGCGCTGCCGGCGATACGGGCGTGGCTCGTCGGCGAGCGGCCGGAGCTCGGCGGCACGCTCGCACCGGTGGGTTTGCCGGTGCGGCCTCCGCACGTGTGAGCGGGTCTGCGCTCCCGCGGGGCGTTCTCTACATCCGGAACCGCTGTAGGTACTGCAGGTCGTCCTCGTCCGTGCGCACCACGTAGACCGTCCCGTTCCCGAAGCCCACGACGCGCGACTTCGCGGGGAGCGCCACCCGCGCCGTCACCTTGCCCGTGGCATCGAGCACGTCGTACGTGGGCGTCGGGTCGCTCGCCGCGCGGGAGCGCGCCACCCAGATCGAGCCGTCGGGCGCGGCGATCGGGGCGCCGGCGAAGGGCGGCTTGACGTCGGACCACTTCTCCGGCTCCTGGACCGGCGGCGCGGTCGGGGTCGTGGTGCGCGTGCCACCCGGTCCCTCCTGGCGCATGATCATCGTCGTGTTCTTGCCGAAGTTGTCGCGCCACGCCTTCTTGTCGGCCTCCGTCACGCGGATCTTCGCGAAGGGAATCGCCGGCCCGCGCGAGCGCGCCCCATTGGCGCCGATCCAGTCCACGTGGTAATCGCTCGCGCGCAGCACCGCGATGCGCCCGTCCGGCGTCACCGTCCACGCGTCCTGCGGCGCGAACGGGTCGCCGCCTCCCATGCGCATCATCACCTGCATCCCGCGCCCGCCGGCCCCCGCCCCGCCACTCCCACCGCGCGAGCCGCTCGTCGTCACGCTCAGGTTCCCCGGCATGGCGATGTACGTGATCGTGTCGGTCTTCTTCGTTCCGCGGTCGTAGCGGAGCACGGCCACCGAGTCGCTCGACTTCGGCCCCTCGGGCGTCATCTGGAAGCCCGAACCCTGGTAGTAGATCCGCCCCTGCCGGTCCATGCCGCGCGGTACCTGCATGCTGACGCGCGCGCCACCCTGTCCGCCCCCCGCCATCGTCATCACCGACGCCGGCTTCCCATCGGGCGTGATGACGAGGAAGCGCTGGTTGAGCGGGTCGTAGACGAGCGACGAGTCACCCGGCAGCGGGTAGACGCCAAGGGGCTGCGAGTACTCGCCCGGTCCACTCCCCTCGCGTCCGATCGGCCTGGCCTCGCCCGAGGCGAAGTCGAGGAGCTGGACGGTCTTGTCGCGCGAGTCCACGGCGATCACGCGGCCGCCGCGCAGCTCCCGCACGCCGCTGACCACAGTGAATGGCTCGCTGAACTCGGCCTCCGGCTTGGACAGGGTGCGGGTGGGAGCGCCCTGGGCCGGGAGGAGCGCTGGGCACGCGCAGGCGACGGCGGCCAGGGTAATGGACGCGCGGGACATGGCGACGGATTCCTCCGGGTAGCTGAGCGATAGTTGAGATGCCCGCTGGGAAGACGGAGACGCACGGCCGCGTGGCGGGCGAATGGGCCGAGGGGACAGACGAGCGCGACGGGCCGCCGACTCCTTAGTCTCGCCGGCGGGGGAAAGGGTTTCCAGCCCAGCGGCGGGAATAGAAAATGCCCGTAATGGGCAATGTTACACCTGGGTACTCCCACTACTACCGAGGGGCTAATGGGGTATGCCACCGAGTACGACGCGAAGCTGGACGCCCGCAAGCGGATCACGCTCCGTGGCGCCCAATACGGCCACTACCGCGTGATCGTGCGCGAGGATGGTAGCATCGTCCTCGAGCCGCGCGTCCTGGTCGAGCCCGACGTCCTGTCCCGCCGCACGCTCTCGACGATGGATCGCTCGATGGCGGCTCTGGCGGCAGGGCGGGCGTCGAAGCCGGTGAACCCGGAAGACCTGTTCACGCGCAAGCCCTCGCGCAAGCCCTCGCGCAAGCCCTCGCGGAAGCGCCGCTGACGGAGCGAGGGTGACCCCCGGCGAGGGGCGGGGAAAGTTCATCTTGCGGATGGGCGTGCCGGACATGCAGGGGCACTGGAACGCCCTGGTCGCGGGGCGGCGGGACGGACCCTCGCAGCTGACGACAGCGATTTCGCCGACAAGTACGGCCGGGCGCTCGCGAACTTGTGCGACAATCCTTCCTATCCGGGCCTCGAGACGCACCAGATCAAGCCGCATCAAGCCGCTCACTCGGCGGTATGGCCGCAAGGTCTTCCAATCGTACATCGACAGCCACAGCGAGCACTCGTGGCGGTTCCATAGGGTGTACGGGCCCGGTGATCGAGAAATCACCGTGATTGGCCTCGAACCCCACCCGGAGGACCGGAAGAGCCGCGGGTATGACCGTGTCAAGTTGTCCGATCTCCCGCCCATCAGGCCGACGACGAGGAAATAGGCGCCGAAGTCTTGCGGGGCGGGGAAAGGGTGTCCGGCCCCGGAGCGTCTCCCCCACCCGAGGCGCCCCGACGCTCAGCGCCGTTCCAGCTCGTAGACGCGCACGACCGGCGCGTCGAGGTCGGATTGGGCGTACCCGTACGCGCGCCCGGCGCGAACCGCGGTGAGCGTGAAGTCGGCGGGCAGCGCGACAGGGTACGGCGTCGTCGCGCCGGGTGCGAAGACGCTCCATACCGCCGTGCGGCCCGACGGCATGGCGCCGGAGGGCGGCCCGCCCACCCAGAGCGCGCCGTCGTCGCCGAGCACCGCGCGTGTGGCGACCGACCAGTGCGTCGGGGCCCCACTGAACTTCACCTCGGCCTTGGCAAGGTCCGACTTCTTGTAGCGCTCGCGCCAGCGCGTCTCGATGCCGGCCATGTCTTGCGGCGTCACCGGCCTCCCGCGCTGGCCGAGGCTGCCGCTCCGCACGAGATGGACGCCACGTCCGTCGAACGCGAACCACCGCACCGCGCCCGTGTACCCGTCGACGACGGCCAGCAGGCTGTCGCCGGCGAGGGCCCACGCGCCACCGTCGCCGAAGCCGGACTCGAAGACGCCGAAGCCGCGCGCGTGATACCAGGTGACGACGGTGCTTCGGATGCTCGCCAGTGTATCGACGTGCGGGGTGGGAGGGCGATGCACGGTCACGTGCACGTATGAGCGGTTCTGCGGGACCGGCCCCGGTCCGGATGACGCGCCGACCGACGAGATGCCAAGGAGAGCACCGCCGCGCACCTCGAGCACCGTGTTGATGAATTCTCCGTTCGCGAGGGAAGGGAAGCTCCGGGTGCGGAGATGCGTGCCGTCCAGCGTGAACGTGCTCGCCCGGCGCTGCATGAAGTCCGTGACGGTCAGCGTGCTGTCGTCGAGCCGCAGCTCGGCGGGCGCGTTGAACTCGCCCGGTCCCTGCCCTTCCCGTCCGATGGCGCGGAGGAATTTGCCCGAGGGGTCGTAAACCTTGACGGTCTTGTCGGCCATGTCCAACGCGTAGATCCGTCCGCCGCGCGCCGCCGCGACGCGGGTGAGCCGGGAGAACGTGTACTCGTCGCCACCCATGTCCTCGCCGATCTCGAGGACGAGCCGCGCGGTGCGCGCCGGCGGCTGCCGCGTCGCTTGCGCCGCGCTGGCGCTCCAGGGCGATGCGAACGTGATCCCGACGAGCCCGACGACGAACGAGCGATAGCGGCGACGGACGGTGGTCATGCGCGGCCGGACGCTCGCCGAGCTTCCAGGATGAGCCTGTTATACGCAGCCGCGTAGACGCGCAACGAATCGCGCTGGGCGAGCCATGCGGCAGGAGCGAGCGCGAGGCTCCGGCGCGAGAAGGCCCGCACGGTGGCCGTGCCCTCCCGGCGTGCCTCCGCACTGTCCAGGCCGGGCAGCACCAACTCGGGGTCGAGCAGCCCGAGGTACGTGGAGTCGCCGGCCGCGAGTGCGGCGCGCGCGTCGAGGACCGGATTGCCGAGCCGGGCCACCGGTGGCGCCGCGGTGTCCTTCGGCGAACAAGCGACGATACCGACGACGAGCAAGAGTGGTACAGCGTGAAACCTCATGTGGCGCCACCTCCCTTGTGGAATCACTTGGTATCACTGCCCAAGCATTGCGCCGTCGCCGTTCGTCGCTCGGTCGGCTCAGCGGCGATAAACGACCAACGCGCCCCAGCCGTGGTCGGCACCGTAGCGGGACGTGGATTCGATGCTGTTCAGGCGCACGATGTGCACGAAGTCTACGGGCCCGAGCTGGCGCAGGTAGTCGAGGCCCATGTCGATGTGCTGGCGCCCCTCGAAGACCGGCACGTGCGGCTGCGCGCCGTGGAAGGACTTGATGTCCTCCTGTGGCCGGAGCCAGGTTGGATGTAGGGCCTCGATCGCGGCGTAGACGGTCGGGTAGCGGCTGGCCGTGAGCTCCTCCGAGGGGATGACGTTCGGATCCTTTCGCCGGGACACGGGTGCCCTGGTGGGCGCCGCTGCAGAGGTCCCGTTTGGCGTGGTGCTGTCTGCGGGCGCGGCACGGGCGGCCGGCTCCGGGGTGGACGCCGGGGGCGGCGCCGACCGCGAGGACCCGCAGCCACCGAGGGTGACCAGGAGGCCAGCCGAGAGTGACGCCACGAGCAGCGGGCCGAGCAGCGAGCCGAGCGAAGGTAGGCGCATGCGAGGCGGGGGCATGGAGACGCGCGAAGCAGCGAGACCGTCATCGCAAGGTACCGAGCGGCAGGCTCGCGTGGGAGGCTGCCCGACTTATGGCACTGCCGACACCTACCGGACTGTACTGTGTGCGCCCGTCTGCTCAGCGTCGCGCTGAACGCGCAGCCAACGCGCGGGGTGCCTCGCGGCGCCACCATGCCTCGAACGTCTCCCGCGTCACGGCGACGCCGAGCAATCCCGTGAGCGTGGCGAACATCCCGTCCTCGGACTGGGCGTCCGTCAGGAGCCGGCGGACGCCCGGCCAGCCATGCTTCCGGAAGACGGCGTCGACCACCAGCGCGCCACTGGCGTACATGACTCTCTGCCCTTCCGTATCTCCGTAGGAGCGGAGGCGCGGCCATGGGTACGACGCGTGCCGTCGCTGGAAGTCTGTGAGGAGCGCCAGGATCTCCGCGAAGGGTACGTCGCCGGAGCCACTCACAAATGTCGCGAACCCCTCCTGGATGAAGCCATAGCCCCCACCAGCGACGCGCCCGGCGACGGTGTGCGCCAACTCGTGTAAGTACGCCTCGCCTTGACGCGGATCGCCGCTGTAGATGGTGACCCCTCCCCACCCACCGCGCCCCGTCCCGGGCCCCGACGGCAGGAGCATCCAGTCGAGGCCCAACACCCGGGCCATCTCATCGCTCGACGGCGCCAGGTAGTAATGGATGCTGTCCGGCGGCGAGACCGCGAGCGCGCGGGCCAGCGAGTCCACGAAGGCTGCGGCGCGTGCGGCGCGAACCTGGTCGAAGGGGTGATCGGCGGCGTAATGATAGATGAGCGGCCCCACTCGGCTCTGTCTCCACTGCCGCGTCAGCCGGCCCAGCGCACTCATGAGGACCCATCGCGACTCGTACTGAACGGCGTAGAGTCGTTGCAGCCCCGTCGGCCGGATCCGCGCGCCCGTGGAATCCGCCCGGGCGTAGAGGATCTTGACGACGTAGACGCTGTCATCCGGCACGTCGGGCGTGACCTGAATGATCGTGGCCGGCTCGCGGTACGTGACGAAGACCTGGGCCGGGTCGTACGCCTGCTGCCTCGCCTGCTCCTCCGGGTGCCAGAATTCGGTGGGCGTGACGCCGGGTCGTGGCAGGCGCAGATACCCCGCGACGGCGCGCACGATGTCACGCACGACCACGTTGCTCGTGTCCACACCGTGCCCGAGCGTGATCGGCGGCGCGGCCACTTGAGTCGCTTGCGCGGGAAGGGGCGACGGATGGCCCGCGACAGTGAGCGCCGCAAGGGCGCACGCTACGCGGCCATGCATCTCAACGCCGCACCACCGACGCTTCGCGTCCCGTCATCTCGTCCACGTGGATGCGGAAGAGTGTCCGACGGAAGGGCACGGGGTCGCCGGATGTCATCGCCCGCGGGATCACGCCACGTAGCAGCTCCACCGCGCGGGTCCATGCGGCCACCTCCCGCTCAAGGCCATCTGGCACGAGAAAGTAGAGGCCTCCGCGCACCACGACGCTCCGCCAGTCGAGTACCCCCTCTACCTCGTCTACCTCGAGCGCCACCCAGCGGTTGTGCCTGAGTGCGGCGACCTTCGAGCCGGCCGACGTGCGCCCGTAGATCCACGCGCCATCCAGCACATAGTGCAAGGGCTCGATGTCCACGTGCCCGCGGAACGCGAACGCCAGCCGCCCCACCACGTTCCGCGCGAGGATCGCCTCGCACTCGGCTCGGTCGAGGGACCGGAAGGTCGGCGCCGAGGTGACTTCTGGCGCCTCGCCGGCCGTACCCGTCGTCGTACGCTCTCGCTCTGTCCGCTCCTCTCTCGCACGCGTCGTCGCGGTCTTCGCGGCGCCAGTCGTCGTGCGCTTCGTCCCACTCGTCGTCCCACTCGTCGTCCCACTCGTCGCCGCGCGTTCGGCGCCCTCCACCGAGCCGCCCGACTCGCGGCGGTTGGTGGTAGCTTTCGCGCCATGCTTCGCCGTACGCTTCATGGTTGCCTCGTGCGCGGAGCTCGCCCGAGCTCGGCCGCGTGAACGTGGATCCGGTCCCTGTGGTGAATACCGCGAAGGATGAAGTTGGGGAAGACGGCCGTGCGATAGAGCTCGAGCACCGTGCGCAACTCGGGCAGCTCGAGCACGCGCTGCGCATCGCCGAGGCGCGCTTCGCCGGAATCGTCGAGATCGCCGCCGACGCCATCATCTCCGTGAACGACGCGCAGCACATCACGCTCTTCAACGAAGGGGCCGCGCGGATCTTCGGCTACGCGTCGGCGGAGGTGCTCGGGCAGCCGCTCGAGGTGCTGCTCCCCGAGCGCTTCCGCGCCACGCACGGCGAGCACGTCCGGCAGTTCGGCCACGGGAGCGAGCACGCGCGGCGCATGGGCCACCGCCGCGAGATCTCGGGGCTCCGCAAGGGCGGCGAGGAGTTCCCCGCCGAGGCATCCATCTCCCGCTTCTCCGTAAGCGGCGCGACGACCTTCAACGTCGTGCTGCGCGACATCACGGAGCGGAAGCGGGCCGAGGACGATCTGCGCTCCCTGTACGAGACGGCGCAGCGCGCGGTCCGCGCGCGCGATGAGACGGTGGCCGTCGTCTCGCACGATCTCCGCAACCCGGTGAACGCGATCGCGATGATCGCGGCGAGCCTGCTCCGTGCCGACCCCGCACCGGACCCCGCGGCACTCGCCGAGCAACTGCGCGTCGTCGTGATGGCGGCGCGGCAGGCCGACGCCCTCATCGCCGACCTGCTCGACGTCACCCGCATCGAGACGGGTTCGCTCCGCGTGCACCGCGCGCCGCAGCCGATCGCCCCGATCATCGACTCGGCCATCGAGGTGCTCCGGCCGCTCGCGGCGGAGCGCGACGTGTCGGTCGTCGTCGCGGCCAGCGAGGCCCTCCCCGACGCGCTCGTGGATGGCGAACGGACCCATCAGGTCATCTCCAACCTCGCGGGCAACGCGATCAAGTTCACGCCGCGTGGCGGGCGTGTCTCCATCCGGGCGGAGTGGCGCGATGAGGAGATCGTCATTTCCGTGCTCGACACCGGGCCGGGGATCGGAGCAGATCAGGTGCCGCACCTGTTCGACCGCTACTGGCAGGCGAAGCGCACGGCGCGCGGCGGCGCGGGGCTCGGTCTCGCGATCGCGAAGGGGATCGTCGAGGCGCACGGCGGGCGCATCTGGGTGGAGAGCCGGCCCGGCGAGGGGAGCACCTTCTCCTTCACCGTGCCCGGCGCCCGGCTCCTGTAACGCCTACCCTGCGAGCAGCCCCGGCCGCGCCGAGAGCGCGTTGCTGCCGCCGCTCATGGGGGCGTCACCCTTCACAGCGCGCTCGGCGCGAGTGGCACGCTGGCGTGCACCTGCGTGCCGAGCCCCGGCGCGCTCCGGATGTCGAGCACGCCGTCCACCAGCGCGACGCGCTCCTCCATCGTGAACAATCCCCCGCCCGCTCCGCGGGCACGTGCCGCGCCCCGGCGCCGTGCCTCAGCGACGTCGAACCCTCGCCCGTCGTCGGCGACCTCGAGCTCCGTGCGGCCAGCCCGCGCGGTGAGCGTGATGCGGACGGAGCGCGCCCCGCCATGCCGGGTCGCGTTGCCGAGTGCCTCCTGTGCGACGCGGTAGAGCACCGAGGCGATGGGCCGCGGGACACGCTCGCCACTCACGCGCGCGTGCACCGTCGCGGTCACCCCGTCGCCATCGCGCGCGCGGCGGGCGAGCGACTCGAGCGCCGCGACGAGGCCGAGGTCGTCGAGCACGCGCGGGTGGATCGTATGCGACAACGTCCGCACCTCGTCCAACGCCTCCGCGGCGAGCTCGCGCACCATCCGGAGACGGCCGGCCAGCGCGTCTGCACTGTCGTCGCGGGAGGCGGCGCCCGCCTGGAGCACGAGCGCGGTGAGCGTCTGCGCCGTGGAGTCGTGCAGCTCGCGCGCGATCCGCGCCTGCTCCTCCTCCCCGGCCCGGATGGCCTGCGTCGCGAGGTCGCGCATGCGCGCCCGGTCAGCCACGAGCCGCTCGAGGAGCGCGTTCAGCGTGTCGCCGACGCGCGCCACATCGCGGTCGGCGAGTGGCGACGACGGCACGCGCGCGCCCGAGTCGCCACGGCCGAGCCGCTCGGCGACCGCTTCCAGCTCGCGCAGGGGGCGCAGCGCCACGCGCACGAGCGTCAGGTTGATCGCGAGACTGGCGACGAGCGTCGCGAGGACGAAGCCGAGGAGCTCTGCCTCGCGCGCGCCGTCGCGGTACGCCCAGAGCGCCGCGAGCGCGGCCACCGCGACGACCAGCGCGTTAGCGCCCGCGAGCTTCGTCCCGAGCGAGACGCGGAGGATGGCGCGCGCCCACGCCGGGGCGGGCGCCGGCCCCGGCGCGCCGGCATCACGTTCGGCGCGCGACGACGCGGCGAGCATGTCGGCCATACCGCGTGCCACGCCGCTACTTCGCGACGATGAGCGCCGTCACCATCCCGAACATCCCGTGCTGCGATTCGGCGTGCGGGAGGATGTGGCAGTGGAAGGCCCAGGTGCCCGGGTTGGTGCAGTTGACGATGACGTCCCACCGCTCGCCGGGCGCCACATTGAGCGTGTCGCACTTCCACGGCGCGGGCTGCGGCCAGCCGTCCTTGTCGATCACCGTCATATGCATGCCGTGCAAGTGCATCGGGTGGATCATCATCCCTTCGTTCATGAAGCGGATGCGCACCTTCTGCCCGAGCTTCGCGGTGATCGGCTCGGTGGCGGGGAAGCCCTTCCCGTTCAGCGTATAGCCGTGGGCGCCGTCGTTCAGGATCATCACGTAGTCCACGTCCACCTTCTCGATCGCCCGCGGCCGCCGGGGCTCGATGATGAAGGCGCCGAGGAGTCCGAGTCCTACCTGGACGGCGGCGTTATGGTGCGAGTGGTACATGTGCGAGCCCGGGTTCGGCGCCGTGAACTCGTACGTGTACGTCTGCCCCGGCTTGATCGGCGGCTGCGTGATGAAGGGGACGCCATCCTGGTCGATCGGAATCTCCAGCCCGTGAAAGTGCACCGCCGTTGATTCGTCCAGCTCGTTCTTGACGACGATGCGAACACGATCGCCCTGGCGCACGCGGATCTGCGGGCCGGGCACCTGCTCGTTGTAGGTCCAGGCTTCGACCGTCCTCCCCGGCTCCACCTCCCAGCGGATCTTCTTGACGGTGAGGTCGAACACCTTCACTCCGTTCTCGACGCGCGGCGCGAGGGGCTGGTTCCCCTTCCCGGCGGTCTTCGCCGGGAACGCCTTGACCCCGGCTTCGTGCATCCGGTCCATCTCGTCGGCCTTCGCCGTCGGCGACTGCGCGGCCGTCTGCGCGGCCGGTGCCTGCGCCACGTTCGGCGCGGTGGTGCCGCCGCTGTGGTCGGCGTTTGTCGGAGTAGTGGGCTTGGCTGCGGCATTCGCCGCGCTCACTGCCGTCCCCTCGCCGGCCTTGTCGGCGGTGCAGGCCGCCAGCGCGCTCGCGGCGACCGGCGCCGCCAGCGCGGTGAGCGCGCCTGCTCGCAGGAAGGCGCGCCGCGAGGTCACAGACGTCATGGCAGGCTCGGCGAGCGCCGTGGGTGTCATGGGTGCGGCCGGCGCCATCGGGTTGGCGGGATGATCGGGTCGGTCGGTATGCGTGCGTAGCATCGTCTGGTTCCCTCGTCAGGAGCGTCGTGAATCGCCTGACGGGAAAGCTCGCCGGCCGTGGGGGCGCGGTCTGTCGGCGGGACCCCTGACCGATGTAGGGGAATACCGGACAGCCCCGCCCACGCCTAAGTAAGTGACCAGAAGATTCTTGCACTTTTGCTTGGTCGCCGGTACGCTCTG
>JBBJNN010000170.1:0-7231 GCA_037720885.1 Gemmatimonadaceae bacterium | reverse complement strand
GGCGAGCTACACCCTCGCCCTCCCCGCCGACGCACCGCTCGGCCAGTACGACCTCACCGTCCAGACCGTGCGGCAGGGGAAGTGGCGCGACCTCGCGCGCGCGAGCTACCGCGTAGCCGAATACCGGCCGCCCGAGTTTCTGCTGGACGTGGCCGCGGTGGGCGGGGATGCGCGCCTCCCCGGCGACACCGTGCGGGTGTCGGTGGGCGCGCGCTACCTGTTCGGCGCTCCCATGGGCCGAGCGCGCCTACGGTGGGAGGCGCGGCAAACCGCGCTCGGGAGCTGGGACCTCCAGATCCCGAACACGGACGGCTACTTCATTGGCGAGAGCGGGTGGTGGTGGGAGGACGATGCGAGCGGCTCCGGGCGCGACGTACAGGTGTTCGCGAGCGGCACGGACACGCTCGACGCCGCAGGGCAGCGCACGCTCGCGGTCGCGGCGCCCACGCCGGCGAAGGGGCGCGCGGCCCGCGTCACGGTCAGCGCGACCGTCACGGATGTGAACCGGCAGACGGTGGGGACGTCCACATCGGTCACCGTCCACCCGGCCGCCTTCTATATCGCCGCCAAGCCGCTCGGGGCCGAGTATTTCTGGCGCGCGGGGCGGGCGGAGCGAGTGGGCGTGCTCGCCGTGCGGCCGGGTGGCGAGCGGGTGCCTGGCGTCGCCATCTCGGCGACGGTCGTGCGGCGCGAGTGGCACCAGGTGCACCGCGAGCGGAACGGCGTGGCGGAGACCGTGGGCGAGTGGGTGCAGGACACGGTGGGGCGGTGCGCGATCACGAGCGCCGCCGAGCCGGCGACGTGTGGCGTGACGCCGCCGGCCGGGGGCACCTATGTGATCACGCTCCGCGCGCGCGACTCCGCGGGGCGCGAGGCGCGGACATCGCTCTACCGGTGGGCGACGGGGACGGAGTGGGTGCCATGGAGCGACGAGTCGCGCTTCAAGATGGATGTGATCCCGGATCGTACGCGCTACGCGGTGGGCGACACGGCGACGATCCTGTTCGCCTCGCCGTTCACCGACGCGGAGGCGTGGATCACCGTGGAGCGCGAAGGGCTGATCGAGGGGCGTCGCCTGCGGCTCGCGAGTGGCGCGACGACGCTCAAGTTCCCGATCACGGAAGCGTACGTCCCCAACGCCTTCGTCTCGATTCTCGTGGTGCGTGGGCGGAGCGCGCCACCGGGCCGCTTGGATGATCCGGGGCGCCCCACCATCCGGGTCGGCTACGCCGAACTGCGCGTGACGCCGGAGGTGAAGCGCCTGGCGGTGAGCGCGGAGCCGCTGGCGGCGGAGTACCGGCCGGGCGACTCGGCCCGCGTCAAGGTGCAGGTGAAGGACGGGCTTGGCGCTCCGCAGCGGGCGGAAGTGACGGTCTGGGCTGTGGACGAGGGGGTGCTCGCACTCACTGGCTACAGCACGCCCGATCCCATCGGGCTGCTCTACGAGCCGCGCGGGCTCGGCCTCCGCCTCGCGTCCACGCTCGCCTCGGTGGCGCCACAGATTCCCGAGGGGGAGAAGGGGCGGCGCGAGCCGGGTGGCGGTGGTGGCGCCGATCGCGCCGACATTCTGCGCTCGCGCTTCAAGACGACGGCCTTCTTCCTCGCCACGGTCGTCACGGATGCGCAGGGCGTGGCGGTCGCGACCGCCAAGCTCCCCGACAATCTCACTACCTTCCGGGTGATGGCCGTGGCCGTCACGGCGGGGGACCGGTACGGGAGTGGCGAGTCGAAGCTCCTCGTGACGCGGCCGCTCGTAGCGCGCGCCGCACTCCCGCGCTTCCTGCGTCCGGGCGACGAGTTCGAGGCGGGCACGGTGATCAATCAGCGCGCGGGCGGCACGCCGCGCGTGACGGTGGACGCGGCGGCGACCGGTGCGGAGTTGCGGGGCGCGAAGACGCAGGGGGCAACGCTCGAGGCGGGGCGCGGTCGCGAGGTGCGCTTCGCCTTCCGCGCGCCGGCGAGTGGCGCGGCAACGACCGTGTGGGGGGCACGTCCGGACAGCGCGACCTTCCGCTTCGACGTGCGCGGCGCGCGCGACGCGGACGCGGTGCAGTCGCGCATCGCCATGCGCCCCGACTACCATCCGCGCGCCTATACGGTTAGTGGCACGCTCCGCGACACGGCGACGGTGGAGCTCACGCTCCCGGCCGGCATCGACCCGGCACGCTCGCGCCTATCGCTCGGGCTCGGCACCTCGCCACTCGCGGTGATCCGCGGCGCGTACTCCACGCTCCGCGTCTACCCGTACTACTGCACGGAGCAGGTCGTGAGCACCGGGCGCCCGCTCGTCGCGCTCTACCGCGCGCAGCGTGAGGTGGGGAGCGCCCAGCTGCTCCGGGGCGATGCGCGCGCGGACATCGACCGCGCGGTGGGCATGATAGCCGCGCGCCAGCGCGAGGATGGCGGCATTGGCTACTGGGGCGCGGCGGACTGGACGACGCCCTGGCTCTCCGCGTACGCGGGGGCGCTCCTGCTCGACGCGCGCGATGCCGGCGTGGTCGTGAGCGATTCGCTGATCGCCAGGCTCGCGGGCTACCTCGAGCGCGAGCTCAAGGAGGCGGCGCCGCTCGTGACGCCCGTGGCTCGGTGGTACGACGACCAGCGCACCCGCCTGAGCGATCAGGTGGCGGCCGCGGACTTCCTCAGCCGGCTTGGCCGACCAGACGTGGCGGCGGAGAACCAGCTGCTCGCGCGCGCGCCGCAGATGGCCTGGGAAGATCGCATGCTGCTGGCCGAGATGGCGGCGCGGCGCGGCGCGATTGCCGTGGCGCGGCGGCTGCTCGCGCCCGCGTGGAACGCGACGCAGGTGGAGGGGCGCCGCGCGGTGATCCCGGGCGGCGCACGTACGGATTTTCCCTTCGAGAGCCGGCTCCGGCCGGTCGCGCGTCTGCTCACCGCGACGCTCGCGGTGGAGCCGGCGCACCCGCTCGTCGGTCCGCTCGTCGAGACGCTCGTGCAGGGTGGACGTGGCGAGCCGGCGTGGATGCGGAACACGCAGGACTGGGGCGCCACGGTCGCGGCGCTGGCCGAGTTCGAGCGCCGCCAGCGCGGCGCGGGCGCGGGCTCCATCCGCGTGCGCTCGGCTGGCGGCCGCACACTCTTCGAGACGGACGCTCGCGGCGGCCTCGCGCGCGACTCGGCCCTCGCGCTCTCCGGGCTGCTCGCGGACGCGGCCGGGGAGTCGCGCTCGCTGCGTCTCCGCCTCGACGCGCCGGGTGCGGGCGGGCTCGCGTACTACTTTCTCACCGTGCACGAGGTGCCGCTTGCGCGCCCGGTGAATCCCGGCGAGCAAGGCATTCAGGTAGAGCGGTGGTACGAGCGCTATAGCAGTCGCACGCCGGTTGTGAGCGTGGCGGAGGGCGAGCTCGTGCGCGTGCGCCTCCGCGTGACGGTGCCGGCTGACCGGCAGTTCGTGGTGCTCGACGACGCACTCCCCGCGGGGCTCGAGGCGGTGGACCTCACGCTCCGCACGGCGGGCGCCTTGCCCGGCCCCGGCGCCTCGCTCGCCGAGCAGGACGCGCGGGAGCAGGGGAGCAATGAGGATGGACGTTGGGGCTACGGGAGCTGGGACTCCGGCTGGTGGTCGCCGTGGGACCACAAGGAGATCCGCGACGACCGTGTCGTGTTCTTCGCGACGGTGCTCTGGCCGGGCACCTACACCGCGACGTACGTGGCGCGCGCGACGACACCGGGCACCTTCATCCGCCCACCGGCACATGCCGAGGAGATGTACAACCCGGCGGTGAACGGTCGCAGCGACGGTGGCGTGTTCACGGTGACGAGGAAGTGAGGCGGCATCGGGCCTCGGCGCTCGGCGCTCCGCACTCGGCCCTGCTGGTGCACCTCGCGCTGGCGACCGCGGCGGTCGCCGCGCCGCGAACGGTCGCGCCGCAAGTGGGCACGCGGCAGGTGACCACGCCGCTGCGCGTGCTCCGGACGCTGCCATCTGGCGATGCGGCCCCGACAGCGGCGATCACGGTCATCTTCGACCGGCCGGTCGCGCCCGCGCTCGAGCGGACGATGAACCCGGCGCAGGTGGTGCGCATCGAGCCGGCGGTGGCAGGTCGGTACGAGTGGCGCGACCCGATCACCATCCGCTTCCGCCCGACCCAGGCGATGCGCGCCGGGGAGCGGTATACCGTGACTGTGGCTGGTGCGGTGCGCGGGGTTGACGGGAGCACGCTCGCGGCGCCGCACCGCTTCACCTTCCGCGTGCGCGGCCCGGAGCTGCTCGGCATGTCGGTAGCCGGGGAGGGCAACCGTGGCCGCTACCTCGGAGCCGCGCCGCGATTCGTGTTCGTATACAGCGCGCCGGTTGACCTCCCGGCGTTCGCCGCCGCGGTGAAGCTCGCGCCAAGCGGTGCATGCGCCGGCCTCGCTCCGGTGACGATGAGAGCACTCGAGCAGCGCCGGACGACGGAGCGGGACTCGATTGCGTCGTACTACGGCTCCTGGTATGGGCGTCGCGGCGCGCGCGCCGACCCCCGCCTCGACTCGCTCCGTCGCCGGATCGAGCTCGCGCCAGCCGCGGCGCTGCCGCCGGGCTGTGATGTCACGCTCACGGCGCCGCGGGGGATGATCGGCGTGGCGGGTGCGGGATCTCGCGAGAACATTCCGTTACGGACTTTCCGCACGCGCGGCCCATTCCGGATCGCCGGAGTCGAGTGCGCCGGCGGCGGCATACCATGCCCGGTGGGCCCGCTCATCGTTCGGTTCACGATGCCGGTGCGTGGGAGCGAGGTGAGGCGCCACGTGCGGACGGCGCCCGCCGTCCCCTTCACGATCGCCGACACCATGATGGAGACGGAGATCTGGCCGCTCCCGGGCCGCTTCGCGCCGCGCACCACGTACCGCGTGGTCGCCGATGGGGCAATGCGCGATGTGTTCGGCCAGCGCGTGAACGCAGCGGCATCGAGCGCGTCGGTCATCACGAGCGGCTACCCGCCAAGTGTGAGTTACGCCAGTGGGCCGCTGCTCGCGACGCGCGGCGCGCCGCGCTCGATCGCCGTCCGTCACGTGAACGTTGACACGCTCCTCGTCACCGTGGCGCCGGTGCCGCGCGCGCTCGAGGCGCAGCTCGCCACGCGCGGATACGCGCGCTACCCCGACAGCATCATAGCGCGCCTGCGCGCCGCGCCCGTGCGCAAGGTGCCGGTGTCGGCACGGCGCGACGAAGTTGTCGTCACCCATGTACCCATCGTACCAAGCGCTCCCACCAGCGGAGCGACCGGCGCCACGATGCTCGCGGTCATCGTGACCCGTGTCGGCGACACGTCGAGGACGCGGGCGCTCGCACCGATCGCGACCATCCAGTTCAGCGACCTGGCCATCCACTCCCGGCTCGGCGCCGAACAGGGCGTGGTCTGGATCACGGGCGTGGAGGACGGGCGAGCGCGCGATGGTGTCCACGTTTCCCTGCGAGACGCGACCGGCCTCGCCGTCGCGAGCGCGACCACCGACGCAGCCGGGCTCGCGCGACTCGACTACCGGGGGCGATGGGATGGCGTGGACTCACGGCGCCGTGTGGCCTTCTCCACGGTGAGCGCCGAGCGCGGGGATGATCGCGCGGTGAGCTCGGCCGACCTCTGGTCGTACGGTGAGCTCTCACCCGGCGCGCTTGGCGCGACAGCCGAGTGGGGAAGCGGGCGATTCCCGATGGCGGGCGCGGTGTTCACCGAGCGCGGCATCTACCGGCCGGGTGAGATGGTGCACGCGAAGGCCATCGTGCGTGACGGATCGCTCGGCTCGCTCGCGGTGCCGGAGCGCGGGGAGCTCGTGCGCTTTCGCGTGCGCACCGAGCGGGCGGATAGCGCGATCGCGGACACCGTCACCGCGCTCGGCGCGTTCGGCACCGCGGAGTTCGGCATGACGTTGCCGGCCTCCGCGCCACTTGGCCGGTACACGCTCTTGCTCGAGCGCAAGCGGAACGACGAGTGGCTCGCGCTGGCCAGCGCGCGCTACGACGTGAGCGAGTACCGCGCGCCGGAGTTCAGCGTCGGGTGGGATGCCTCCGCCGGGCCGCGCTTCGCTGGCGACACGCTGCGGTCGGCGCTCACCGCGCGCTACCTGTTCGGCGGGGCCATGGGCGGCGCCGCGGTGAGCTGGGCCGCGCGGCAAGATCCGCTTCCGGCGGGCGAGCTTCGCATTCCCGGCGTCGCCGGCTACTACGTGGGCATCAACGACTGGTTCGGTGTGCGGGAGCGGCCGCGTGAGGAACGCATGCTCGGCAGCGGAGCCGGCACGCTCGACAGCGCTGGACGCATCCACGTGACCGTGCCGCTGCCAGACAGCACCGATGGGCTTCCCTCGCGCCTGGTATTGGAGGCCACGGTCACCGATGTGAACCGCCAGAGCGTGGCGGCGCGTACAACCCTCCGCGTGGAGCCGGCGGACTTCTACATAGCCGCCAGGCCGGCCGTAGGGAACGCATTCTGGACCGCAGGCGCGCCGCAGCGGATCGAGATGCTGGTGGTGCGCCCGAACGGCGAGCGCGTGGGCAGCGTCGCCCTGGCCGCCGTGGTGACGCGGCGCGACTGGCGCTACGATGCGGCCGGCGGTCCCTACGGCGGGCGATGGGTCACCGATACGGTCGCCCGCTGCGCCGTGGTGAGTGCCCTGGAGCCTGTCTCGTGCACCGTCACGCCGGACCGTGCGGGCTCCTACGTGGTGCAGCTGTCCGCCCGGGACGGGCGAGGGAGAGTGGCGCGCACCTCGTTCGTTCGCTGGGTCGTCGGCGGCGGAGCCACTCTCGCGTGGTGGGGGCAGTCCCGGTTCAAGATGAACGTGATCGCCAATCGCGAGGATGAATATCGGGTCGGCGATACCGCGACTGTCGTCGTGTTCTCGCCCTTCGCGGACGCCGAAGCATGGGTGACCGTGGAGCGCGAAGCGATCATCGAGCAGCGTCGCCTGCGCCTGCCCGCCGGGCAGACGACGCTGCGCTTCCCGATCACCGAGGCGTACGCGCCGAACGTGCTCGTGTCCGCGTTCGTCACGCGCGGGGCGGCGGGCGCGCGCGATACCGCCGACCGGCGCATTGCCGCGGGCTACGTCGCGCTCCGTGTCGCGCCCGATCCCAAGCGCCTCGCGGTACGAGTCGCCCCGCTCGCCGCCGAGTATCGGCCCGCGGACAGCGCGCGCATCCGCGTGGAGGTGCGCGGCTCGCGTGGGGAGGGCGAGCGCGCGGAGGTCGCGCTCTGGGCGGTGGATGAGGGCGTGCTCTCGCTCACCG
>JBBJNN010000169.1:0-7277 GCA_037720885.1 Gemmatimonadaceae bacterium | reverse complement strand
TGCCCGATGCCCGATGCCCGATGCCCGATGCCCTACTCGGCCTTCACCCCGCCGACCGGCGGTGCCCGGTGCCCGGCACCCACGAGCCGCGCGCGGCGTAGCGGAGCTCGACCGTTCCCACGCCGACCGCGGGGGTGAGGGCGAGCACCAGGCCGTGCGCGCCTACCTGGCGGCGGGCGTCGAGGATCCCCGCGATCCCCGAGCGGACGAAGCGCTCCGGGTGCACGCGGACGGTGCCCCCCGCCCGCACGCGCGGGAGCCGATGCGCCGTGAGCGCCTCGTAGAGCTGCTCCAGCGAGTCGAAGCAATCACACTGCGGGAGGGGCAGGGCGGCCATGCGGGTGTCCTCGGGGGCGTCGTCGTCGGGGTCGGGTGTTGGCCTACTGACGACGATGACACCGGCGGGTCACGCGGGGGGCACGATGGGGCGCGGTTGGCGCCTCGGGTTCGTCACAGCTTGGCCGTCATAGCTTGCGTGTCACAGCTTGCGCAGTCGCACCCGCTGCACGGAGTGACGGTCCCCCTTCTCGAGGATGAGGTCGGCGCGCTCGCGCGTGGGCTCGATGTTCTCGCGCAGGTTCACCTCGTTGATCTCCCGCCAGATCCGCTCGGCCAGCGCGATCGCCTCCGGCGTCGAGAGCGCGGCGTAGCGGTGGAAGTAGGAGGCCGGATCGCGGAACACCGTCTCGCGCAGGGCGAGGAAGCGGTTCACGTACCACGACCGCAGGTGCTCCTCCCCCGCGTCCACATAGATGGAGAAGTCGAAGAAGTCCGACACGAGCACCGGGTGCCCGCCGCCGCGCTGGAGGACGTTGAGCCCCTCGATGAGCACGATGTCCGGGCGGTGCACGCTCTGCGCCTCGCCGGGGACGATGTCGTACGTGAGGTGGGAGTAGACAGGCGCGACGACGGGTGTGTGCCCGCTCTTCACGCTCGCGACGAAGCGGACCAGGGCGCGCAGGTCGTAGCTCTCGGGGAATCCCTTCCGGTGCATGAGGCCGCGCGCCTCGAGCACCTGATTGGGGTAGAGGAACCCATCGGTCGTGATGAGCTCCACGCTCGGGTGGTCGGGCCAGCGGGCGAGGAGCGCGCGGAGCACGCGTGCGGTCGTGCTCTTCCCCGCGGCCACGCTCCCCGCGATCCCGATCACGTAGGGCACCGTTGCCGCGCGCGGGGCGCCGAGGAAGGTGGCCGTGGCCCGGTGGAGCCCGCGCGTGGCCACGACGTAGAGGTTGATGAGGCGCGAGAGCGGCAGGTAGATGTCGCGCACCTCGCCGAGCGACACTTCCTCGTTGACGCCGCGCAGCTCGATCAGCTCCGCCTCGGAGAGCGCGAGGGGGAGCGAGTCGCGCAGCTTCGCCCACTCGTCGCGCGGGAAGGCGACGTAGGGCGACTCCGCGGCATCGCTGGTTGTTCCCGACGGCTCGGCCACCTCGGGCGCGCTCACGCGCCGCCGGTGAGCGGCCGGCCTGGTGCGGGCGGCGGCTGATCGGGGGTCCAGCCGAGCTTCGGCGCGGCCGGTGTCGGTTGCTCGGCGCTCAGGTTGCCCGGGCGGATGTCGGCGCGCATGAAGTTCTCGGGCGGAATCGGCGCGCCGGCAAGCCGTCGGAGCATCGCGAGCTGGCCGGCGTGGGTCATGGCGTCGGCGAGCGGACCCTGGAGGAGCCGCTCGGGCGTTGCATCGGCGCTCACTGGTGCGGTGCCCGCGTCGAGGTGCCGCGCGAGATCCTCGAGCGTCTCATGGAACCGCGCGATCTCCGCCTCGAAGCTCGGCGCGCGGTCGGGGCGCCACTCGCCGCCCACGAACGCGGTGCGCGCGTAGCCGATGACGCCCGTCATGTGCCACACGAGCTCGTGTGGTGTCCGCACGTTGGGGCCGGCACGAAAGTCGGCGAAGGATGCGGGCGCGTCGCGCAGTGCCGTCTGCGTGCGGTAGGCGAGCGCCGCGAGAAAGTGGCGGAGGAGAGCGCGGGTAGGGTCCATTCACCCGCCGGCCTCCCGTTTGACCGGGCGGACCGGTCGAATCTTCACGATCTCCGCGGCAGTAGGTGCGTGCATCGCGTGATAGAGATCCCAGCCGAGCTGCAGGTTGAGCCAGAACTGCGCCGAGGCGCCGAGTGCGCGCTCCAACCGGAGCGCCGTGTCCGGTGTCACGCCGCGGCGGCCTTTGATGATCTCGTTCAGTCGCGGATACGAGACGCCGATCGCTTCGGCGAACTCGGTCTGGGTGACCCCCATCGGCTTGAGGTACTCCTCGAGCAGCATCTCCCCCGGATGCGTCGGGGGCCCATGAGTGGGGATGCGAACCATAGTCAGTGACCTCCTGCAGTGACGTCGCGCCTTCATATCGGGCGCCGGTCGCCGTCGCTGTAACCGCGCCTGGCGGAGCGGCGCGCACGGACGCCTCGTGCCGGCGCGCTGTCGTTAGTGGTAGTCTGTGAGCTCGACGTCATGAGCGTCACCACCTGCCCACACGAAGCACACCCGGTACTGACTGCTCACCCGAATCGCCCATTGGCCAGCGCGGTCGTCTTCGAGCCGCTCGAGTCGGTTGCCGGGCGGAGTGCGTAGGTCATCCAGCCGCGCGGCGGCATTCACCTGGTCGAGCTTCCGGTGCGCGACTGCCCAGAGCGCCTGCGGACATTGCTTGCGCGCCGCCTTGGTGTCCCTACGGTCGAAGACGTCTTCCGTCCCCCGGTCCCGAAACGAGCGAATCATCCAGCGCCCTCGCGGTGACGATCACCTCCTCATCCCCGGCGCGCAGATTGTAATATATAACGCTATCCATTACAACAGGCCGGCCACGTCAGCCGCGTCATCGCTCGCCTTCGTCGGTCATTGTCCGGCGCGGCCGCCAGCCACAGCGTGCGAGCGACACGCGGCCCTTCGCATCGAAGCGGACGCCCTCTGCCTCCAATAACGTGCGCTGGAGCCGCGCGGCCTCGGGATCGGCGCGGATGCTCACCTCGCCGCGCGCGTTCATCACGCGGTGCCAGGGGACGCCCGCGTCGGCCGGCACGGCGTGCATCGCATAGCCCGCCTGCCGCGCCTGGCCGGGCAGCCCCGCGAGCTCGGCGAGCTGCCCGTAGGTCGCCACCTTTCCTCGTGGGATGCGTCGTGCCGCGGCGTAGATGCGCTCGTACGAGCTGGCTGCTCCGCTCATGGGAGCTCCGCTCACTCGAACTCCGTGCGCGGCGCGGCCTGTTCCGGGCCCACGCGCCCGGCGCTGATCTCCGCCCGCGCGTAGTTCTCGCCACGCACGGGCGAGCCGTTCAGCCGCCGGAGCATGGTGAGCTGCCCGACATGCGTGAGCGCGTCGGCGACCGGACCCTGGAAGAGCCGCTCCGGCGTCCACCCCAGCGTCGCGTCCGAGGCGAGGTACCCATCGAGCCGGCGGAGCGCCGCAAAGAAGCGCGCGACCTCGAAGTTCCAGGGGAGCGGGGCAGAGTCGCGCCAGAGGTGCTCCCCCTTCGCCAACCAGAACGCCCAGTCGAGGAGATCGCCCACGTGTGCGAGGATCTCCACGGGCGTCCGCGTGCTCCCGCCCGCGCTGAACCCGCCGAATGAGTCGGGCGCATCGTCCACGGCCTTCGCGCCGCGATAGGCGAGGGTCGCCAGCGTGTGCCGCAGCATCTCGCGCCGGCCGTGCGATTCGGCGCCACGCTCCGCGCCGCGCTCGGCGTGCCGGTCCGCGCTCACGAAGCGCGCGCGGACGATGTGGGAAGCGGCTGCCCCACCACCGGCCCCACGCCGCCCCGCGACTCGGCTACGGCAGCCACGCGGCGCGCCTCGTCGAACGCGCCCTCGCTCTTCGAGATCACGACAGTGGCCACCGCGTTGCCGATGAGGTTGGTGATGGAGCGTGCCTCGCTCATGAAGCGGTCCACGCCAAGGAGCAGGGCGAGCCCCTCGATCGGTACGACGCGGAGCGCGGAGAGCGTGCTGGCGAGCACCACGAAGCCGGAACCGGTGACGCCGGCCGCGCCCTTCGACGTCACCATGAGCACCGCGAGCACGGAGAGCTGCTGGCCGAGCGAGAGGTGCACGCCGTAGGCCTGCGCGATGAAGAGCGTGGCCATCGACAGATAGATCGAGGTGCCATCGAGGTTGAAGGAGTAGCCGGCGGGGATCACGAGCCCGACGACGGGACGCGCGCACCCGTAGCGCTCCATCTTGTCGATCATCCGCGGGAGCACGGCCTCGCTCGAGGAGGTGCCCAGCACGATGAGGATCTCGTCCTTGATGAAGCGCAGGAGCTGCCAGAGGCTGAAGCCGTAGGCGCGCGCGATGAGGTTGAGGACGACGAAGATGAAGATCGCCATCGTGAGGTAGACGTCGGCCATGAGGCGCCCGAGCGTGACGAGCGACCGCACGCCGAAGTTGCCGATGGTATAGGCCATGGCGCCGAACGCGCCGATGGGCGCCACCGCCATCACGATGCCCACGATGCGGAAGAATACCTGCGCCAACCGGTCGAGCACCTTCGTGACCACGCGTCCCGAGCGCCCGATCGAGGCGAGCGCCACGCCGAAGAGGATGGAGAAGAAGACGACCTGGAGGATCTCCCCCTGCGCGAATGCACCGACGACGCTCGACGGGACGATGTGGACGAGGAAATCCACGAAGCTCATCTCGCGGCCCTGCGCCGTGTACCGCGAGATGTCGCCCCCCGCGATGCGCGATGCATCGATGCCCTCGCCGGGCCGCGTCACGTTCATCACGATCAGCCCGATCGCGAGCGCGAAGGTGGTGACGACCTCGAAGTAGACGAACGCCTTGAGCCCCACGCGCCCCACCTTCTTCAAGTCCGAGGTGTGGGCGATCCCGAGGACGATGGTGAGGAAGATGATCGGGGCGATCACCATCCGCACGAGATTGACGAACGTCTCGCCCACGGGCCGCATCGCCTTCCCCGCATCCGGCGCGAGCGCGCCGAGGAGGGCGCCGAGCGCGATGGCGACGAGCACGCGGACGGTGAGATTGCGCCCGAGCCGCGCGATCCGCGACGGGGGAACGGGGTGCGCCGTCGGCGGGAGCTCGGGCTCGTGGCGCTGGGGTTCGTGGCGCGACGACGTCATGGACCTCGGGAGAACGCTCGGGAGCAGCGGCGCGGGAAGGTGCGCAACGTCGTTCACGATCGCGTGGTGGTCAAGCGGATGCGCGATGCCGGATGCCGGCCGCCGCGCCGCCGACCGCCTTGCCGTTGTCGCTGGCAGGCGCGCATGTTGGGCATGTTGAGCGTGGGCGGTGTACGCCACCTGCCACACCTTCAGTGATCCGGCGGCCGCCGGTGGAGGAACCATGACGGCACACGTCCCCGGCCGCGTGCTCGCGTCGGGCCTTACGTCCGGCTTATTGGTCGCCGCAGCTCTCGGCATGCCATGGGGGTCCACCGCCGCCGCTCAGACCGCCGGCCTGCTTCCGGGGCGCGTGGTCGACATCAGGGCGGGCGAGTTCTTCTTCCAGGCGCCAGACACCATCCCGGCTGGTCTCACCACGTTCCGCCTGCTGCAGGTGGGACTGGTGGCGGACAGGCTGCGTGCGGGTGCGCAGGGGCGAGCGCTTGTCGCGGACAAGGGCGACGACACGCGGGGCGCTCACATGCTCTGGGTCGTGCGGTTGGAGGACGGCAAGACCGTGGCGGATCTCTATCGTGCGGCCCAAGCCGGTGAGCGCATGCCCCCGTGGGCGAGACAGATGGGTGGCCCCGGCTTCAACCTCCCGCCCCGGACGACGAACGCCACGCTCGATCTCGAGCCAGGGAGTTACGCGCTGGTGTGCTACATCGGGTCGGCGCGGGAGGACCGCTCGCGCTATCATCTGCTCCACGGGATGTTCCGCCCGCTGACGGTGATGCCACCAACTGGCCGCCGTGTGGCCGCTCCCCGACCGCACGTGCTCGCGCGCATTACTGGCGACGGCATCGTCCAGTTCTCGGCGCCGATCGCCGCCGGACGGCGAGTCATTCGGGTGGAGAACGTGACGGACAAGGATTACGAGTTCAAGTTCCAGCGGATACCGCCGGGCCGAACGGGCAAGGATTTCCTGGCGCAGCCGCCGAGCGCAGGGCCGGGCACGCCGTGGGGCGGCCTGGCGAGTGTCCCCCCGGGGGCATCAGTCACGACGACAATGGACTTCGAGCCGGGCGAGTACATTGTCGGCACGTGGCCAGCCATCCGGCACCAGACGAGCCAGGTCGTCACGGTGGTGGCAAGGCGTAAGTAGACCCGAGTGCCGGCGACGAGCGACCGCACCGGAACGACGGTCTCGAGGGCGCCGCGCCGTGCGGTGACGGAGCGGCGCCGCGACAACGTATCCTCCGGTTGCCGTCCCGCGGCTGGGAGCATAGGGTGGTCCCGCCGGCACTCGCAGGTCGCCGTCCACGCCGGTCCCCTGACACGGAGGGTCACATGTCCCGCCGCCTCCCCGCCTTGTGGTCGCTCCCCTGCTGCGCCATCATCTTCGCCGCCTGCTCCAAGCCGGACACCGAGGCCGCCGATACGACGACGGCCGCCGCGCCCGCCGCGGTGCCGGCGAGCCCCGCCCCGCTGTCGCTCTCCCAGGTCGCCGGCCGGTGGAACGTGCGCAACATCCCGGAGACTGGTGACACCACACCTACGCCGTTCGTGCTGAACGCAACCGCTGACACTACTGGCTGGACGTTCACCTTCCCGGGCCGGCAGCCGATCCCGATGCGGGTCGCCGCGGTCGCCGGCGACAGCATCGTCACCGTGGCCGGCCCCTTCGAGAGCGCCCGGCGCAAGGGCGTGCGGGTGAGGACGCGGGCGGTGATGCGGCTCGAGGGCGACCGGCTGGTCGGCATTACCGTCGCTCGCTACGTGACGACGGGCCCCGACTCGGTGCTGCGCCTCCGCATGGAGGCCACCCGCGCGCCGTAGCAGGCTCGGAGGAGATCCGGGAATGGTAATGCCCGCGGAGAGAGCGACCGTGCCCTCCATCGCCCGACGCGCGTTCCTCGGCTGGCTCGCCGGCCTGGCCTCCGCCACCACGCTCGCCCGGCGTGCCGGCGCGACCCTGATCGCGCCGCGCGCCGCGCCCGCGCCGCGCCCCGCTCTTCTGCACGCCCTCGGCGAGGCCGTGCTCCCCATGGAGCTGGGGCGCGACGGCGTCGCGCGCGCGGCGGCCGCGTTCGACCGCTGGGTACGCGAGTACCGCGCCGGCGCCGAGGTGATGCACGGGTACGGAGATCCGCGCATCACGTACCTGGGGCCGAGCCCGGCGGCGCGGTGGTGGCCGCAGCTCGACGAGCTGGACGC
>JBBJNN010000064.1:1533-31751 GCA_037720885.1 Gemmatimonadaceae bacterium | reverse complement strand
CCCCTGCACGCGGCAGGCGAGCTCCGCGCCCTCCCCCCCCCGCATATCGCTCGCGAAGCCGCCAGCGCGCGTGAACGCCTCGCGCGGCACCGAGAGGTGCCCGGCGTCGCAGTCCGCGAACGACGGCAGGCGCTGCCCCTGCCGGAGCGGCGAGCGCGCATCATCCCACCGTTCCACACAGTATCGGGAGAACGCGTCGATCCCCGGCGCCGCGGTGAGCGCGAGGTCGCCGACTCCGACGGCGCCCCCGCGCTCCCGCTGCACGCGCAGGTGCTCGGCCAGCAGGCCCGGGCCGGCGACCACATCGTCATCCAGGAAGAGGCAGTAGGCTCCCGCCGCGGCGCCAGCGCCCGCATTGAGCGCGGCCGCCTGCCCGTCAGCCCGGCCACCACCCCCGCACTCCACGACGCGCAACGAGTACGGTGCCGCGAGCGCCGCGAGCGCCGTGAGCGCCGGCTGCGCCCGTGGCACCCCACCCGCCGACTGGTCGAGGACGACAATCACCTCGACGTCAGTCGCCGGCTCCCCCTGGCGGGCGAGCGCCTCGAGGCAGGCGCGCAGTGGTTCGCCACGCGAACGGGCCACGATGATGACGCTCAGCTCGATCACGAATCGGTCATGAATCTGTCATGTATTGCATGGACATTCCTGAGTATTACGCGCCGCTCTTCGGCACGGGAGGCCCCCTGAGCTCTCGCAGGCCGTACCTCAACCCCCGTAGGGTCCCGCGCAGGCTGAGCGACCGCTGGCGCGCCTCCATCCACTTCCGGCGCGCGACAGCAGCGGCGAGCGCCCGGGTGTGGCCGAGCAGCCAGCGGCCGAGCAAGTGGGCCGCGTATGGGTCGCCTCGGCGGAGCCAGATACCGCAGAAGGCGCCGACCCCGTGCCCGTAGCTCCAGCGGGTCGCCATCCGCCGCGCCGTAGTCTGGCGCTCATGGTAGACGATCGCGTCCGGCTCGTACACGATGCGGGCCCCGGCGCGAAGCAACCGGTAGAAGAGGTCCGCGTCTTCCGCGGCATGGCCGGGCGACCCCGCACCGAGCCGCTCGTCGTAGCCGCCGATCCGGTCGAGCCAGTCCCGCCTGGCGGCGAAGTTGCCCCCGGTGCCCACGTCCCACGGGATGGCTCGGCCGCTGAACTGGGCGCGCACTGTACCTTCGCGCAGCGATACGACGTGCAGCCCGGGAGCATCCGCGCCGAGCGGCAGCACCCGTCCGGTGACGGCCGCCGGCGCAGACGGACCGGCGAGCACGCGGTCAATGGCCGCGATCCACCCCCCTTCCGGCACGCAGTCGTCGTCCGTGAAGGCGATGATGGGGTAGCGCGCGCGCGCGGCGGCGACGTTCCGCGACGCCGAGAGCCCCCGCCGCTCCTGCCGGATGTAGATGACGGGGACGGGACTCGCGCCACGCCGCTCGACGACCGAGCGCGTAGCATCGCCGCGACTCTGATCCACGATCAGGACCTCCGCCGGCAGCACCTCCCCGAGGAGCAGCGCATCCAGGCAGCGCGTCAGCCCATCCGGGCGGTCGAGGGTGGCGATGGCCGCGCTCACCTCGGCGATCACACCGGTCACGGCCCTCTCAGCTGCTCGAGATCCCTCAGGCGGTACAGGTACCGCCGCGTCCCGCTCCGCTCGCCCTCCTCGACCGTGGACACGTGCTCCAGCCGGAACAGTGACGGGGAATACGTCGCCTCGATGACCGGCTGTGACGCCGGCGAGGCCGGAACATACGCGTACCGTACTCTGGCGCGACGCATGATCGCCACGACGGAGTCGGTCGTGGCGCCGGCGTCGATCGGGATCAGGATGCGCCCGAGCGAGCGACCGAGGAGCGGGTAGTCGCCGGCATAGGAGAGCGTCGCGTGCCCCATCTGGTAGAGGAGCCCTTCGTGCTCCGGGAGCGCCGCGACGATCGGATCGATGTTCCACACGCGATCGTAGAACTCCGGCCTCGTGTTCGGCTGGCGAGCGAGCGGCAGAAGCCCCTGGTCGAACGTCACCAGCGCCGAACAGATCGCCGCCGCGGCGAGCACCGCTCCCGCGCCGCGCCGCCGGGATCGTGGCACGGCAAGTAGCGACGCGGGCAGGAACGCGAATGTGGCGCCGAAGAGCCCGAGGAGGAATCGGGGCTCGTGCTGGGTGAGCCGCCACCAGGCCGGCAGCGTGAGCCCCGCCACGAGGGCGTAGAGAACGAGTGGCCGGCGGAAGCGCCGGCGCGCGCGCGCGGCGAGCACGGCGAGCGCGAGGCCGGGTAACGCACCGACGGCAAACAGCGCCCCAAGGCCAGACTGCTCGTCGTGACGCTCGATGAGCGGGTAGAGCGGCCACGCCGCAGCCGTCGGCACAAATCGCGTGTCCTTTTTCGCGTCATCCCCGGTGACGTAGCCCCGTCCGATGAACGGTAGCGCGGCAGGATAGATCGGATTGCCGTAGCGGGCGACGTTGCGTGTCCACCAGGGTGCCGCCGCCGCGAAGCAGGTCAGCCCCAGCATCATCAAGCCGGCCGCAGCGCCGACCGCAGGCGCGCGCCCGCTCACTGGCCGGCGCGGCGCGCGGAGCAGGGAGCCAGCGGTGAAGAGACCGACCGCCGCTACACCCGGCAGGAGCGCGAGCTTGGTCGTCGCCGTGAGGCCGAGGGCCAGGCCGATGAGGGCGAGACGACCCATGCTCCAGCTCGATCGTGGCGCGCACGCCAGTGCCATGGCCGTCATGAGGAGCGCGGCCGCAGCAACATCGTTGAGCTGCATCCCGATCTGGACGACGACGATGGGCGCCATCAGGAATGCGCTGGCGGCGAGCAGTGCGGCGCCCCGGCCTATCCACAGCCGGCGCGTCAGCGCGCGCACCGCCAGCCCGCCGAGTACCGCGAGCGGCCATTGCCCGAAGTCGGCGACGCCCTCGCCGCCGGCGATCCGGAGCAACCCGAACCAGAGCTCGGCGGCGCCCGGATGCGCGAGGGCCGGCGCCCCCGGCGTGCGGTCGAGGAGCGCACCAAGATTGCCGTCGCGCCAGAAGTAGACCGCCAGCGGCGCGTGGTACGCCAGCGCGTCGTAGCCGGTGGGCGGGTGCATCAGACTGATCGTGGCCGAGGCGATCAGGAGCGCGACGGCCAGGCCTCCGACGAGGAGCACGAGCCCAGAGGGCCGCTCCCACGCGACGCGTGGCCGGCGAGGGCGCCAGCCACCTCGTATGGCGGCGACGACTACGGCCACGGCCGGTACCGCGCAGAGCCAGGGACCGAGTGGAGGGCGGAGGGGTGCGGCACCACGCCAATCGCCGAGGAGTCCGACCGCGGCGGCAGGAACTGAGATGAACGCGAGCGCGCTCAGGCCGAAGGCGAGCGGCGCCTCAGCCGGAGCGCCGCGAAACCGGTCGGCGATCACCCACGCGGCGAGGAGCGCCGCGAGGATCAGCGTCAACGCCGCGGCCGAGTCGAGCGCGCGGGCGAATGACCCTGACTGCGCGCACTCGGCGACACACTGTTCCTGCCCTCCCCGGATCAGCGCCGCGGCGGCACCGCGGAGCGGCGAATGCGCGGCACCATAGATCCCGAGCGCACCCGCCATCGCCGGCAGGACCAGCCAGCGGACGCGAGGCGCGAGGGAGCGAGCCGCGGAATGACCGGGAGGAGTTCGGGGGCCGGTCACGGCCCGCGCGCGGCGCTCGTCGGTCCGATCGCCCGGCCGGCGACCCAACGGAGGATCTCGAGGAAGGGCCCCGCTCCGGCGCCCCCGGCGATCTCCGCCTCGCGCTGCTCGTTGGCCGCATGGTGCAGCCAGCACGCGTGAAAGCAGAGCTCCGCGACATCGTCGGACACGCCCACCGCGCGCTGTACACGCGCCGCCAGCGGTCCCACAGCGGCGGCGTGTGTGCCCCCTGGCGCGAAGCACGCCGCGACGCTCCCCACCCGGTCAGCGTAGTGCCGCGTCGCCGCGGCCGCGTCCGCCGTCGCGTAATAGAAGTCGACGAGTGGGAGTCCGTCCCCGCGCGCCGACTCCCAATCAATCACGCCGATCTCACGGTCTCCATCGATGAGGATGTTGGCCGCCGTCAGGTCGTTGTGCGTGGCGACGACGGGCAGCGGCGCGACCGCCGAGGTGGCGCAGCGGGTCGCGAGCCAATCCACGTACTCGTGCCCGCGCGCGAGGAATGGAGCGAGCGTCGTCGCGGGAGCGAGGAGCTCGCGGCCAGCCCGTCCAGGGTCGAGTGATCCCGCCCTCGCGCTCGATCGGTTCCAGCACTCCAACCAGCGCACAGTTCGCTCGATGATGTCGAGGGCGCGGCGCCGCCCGGACATGATGAGGCCGGCCGCAGGCGTTCCGCTCACGATCGTTTGTAGCGCGACGGGACAGCTCCCTCTCGAGCTCCCGCCTGCCGCTCGCGGAACTCGTGCGCCGGCGGCGCTCGCTCCGGGGCCGAACCGTTCGATGCGTGCGGCCTCATCCTCGTGCCTGGCATCGTCAGGCTTGTCGGGCGCGGTCGCCATCAGCGGGAGCTTGGCGACCGCCGAGGGGAGTGGATCGCGCCCGGTAAACCGGTGGATGACGACCGTTCCCCGCGCGCCGCGCCACTTCATGCGAACGACCGCGGTTCCCGCCGCCCGGGCAAGACCGATGACGCCCGCATCGCGGGCCTCGCCGCCGGTCCAGAAGAGCCACTCGAAGAGCGGCCGCGCGCCGGCTCGTTGCATGGCGAACCCGAGGGCTGGCATCGGGCCTCGACGCACCAGGTGGGCGAGCAGCGCTCGGGGCCCGCCCAAGCCGAGCACCAGCATGATTGCCCGCCGCCTCCAGCGCCGCATGGGAATCAACTGCCCGAATGCGTACTCGGCAGCGCCGCCAGCGAGCGGCACCAGGTAGTGCATCGACGCTCCATGCTGCACGTGCACGAAGGGGGCGCCGGCCGCCAGACCGAGGTCGCGCAGCACGCCCGCGACCCGAGCTCCCCCTCGCGTCGGCACGAGCGCGTATAAGACGCCATCCCCCGCTAGCGCCTCGGCCGACCGTCGCGCCGCTTCCTCCAGCCAGCCGCTCGTCCGACACTCGGTCGTGGTCGGCGCGAGTACGATGAGATCGGCGAGATCAGCCGCGTCCGCCCGCCCGGGGGAGTCGGGGAGGAGCGGCGCCGGGCAGCCGCTCCCCACGACGCTCGATCGTACGGCGACGCCGTCCGGATGCAGCAGCTCGAGAAGTGAGACGGGGCGAGGCGTGATCGCTCGACCTCTGTTAGCGCCCGCCCCACCGGGCGGCGTAGCGGCGCCAGATCCGATCGATCACGTCGGCGTGCACTTCGCTCTGCGCCCGCGTGGCGTCCACCACCTCGAGTTGGCGGACGCGCCGCCGCAGCGCGAGAAACCGCTGGCGCCACCCCTCCAACATCTCGGGTGTGTACTCGCCTTTGCGCGCGTGCATCACGGCCCCCGGTGCGTCGAGCAGGAGCACCAGGTCCGGCCCCGGGCAGGCATGTCCGTCCACCCACCGGGACAGCCGCCCCAGCCAACTGAGCGGTGTGGGGGTCGGTACCGCGGCGTCATACAAGTACCGGTCGAACACCACCAACCTCCCGCGGGCCTGGTGGTACTGCGCTCTCAGGTAGCGTGCCCAGAATACGCACAGGCGGCCGAGCATCACCAGCCCCGGCAGGCGCAGCCGGGCGACGCGCGGCAGTTGCCCCCCTGTCAGTCCCATGTAGACCAACCGCACCGGAAACACGAAGGAGCGCTCGATCGCCGTCGCCAACGTCGTCTTCCCCGCGCCATCGGGCCCCAGGAGCGCCACACTGATCCCTCGTCCACGCGGCTGCGAGCGGAGCCGCGCGGCCGCCCACGCCACGCGGCGGCTGAGCAATCCCCATCTGCCGATCGAGTGATGGCGCAGCCACGCCACCGTCAGCGGAGGGCCAACCTCCTCCAGCGTCGTCCACGCCCCGCGCCCCACGCACTCCATCAGGTGCTCCGGCGTCCAGCCCGGGGGGCAGACCCCCGCGACCATGCGCGCCAGGGCCCCATCCGCGCGCGCGGCCCCGACGAGCTCCTGCAAGCGCGTCTGGTGGCGCGGCGGGATGTGCCCCTTGTCCACGATGGAGTGCAGCAAGAGCGCCCAGAAGGCATCGTCGGGAGCGAGAACGGCCACCAGCCCCTCCCAACGACGCCGAGCCAGACAGCCCGCTTCGGCCCCCGTCCTCAGCGCCTCGTAGGGGCCGAAGTTCATCTCGGTGACCATATGGATCCACAACCACTGAGCCGTAGGGCTATCGTATTGGAGATAGTGGAGGCTCATGCCCGGCCGGGGCACGGGCACGAAGCCGAGCGCTCGGACTACCTCCCGGGCCCTCCCGACGTCGGCGTCGCCGATGAGCAGATCGATGTCGCCGGCCGGCGCCCCCAGGTCGGCCGGGACGCGGAGAAAGCACCAACGCACGCCCGCATCCTCGAAGCCGCGAAACATGGCCCCCAACACCGGATGCGGTACAGACGAACGCTCCGCGCTCGGGCTCACCCGTCGAGCAGCGACGCGTAGAGCGTCTCATACGCTGCGACGGGCCGTTCCCAACCGAGGTTCGCCACCGCCCAGGCGCGCGCGCGGGCCGCCAGGGCGGCGCGCCGCTCGGGCGAGTCGAGGAGGGCACCGATGGCGTCGCAAAGCTGCCGGTCGGTCTCGCCCAGAGCAACCTGCTCGCCGTCGGTGACAGAGAGTCCCTCGACCGCCAGCGGGGTCGCGACTACCGCCTTCCCGGCGGCGAGCGCTTCCAGCACCTTCACCCGCATTCCCCCGCCGAGCCGCAGCGGTGCGACGACCAGAGTGGCCCGGTCGAGGTAGGGGGTGACGTCGGCGACGCGTCCGGTGACGATCACGTGCTCCCCGGCCATCCCGCGAACCCGCGCCGGCGGGTCGGCCCCGACGATGTACAGCACCAGATCTGTATGCCGGGCCAGGAGGGCGGGGAGAATGGCACCGGCGAGGCGTACGGCGGCGTCCACGTTCGGCGGGTGGGCGAAGCTCCCCACGAAGAGCAGGCTCGGCGGCGGGTGGCCAAGCGGATCGAGCGCGCGGTCGGGCACGATCATGCCGAGGGGGATCCGTACGACCGGCGTCCGCGGCGCGAGCGGGGCGAGTGCCTGCTGGTCGCGCTCTGTGAATACGACGACCGCGTGTACGCCTGCCATGACCGCCGGCTCGTAGCGCTCCCAGGCGCGCGCGTCGAGGCGATGCAGGAGTGTGGCAACGTCGCCCTGTGATCGTTGCCGGTCGCGAGCCGCCAGCGCGCCCGGCTCGTGCTGGACGAGCACCCGCGGCGCGAGGCAGCCGCCCAGAGCGGTCGCGTACTGCCCCATGACGTGGAACTCCATCTGCACGATGTCGGGGCGCCACGTGTGCGCGAGCGCCGCGGCGCGTGCCGCGTATGCCTCCACCTTGCAGATCGTGGCCCACATCGGCCGGCCGCGGAGCAGGGACACGGCGAGGTGCAGCCGCCGCCGCGTGCGCCGGACGGGCCCCCCTCGCCGCCCGTGCGCAACTTCTTCCACGATCTCACACCGCTCGCGCAGGGCGTCGTCCACCGGGGGCTCGGCAGTGGCGCGCAGGTACAGGAGGGCGACGCGGTGCCGGCGCGCCAGCGCGTCGATGAGTTGCGCGATCGTGCGGCTTCCGCCGTGCGTCGCATCGAGCCGCGGCGCGAACGGGGCGAGGACGAGCAGCCGCCGCGGCGGATGCGCCACGGCCCCGGGCTCCCCGTCCTCACTGCCCACGCCGAGCGCGCTCGGCGCGCGGTCGTCCCCGCTCAGTGCGTGAGCCGCCACGGCCCGCGGAGCACGCGCCGCCACGCCACCATGCGCTCGGTGAGCTCGGCCCGCCGGCCGGCATCACGCGTCGCATGGAAGCGGGTGGTGTCGCGAGCTAGCCGGGCCAGCATGCTGAGCTTCACGACCGCGGCGGCGCCGAGCGAGCGGAGCCTGGAGTGATGCATCTCGTAATAGTGCATCGAGCTGAGAAAGAGCCGCGCATACATGTCGGTGCGCCACTGCGCCGTGCTCGCCCCGCCGGCGTGGATGACGTCCGTCACGGGCGCGAAGTGGGTCTCCCAGCCGGCCGCGCGCAGCCGGTAGCTCAGATCGACTTCCTCGAAGTACATGAAGAAGGATTCGTCGAACCCGCCGACCGCGTCGAACGCCTGGCGTCGGATCGCCAGCGCCGCCCCCATCACCCATGGCACCTCCCGCGCGCGGGCGTGAGACCACGTGCGGAGGTAGCGCTCCCGCAACCTCGGAATGCGACGGACCACCTTGTCCGCCCGGGCGTTCTCGAGCAGCGTGCCGAGCGGGCTCGGGAAGGCGAAGCAGGACGGCTGCAGCGTCCCGTCGGGGTTCACCAGGCGCGGGCCGACAACCGCGGCGCGTGGGTGACGATCGAGGTGACTGGCCAGCGCGGCGAGCGCCCCGGGCGGGAGGAGCGTATCGCTGTTGAGGAGCAACACGTACGGCGCGGTGCAGCGGGCGATCGCCTCGTTCGATGCGGCGCCGTATCCGCGGTTCCTCGGGTCCACGTGGAGCGTGACACCGGGGAAGTCGCGCCGCACCATCTCAATGCTGCCGTCCGTCGAGCCGTTGTCCACCACGACCACCTCCGGTGGCGACTCGGCGGCGACGGTCGTCAGACACGCGCGAAGGTGCTCGCGGGTGTTGAAGTTGATGACGGCGACGGCGACGGCGGTCATACTGGTCGGCGGCGGTACTGGCGGGGAGGGGGCGACGCGAGAGTCGGCTGCCTGGAATCGGGCGCCAGCGACTCCAGGTCGCCCGTCCGAATGTACCGGCATACGCTACCCCTGGGAACAGCTGGGGATGGGTCTCCGGCCCCGATCACCGGTGCGAAAGCTTTCCGTGCCGCGTCCGCCCCGCGCCACCACGCACTTGGCAACTACGCACCACGAGCGGCCAGGCTGCGTCCGAACGGTCGTAGTGCGTGCTCCAGCGAAGCCAGCACGCGGGCGCGAAACACCCCCTCCGCGAACCCCTCGGCATGGCGCCGCAGCTGCGCCTTGTCCCACCGGATCGCGTCGCAGCGCTCCACCGCGTCCCGGATCGCTCCGACAGTCTGATCCCGGAAGAAGACGCCCGTCCGCCCGTCCGCCACCGTGTCGAGCGCGCCGCCGGCCCGGTAGGCGATGACCGGGCGCCCCGATGCGTTGGCCTCCAGCGGCACGATCCCGAAGTCCTCCTCCCCGGGGAAGATCAGCCCGCGGCAGCGCGCGTAGTGGCGCGCCACGTCATCATCCGGCAGGCGGCCGAGGAAGCGGACGTTCGGGGCCGCCATGCGCTCGAGCGCCGCGCGGTCGGGTCCGTCCCCGATGACGACCAGCGGGCGCCCCATCTCGCTGAACGCGCCGACCACGAGGTCCACGCGCTTGTAGGGATTGAGGCGCGAGACGATCAGGTAATAGTCCTCGTCCACCGGCGACGGCGCGAACCGCGCCACATCCACCGGCGGGGGGATGACTTCGCTCTCCCTCCCGTAGTACTGCCTGATCCGCTCGGCCACGACCGACGAGTTGGCGATGTAGGTGTGCGGCCGCCCCGCGGTGCGGAAGTCCCACCGGCGGAGGTGGCCGACGAGCAGCGGCAGGACCGTCCGCACCGCGCGCCCGAACTGCTCCCGCTCGACGTAGCGGTCATAGTCCCACGCGAAGCGCATCGGTGTGTGGCAGTAGCACACGTGGCACGCACCTGGTCGCACGACCGCGCCCTTGCCGAACGCGCTGCTGCTGCTGATGACGAGGTCGTAGTCGCCGAGGTCGAAGCTCTCCACCGCGAGCGGGTAGAGCGGGAGATACTTCTTGAAGTGGCGGCCGAGCCCGGGGAGCCGCTGCATCCACGACGTGCGGATGTCCGCGTCGCGGAGCGCCGGCCAGAGCGAGTCGCGCCGGAGGATGGTTGTGTAGATCGGTGCGTCGGGGAACATCTCGTGCAGCGTTCCGACGACCCGCTCTGCACCGCCCGCCTGATTGAGGTAGTCGTGAACGATGGCGACCTTGGCGACCTTGGCGACCTTCACAGGCGCGCGGCCTCCTCGATCTGGCGCACCACGTCATCGTGCATGAGCTCGAGGCTGAAATGGGCCAGCGCGTAGGCCCGCCCCGCCGCGCCGAGCGCGTCCGCCCGGTCCGGGTGCTCGATCAGCGACGAGACGGCAGCGGCGAGCGCGCGTGGATCGCCCGGCTGGATGAGCAGGCCGGTGACGCCATCCTGGATGATCTCCAGCGCCCCACCAGCGCGGCTCGCCACGACCGGCCGCCCCGCGAGCATCCCCTCCACGATCACCCGCCCGAATGGCTCCGCGGCGGTGGACGTGTGGAGCACGACGTTCACGAGGCGCATGAGCCGCGGGAGGTCCGTGCGGAAGCCGAGGAAGTGCGTGCGGTCCGCCACGCCGAGTGAAGCGGCCTGGGCGCGTAACCCCTCGGCGTACTGCTCCTCCCCGAACAGCGCGTCGCCGACGAGCAGCGCGTGGACGCCTGGCAGAGTCGGGAGGGCCTCGATCAACACGTGCTGCCCCTTCCACGGCGAGAGCCGCGAGAACAGGCCGACCGTTGGCGCGTCGCCCAGCCCCATCTCCGCCCGCAGTACCTCGACCTCGGCGTCGGTGACGGCGAGGAAGGGTGCGGGGGCAATGCCGTAGTACAGCGTCCGCACTTTGTGAGCGCGCCCCCCCTGCGCGATGAATGCCTCGGCGGTCGAGCGGGAGTTGGCGACGACCCGGCTCGCCAGCCAATTGGCGACCGTGACGGCGACGCGGAGGTTGGTCTCGCTGAAATGGTCGCGGTCGAGGATGTCGTGCAGGTGCCAGAGCACCGGGCGGCGCTCCCAGAGTCCCGCCAGCGCGGCGACGATGAACGCTTTCTGGGAGTTGGCGTAGAGCAGATCGAAGTCGCGCGCGAAGCGTCCGACCCGTCGGGAAAGCGCGTACACGTCGCGCATGATCTTTCCGCTCCGGAGGGTGTCTCCTTTCCTGACCCCCAGCACCGCGGCGCTCGTGGCGAAGACGCGCACCGGGATCCCCTCGGCCTCGAGTCGCTCGTGGAACGGGCCGTCGGCCAGGAGGCCTACCGTCCCTCGTTCCCGGATCCCCGGCTCCCGGTGCAGCAGGTCGAGGAGGAAGAGCTCCGCGCCACCGAGGACGCCGGAGTGGCTGAGGAAGAGGACCTTGGGCTTCACGTTGTGCTTCATCGGAGCTTCATGGCGTAGCGCCACGGGGGGAGTCTTGGAGGTGAGATGCGGCCTCGATCTCGCGGTATACCGCGCCCGCCCGCTCCGCGATCATCGGCCAGTCGAGCTCCAGGCGCGCGAACGCGCGAGCGGCCGCGCCGACCCGGTCGCATACCTCGGGGTGGTCGCCCAGCCAGCGCAGCAGCGGTGGGAATTCGCCCAGCTCTCTCACGAACCCGTGCTCCCCGTCCACCATCGTGATCCCGCGCGCGCCGGTCGGCGTCGCGACCGAGGGCAACCCGAGCGCCATGTACTCCGCCTGCTTGATGCTGGTGCCGCTCCCCGACTGAATGGGGTTGATCGCGACGTCGGCCGCCTCGAGGAACGAACGCGAATCGTCTACCAATCCCGTGATCGTGAGCCGAGGGTGTCGGACGTTCGGGAAGAGCCGGCCGACGCCGCCGACGATCAGGAAGTGATCGCGCTCGTCCGGCCACCCCTCCGCCCACTCGATGATCTGTTGCACGGCCCCCCGATTGGGCCCGTGCGTCGAGCCGATGAACACGATCACGCGCTTGCCCGAGAGCCCCAGCTCCCGCTTGCGCTCCTGGCGCCGGGCAGCCGTCGCAGGCACTAACGTATCGCAGGCGACGCCGTTCGGGATGACCACGCAGCGCTCTGGCGCGACGCCGTAGCGCCGCACCAGCTCGGACGTGTCCTCGGGCGACATGGTGAAGACCCGGGTGGCGTGCCGCACGGCGAAGCGCTCGACCCGCTCCACCGTCCGAGCCAGTAGGTGCGCGACACGGCTCGGCGCCCTGATGCCGCCGGTGGCCCAGAGGACGGACTCGACGTTCTGCGCCGTCAGGACGACCGGTTTCGTCCCCCCGACCTTCTCGTGGACCCAGCGGAATTGCCAGGGGTGCTCGACCGTGATCACAGACGCGCGCTCGACCTGCTCGCGCAGCCAGCGCGGCGAGGAGAGCCCGAGGACCGCGCTCTGCCAGACGACGGGCCAGCGCAGCCGCGAGCCCGCCCGCTGCAGCACCATGCTCAGCGGGTTCCGACTGCTGTACTCGGTATATGTCGGCGTCACGTGTTGGATGACCGGCGCGACGCTCACCCGAGCGTTCCTGCGGTGCACCTGCTGCGCGAAGTGCATCACGCGATACTCGCGTGAGAGCTCACGGCACAGGTTGTAGATGCGGGCCGGTCCGCCGTATTGCGGCGGCACTACCGAGTAAGGGGAGAGGTAAAGAAGCGTCTTCACGGGCGCGTCTGACGATCCAGGACGCGCGAGGTGTAAAGAGTCATGGCAGTACGGTAACATTCTGAAGCGGGCGCGTGACCCTGCTAGCGAATTGGCGCGGTTAACGGGTGCTCGAGCTGCCGTGACTCGGTGTCTTCCGTGTCGTCACTTCCTCGATATCCGACCATCCATAGTCCCAGGTAGTAATCGCTCGGCCCTCTTGGGCCCGGGACAAAGGCATAACCGGCGAAAGCCGGCGACGCAAAGCTACGAGGCTACCGCGCGAGGAAGGTGCGCCACGCCAGTCGAGCCGCCAAACGGAACCGCCGAGGAGGCCCACCGTGCGCATCCGCCGCATCTCCCGCATCCGCCCTATGCTGTTCGCTCCCACTCTCATCTCGCTCCTCGTCGCCGCACTCGGGTGCGGCGATCGCGGTGACCCGTTCAGCGTTGCCGAACGGCCGGCTTCGCTCAGCGTCAAGGGTGGGGCGCCATCAGCCCTGACTCCGGACGACACGGTGCTGACGGTCGGGCAGAGCGTACAAATGTCCGGCGCGCCGGTCGCGGACAGTGGCCGCAAGTCCCGGCCGGCCGTCTGGTCCAGCTCCGACAACGGCGTGGCGACAGTCTCGACGTCCGGCCAGGTCACCGCAGTCGCCGTGGGCACGACGACGATCACGGCGGCAAGTGGTCGAACACGATCGATGGGTACCGTGACGGTGACCGATGGGTCGGTCGGGTCTGGCACGGCCCCCCCCCCGGCGACGCTGAGCGGACAGCCGAGCGATACGGCGGTGGTTCCAGCAGCCGTTCCAGCGTCGCTGAACGCCGTGCCGGCAGTCTCTGCCCGGAGCGCCGACGCCTTCGTCAACTCCATCGGCGTCAACACGCACCTCAACTATCTCGATCTCGTCTACGGGACCGGCTACGCGTCGATCATCCGGCCGAAGCTGGTGAGTCTCGGCGTGCGGCACATCCGCGATGGCCTCAACGTGTGGCCCGAGGTCGCCACGCGCTACCGCGAGCTCGCCACGCACGGCGTCAAGCTGACCGCCGTCACGGAACCGAAGGACGGTAACTACGACGACGCCAGCCACATCCTGCCGCAGGCGGACGTAATCAGTTCAGCGCTCGAGGCCTTCGAGGGGCCGAATGAGCCGGACCTCTTCTGGGCGGTGGATTGGACGGGGAAGGCTCGCCGCTTCCAGCAGGCGGTCTACACGGCGGTGAAAGGGAGCCCGGCGTGGGGGCGTACGCCCGTCGTCCAGATGGCGTTATCCGGGTTCGGCGCGCCACCGGCGGTCGGCGACATGAGTGGATACGCAGACCAGGGTAACCTGCATCCCTACCCCGGCGGCAAGCAGCCGACGAACCTGCTCCAGTCCTACCTCGGAACATGGGCCGTCATCAACGGCGCGGACCCGCTCCACGTGACAGAAACGGGGTACCACACCGCGCCAGCGAGCGCCGATAGCTGGCAGACCGGAGTCTCCGAGAGTGCGCAGGCCAAGTACGTGCCGCGGCTGTTCCTGGAATACTTCCTGTCAGGAATCCAACGGACCTTTCTCTACGAGTTGATCGACGAGCGAGCCAACCTCACGCGCTCCGAGGACAACTATGGGTTGCTCCGGAACGACGGCTCCGAGAAGCCGGCGTACATCGCGCTGAAGAACACCATCGCCCTGCTCGCCGACCCGGGCCCCACGTTCACGCCGGGGCAACTGGGGTACGACCTGAGTGGCGACTTGAGCAACGTCCATTCTCTCCTGCTCCAGAAACGAGACGGCACCTTCTACCTGGTCCTGTGGCTCGACGTGCCCAGCTACGATCACAGCCAGCGGCGTGATCTCCCAGTCTCCGGCAGACCACTCACGCTCACGCTCGCCACGCCGGCGCGCGAGACTCGGACCTACTTCCCGCTCGAGTCGATGAGCCCATCGGCGCAGACAGGAGCCGTCACGCAATTGAGGGTCACGGTGCCGGATCATCCCATGATCATCAAGCTCGTCCCGCAGTGAACCTGGAACGGCGAAACGCATCAGCCGCGCGGGGCGCCTACTGAACTTCGCGCCGCGCGGCTGATGCGTTCTGCCGCGTTACGATGCTGCCGTCTGTGGCTTACGGCGTGATCTCGATGATGAGCGGGTGATCCGGGACGCGCAGCGTGACCGTCTGGACATTAGCTGCTTGGCTCGAGGGACTCGCCGAGTCCACCGGACGGTATGTCGTCACCTGCCGCGCGGGAGCGCCGAGCGTGAGGGTCAGCGTACGTTCGGCCACTGTGAGATCGGTCCGGGCCCCGGTACTGTAGCTCGAGACCTCCTGCCAGAGCACCATGTAGAGGCGCCCGTCACGCTTCTGCAACAGCGTCCGGCTCACGTTGGTCAGGTCGCCGGTGAGTGTGTACGAGAGCCGACCGGGCGTGAACGCCGGGCCGGGGTCGGCCAGCAGCGTGAGTAGGTTGCGGAGCGCCGCGAAGGCGGGCTTCTCCGTGCCGTTGTTGCGCAGGAGGCCGAAGTTGTCCTCGTCCAGGGTCGGGTTGGCTCGCTGGTCGATCAGCTCGTAGAGGAACGTCCGCACGATGCCGGCATTGAAGTACTGAAGCACCATGCGCGGTACGTACCTGGCAGCGGCCCGCTCGGTCACGCCGGGCTGCCAGCCAGGGTTACCCGTATAGTTGTGGTAGCCGGTCTCGGTAGCCTGCGGCGGGTCGGAGCCGTTCAAGGTGACCCACGTGTCCAGGTACGACTGGAACAGGTTGGTCGGCTGCTCACCGCCCGGATACGGGTGCAAGTTGCCAAAGTCGGCGTATGCGCTGAGGTCACCCAGCGCCGCCGGCGCGCCGAAACCCGAGACAGACGTCTGCAGCACGGGCGTAGCGCCCCACGTCGCGCTTCCCTTCACGGTATTGTAGACCGCGCGCTGGAAGCGGCGTCCCTGATCCGCCCAGTACCAGCCCCAGAACTCTGGCTCGTTCGCCCCTTCGAAGGCCTCGAGCGCCGAGCCGATCGCGTCCGCCTGCGGCAGGATGTGGCTCGCGTCGTCGTAGTTGCCGTTCTTCGGTTCCGTGATCCCCGTGAGTCGAATGCCTAGACCACCGAGCTCGCGATAGCGCGCGGCGACCGTGGGCCACACGTTGAGGCCGTCGCGGATGTGCCGCACGCCGAGGCTCAGGAGCTTCGGCCGGATGATCGACGCGTAGCCGGTCCCGTAGACGAGATCGAGGGAGTTGAGCTTCGTGACTACGCCAACAGAGTTGACGAACGCGTCGGCGCTCCCGGCGGCCTCCCCGGTGGGCGCGAGAGGCGGCGGGGGCAGTGGGGCGCTCTGGCCGTTATCCCACCGTTGGTCCGCGTTGAGATTGCACGACCAGAGGACGATAGGATCGTTCTCTCGGCTCTGCCCGGCCGCGAGGCACTTCCCATTGATTCCCTTGATCTCGCCCGCCGTGGTAGCCGTCCACCGCTGGTCGGTGTTGCCGTTGCACCACCAGATGACGATAGGGTCTCCGTCCTGGCCGGCGACGCCGGCGGCGAGACACATGCCGGGGTCGCCGTAGACGCGAATCTCCCCGTTCGCCTGCCACGCGAACTGCTGGTTCGCGCCGCCATTGCACGTCTGGCTGATCAGCCGGGCGCCGGCCGCCGTGCTCCCATCCTGTACGGTGAGGCAGCGGCTTGGGTCCAACTGGTTGGTGAACGGGCCCGAGGTGCCGGTGCCGCTCACGAGGGTCAATTGCGGCGCGGTGGCGCCTGCAGCCGGGCCGGTCGGGTCGGCGCTGTCCGAGCAGGCGGCAAGCGCGAGGAGCGCGGCGAGCGCCGCGGGGAAGGCACGCATACGAAGCATCCTCCTGAAGTTGCACCATGCGGCGGTCCGACGAGCATGACACGCGGGCGCGTGCGGTAGCCTCGTAACTTTGCGTCGCCGGCTTTCGCCGGGTTTGCCCTTGTCGCGGCCCAGGAGGGCCTAGCGATCGCGCCTAGTCCTGATGCGGTTGTGAGCGCTCGGCACGAAGATGTCGTGCGAGTCCACCAACAAGCCTGCAAACAAGCTTACAAACAACTAATCACGTTCGGGTCGCCAATTGTAGCGACGCCATGATACGCTGGCAATGGCGAGCGCGGAGATCATGGCGTCGGCGTAATAGTGAGTCATGGCCGCGTCCGCTACCCATCGTCTACCCATCGTCGGCCGCTCCCTCCCCGGCGTGATAGTGCTCGGCTGCCAGGTGCAACCCCAGGAATCCCCAGAACAGCACACCCGCGTTTCCGGCCATGGAGTTGAACGACACCATCATCGCGCACATGGCGACCCCCACCCCGCGGAGCGCTACCGCGAAATGATCGTCGGCATCCCCCACGCGCCGCAGGGAGCGGAGGACGATGAGCCCTACGCCCGCTGAGAACAGCGCTCCCCCGAGCCACCCGAGCGAGTAGAAGATGTCGAGGATGCCGCTGTCCTGGTCTCGAACCCCGGGCGCTTGACTCAACTTCACCCCCGCCCCGGTAGCCCCGAGCCCGCGTCCCGCGATGTTGCGGAGCGCCTTGTCGGCGAGGCCGGCGTAGAGGGTGCTCCTCGCCTGAAAGCTGTTGTCCTCGCCCAGTGCACTGAAGCTCCGCAGCCTCGCGGTGACCACGGCATTCACCGGTCCGAAGCTCAGGAGCGGAAGCAGCAGGACCCCGAGCACGGCCATGGCTAGGCCGAGTCGTGCACGGAAGCGAACAGGCAGGTACCAGGCATAGACGAGGACAGCGATGAGCCACCCGACCCATGCCGAACGAACCGACGACAATAGAAAGGCCGCATACGCGGGCACTGCCGCCAGCCAGCGGAAGGGACTCCGCGTGCTGAAGAGCAGGAGGACACCCCCCATCAGGATGACCGCGAGAGGCCCCGGGGAGTTCATCGTGCCGAAGACGCGGATCCGGAAAGGTTCCGGCAGGCCGATCGAGTCCATCCGCGAGTTGATCATCCAGAATCGATCCCAGGGCGGCGGGTTGATGAACTGGTAGACGCCGTATACTCCCAGAATCACGACTCCGGCGAGAAACGTTCGCTCGACCGCGCGCCGATGGGCCGGGTACTCCCGCCCCTGGAGGGCGAGGTAGAACCCGAAGACGATCGGCGTGACCCAGATGAGTAGGCTGTAGGTGGCGGCGAGAAATCCGGCGCGCGCGAGTCCCACGACGTAGCCGTACGTGATGCCAGCCAGCGGCAGGACGAAGGGGAAGAGCGCCGCGCGGCGAAGCTTCGGGAAGTGCCGGATCAACGTGACCGCGGTCAATCCGGTCACGAGAAACGGCGCCACCAACATCGGATTCGTCGGGTTCCAGCCAACCTGGTAATCGACGAGCCGCCGCACGAGTGGCGTCAGGAACCAGAGCCACCAGACGTATGCCGTGTAGAGCGGTGGGTCGTAGCGGAGCAGCGCGATTCCGAGCGCCACCGTCGCCGGGAGGTACCCGACAAGGACGACCTGGCCGGCCCCCGGAAGCAGCGCCAGGGCGAATACGAGCGCGGCGCCAGCCACGAGGACGACGTTACCACCCCACCCGAACCCGCCCCGGCTGGGGCGAGGCTCGCCGTGGCTCCATCCGCTCGGCGCATGCGCGACGGGGAACCGCATTCGTGATTCATCCAACCGCGACAGGGAATTGCTCCTACGACGCGACCGTTGCCGCGACGGACTCGAACACCGCGAGCTGCTCGGCCGCGATCCAGTCCCAGTCGTAGCGGCGGCTGGCGGTGGCCGCGGCGGTACTCATTCGTCCGAGCAGCGCCGGGTCGTCCCGCAGCGCGATGATCTTGTCACGAATGGCCGCCGGGTCGGTTCCGACGATGTAGCCGTTGACTCCCTCGTGAATCCGATCTTCGACTCCGTTCATGCGCGATGCCAGGATCGGCAGCCCGGACGCCTCTGCCTCCAGCGTGGACATGGAGAACGTCTCGTAGCGTGAGGGAACCACGAACACGTCCGCCGCCGCGAAGTAGCGCTCCGGCGTCCGCGACAGCCCCGCAAAGAGCACTCGCGCCGCCGCCCCGGCTCGGGCCGCCAGGGCCTGAAACCGCTGCACGTCCCCGCTCCCCACGACGACCAAGACGACGTCGGGAGTGGCGGCGACGGCGTGGATGGCGTCACCCAATCCTTTCCGATCCCAATCGCCCCCGACGAACAGGGCCAGGAACGCCGATTCCGGCAGGTCGAGCTCCCGACGCAGTCGCCGCTTCGCGTCCATGCTCCCGGCCGGCTTGAACACGGAGTGGTCCACGCCGTTGGGGATCACGACAATCTTCTCCTCCGGCATCCCGTAGAACTCCATGAGCTCGCGCTTGAGGCCCTGCGACACCGCGATGACCGCCCGCAGACGCGGCGACGCATACAGCCGGCGCTCCCGCCGCGCGTACGCCTGCTCGACGAGGCTCTGGTACGCTCGGCGGACGCGCCGGGCACCACCGCGGAGCCCGCCGTAGCGGGCCGAGAAGGCCGCGTTGCAGAACTGCGCCGTGACTACGTCGGGGTCGGTCACGGCGAGCATGACCGAGTTGATCACGGTCGGCCGTGGCACCGCCCGCACGAGCTTCGCCGCCCGGCTGAAGAATGCCTGCTCGCTGACCACCGCCGGTCCCCGCGCGGGGGGCACCGGGATCCACGATACCCGATCCGACGTCACCTCGCATTGGGTGGCGATCACGGTCACATCATGGGTGCGTGCCACCCGCCTGACGACCTCCGCCGCGGCGCGCTCCATCCCGCCGAGGGGTGTCACCTTCTCCGCGACGACGGTGAGCTTCATCGGCGCGCCGCCGGCCCGAGGACCCGCCCCTGCCGTAGTACCGGACACCGGCGCGCCCACCGGCGCGCCACGCCTCATATGGCCCCGGCCGGGCCGCGCGGCGCGGCGCCGGCGGCCCGACCGTCGGGCTTCACCGCGAGCGCCACGCAACGCCGCGCGAGGAGCGAGTGGAACCGGCCGCCGACGCGACGCAGCAGGGCGTCGAGCGGACGGGCCGCGCGGGAGGCAAAGATCCTTTCCAGGCCAGCCACGCGCAGGAACTGCTGCTCGAGGCCACCGTGCCGCTCGACCCGGAATCCGACGTCCGTCAGCATGCTCCGCAGCGTCTGGGAATTGAAGAAGCGAAGATGAGGGTCACGCCACGGGTAGCGTCGCTGGGTGACCGGGTTGCCCTTCGGGTTGAAGTGGCCCGTGGCAAGCAGCTCCATGCGGACAGCCCAGAAGCCGACGTTCGGAACGCTGACGAGGAGATGCCCGCCCGGCCGCAGCAGTCGCAGCACGTCACGCGCCGTAAACTCCGGATCCACGAGATGCTCGAGCACCTCGAGGCAGATCACGCCGTCGAACGTCCCGTCGGGGAACGGGAGCCGCTCGTCGAGGTTCACGACCGTCGCATCGATGCCGTTGCTCCGCGCCGCCTGCACGGCTACCTCGGACACATCGACCCCGGACAGCAGTACGCCCGCCGCCCGGAGGTGGCGTCCGTACCGTGCCCCGTCGCCGCACCCCACGTCGAGTATCTTGGCCCCGGGGCGCACTAACCGATCCAACCAGGCTTTCAGATCCGCATCGAGTCCACCCGGTGGACGCCAGCCGGTCGCACCAGACCAGTACTCATCGTAATAGCCGGCTGGCTGCGCCGATTCCGGGTGCTCTGTTTTCACGATCATCTGCCGTTGTCACTCCGACTCGATAGAGATTGTCCACGGACTACGCGCCACGCGCCACGCGCCACGCGCCGGCGCTCCCAGCCGCCCTGCGCTCGTCGTCACCTGCGCCGTCATCACCTGCCCAACCTACCGATCGCCACTCGGTACACCGCGAGGGTGTCATCTGTCATGCGACCGACGGTCAACCACCCGAGGTTGCTCGATGCTTGGTCACGCATGCGGTCGCGAAGGTCCGTGTCCGTCAGCACCCGCGCGAGCGCGTCCGCGAGCGCCCGAGGGGCACGAGGCGGCACGAGGAGGCCGGCGCTTCCGCCGTCGAGTGACTCCGGTATGCCGCCGACGGCGGTCGCCACGATCGGGAGCCCGGCCGCCCGGGCTTCCGGGATGACGAGCGGGTTCGGGTCGGCGTGGGACGCCAGCACGAACACATCAGCCTGCCGCATCACTCCCTCGGCGTCGCGACAGAACCCGAGGAACACGACCGTCCCCTCGACGCCCCGGTCACGCGCAAGTTGCTGGAACTGCGCCCGCTCGGGCCCGTCCCCTGCCAGGTAGACTTTCACCCCCGGCACCCGCTCGCGCAGGATCACCGCCGCCTCGATCAGGTCGGCAATCCCCTTCCTGGTGTTCAGACCCGCCACGGTCAGGACGGCCGGGTGGTCCAGGGTCGGCGGCGCCGCCCCCGTCGCGGCTCGCATGCGCGCAGAGCCCAGGGTGCCGTTCAGGACCGTCGTGATCTTCGCCGCCGGTATCCCGCGCTGGATCATGTCGCGTCGCACCGCGTCGCTGACCGCGATGACGTGATCGCCGAGTCTCATCCCGATGGCCTGCCGTTGCCACGAGTTGTGCACCGTCGTGATGAGGCGCGTCGCCGTGAGCGTGCACGCCGAGTACCCGATGAATGCCCCGGTCACCATGTGGGCGTGGACGATGTCCGTCCGGTCGCGGCGCACGAGGCTGGCGAGACGGAAGACCGCGACCGCCGCATTCGCCCCCCCCGTCTGAGGCAGGCTGACGTGTCGCACGCCGTGCGTCCGCAGCAGGTCAACATAGTCACCGGAGGGCGCGGCGACGGTCACGGCGTGTCCGGCACGGCTCTGCTCGATCGCGAGATCTACCGCAACGTGCACGATCCCATTGCCCCGCTCATGGAGCACGTTCACGAGATGTATGATCCGCAACGGGCGCCCGCCGCCGTCCATCGCCAAAGGACGCATCCTCCCCGTCGTCTCTGGGGCCGTCGTCTCGGACACTACAACACCCCCTCGCCGGCCGCGCCCCGAGGCCCGAGCGGCCGAGCGGCCTTCCCTCGAAGCCCTCTCGTGAGCTGTACCATGAGCCACGCGAACGGAGCGGCGGCGGCCGCGGCCGCGACGAACCACGGGCGTGCACCCAGGTGTTGGAGGATAAGAACGAGCGCGACCACGCTCGACACGATGAGCAGCGGCTGCGTCAGCGTCCCCCGCATCGGCGGGCGAACCGCCCGGGGGGTCAGCCGGGCGAGGCAGAGGACCGATACAACGTTGCCGAGCGCGAACGCGATGGCGACGTTCTCGACGTCGAAGAACCAGAGAGCCGCCACGCCCAGCCAGACGGTGCCCGTGGAGAGAGATTGTTCCGTGAGCACCGCGCGCAGTCCTCGCGTCGCCAGCACGACGGGCGAGAGCGCGACAGAGAAGATCCCCAACACGCCGAGCGAAAGGACGTACAGTTGCGCGAGGCCCACCGCGCCGCCCCACCGGGGAAGCATGACGGCGACGAGGGGCAGCGCGGCGTACAGCACGCCGACGATGGGGTAGGCAGTCCGCGCCGTCTCCCGAAGGGCACTCGTAGCCAACTCTCGCAGCCGCGCCTGGTCCCGTGCCATGCGGCCGGCGACGGTCATCCCGACGCGCGCATACCCCTCGAACGTGAGAAGCAAGAACTGCCCGAAGCGTGTGGCGAACGCCCACAGGCCGGCGACGTCCAACCCGAACAGCTTCGCGATCAGGATCGGCGTGAACGAATCACGCGCTGCGGTGAGCAAGAGCGATAGCGAGAACCCGGCGCTGTCGCGCACGTGCGGACGCAGGAAGCGCAAGTCAAAGGAGACCCGCGCCCCCGGCACCATGCGATGCAGGACGACCGTGTAATAGACGGACAATCCGATCTGGACGAGAAAGATCCCTCGCACGAAGTGCCCGGCGAGCGCGAACAGAACGAGCCCGACGTTCTGGAGCAGTATGCCGTTTACTTCGAGGAACGAGAGCTTGGTGAACTGCAGGTCCCGCTCGAGACGGATCTTGCAGACCGTTTGCAGTGGCGTCATCAACAAGGACGCGATCGCGGCGAGCATCCACCCGCTCCATTGCCCCGGGAGCAGGCCGAACACCGTGACGACGTAGGTGCTACCCAGGGCGGTCGCGAACACGGCGAGCAGGACGAGGATGCGAAATCCCCCGAACGCAGCCATCTCACGCTGACTCGGCTCCTCCGCGCGCCGAATCATCGCCAGCTCGAAACCGAGGTCGGAGACGAACTGTATGGCGACAAAGGCGCCCCGCACGACGGCGAGGAGGCCGAATTCCGCCGGTGCGACGAGCACGATGAGGATGAAGTTCGTGCTCGCGCTGATCGCTCGAAGTACGACACCCCGGACGAGCAGTACCCGAGCGCCGTGGATACCCCGCCGTAACAAGTCGTCCCCGGTTCCGCGCGGCTCCTCCGGGCGTCCAGTCAGAGCTCGTGCCGGATCGGCCATCTCGCCCGACCGTGTCGAGGTCGCGCCGCGCTGCTCATCCTGTACCGGAGTCGCCCCCGCCTTCGTGAAGGCCGCGACTCGCGCGCGCTGTGGCTCAATGGGCCCCGTCCATCTTCATCACCACCGGCAGCGTGCGGAGCAGGATCGCGAGGTCCTTCCCGAGGTGCCAGTGCCGCATGTAGTCGGTCTCGAGGCGGATGACGTCCTCGAAGCGGGTGATCGTGTTGCGGCCGCCGACCTGCCACGGGCCCGTCAATCCGGGCTTCATCTCGAAGCGCGCATACTGGTGCTCTTCGTAGCGGGCGACCTCCGTCGGGAGCGGTGGGCGGGGGCCCACCAACGACATGTCACCGCGCAACACATTCCAGAGTTGGGGCAACTCGTCGAGGCTCGTTCGGCGGAGGATCGCGCCGAGCTTCGTCATCCGCGGGTCGTGCGCCGCCTTGAACAGGCGCTCGTCGCCGTACACGTTCTGTAGCTCCACCTCGCCGCGCCGCGACTCGGCGTCCCGCGTCATGCTGCGGAACTTGTAGATGGAGAACTGCCTCCCCCCCCGCCCCACCCGGACCTGCCGGAAGATGGCCGGGCCGGGCGAGGACACCCGGACCGTAGCGGCGATCACGAGGTACAGCGGCGAGAGAACGACCAACCCCGCCAGCGCGGCGATGACGTCGAATGCCCGCTTGACGGCGAGCTGACTCGCTCGGAGGTCCGGGCGCGTCAGCCGCACGAGGGGCACCCCCCGGTACCAGACGACCCGCGGCACGAACCCGGCGCTGACCGCGTGCGGCATCGACAACGCCTCGCACCCCGCGCTGTCAACCAGATTGATCAGTCCAGCGGCTGTGTCCCGGTCGAACGCCCCGCTCAGGATGACCGTCTCGATCCGGTGGCGCTCGATGACCCGAGCCAGGTCGGAGATCTCACCCAGCGCATCCCACTCGGGATGTGGACCGGTGTCGAGATACCCGATGAGCGCGTACGAGGAATCCCGGAGCGCCATCTGACGCATGGCCCACCGCGCGTCGTCGGCCGGCCCAACGACGAGCACGCGCGCCAGCCGGACTCCGACCGCCCGGTGGCGCCGCACCATCGCATCGATCGCGCTCCGCTCCAGCACGATGACACTTCCAACCACGCCCACCGCCAACAGGTAGCTGACCGCGCTGTACTCCCACCCGGCGGTCCAAATCCGTCCCCAGAAGATGAGCGCCAACCCGAGCGCGGTGCCCGCGAACAGCCGTGCGGCGTCGCGGCGCATGTCGCCGGGTCTGTACGCGCCGACGATCAACAACCCGGTAATGACGGCGGCCAGAAACTCGAATGGGAACAGCAACCCCGGAGGGAGGACCGTGCCGGCGATCTCACCGGCCCCCACCCCGAACCAGCGGGCGTCCCGCACTCCACGGACGAGTGCTTTCAAGCAGAGGACCGCGGCCACGTCTCCAGTCAGAAGCCCGAGGATCCGGAAGGCTTCCCTGGCGACGTGCGCACGCAGCGTGGGGCCCGCACGCCGTTGCAGACGAAGCGGGAATGGTAGCTCCTGCACCGCCGTATGGCGTGCGGGCTCGACCGGAGCTTGGCGGATCAAGGGTGTGCGTGGCCGGATTCGGCGTGTTGAAGAACCCGGATACGCTCGGGCGACGGCGGGGAAGAGCAGGTTGGACGGTGGCGGGGCGCTGGGCTAGGTTCCTTCCTGAAGCCAGCAGACTCGAAAGCGGCGGTAACCGGTAACTCAGAATTTCTCAGGTATTTACTGCGGAAACACTAGAACATTAGAGGAAACCCAGATTAGCCGGCGTGTTAGTCGAAGTCAATTGTGATTGTTACGTATATATATTTGTGACCATTTACCCGAACCGCCGATGGTGTGAAGAGTTTAATGGGTGTACGTCGCTCTATGTAACGGTCCTACTTGCTGGATTCATGAGCCACGATGTCTGTTGACCGACAGCCACAGTTGCGGAGGATCGGTACAACATTCTGCCCACACCGCGAGCGCCAGTGCTCAGCTCGCCCCACGATTGCCCCGGGGGAGCAGTAGCTGGCTCATGGCGCGGTAATCGTATGAATTCCAGTGGGTTACAGGCCTGCGTCCGGCGGAGATCGAACCACGACGGCAATCACGAACACTGACCAAACAATTGAAGGCGGCATGGTGCCTGCTACGAACCCATTGGAAACACCGTGCCTGCGCGAGATGGCTGGGATCTGGTCCGGCAGCGTGGCCCGCATCTGTACGATGTCAGGATCAGAGCGGATCTCTCGAGAATCTCGCGAACCACTTCCCTTGCACGACGCCGGGACACGGTAGTAGGATCGAGGTCCCCGAACCACCAAGTCCGCTTCGGCGGTTAGCTCACAGGCCGCACGACGGTCGGCGAACACCTCGAGGCGTAGCGCACCTGACGCATCGCGTCCCGTCGCCCTCCCCGCGCGCCCGCCGAGTCTTCTCATATCCTTATCCTCTCCTCATCCTCGTTCACCCATGCGACTGATGGACTGCGCCGCCCTGGCGCTCGTCGCTTCGCTCATCGCTGCGCTCGACCCTTCGCTCGCCAACGGTTGCGTCGGCGCGCAGTCTCCGCCACAGCGCCCCATGGCGGCGAGCGACACGTTACATGCCCTACGCCCCGGGGACATCGTTCGCCTCCGCATCTGGCGCGAGCCTGACCTGTCGGGCGACTACCCGGTCGACGAGACCGGCTCGGTCGTGCTCCCAAAACTCGGGCCCTATAAGGTCACCGCGGACTCGCCTGCGTCGCTCAAGCAGAAACTCGTCGGCGCGTACCAGGCATACCTCCAGAACCCGTCCATCGAGGTCACCCTGTTGCGGCGGATCACCGTGCTCGGGGCGGTTCAAAAACCCGGGCTGTATCCCGTCGATCCGACCATGACCGTCGCCGATGCCCTCGCACTCGCCGGAGGGCCAACGCCGGATGGAAGCCCGGACAAGGTCGAGCTGATACGAGACGGCGAGCGCATCACCGCGCGGCTCAACGGGCGCACGCTGATCAGCGACTCGCCGATTCGCTCCGGCGACCAACTCCGCGTTCCCCAGAGGGGCTGGTTCATCCGCAACATCGGCCTACTCTCCCTCGCGCTCTCGACCGGCGTCACGCTCATCTACGCACTCGGCCGCTAGGCGCCGTATGGAAGGCCCATTGCCACGACTCGGGCGCTCCTCCGGCGGGCGTCCCCGAGACGAGATCGACTTCCACGCGCTGTGGACCGCCCTTCGGCGCAATCAGCTCATCATCGTCGGCTGCCTCGTCGTCGCGGTCGCCGCAGCGGTGCTCATCAGCTTCCTCACCACGCCCACCTACGAAGCCGTCGCGCTCATCCAGCTCGATCAGACGCCGTCCTCCGATCGCGACTTCCTGACGGAGCGACGAAGCACGGGAGAAGTGAACACCGACATGGAGCTCATCCACAGTCGGACGTTTGCCGAGAGCGTGGCGGACTCGCTGGGTCTGCAGGTGCTCATCGAGGAGCCGCGCCGCGTGGCGCGGAGTGATATCCTGGCGTATGTCGGCCCATCCCATCAGGAGGAGAAGGCGGCGTACGAGTTGACCCGCGAGTCGGGCGGGCGCTTCGCGGTGAAGGACCAGGCGACCGACCGTCGGCTGGGCGTGTTTGCGCCCGGCGAGCGCATCCGCCTCGGTGGCATCACGGTCGCCCTGTCGCCGACGGCAGTCCGGTACGACCGCATTCGTCTGCGGGTGCGCAACTTTGACGGGACGGTCCAATCGCTTCGCAGCGCGCTATCGGTCGCGCGCCCGCGCGATCCGTATCTCGTCGAGGTCCGCTACCAGAGCTCCGACCCGCTCCTCGCCCGGGACGTACCGAACGCGATCGCCGCCCGCTTCATCGCGCATCGGCAGAGCGTGCAGCAAAGCCAGGCGCGCAGTATGGTGAGCTTCCTGCGCCTGCAAATCGACACGCTGTCGCGGCAGCTCGCGTCCTCGGAGAACGTGCTGCGTACCTTCCGCGAGGGGAGGCGGGTCATCAGCCCCGACGTGGAAGCGAGCTCACAGACGAAGCGGCTGACCGATCTGCAGGCGGATCGCAACGTGGTCGAGGCGGAACGGCAGGCGCTGGCGAAGCTGCTCGTTAACGTCCGCGCCGCGGCTGCTACGCGCCAGCCCGGGCAGTCGTCGCCCTACCGGCGGCTCCTGGCCTTCCCCACGTTGCTCCGGAACCAGGCGGCGTCTGGGTTCCTGAGCACCCTGATGACGCTGGAGAACGAGCGGGCAACGCTCCTGGCGCGACGGCGACCAGAGGATCCGGACATGCAGGCGCTGACGTCGCGCGTCAGCGAGATCGAGGAGCAGCTCCAGAGCGTCGCGGAGACATACCTGGAAGGACTCGCCAGCCAGGTGGCATCCATGGACGCCACGCTCGGCGAGTTCGGGCAGGAGCTGGGCCGCATCCCCGCCAACGAAATGCAGTACACCCGCCTGCAGCGGCAGCCGAAGCTCCTCCAGGAGATGTACACGCTGCTGCAGACCCGACTCAAGGAGGCCGAGATCACCCAGGCCGTGGACGACCCGGGTGCTCGCATCATCGACGTCGCGACCACGCCGGACGAGCCGATCAAGCCCAGGAAGGGACTGAACGTCGCGCTCGGCGCGCTGGTCGGCCTCATGCTCGGCGCCGCTACCACCTTTGCGCGCGCGCAGTTGGATCGCACCATTCGCACTCGCGACGACGTTCAGCTGGCCACCGGAAGCCCGCTGCTCGCCCTCATCCCCCACATGCCGGGCTCGCCAGAGCTGAGCGGGAACGGCCAGCAGCGCGCGCTGGCCGCGCCGCTCAAGGGGCAACAGCTACTTCCGTACGACCCGGTGGCGGAATCGTACCGGACGCTCCGGACGAACATGTTGTTCACCGGAGCAAGCAGCGATGCCCGGACGTTGGTGTTCACGAGTCCGATGCCGGGTGACGGCAAGACGACCGTGTCGGCGAACACCGCCGTCGTCCTGACGCAGCAGGGGAAGCGGGTGATCCTGATCGACGCCGACATGCGCCGGGGCCGTCTGAACCGACTATTCTCGCGGCCGCGCGCCCCGGGGCTGTCCGACGTCCTCAACTACGCGACCTCGCTCGAGGAAGTCCGCCAGCGCATCGAGCTCGCCAGCGGGCAGGGGCTGGACCTCGTGACAACGGGGACGCTTCCTCCGAACGCCGCGGAGCTCCTCGGCTCGATGCGCATGCACGCGCTGCTAGAGCGGCTCGAGCGGGAGTACGACATCATCATTTTCGACACGCCCCCGCTCAACGTTGTCACGGATGCGGCAGTCCTCAGCTCCTCGGCCGACGGCGTGGTCCTCGTGGTCCGCGCCGGGGTGACGGTCTCCGACGCGCTCGGGTACGCGATGGAGCAGCTCCGGAGCGTAAGCGCTCCGATCCTCGGCGTCGTCATCAACGACATCGATTTCAAGAAGGACCGGAGCTACTACCCGGGGTGGTACGGCCGCGAGTACGAGGCGCAAGAGCAGGGCTGACCGGCTACAGCGTTTGGTGGCCTCGAGCTGCGATCTCCGCCCGACCACGGTCCGCTACCTGCGCCCCTTACGCGATCCGACGGCCCTGCGCACCCGAGTCGCTCGCTCGGTGCCGGTTGCGTGCGACCTGGAACCACGAGACGCGGCGTCCCCAGGGATCAGGGGGGCGCCACCGGACGCGTCCGCTCCGCCGTAGAGGACGGACTCCATGGTGCGATCGGCGTCAGCGCTGGCGCGGCAGAGCGCCAGCACGATGAGGAGGGCGACGAGAAAGAGCGCCGACCCCACCAAGAGCCAAATACCCATGGATCCCTCGCTTTCCGGTTCCCGTGTCCCGACCGAGCGCTCGTCCGCAGCGCTCGGGCCATCGTTCGAAGACGGGCGGAACCAGGCTCGGTAACATGACCCGGCTCGGTTCGGCCGCGGTACAAGGAGCCGACTGGCTCTGTCACCGCCCGCAGATTGCGGACCCGGCAGCATCGGGGCCCCCTGACTCCACGTGCGGTTCCAAGGAAGTTCGCCGCGGAGCGACGCTGGCTGGCCGGGCGCGCTCGCGCTCTCGTTCCCCGGGAGCCTCGGAAGGCATGGTGAACTGCCAACGTCGAGCCCTTCCAAACCATTTCACCCACTCGCCTATCCAAACCGGTGCACGGAGAACCCGTCCGTTGGGTGCCCGTGGGGGTGTGAGGCTAAGCGCTGGACCCGAGAGGAGAAGATCGATGAGACGGATTTTTGTCGCGGCGCTGGCCGCATCGGTGGTCGCGGGAATGGGCGTGGCGCGGACGGCTGGCGCGCAGGAGCGCGGACGCGAGCGGGCGCGGGACGACGACCGGGGTGGACGCGTGGAGCGGAGTGGCGGCGACGACTCGACGTTCGCGTGGCGCGGGCGTGTGCCGGCGGGCGCGACGCTTCGCGTCTACAACGTCATCGGCCCGGTGGACGTGCGCGAGGCGACAGGTGGCGAAGTAGAGGTGCGGGCGGAGAAGCTCCCCGGCCGCGGGCGGCCGGAGGATGTGTCGTTCGAGGTGCGCCGGACGGGCGACGATGTGACGATCTGCTCCCTCTGGCGGGACAGCACGCGCTGCGATGACGACGGGATCCGGAACGAGCGCGGGTCCGATGGGTCGCGGCGGGTGCGCGTCGCGTTCACGGTGCTCATCCCCCGCGGCGTGCGGCTGAATGTGGCGAGCGGGAATGGCGAGGTGAGCGTGCGCGACGCTGGCGCGGATGTATCGGCGGCGTCGGGGAACGGGCGCGTGCGCGTGCTCACCGCGGCGGGCGAGGTGCGCGCGTCATCCGGCAATGGGGACATCGAGGTGGACGGTGCCGGAGGGCGTGTCACCGCAAGCACGGGGAATGGGCGCGTCCGTGTGCTCACCGCCGCCGGGCCAGTCTCCGCGACATCGGGGAATGGGAACATCGATGTGCGCATGAGCACTCTCCGCGCGGAAGGCGACATGCGCTTCACCACGGGCAACGGGACGGTGACCGTGACCGTGCCGGATGGCTTCGAGGCGGAGGTGGAGACGAACCAGGGCAGCGGCGAGTTCCGCTCCGACTTCCCGGTGACGCTGAGCGGCCGGCTGAGCCCGCACCGGGTGCGCGGGACGATCGGTCGCGGGGGTCGCCGCATCCAGATGACCTCGGGGAACGGCGACATCCTGTTGCGGAAGACGAGCTGACGGCGGGGCTGGCATCAAGGTCTGACGGTTGATGCGGATGCTCCGATCCGTGGTTTCCGGAGCAGCCGGGTAGTCTTCGGTCCGTGATGCCAGTCGTCGCGAGCGGTGCACGCCGCTCCCCAGCTCGTGCTCGTCCGCCACCCCGGCAAGGA
>JBBJNN010000064.1:0-1523 GCA_037720885.1 Gemmatimonadaceae bacterium | reverse complement strand
TGCACCGCACTCTTCCCCACACATGATGAGGGGAGAAGTCTGCCGTGACCCGTACCGAGCTCGATCTGCTCCAGGGGACGCTCGACGTCCTGATCCTCAAGACGCTCTCCTGGAGCGCCATGCACGGGTACGGCGTGTCGCGCTGGATCCGGCAGCGCACCGACGGCGTCCTCGGCATCGATGACGCCGCGCTCTACCAGGCGCTGCATCGCCTCGAGCGCCGCGGCTGGGTAGCCGCCGAGTGGGGCCTCTCCGAGAACAACCGCCGCGCGAAGTTCTACCAGCTCACCACCGATGGCCGCCGTCAGCTCCGCGCCGAGGCCAGCCTCTGGCGCCGGTACGCCGAGGCGGTGTTCAAGGTGTTGGAGACCGCGTAGATGACTCGCACCGGAGTGCGCTCGCGCCTCCTCCACTGGCCAGGCCGGTCGGCCACCCGCATCGCCGCCGACGTGGACGACGAGCTGCGCTTCCACCTCGACGCGCGCGCGGCCGAGCTCATTGCCGCCGGCGCCGCGCCGGCCGAGGCGCTCGCGCAGGCGCGCCGCGAGTTCGGCGATGTCGAGTACACCCGGCGCTATTGCGGCGATCTCGACCGCGCGCGCGAGCGCGACGGACGCCGAGCCGAGCTGCTCTCCGAGCTGCGGCAGGACGTCGTGTACGGATGGCGGCAGCTCCGGAAAGCACCGGTCTTCACACTCGTCGCTGTGATCACGCTGGCGCTCGGGATCGGCGCCAACACGGCGATCTTCTCCGTCGTCAACGGCGTCCTCCTTCGCCCGCTCCCCTTCGCGGCGGCAGACGGGCTCGTCCGCATCTTCTCGTCGGCCGAGGGGAGCCCACGCATCCCGCCGTCACCGCTCGACGTCGCCGACTGGCGGGCGGCCAGCCGCGCGTTCGCCACGATCGCCGCGTACGTGGAGGGATCGGTCACGCTCACCGGCGATGGCTCGGACGCCGAACGGCTGCGCGGTGCGCGGGTGAGCGCGAGTCTGCTCCCAACGCTCGGCGTCCGCCCACTCGCCGGGCGGACGTTCGCGCCGCGTGAGGATACCGACCCGCCGCCGCGCGAGGTAGTGCTCTCCGAGGCGCTCTGGGGGCGCCGGTTCGGCGGCGATGCCAGCGTGCTCGGCCGCGAGATCGCGCTGGACGGGGAGCGCTACCGCGTCATCGGAATCGTGCCGCGTGGGGCCGAGTATCCCGCCGGGACGGAGCTGTGGCTGCCACTCGATACGCCGCGCGAGATGCTCGCGCCGCCGACGCGGGGCGCGCGCTACCTGCGCGTGCTCGCGCGGCTCGCGCCGGGCGTGACGCTCGCGCAGGGGCAGGCGGAGATGACCGCCATCGCCGCCCGCATCGCCGCACAGTACCCGGAGAAGAACGCGGGGCTCGGCGCCTCCGTGCTGGGGCTGCGCGAGTACACGGTGGGGGACGTGCGCCGGCCGCTCCTCGTGCTGCTCGGCGCCGTCGGGCTCGTCCTGCTCATTGCCTGCGCGAACGTCGCCAACCTGCTCCTCGTGCGCGCC
>JBBJNN010000168.1:0-7340 GCA_037720885.1 Gemmatimonadaceae bacterium | reverse complement strand
AGGCGCCGCCCGGGTAAATTGCGCGGCATGGGTGCGGCGCGTCGCCGTCCCACTCCGGTCGGGGCAGCTCTCGCCGGCCGCGAAGCGCCCGTCGCGACTCACCGGCGCGGAGGTCATTCTCATGGAAGCCAAGCGCACCGTCGTCGGCCGGGCCGGGCGAACCGCCGAGTCAGCACCCGAGCTGCGCCCCGCGATCGTCCATCCGGCGCGCCCCCGCGCCCCCGATGGGCCGCGCGATGGGCTCGGGCACGACTCGGGGCGCAATCCGGGGACCTCGCTCGACCTCGACGTGGTACGCGGGCTCCGCGTGAACCGGAGCGCTGTCGAGCGCCGCGCAGCGACGCTCGTGACGCGGCGGACGGTGAAGAAGGAATGGCAGGCCGCGTGGCTGCTCCGCGCGATCACGTGCATCGACTTGACGACGCTCGCCGGCGATGACACACCGAGCAATGTGATCCGGCTCTGCGCCAAGGCCAGGCATCCCGTACGCTCGGACCTGCTCGAGTCGCTCGGTGTGGCCGATCTGGACATTACCGTGGGTGCGGTCTGCGTCTACCACGCGATGGTGCCGACGGCTGTGCGCGCGCTCGTGGGGACAGACATTCCCGTGGCCGCCGTCTCCACCGGGTTCCCCGCTGGGCTCAGCCCGTTCCCGCAGCGGGTGGCCGAGGTACGCGCCTCCGTCGAGGCTGGCGCACGGGAGATCGACATCGTCGTCACGCGCGGGCATGTGCTCACCGGCGATTGGGAGGCCCTGTACGATGAGGTGCGCGCGTTCCGAGAGGCGTGCGGCGACGCGCACATGAAGGCGATCATCGCCACCGGCGATCTCGCGACGATGGGGAACGTCGCGCGCGCGAGCATGGTGGCGATGATGGCCGGCTCCGACTTCATCAAGACGAGTACCGGCAAGGAGCCGGTGAACGCCACGCTCCCGGTTGGCATCGTGATGACGCGCATGATCCGCGAGTACGCCGAGCGCACCGGACATATCGTGGGCTTCAAGCCGGCGGGCGGCATCCGGTCGGCCAAGGGCGCGCTCGAGTGGCTCTACCTCATGAAGGAGGAGCTTGGCGACCGTTGGCTCCGCGCCAATCTGTTCCGCATTGGCGCGAGTGCACTCCTCACCGACATCGAGCGCCAGCTCGAGCACTTCGTCACCGGCCGCTACTCGGCGGCCCATCGGCATCCGATGGTGTGAGCACTGCCATGACTACGACTGTTCGCGACATCTTCGAGACGATGGAGTACGGGCCGGCGCCCGAGAGCGACGCGCCGGCCCGTGAGTGGATCACTCGGCACCGCGGCGAGTTTGGCGTGTTCGCCGGCGGCCAGTGGCGGGAGCCGGAGGGTGGCGAGCGCTTCGACGTCGTGGATCCGTCCTCGGGCAAGCTGCTGGCGCGCGTAGCGCAGGGCGGCACGGCGGACGTGGATGCCGCGGTCGGCGCGGCGCGCGCGGCGTTCGGCCCGTGGTCGGCGCTCTCCGGGCACGCGCGGGCGCGGTACCTGTACGCGCTCGCCCGCGCGGTGCAGAAGCATTCGCGGCTCCTCGCCGTGCTCGAGAGCATGGACAACGGGAAGTCCATCCGCGAGACGCGGGATCTCGACATTCCCCTCGTCGCGAGGCACTTCCTCCACCATGCCGGGTGGGCGCAGCTGCTCGGGACGGAGTTCGCCGGCTACGGGCCCGTCGGTGTGATCGGGCAGATCATTCCATGGAACTTCCCGCTGCTCATGCTCGCGTGGAAGATCGCGCCGGCGCTCGCGGCGGGGAACACGGTCGTCCTCAAGCCCGCCGAGTTCACGCCGCTCACCGCGCTCGCGTTCGCGGAGCTGGCGCGGGACGCGGGGCTGCCGCGCGGCGTGATCAACGTGGTCACCGGCGATGGGGAGACGGGGAAGCTGATCGTGGATCACCCCGGCGTGGACAAGGTCGCCTTCACAGGCTCCACCGAGGTGGGGCGCATCATCCGGAAGGCGACCGCGGGAACGGGGAAGAAGCTGAGTCTCGAGCTCGGCGGGAAGAGTCCATTCATCGTCTTCGACGACGCGGACCTCGACAGCGTGGTGGAAGGCGTCGTGGACGCGATCTGGTTCAACCAGGGGCAGGTGTGCTGCGCCGGCTCGCGCCTGCTCGTGGCCGAGGGGATCAGCGACCGGCTCACCGCGAAGCTGCGGGCGCGCATGGAGACGCTGCGCGTCGGCCGGCCGCTCGACAAGGCGGTGGACATGGGCGCGATCGTCGCACCCGTGCAGCTCGAGCGCATTCGCGGCCTCGTGACGCAGGGCGTCGAGGAGGGCGCGACGATGTGGCAGCCGTCGTGGGCGTGCCCCGCCGAGGGATGCTTCTTCCCGCCGACGCTCTTCACCGGCGTCTCACCCGCCGCGACGATCGCGCAGGTGGAGATCTTCGGACCGGTACTCGTCGCCATGACCTTTCGCACACCTACGGAGGCGGTGCAGCTCGCGAACAACACGCCGTACGGGTTGGCGGCGAGCGTGTGGACGGAGAGCATCAACCTCGCGCTCGACATCGCGCCGAAGATCAAGGCGGGCGTGGTGTGGATCAACTCGACGAACCTCTTCGATGCGGCGGCGGGCTTCGGAGGCTATCGCGAGAGCGGCTTCGGGCGCGAGGGCGGGCGTGAGGGGATGTGGGAATATCTGACGCGGGACTCGGCACCCGGCCGGGTGTCCACCGATGGTGGCAAGACACGTTCTCGGGTGGACGACGAAGCGTCGGACGGCGCGCGGGGGGCCCCCCCCGAAAAGCAAGATCACCTCGATCGTCCCGCAGTGCATCACCATTCCGATGCGGAGGAGGATGATTCATGGCGCGATGGCGCGCCGTTGGAGCCCGGCGCGCCCACGGATGGCTCGCCTCCACTCCCCCCGATCGACCGCACCCCCAAGCTCTTCATCGGCGGGAAGCAGGCCCGGCCGGACTCCGGCTACAGCCGACAGATTCGCGGCGTCGGCGGGCGCACGGTGGGCGAGGTAGGGGAGGGGAATCGCAAGGATATCCGGAACGCCGTCGAGGCCGCGCACGCGGCGTCCGCGTGGGGGCGCGCCACTGGCCACAACCGCGCGCAGATCCTCTACTACGCGGCCGAGAACCTGGCCGTCCGCGCCGCGGAGATCGGGCACCGTATCAGCGCCATGACTGGTGGCTCACGGGGCGACGCCCGGCGCGAAGTGGAGGCCGCCATCTCACGGCTCTTCACCTACGCGGCGTGGGCGGACAAGCACGACGGGGCGGTTCACAACGTCCCGATCCGCGGCGTGGCGCTAGCGATGAACGAGCCGATCGGCGTGGTCGGCCTGGCGTGCCCGGAGGAGTTCCCGCTCCTCGGCTTCATCTCGCTCGTGGCGCCGGCGGTCGCGGTGGGGAACACCGTGGTCGCCATCCCATCCGAGGCACATCCACTGGCCGGGACCGACTTCTACAGCGTCCTCGAGACCTCCGACATCCCGGGCGGTGTGGTCAACATCGTCACCGGCGACAAGAATGCGTTGAGCCGTGTGCTCGCCGAGCATGATGACGTGGACGCCGTGTGGTACTTCGGTGGCGCCACAGGCGGCAAATCGGTGGAGCTCGCGTCGGCGTCGAACATGAAGCGGACATGGGTGGAGACGGGGCCGCGCGACTGGCTCGATCCACGTGATGGCGAGGGGCGCGAGTTTCTCCGCGAGGCGGTGCAGGTCAAGAACATCTGGGTCCCATACGGGGAGTGAGGGTCACCCACATGCACACTCAGTGCGCCGCTGGCCTCCGCCGTTCCGCGGTCGTCCGAAGGTGATGTCACAACCAGCCTCGCGGTTATTCACTGTTGCACGCGGAAGGCTGGATGTGTACCATACCCTCGCGTTCACTTCGTGTGTAACGCGCGGCGCGCGGAGGCGGTCATACTCCAAGCACCGGGTCGGCAGCAGGACGCTGTGAGCCGACAGCCTCGCCGGTCGTTCAGCCCCGGCAGGCCGATCGCGGAGGTCGCTGGCCGCGATTCGTTGCCCGAGCCTAGCTTTGGGCCTCTGCCCGCCGACCGCGGCGGTGCAGACGAGGGAGCAGATCCGGTCACTGCACGTCGTGACGCTGAACCAAACGGATCAGCACCTACCAGCGCGAGAGCCCCCGGGGCGCGGCGTGCCGCCGCTCCGGGGGCTCTCTGTTTCCCCTCCAAACTCCGCGCAGTCTACTCCGCCTGCGCGAGCGGCGAGCCGCACCGACGTACCCTACGTCGCGCGGATGTAGTTGCACCCCGCCTCCTGCGCCCGTGCCACGGCGAAGATGCCGGACGGCATGACGATGACCCCCGGCACGAGCGATTCACGAAGCTCCTTCTGCACGTCGGCGCTCTTCACCTTCCACTTCGTCGCGAGTCGCCCGGCGAATCCCATGAGCGCGAGATTGCAGGCGAGCACGGTCGCGCCGCGGCCAATCAGTGTATCCAGGCCGCCGTCGGGCCACACGATCGAATGCTTGTCGCTGGCCTTCACGTTCGTGAAGGGATTCCGCCTCGCCGGCTTGCCCGTCGTCGGGTCTTTGAGCTTGAGCGCTTTCCCCAGCTCGTATCGCTCCCACACCGGGTCCCCGAGGACGACCGGCAGGCCGGCGTGCCGGAAGACGAGCACGGCGTTCATGTCGGAGTCATTCTCCCCGTAGACGTCCGCATACCCGCGCATGAACGTCCGCGCCTGGTGGAGCGCCGTTCCCTCCGCGATCTCGGGCGCGTCGAACACCTGCTTGTGCTTCGCCGTCAGCCTGTCTGCCCATGTGACGTCCCACGGACCGCGCGGCGCGCCCGAAGGCACGGGGCCGGGCGCCCCACCCGACCCGGGTGTCACGCCCTGCGCGATGAGCGGTGCGGCCGCGCCCCCACCGGCGAGGACCGCGGCGCCGCTCAGGAGGCGCCCAAGGAAGCCGCGGCGATGTGTGGGGCTCGTCAGGTGGTGGCGGTCAGACACGGGGGAACCTCACGAAAGAGTGCAACGTGATGGGATAGGCTGTGCGGCGCCCCGTTCGAGGGCTGGCCTGGCGACACTACGGCCGCCGCGCCGAAGCGGGTGACCGCATCAACAATAGACGGCTACCCGGGCACCTTCTACCCCCGCGACCGGCCAGTGGGCAGCGCCCACCGCGCGACCTCAGGCGCGCCGCACCGCCTCGAGCGCGGCGCGAAGACGCGGGAGCGTCCGCTCCACCTCGGCGAGCGACACCGCGCCCACGGAGAGGCGGAACCACCCACTCTCGTCGCGAGCTCCGAACGCCTGGAAGGGGACCGCGGCGAATCCCGCCTCGCGGAGGAGATACCTCCGAATGTCCTCGTTCGTGCGCAGCACGGCGCCGGCAGCGGTGCGCGCGCCGTTGAGGGCGAAGCGCGCGCTCAGATAGATCGCGCCCATGGGCGTGATCGCATCCACGGCGAGTCCGTCGCGCTTGAACGCCATCAGCCCATCGTAGAGCGCGTCCAGCCGCAGACGCACGCCGCGCACGATCTCTTCGCGGAATGCGGCTACCTCCTCTCGGGCGCCGAGTAGCTGCGCCGTCGCGACCTGCTCGGCTCGGGGCGCCCAGGCGCCCACGTGGCCGAGGAAGTGGGAGGCGCGCTGCATCACGTCGGCGGGGCCGACCATCCAGCCGACACGGACGCCCGTCGCCGCGAACGCCTTCGAGATCCCGTCGATGAGCAGGGTATACGGCGCCATGTCCGGACGGAGCGAGACGGGATTCACGTGCTCCGTCTCGCCGAAGGTGAGCGTCCAGTACACCTGATCGTACATCAGGTAGAGCGGCCGCTCGCCGGGTCCGCGCCGTGCATTCTCCTCCAGTACCAGGTCGCAGATGTCGCCGAGCGTGCCCGCATCGAATGCGGTCCCAGTGGGGTTGAGCGGGGAGTTGAGGACGAGCAGCCGCGCGCCGCGCACCGCGCGCTCGAGCAGCGCGCGGGTGGGGAGGAACGCGTCGTCGCTATGGCAGACGACCGGCACGCCGGTCGCGCCGCTCAGGTAGCAGTAGTGGTTCGAGTTCCAGGATGGCACCGGATAGACGACGCGGTCACCGGGATCCACGAGCACGCTGAACGTCGCGAAGATGCCCGGGCGCGATCCGGCCGTGATGAGGACGGACTCCAGCGGGTACTCGAGACCGAGCCACTCCTTGTAGAAGGCGCGAACTGCATCCCGCAGTGGGCGCATTCCCTCGGACGGCGGGTAGTTCGTCTCGCCGCGCTCCAGCGCCTCGCGTATGCGCGCCTCGAGGAAGCGCGGGATGCGAAACTCGGTGGGGGCGAAGTCGCCGACCGTGAGATTGCAGATCTCCTCGCCGCCTTCCCGCAGGGCACGAATCTCCGCCGCGATCTTGAGGATCTCCGAGCCGACCAGCCCGTCGGCCATCGTGCCGACGCGGGGATCGGTGGCCCGCTCGGCCGGCGCGGTGGTGTTGGCCATGACGGCGTCGGGAAGGAGCGTGGACTGCTGGGTCATCGTGCCCCCGGGAAGAACGAGTGAGGAGCGGTAGACGGGCGCCAGGTCGCGAGCTTTTTTCTCCGGCCGCTGGCGCCCCACCATAATGAAGCGCCTGGCGCCAGCGCGCTACGCGAACAGCCCTACCTGGCCGCCCGTATGCCAGAACAGCACCGTACGCGCGCCACCGAGTCGGCCGCTCCGCGCGTACGCGATGAGCGCGGCGAGCGCTTTCGCCGTGTAGGTGTGATCCACGAAGAGCGCTTCCTTACGCGCGGCGAGCGTCTGTGCCTCGCGCGAAGCGTCGGTTGGCTTCCCGTAGCCGTCGCCCACGAACGTATCATCCACCTCGATCTCCGCCGCCGCGGCGAGCGTCTCGCCATCCACGCCGACCTCGCTCCCTAGACCCGAGATGATCGCTCGAATGCGCGCACGGAGCTCGGCGGCCGGGTCATCGGCGCTGACCCCGATGACTCGCGTCGCGAGACCGTGCAGCATGCAGCCGGCGACGATCCCGGCTTGGGTGCCGCCGGACGATGACGCGTGGACGATCACGTCTGGCGCGACACGCTGGCGCGCCAGCTCGCCGACCGCGCGCACGAAGCCGAGCGCGCCGACCGGTGTCGATGCGCCAAGTGGAATCTCGTACGGGGTACGACCCTCACGGCGCAGTCGCTCGGCCGTGTCGCGAAGGGCCTGCGCCCGCTCCTCGCGCGTGGCGATGTACTCGACCCGGGCGCCAAGGAGGGAATCGAGGAGCGCGTTGGCCGTGAGGCGGTCGGGAGGCGAGCCGTTCGCGATGAGAGTGCAGCCGAGGCCGAGCTTCGCGGCGGCGGCGGCGGTGGCGCGGGCGTGGTTGGACTGGACGCCGCCGACGG
>JBBJNN010000063.1:0-32733 GCA_037720885.1 Gemmatimonadaceae bacterium | reverse complement strand
TGCCGGCCGTTCTCGTTGTTGTCGTCCGCTGCTCCCTACTCCTTCCAGACCGCGATCTCGCTTAACGACCGGCGCTGGAGGTCCGGCACCCGCGCTCCGGCTGCCGGGTAGCCGACCGGCATCAGCAGAAACGCCTTCTCGTTCTCCGGCCGCTCCAGCACGCTCCCCAGGAAGCCCATGGGCGACGGCGTATGGGTGAGCGTCACCAGCCCCATGTGGTGCACCGCGGCAATGAACAGCCCCACCGCGATGCCGCAGGACTCCTGCGTGTAGTAGTACGGTCGCTTGCCACCGCTCGCGGAGTAGCCGTAAAGCGTCCGGAACACCACCACGAGCCAGGGCGCGTCGGTGAGATGCGGCTTGTGCTCGTCCGTCCCGAGGGGCGCCAGCGCCTCCAGCCACTCGGGCGGCATCCGGCCCTGGTAGTTCTCGCGCTCCTCCGCCTCCGCGGCGTCCCGGATGCGCCGCTTGAGCGCCGGGTCCGACACCGCCACGAAGGTCCACGGCTGCTGATGGGCGCCACTCGGCGCGGTGCCAGCCGTCCGGATGGCATACTCGATCAGCTCGCGCGGCACCGCCTCGCCCGAGAAGTGGCGCGTCGTGCGCCGCCGGTTCAGCTCCTCGTAGAACCCGCGCGCGCGGGCTGCCGAGTCGTGGGGCGCACGGTGCTCGAACGCGAGCGGAATGAATCGCGGCTCCTGATTCATCGAGGCCCCACAGGCAGCACCACAGGCAGCAGCTCCGATCGCCCATACAGCGCGCCACCCTTCATCACCAGCCGCACTCGGCGGGCGTTCGCGATGTCTGCGGTGGGATCGGCGTCGAGGACGACGAGGTCGGCGAGCTTCCCCGCCTCGAGCGTGCCCAGCTCGCGCTCGCGCCCCATCGCGCGTGCCGCCACGATCGTGCTCGACGCCAGCACCTCGGCCGCCGGCATCCCCGCGCTCTGCATCGCCTCCATCTCGCGGTAGATGCTCGGCCCGTGCGCGGTGCCGGGGTTCCCCGCATCCGTGCCCGTGGCGATCGGGATGCCCGCCGCGCGCAGGCGCTTCAGGTTCGCGTCCATCGTCGCGCGCTGGCGGTCCCACATGCCGCTCCGCACCAGGCTCGCGCCCATCGCGCGCTGGGCTTCCGGGAGTGCGCGCTCGAGCTTCGCGCGCGTCGCCGGGTCCACGCAGTCGAGCGGATAGCGCGCGGCCGGCGAGCGCCCCATGTAGACGTCGGCGTACCCCTCGCGCACGGTGAGCGTGGGGATCACGATGGTGCCGTTGCGCTTGGCCATGGCGATGAACTCGTCGTCCACCTCTGCCGTCTCCACGCTGTGGACGAGCACCTTTGCCCCCGCGGCGAGCGCGTCCTTGGCGGTCGGCAGCTCCGTCGCGTGCGCGATGAGCGGAACGTTCGCCTTCCGCGCCTCTTCCCCGGCGGCCATGAGGAGCGGCCGGGTGCGCGCCATGAGGGAGTCTCCGAGCTGGAGATACCAGACCTTGATCGCGGAGGCGCCGAGCTTCGTGAGCGAGCGTACGGTGGCGCGGATGGTAGAGTCGTCGCGCATGTGGATGAACTGCCGCATCGTCGGCAGGTTCACCCAGTGGTCAATGCTGGAGATGAGGGGGCCGGTGGCAGCGAGGCGCGGCGCCGCGAGGCTCGCCTCGTTCCGGCGCTGCATCGCGATCGTCCATGTGTAGCCGCCCACGTCGAACACCCCGGTGACGCCCGAGCAGAGGTACGCACGATCGAAGCGCTCCGGGCGCCGCTCGAGCGCCGCGACGACCGAGTCGTACGGCATCTCGGCGCGTACGTCCAGCGCGTCGGGGCGGCCATCCACCCACCCGGTCTGCGAGTAGTGGACGTGCGCGTCGATGAGCCCGGGCGTGATGAAGGCGCCGGAGACATCCACGGCCTCCACGCCCGGCGGGAGCGCGCACCCGGCGCCACCGCCTGGCGCGCCACGCGCGGCGCGCGGGCCCGCACACACCACGCGGCCGCCGCGTACCACGATCACGGCGTTCAGGACGGGCGGCGCCCCCGGGTTGACGAGCGTGCCGCCGACGAGCGCGACCGGGGGCGGTGCCGCGTCATGGGGGAGCCCGAACGCGGTGCTCACGGCGATCTTCCACCCGGCGGGCGTGCGGAGAAAGACGCGCTCGGAGACGCCCTCGCTCGCGACGCCAGCCTGCGTCACGCGATAGTGGTACGTGCCATAGACGACGCCGGGCGCGAGCGGCACGAGGCGCAGATCGCGCGCGACGAGCGTGTCGGGCCAGGTGGAGTCGCGCCGGGCGGACCAGTCCGCGAAGCCCAGGTCGAGCCCGCCGGGTCCATTCCGCGCGAGGCGCTCGGTCTGCAGGTAATAGGAGAGGTAGCGCGCGCGGTCGCGCTTGTGGATGGCGTCGACGTTCCCCTCGAACACGCGTCGCGCTTCGGCGGTATCGAGGGTCGCGCCACCCCGCGGCGCCTGGCAGGGCAGCGCGACGGCCGCGAGAGCGATGGCGGCGATGGCGGCGGCGGCGAGTGATGCGCGAACAGGCATGGGACAGTCCGGTGGATGGCCGCTCTATCTTAATGCGCGCCGGCCTCCGTTCCTACGTAACCGCACGCGCCGTCTACGTCTCCCGACGTATTCTCGACGCCACGCGGGAGGCGCATGCTACCGGCACACCACACAGGGAGGATGCATGCGTCGGCTCGCCGCTGTCCTTGTAGTAGTAGTACCGGTACTTCTCTCCGCGACCGCGCCGAGGGCTCGAGCGCAAGATGCAGGGGACGCTGCCGCCTACTTCGCGCTGATCTTGACGCCCGTCGGGGCGCTCCCACCACTCCCGATGCTGTCCCCGTCGAGGGAGGGGCGCACCGGAAACGGGTTCAGTGCACGGTACGGTCGCTATTCCTTCGAAGACGCCGATGGAGCAGTCAATAATTTCGGGATCGGTGGTGACTTCCCCATGGGCGCCGGCGGGCGGCTTGGGCTCACGTTCGGCCTCATGCTCCCGCCGTGCGCTGACGATTCCGACTGCGGCAATGTCATCATGGTTGGGGGCGACGCCACGGTGCCACTCCTTCGCTCCACCCTTGGCGCCGAGCGCGGCAGCAGCGCTGTCAGCATTGGCCTCAACCCGGCGGTCGGGTTCGGCAAGCCGACGGGGGGTGGCAGTGACGGATACGTCCTATCCGGTGCGCTGAGCCTCCCGGTGGCGCTGTCGTTCGGCGCCGCCACCGGTCCTCAATTCGTGCCATTTCTCTCACCGGGCATCGGCCTCGGTCGGGTGTCGGCGGGCGGAGAGTGTGAGAGCGAATGCTCGGAGACCGGCATGCGCTTCATGTTCGGTGGGGGTGTGGCGGTCGAGAATCTCACTCCCGGCATGACGCTGGGCTTCGGCTTCCGAAAGATCTTCCTCGAGGATGCACCGACCCAGTTCGGCATCACGCTCGGCTGGCGCGCCCTCCGCTGACGGGGTGCGCGGCCGCGAGCGCCGAGCGCCGCTGAGGCGAGGGCTGCAAGGACGCAAACGAATCGCCCTGGCGCCGGAGCAACCTCCGAGGCGCCAGGGCGATTCGCGCACTGTCACACGACTGTTTCTCTCGCTCCTAGAACCCGATCGACACGCCGAGCTGGTACACGACGAAGTCCGTGCGCGAGCGGATCGGCACCACGCTGTAGCCGTTGTCGTTCGGGTTGTCGATGATGCTCCCCTCGCGCAGGTAGCTCGCGACGCCGTTGTTCTGGTAGCGCGCGCTCACGTCGAGCGAGACCGGGCGCCGCTTCGACTTGAAGGGGATGTAGAGCCCCGCGATGCCGGAATACGCGAAGGTGGCGTCGTCGAAGTTCGTGGTGTTGAGCAGGTCCTCGTATCCCGCGTCCGCACCTTCCAGCGACGAGTTCGTCGCGAAGTACGACAGGCCGGCGGAGCCGCTGACGTACGGCCGGAGCTTCCCGTTCGGCACCATGAGCTGCGGCCCCACGCCCGCGAAGAAGATCGAGTTGTCGGTGTTGATTTTCGCCTCGATCCGGGGGAACGGATTGAAGCGCTTCGTCTCCGAGCCGTACACCACGAAGCCCAGGTCGAAGCGAAGCGCCGTGATGCCGCGCCGGTCGAGCTGCTGGATGAGGTGGCCGCCGATGCCGCCGCCCACATCCACGAAGTCGCCGAACTCGCCAATGGGCTGCATCACCAGCAGATCCAGCCCGCCGAACGTGCGGCTCGGCCTCGCCGCCCGGCGCTGGGCATACCCGGGCTCGAGCACCTGGGAATGAAGCGGAAGCACGGGCGCGGCGGCGGCGATCGTTCCGGCGCATAGCAGAAGCGTTCTCAGCGCACGCATGGGTCTGTGTCTGGAGCGGTGCATGGAACGGTGCATGGATCTATGTCCCTCACGGTAACGGTTCGTCGTCGAAGCTCTACGCCCGGAGGCCAGAGCCGGTTTCACTGACGCGGGCGTGGCGCGGGGGCACGATCGGGTGGGTCGAGCTCGTCGTCACCGGAGAAGGCGTTACCGCGCGCGGCCTCATCGAACACTCGCAGCAGGTCGGCGACGTCCTTGCGCGTGTTCGCCACGCGCCGCGCCGCGACCATGTGCGACACGAACCACTTCCCGCGCTCGGTGGAGAGGTCGTCGTATCGCACGCCTCGGCCGCTCGAGCTCGAGTGGATGATCCGGTTGCCGCCGGCGTAGATCGCCACGTGGTCCACCCGCACGCCGTCGTGCGCGAAGAGCACGAGGTCGCCGCGTCGCAACGAGCGCACCGACGCCGGCACCTTCTCACCGACGCGCGCCTGCTGGCGCGAGGTACGCGGGAGCCGCACGGATTGCCGCGCGAACACGTACTGCACGAACCCGGAGCAGTCGAACCCGGTGCCCGGGCTCGTGCCGCCGTACAGGTAGCGTGTGCCGAGGAAGTCGTCCGCGGTGTCGATCACTCGCCGCGTGCTGATGAGCGTGCCGCTTCCGTTCGCGGCTCCCGCATCGTCCGCGTCCGCGTCGCCGGCGCGCTCCTCGTCGCGCGTCTCACGCCGCGCGTCATCCCGACGGTCATCCCGAAGGTCATCCCGACGGATTGCGCCAGCGCCGTCCTCCGCGCTCTCGCGCTCGGCTTCCGTCGTGGCGTTCTCGCGCTCCACCCTGTACGTCATCGCCGTGGTGCTGAAGCGGGTGTCTCGACGGTGACGCGAGCCTCCGCCGAAGGAGATGCTGAGCCCGGCGCGGTATTCCCAGGCGGGCGCGAAGCCGGCAGGGAGCGCGCGATCCTTGTGCAGGGGCTGGCGGTAGCGTGCCTCGCCCTCGATGCCGAGCCCGCCAATGAGCGAGTGGTGCGCGCCGGCGCCGTAGCTCCAGGTGGCGATGTTCGTGTCTGGCAGCTCGCGGAGGCGTAGGCCGTGCCCGCCGAGCCCCACGAATGCATACGGGGAGAAGCCCAGGGTCGCGAGCTTGAGGATCCCGGCCGAGCGAAGCGGCGCGAGCACGAGATCGGCGTCCGCGCTCCATGCCCCGACGCCCAGCCGCGGGCTGTCGAACTCGGTGACGCGGCCGGTCTGCGTGAGGTGCATCGCGCCGGAGAGCCGGAACCCGAGTGGGCCGGTATAGGTCGAGAACGCGAGGCCGCCGAGTGTCGGGTTGCTCGGGAGGGCGCCGTTCCGCGCGACGAACGCGCTGACGGCGACAGGGCCCTGCGCCCGTGCGGGCGGCGAGAGGACGGGGAGGCCGACCCAGGCCGACAGTGCGGCGAGGATGATGGACGGGGCGATCGTGGAGCGATGGAGGTGCGGCGTGTGGCGCATGACGACTGTCCGGTGACGGTTGCCGATGCGACGAAGCACGCGCGGTGCCGAGCGCGTGCCCCCGGTCAACATGTTGCCGCGGCGGCGCTTGTGCGCCATGCCCCGCCGCCCATCCACCCGAACCTGCCCACTCGTCGTGACACGCGAGCGTCGCCGGGCGAGGACACTCGCCCGATCAGCACACTCAGCACACTCAGAACATGAAGCCGATGGTGATCGGGATGTAGCGGAGCGAGCCGCCGCTGCCATCGTCGTCCTTCTTGTTGAAGATGTTCACGAGGCGCGCCTCGAGGAACGCGGAGCGGCGGCCGACCGGAAACTGGATCCCCAGGCCGACGTTGACGCCTGGCCGCGTCTCGGTCTCGCTCGCACCGCTGAACGGGTCCTCGTCGCCGGTCGTCTGCGACTGCGGGCGGACGCCTTGCGTAGCGAGGCCCGCCGCGGCGCGGCGCGCGCGTGCGGTGCGGAGCGCGCGCCGTGCCTCAATGCCGCTGAAGTCTCCATCGACGGAGGCCTTCTGGCGAAAGATGCCGCCGCCGGCGACGAGGTACGGGCGGATCACGGAGGTGGTCGGGATCACGACGATGCCGTTCAACGTGCCGGAGATGACGTTGAAGTTCCCACTGAAGTCGCACGTCGCGCCCAACTCGCCGCAGAGATCCTCGAACTCGCCGAAGTCGATGCCCATGCGCGTGTACGCGACATCGAGGCGGAGACCGACCGGGTACGTAGGAAAGGAGATGCCGAGCATCGCCTGGCCGGTGAGGCCGATGTTCGCCACGTCGGCGAGATCGCCGGTCGGGAACGCGGCGCCGCCGGCGACGCCGAACTTGATCGGGTTGAACGCCTGCGCACGCGCGGCCGGCGCAAGGGCACAGGCGGCGCTGAGGAGGAGGGAGAACGCGAGGCCGGATCGTGCGGATCGTGCGGCGACAGGGGAGGTGAGCATGGCGGAATGTTCTCCGTGAAGCTGAGGCTGAACCTGAGGCTCGGTCATGGCGTGAAAAAAACCGCCCCACCACGTGGTACCACGTGGTGGGGCGGTGTGCAACGGTGAGAAAGAGCTTACTTGTTGCCGCCTGTCGTGGTGCCGCCGCCGCCGATCGGGAACATGACGCCGAAGCGGACCGGGATGTACTCGGAGCTGTCTCCGTCACCCCGGACGCTGGTGTACGTGGCCTCGAGGAAGGAGGCGAAACCGGAGAGCTGGAAGTTGATGCCGCCGCCGAGGTCGAAGCCGAAATCGGTCGACGACTCGTTGCTGCGTCGGACTGTGCCGAGTGAGCGCTGGTCGGCGGTGCTGCCGCTGCCGCCGCCACTGCTGCGGAAGATGCCAATGCCGCCCATGACGTACGGGCTCAGGCCCTCGCCGGGAAACTTGACGACAGCGTTGAGGAGGCCCTTGACGACGCTGACGTCATCGTAGAAGTCCTTCAGTTCGTCCGGGACATCAACTGCGAAGCGATCATAGCCGACCTCCGCACGGAGGCCGAAGGGGAGTGCGGCAGGCTGGAAGGCGAGGAGCCCGGAGATGCCGTATCCGAGCTTGACGCCATCGCCCAGATCGCCCATCGGCACGTTCGCGCCGAGCGAGAGGCCGAGCTTCATGCCGTTGTCTACCATCATCGTGTTCTGCATGGCGTTCTGCGTGCTCGAGCTGCGCGGCATCGAGGTAACGCTCCCGCTCCGCACCGGCGCCGCAGCGGACTGAACGGCCTGCTGCGCACTGGCAGCGGCCACGAGCGCCACGGTAGCAAGAGCAGCAACACCGATTGAAACGCGCTTCATAGACAGATTTCCTCCATGGAGCGGAGAACCGACTGTCCTCCCGGTCCTCCCGGTTCACAACCAACGGCACGGACGTGTCGTTGGGTCCTGCTGAACGCCCGAAGATAACGTCGTCAAAGTACGGACGCAAACGTCGAACACGCGCATCCTGCGGTGTCGGCACGTTGTGCGCAGCGACCTTCGTCACGATTCAGCGTGCGCGACCGTCACGCATGTCGAGTACGCTCGCCTCGCTGACCTACTCTACGTCAGCCACCATACGATCGTTGTGTCCGCGTCGTGACGGGCGCGACGGTTATGTGATATGTGCAGTTCGCTCTCAACTCGGGCGCAGCGCGTCCCGAGTCATGGCGGGCCGAGGATCCAGGCGACGCCGACGCGGAGCCGGGTCGTGAGCGTGTTGTCCGTATTGATGTCGCGCTGCGCCGCATTCGGGAGCGACACGCGCGTGAAGGAGCCATAGCCGACGTACGCGGAGCCATCGAGCGCGAGCGACTCCTTCACGAAGTAGAGCACGCCCGCGCCAAGGGAGAGCGCACGCCCGGTGAGGAAGAACCGCCCGGCGTCGCCGGTGATCGGACTGACCGCGCGCCCCGAAAACAGCTGGCGTGCGCCCACCGCGATGTCCGCATGTGGAACGAGCTTCGGGCGTGAGTCCAGGTGGCGAAAGAAGCGTGCGCCGACCTCGATGTGGTGCAGCGAGTACGCGCTCTGCGCGATCGCGTCGGGCGCGTTGTGATCCGAGCGGTCCACGCTGATGTAGGGCATGAGCCATGGCCGCAATCCATACCCTACCTGCAGGCCGATACTCGTTCCCCAACCGCCTCTCGGATCGATGACCGCGTCGGCCCCGCGCCCGGTGATGCTGAATGCCGGAACGAAGCCGATCTGTCCGATCACGAACAGGCCGAGAACCTTGTCCCCCGGATCGAACAGCTCGTCGTCGGCGGTCTGCGCCGCCGCCGGCGCCCCGATCAGGCACGCGGCGAGCGCGAGGACTGCGGTGCGAAGCATGGACTACACAGGGGCAACTCGTGCGCCAGCAGACTCGACCACTGCCAATCCGCGCGGCCTCATCTGCTGCGCCCGCTCGTCGTCCGCGCACTCCCCACGCCGCGCGTTTACGCGGCGAGCACCTCGTTCAGGATTGCTACGCCGCGCGCCAGGTCATCGCGCGTGGCGATGAGGGGCGGGAGCAGCCGGATGGTGTACTCGCCGGCCGAGCAGATGAGGAGGCCCGCCGCGAGCGCGCGCGCCACCACGCCCGCCGCCGGCTCCGCGACGTCCGCGCCCCAGATGTACCCCACGCCTCGCGTCGCCCGCACCCGTGGCGATCGTGCGGCGAGCGCCCCGAGCTGCTCGCCGAGCCACGCGCCATTCTCGCGGACCGCGGCGAGGAGCGCGGGATCGGCGAGACGCTCTACCACATGCAGCGCCACCGAGGCGACGAACGGCCCACCGCCGAACGTTGTCGCGTGGTCACCGGGCTTGATCGCCGCCCCGATCTCCGCCGACACGAGCGTCGCCCCCATGGGGAGCCCGCCGGCCAGCGGCTTGGCGAGCGTCATCATGTCCGGCTCCACGCCCGTCCACTCATGCGCGAAGAGGCGCCCCGTCCGCCCGAGGCCGCACTGCACCTCGTCGAAGATGAGCGCCACGCGCCGCTCGCGCGTGAGCGCGCGCAGCTCGCGCAGGAAGCCGGCGTCGAGCACGCGCACACCGCCCTCGCCCTGCACCGGCTCCACGATCAGCGCGGCCACCGTCTCCGCATCCAGCGCCGCGTCGAGCTGCGCGAGATCCCGCTCGGCGATCGAGACGCCGCCGGCGAGCGGGCGGAAGGGCGCGCGATAGCCCGGCCGGTCCGTCGCGGCGAGCGACGCGAAGAGCCGCCCGTGAAAGCTTCCGCGGAGCGCGATGATCTCGTGCTTCCCCGCGCCGCCCGTGCCGCCGGCCCACCGGCGCGCGAACTTGAACGCGGCCTCGTTCGCCTCCGCGCCGGAGTTGCAGAAGAAGGCGTGCGCCGCGAACGAGCGTGACACGAGCGCCCCCGCCAACGCGCGCGCCGGCGCGGTGTGATAGAGGTTGGAGGTGTGCAACATTCCCGTCGCCGCGGCCTCGCGGATCGCGCGCTCGAGCCCCGCGTCGCCATAGCCGAGCGCGTTCACCGCGATCCCGCTCACGAAGTCGAGATAGGCGTGCCCCTCGGCGTCGAACAGCTCGACGCCCGCGCCGCGCACAAACTCCACCGCGGGACGCTTGTAGATGGGGAGCAGCGCATCGGGACTCGGCGCTCGGCGCTCGGCGCTCGGCACTGCCGGCGGCGTCTGTCTCGGCCCCGCGGAGCCTGAATCCACAGCCGAGTGCCGAGACCCGATGACCGATGACCGATGACCGATGCCCTGCCGTATTCCCGTCATACCAGACTCCGTGAAAGCGTCACCGTCGTGCCACGCGCGACGTCGCCGAGTGCGGAAAGATCCCCAATGCGAACCGACGGGACGCCGCCGTGCAGCGCGCCCACGGCCGCCTGCAGCTTCGCCGCCATGCCACCCGCGGCGGTACCACCGGCGATGAGCGTTGCGACGTCATCGGCGTCGAGCCCCTCCACCGGGGTGCCATCCACGAGCACACCCGCGACGTCGGCGAGGAAGAAGAGCTCGCGCGCGCCGATCGCGGTGGCGATCGCGGCGGCGGCGTCGTCGCCGTTCACGTTGAGCGCGCTGCCGCCCCCATCCAGGTCGCGCCCGAGTGGCGAGACGACGGGCATGTAGCCGCCGGCGAGCAGATGCCGGAGAAGCGCGGCGTTGATGCGCTCCGGCGCGCCCACGAGCCCGAGGGACCCGCCACCGTCGGTGGTCATCCGCCGGGCGCCGATGAGCGCTGCGTCCTCGCCCGAGAGCCCCACGGCCTCGACGCCGCGCGAGATGAGCGCCGCGACGATCCGCTTGTTGATCGCGCCGGAGAGCGCCATGCGGACGGTGGCGATGTCGCCCTCCGTCGTCACGCGCCGCCCGCCGACGAAGCTCGGCTCGGCGCCGAGCGCGCGCTGGAGCGTGGAGATCTCATCGCCACCACCGTGCACGAGGACCAGCGCCCGCCCGGAGGTGCGCCAGAGGGCGGCCAGGCGCGCGGGGAGCGCGGGATCGCCCTGCGCGCGTCCCCCTACCTTCACCACTATGGGCGCGGTGGGGTGCACGGCGCGCGCGCCGCCGCGCGGCGTACGCCGCCTCATGCCGGGAGCCCCAGCGTCTCGCCGAGGCCGAGGAGGAGGTTCGCGTTCTGCACCGCCTGGCCGGCGGCGCCCTTCACGAGGTTATCGATCGCTGCGGTGACGAGGAGCGCCGGCTGCCGGACATCGGCCACCGGCGTGGCGGAGATGCGGACGACGTTGCGCCCCACCACATCGCGCAGCGTCGGCGGCTGTGTGGAAATTTCGACGAACGGCTCGCCGGCGTAGTGCTCGCGCCAGGGGGCGAGCACATCGGGGAGCGACATGGTGACGGGAACAGTGATCGTCGCCAGGATCCCGCGCGCTACGGGCAAGAGGTGTGGGGTGAAGATGAGATCCTGGTCGCCGCCGAGCGAGCGGATGACGGCGCGCATCTCGGCGAGGTGACGATGGGTGTTCCCAGGCGCATACGCTCGGAAGTCCTCGACGACCTCGGCGAAGAGGAGCTCGGTGCGCGGCGAGGAGCCGGCGCCGGTCACGCCGCTCGCGGCGAAGACGGAGATGGTACCGGCCGGCTCGACGAGCCCGCGCACGAGGAGCGGGGCGAGCGCCATGAGGATGGCCGTGGGGTAGCAGCCGGGATTGGCGACGACGGAGGCGCCGCTGAGCTCCGGGCGCATGAGCTCCGTGAGGCCATAGGGCGCGCGCTCGGCGGCAGGGCCGCCATGGCTCGCGTCGCTGGCGTGGCCGTTGCCCGGGCGGAGGTCGGCCGAGAGATCCACGGCCTTGGCACCGGCACCGCGAGCGCGCCCGACCCACTCGGCAGAGGCGCCATGAGGCAGCGCGCTGAAGACGAGCGCCGCGCCGCCCAGCGGGGCGTCGTCGGGAGCGACGTAGGTGATCTCGCGGCCGGCGATGCGGGCGCGCTCGCCGCGCCGCTCGTTCGCGGCGGCAAAGCGCAGCTCGAGTGCCGGGTGCTGGAGGACGAGGGCGCAGAGCTCGCGGCCGGCGTAGCCGCTCGCGCCCAGCACGCCCACGGGGATTTTATGCATTGGTAATGCATATTATTGCACGCCTCCCGTGTCAATCCCTTCCCCTTGGAGATCGCCACTCGTGCGGCGGCGTCCGGCATCCAGGCCGGAGGGTTCATACGCATGCTCCGGATGAGATGGATCACAGCGGATCGCTCCCCGTGGCGCGAGAGTCTTTCCCGCCGAGTCCACACAGCATTGTTTGTGGGCGTGGCGCGAGGGCCTCGTGCGCCACAGAGAGCGCTCCGCCGCATCCGGCCAATCCGGAGCATGCGTATGACCTCTCGGTTCTTGATGCTCGTGTCGGCTCGCCGGGCGGCGCGGCGCGTGCTATGCTCTGCCCGATGAACAAACGCGAACGCCAGAGCACGATCCGCGAGATGGTGCAGGAGCACCCGGTGGGGAGCCAGGAGGAGCTGCGGCAGCTACTCCTCAAGCGCGGGTGGGACGTGACCCAGTCCACCCTCTCGCGCGACCTCCGCGAGCTGCGGCTCGCGCGCATCCCCACCGCCGACGGCGGCGCCCGCTACGCCCTCCCCGACGCCGCCGCGCCGGAAGTGGAACGCGGCGCCGTGCTCGATGGGCTGCTCCCACAGCTCTTCGTCAACGTGGATGGGGTCGGCGAGCTGATCGTGCTCCACACGCGCCCCGGCGGCGCCCAGCCCATCGCCTCCGCGATTGATCACGAGGAATGGCCCGATGTCCTCGGCACCATCGCCGGGGATGATACCATCCTCCTCGTCTGCCGCTCGGCGGGGGCCCGCGAGCGGATCGCGCGGCGACTGCAATCCCTGGCGGGGAGCTAGACGCTTGCAGGCACGCGGCCAGTCAGACGGCTGCCTGTGCGGTGAGCGCGACACGACATGGGTCGTGTACGCTCATGATCTCCTTTGACATGACGCGGGGCGAACGTCCGGCGTGCCATCGGTCGGTGGGTGCCCCGGTTCGGGCGCCTAGCTCGTGCGACCGGCGATCTCGGGGGAGAATGCGACAAAGCGGGACGATCTGGGACGTTCTGCTGTTGTGCTTCGGTAGGCGCCGGCTGAATCGTGCGCGCCGCGGCGATCCATCGACTGATCGATTGATGGATGTGGGCTCTCCTACTCCATCAAGGGGTAGAGTCGAGCCGCGCGAGTGGCATTGGGGAGAGCTGCAGAACGTGCAGAACGTGCAGAACGTGCAGGAGCGGGTCGAGACCCGCACAGACGCGATCGTGCTCACCACCGGAGGAGACGATGCAACGGTTCACGAGTCCCCGCAAACTATCCACCCTGGCCGCGCTTCTCGTCGCGTCCGTCCTCGCTCCGGCCTGCGTGGACCGGTCGCCGACGGGCGAGGACTCCAGCTTCGACGTTGCGATCGCCTCGACCAGCTGGAACGTGGGCGACGTGTTCGCGGCCGTGGGCAACGGGCGGTACAACGTCTACAACAACGCCGGCATCTTCAAGGAGTTCATCAGCCAGGGCCTCCCGGGCTTCTCGGCCGGATGTGGCTTCAACCCGACCCTGACCAGGCTGTACACGACCAACTTCAGCAACAATAGGGTCGTCGTCTTCGATGACGCGTCGCCACACGCGATCGTTCAGAACATCCCCACCGGCGACCAATCGTTGGAGTCGATCGTGTTCGACGCGGCGGGCAACTTCTACGTCGGCCACGCCGACGGGGCCCGTGACGTAAAGAAGTTCGACGCGGCGGGCAACCCGGTCGCGACGTTCGACCCGCAGGTCGGGCCGCGCGGGACGGACTGGGTCGAGCTCGCCGCCGACCAGGCGACGCTGTTCTATACCTCCGAGGGCGGGCTGATCCGGCGCTTCAATGTGGCGACCAACACGCAGCTCGCTAACTTCGCCGACGTCGGCGGCAATTCCTACGCCCTCCGCCTGCTCCCGCCCGGCGACGGCAGCGGCGGTCTGCTGGTCGCGCACAGCACGAACGTGCTGCGAGTCAATGGGAGCGGCGCCGTGGTGCAGACCTACGACGCGCCGGGCGAAGACCTCTGGTTCGCGCTCAACCTCGACCCGGACGGGACGTCCTTCTGGTCGGGGGGGATCATCAGCGGACAGTTCTACAAGTTCGACATCGCCACGGGCGCCGTCCTCGTGACCGTGAACACGGGGGCACCCGGCAGCCTTGGCGGACTCTGCATCAAGGGCGAGTTGACCGCATCCGTGCCGCCCCCGCCCCCGACCGGGACGTGCTTCGGGCTGCCCGCGACCATCACGGGCGCGGGCAACATCGTCGGCACGCCGGGCAACGACGTGATCATCGGCAGTGCCGGCCCCGACGTCATCCAGGGCCTCGGCGGCGACGACCGCATCTGCGGCCTCGGCGGTGACGACCGGCTATTCGGCGGCGACGGCAATGACCGCGTCCACGGTGGGGATGGCAATGACCTGGTCGAAGGGCAGACCGGCAACGACCTCCTCGAGGGCGGCAACGGGAACGACAACGTGCAAGGCAACGCAGGGGACGACGACGTGCAGGGCAACGGCGGCGATGACCTCGTCTTCGGCAACGCGGGCACCGACAGCAACGACGGCGGCACCGGGACCGACACCTGCTACGATCCGCAGGGTGCTACGTTCCTCCGCTGCGAGACGACGGTCAACATCAACTTCCCCTAGCGCTCCCATTGCACGCGGGTACTCGAACGACCGGGGCTGGCCACCGACGGCCAGCCCCGGTCGTTCGAGTACCCGGTTCAGAGCCGACTCACGGTCGGCTTCGGGCGAGTCTCCTGTCTACTGACCCATGTCATTCCACTCGCTCGTGCCGGTGAGTGGATGAATCACCTGCTGGACGAACGTCGTGGTCAGCGCCGGCAGGCCGGCAGCACTGAGATCGCTGAGCGTGCAGCCGGCGAGGCGACGCGCCGACCGGGCGAGTGTATGCTCATGCATATTGAGCTCGCGCGCCACGACCGCCCACCCCCGGTTAGGTCCCTTCCGGCCCGCTGCCCGCAGCAGAAGCAGCCAGTGCACCACATCCTCGAGGCGTAGCGGCGACATCCGCCCGGCGGCGTCCCGCCAGTGCCGCCAGAGCGTTCGGCGATCACAGCCCACCATCTGCGCGAGGACGGTGACCGACCGCACCGGTGGCTCGCTCCAGCATGCCGACACGAGCGCTTGGCGGAGTTCGACCGAGAGGCGCTCCGCCTTGACGAAGGCGGCAGCGAGGCGGTGGAGCAGGTCGCGCGCGCACGCTCGTCGCACTGCTGGCCAGAGTGTCTGTGCCACCTCGCTCGGCCACACTACTTCCTGTACGTGGAGGCCCTTGAGGTGGCGAACGTTGTCCGCGTCCTTGCGTGTGACGAGAACGACCGGATGGAGCGGGAACCGCTGGTGGAAGGCAAAGAGGCGGGTGCAGATAGCGTCGTCGCACAGCCAGTCCACCGCAATGACCGAGCAGATGGCGGCGGGCGCGACGTGCTCGAAGCGACTCCAGTCCTCGGACGCCATCACGCACTGGTCCGCAGGGATCGCCGCTCGGATTCGCGCGAGTTGATTGCCGTTCGAACAGTACAGCGCGAGCATATAGGCCCTGCCTTGGTGACGAAGGGCGTTGCGCGAGCCCAATAATGGGAGGAAGGTGAGGCGATGCAAGAGCCACAATGGCATAGAGATAGGCGCGTCTATCATTGGGCCTGGCTAATCTTTCCGCGGTGAGCGATGCGGCTGGCAAGAGAGAGGGGCGAGACGTGCAGGAACGAGGCACAGCACGCCAGGCTGATCCCCCAGTCATTGCTCCGTCCGTAAATCCCTCCCTCCCATCAACGCCTTGACCCCCGCCCCGCCATAGACTAAATATGCGCTCTGAGTGAATACTTATTCCTACTTGGAGCGCCCATGATCCGCACGATCGTTCTCGCCTATTCTGGCGGCCTCGACACCTCGATCATCGTCCCCTGGCTGCGCGAGCAGTACCCGGGCGCGCGCGTGATCTGCGTCGCTGCGGACATCGGGCAGGGGGAGGGCGAGCTCGCCGGCGTGCGCGAGAAGGCGCTCGCCTCGGGCGCCGAGGAGTGCTACGTCGAGGACCTGCGCGAGGAGTTCGTGCGCGACTTCGTCTGGCCCACCCTCCGCGCGGGTGCCATCTATGGGCGGAAGTATCTGCTTGGCACCTCGATGGCGCGCCCGCTCATCGCGCGGCGGCAGGTGGAGGTTGCCCGGCGCGTGGGTGCCGACGCGCTCGCGCACGGGTGCACGGGGAAGGGGAACGACCAGGTCCGCTTCGAGCTCACCTATGCCACCTTCGCGCCCGACCTCCCCGTCATCGCGCCGTGGCGCCAGTGGAGCATCCGGAGCCGCGAGGACGCCCTCGCCTACGCCGCCGAGCGCGGGATCCCCGTGGCCGCGACGAAGGAGAAGATTTACTCGCGCGACCGTAACCTCTGGCACCTCTCCCACGAGGGGGGAATCCTCGAGGACCCGGGTGCCGTGCCGCCCGACGACCTGTTCGGCCTCACGGCGGGAATCGATCAGACGCCCGACTCGCCTGAGGACGTCACCATCGCCTTCGAGCGCGGCACCCCGGTCTCGGTGAATGGCGAACGGCTCGACCCCGTCGCGCTCGTCGCCGCGCTCAACGCCGTGGGCGGGCGGCATGGGGTCGGCCGCATCGACCTCGTGGAGGACCGGCTCGTGGGGATGAAGAGCCGCGGTGTCTACGAGACGCCGGGCGGCACGCTCCTCTACTCGGCGCATAGCGAGCTGGAGCAGCTCGTGCTCGACCGCCGCACGCTCGCCGCGAAGGACGCGATCGCGCCGCGCTACGCGGACCTCGTATACGAGGGGCGCTGGTGGACGACGGAGCGGGAGGCGTGCGACGCGTTCGTGAACGTCACGCAGGAGCGCGTTACCGGCTCGGTCACGCTCCGGCTGTACAAGGGGAACGTCATCGTCGCCGGCCGCGAGAGCGCCGAGGCGCTGTACGACGAGCGCTTCGTCACCTTTGGCGAGGACGACGTCTACGAGCAGAGCGACGCCGGGGGATTCATCCGGCTGTTCGCGCTCCCAGCGCGGGTGCGCGCGGTGAAGGACCGCGAGCTGGCGGCCGCCGCCGCGAGTGAGGTGCCGCACGACAGGCCGCGCGGCGATCGGGAGACCGCGGGCGCCGGCGACGGCCGCGGCACTCGTGGCTCCGCACGGGATCCACGCAAGGCAGTCCGGGCACCGAACACCGCCCGGGTCGCTCCGCTCACGGCGCGCGAGGAGCGGGAGCCGCTTGCCGCCTCGGCTGCCGGATCGGGGGAGGGCGCATGACGCCGCCCGAGGTGGACGTCATCACCTCCCGCCCCGCCCCGCCGCCCGCCGTCTCGCGCTCGACGCAGGCAGCGGAGCGGACCGAGCCGCGCGCGGTTGACGCCGGCCTCGCCGACGCGCCCGCGCGCGGGCACAAGCTCTGGGGCGGGCGCTTCGCCGGTGAGACGGCGCCGGCGCTCGAGGCGCTCAACCGCTCCATCGGCGTGGACTTCCGCCTCTGGCCGCACGACGTCCGGCTCTCGAAGGCGTGGGCGGTCGCGCTCTGGGGCGCCGGCGTCCTCACGCTCGACGAGAGCAAGCGCCTCGAGCAGGGGCTCGACGCGGTGGGCGCGCGACTCGCCGCGGGCGCGAGCCCCGCGCCGGCGGATGAGGACGTGCACACGCTCATCGACCGGCTGCTGCACGATGAGGTAGGCGACGTCGCCTCCAAGCTGCACACCGGGCGCAGCCGCAACGATCAGGTGGCGACCGCCACGCGGCTGTGGGCGATGGATGCCTGCGCCGAGCTGGACGCCGCCGTGCGCGCGCTGCAGGGCGTGATGCTCGCGCACGCGGTCGCGCTCCGCGACGCGCTCATGCCGGCGTACACGCACCTGCAGCGCGCGCAGCCGGTCGCCGCGGCGCACTGGATGCTGGCGCACTTCTGGCCGCTCGACCGCGACCGCGTGCGGCTCGCCACCGCGGCGCGTGGGGCGAGCACGCTCCCACTCGGCTCCGGCGCGGTTGCCGGCTGCGCGTACCCCATCTCGCGCGTGCTCCTGCAGGGGAGCCTCGGCTTCTCGGGGATCACGCAGAACTCGATCGACGCCGTGGGCGACCGCGATTTCGTCGCCGAGCTCCTGTTCGCCTGCGCGATGCTCGGCGCGCATCTCTCGCGGCTCGCCGAGGACCTCATTCTCTTCGGGTCGAGCGAGTTCGGGTTCGTGCAGTTCGGGGACGCGTACACGACGGGCTCGAGCATGATGCCGCAGAAGCGCAACCCCGACGCGCTCGAGCTGGCGCGCGGCTCGGGTGGGCGCGTGCTCGGCGACCTCACGGCGCTCCTCGCCACGCTGAAGGGGCTGCCGAGCGGCTACAACAAGGACCTGCAGGACGACAAGCGCGCGCTCTTCGACGCGGTGGACACGATGCTCCTCGTGCTCCCGGCCACGGCGGGCGCGCTCGGCGAGATCACCTTTCGCCGGGAGCGGATGCGCGAGGCGCTGGGGAGCACGATGATGGCGACGGACCTGGCGGATTATCTCGTGCGCAAGGGCGCGACCTTCCGCGAGGCGCACGCGAGCGTGGGAAGGCTCGTGCGCGAGAGCGAGGGGAACGGCGGCGAACTGCATTCGCTCCCCTACGCATCCTTCGCCGCGGCGCACCCGCTCTTCGACCACGACGTGTTCGATGCGCTCTCGGCCTGGAGCTCGGTGGAGCGCCGCAACGTGGAAGGCGGCACCGGCCCCGACGCGCTCCGCGCGCAGATGGAGGCGGCGCGCACGTCGTTGAAGAGTGGGCGGGAGGGGGCGCGGGGGAACGAGCTGGAGGGGTGGGTGCGGTAGGAGCGCGTCCCCCCCCCTTGCCCCCACCAACCGCCAGATCGCTACCGCGCCCAGCGCCAGCGTCATGACTACGACGCCGCCGCCGAGGGCATTCGCGAACCAGCCGTTCGCGGCGCCTTTGAGGAGGCGAGTGTCGTTCATCACCATGAGGAGAAAGGTGGCGACGGCGGGAAGGAGGATGCCGTTCGCGGCCTGCGCGAGAAGGATCGCGGGCGCCGGAGGGAAGCCGGCGAGCGTGAACGCGAGACCTGTCGCCATCACCGCGAGCCACACGGTACGGAGGAGCGGGGAGCGGAGGTCCGGCACCCAGCCCAGAACGCCCGACAGGGCGTAGGCCGCGGCCATTGGCGCGGTGATCGCGGAGGCCATGCCCGCGGCGAGGAGGCCGAGCGCGAAGAACGCCTTCGCCCACGATCCGAGCAGCGGCTCGAGGAGCGTTGCCATCTCGGCCGGGCTCCCGACAACGGCGCCGCGGCGCCCCGCTCCGGTGACGACGATGGCCATGGCCACGAGGCCGCCGAGCGTGATGGCGGTGACGAGGTCAAAGCGCGGCAGGGGGAGATCGCGTGCGTGGCGCCACCGCTCGTGCGCGGCGCTCGCGTGCAGGAAGAGGTTGTAGGGGACGATGATCGTGCCGACGAGCGCCAGGGCGACGAGCGCACCGTCCTGCGGAACGTGGGGCACGAGCGCGCCGCCGATGAGCGCGGTGGGCTCTTGGGCCACGGCGGCGGCGGTGACGAGGAAGACGATGGCCATCACGGCGACCATGCCGACCAGCGCACGCTCGATCACGGCGTAGCTGCCGGTCCACAGGACGGCGCTCGCCGCGAGCGCGATGCCGAGTCCCCAGAGGGGTGCGCTCCCGCCGCCGAGGAGTTGGAGTCCACCGGCGGCGCCGAGGAGATTACCGGTCTGGTACGCGGCGTTCCCGAGGCCGACGGCGGCGACGATGAGGATGACGGCGAGCCAGTGCTGCGCCGGATGCCGGCGCCGGTCGAATCGTCGCCGGATCGCCTCCCCGAGTCCCACCCCGCCGGCGACGCCGAGGCGCGCGGACATCTCCTGCAGGATGATGGTGCCGAGGGTCGCCAGCGTGAGCGCCCAGAGCAGGGCGTAGCGGAAGTCCACGCCGGCACGCAGGCACGTCGTGACCGTTCCGGGCCCGATGAGGGCCGCGGCGACTACCGCGCCGGGCCCGAATCTGGGGGGCTTCATTGCGCGGACTATACGTGAACCGCCGCGCGTGGGCAAACCTGCATCGGGACTCGGCACTCGGCCGGGGCCCGCCGACGGCGGGCGGGTGGACTCGGCGCTGCTCGGCGAGCCCCTCTCGGTCACACGGCGCGCCCTGCTATAGCCGAGTGCCGCTCCCGAGTGCCGAGTCCCGATGCCCGAGCTGTTACAGCGCCGTGCCTGCCGTCTTGGTCGTTGTGGCGGAGGTGACCGTCTCGCCGCGCACGTGCTCGACGAAGATCTGCTGTATCAGGCGGTTCGCGTCCTTCGCGTACTCGTCGTGATGCCGCTCGCCGACTTCGCCGATCTGCGCGAGCTGCGTGTTGCCGAGCGTACGGCCTGCCTCGCGGAAGGTCTTGAACGTGTCCTCGGACTGACGCGAGGTGACGATGTCCCCGACCAGACGCAGGAAGTCACTCTCGCGCGCCGCATCGGCCAGATCGCGGGCGACGCCGAGCGCCTTGCCCAGCATCTTCTTCCCGACGCCGGTCTCGGCGCCGATCTGACGCTGGTACTCCTCGAGCATGCGCTGGTGCTCGCGCATATTCGGGATGTACTTCGCACAGAGGTCGCGGAAACGCGCATCGTCCGCCTGCTTCTCGTGGTCCTCGAGGTTCTCGATGAAGGTCGCGTGCTGCATGACCGCGTTGTTCACCTGACTCTTCAGGAAGTCTATCCCTCTATCCATCGCTGCCTCCGCGTGCAAGTGGGTTCGTTGGGAAGGGAACCGGGTGGCACGTTACGGGCCAGGAGAGGGGCGAGACGCGGGGCGCTGGCGCCTAGGGATCAACGACCAAAGGGTATACGGATGCTCCGGCTCCATCCGGAGTATCCGTATAAACCCTCCGTCCGTGATGCCAGCCTGGGCACCCCTTACTGCGCTACGGGGGTGACGTCCGTGACGAAGTACTGCGTCTCGCCGAAGCAGGAGAGCGGGATACCCTTGTGCTGGTCGTAATGCAGCGCGACGCGCTTCCCGGCGACCGCGTTAATCTTCGCCGCGACGGCGTCACCCCGGACAGTGAAGTGGAAGATCTCCGGCATCGAGCCCGGAACGTTCGACAGCGCCAGCTCGCCCTCCCACGTCTTACAGAGCCAGCCCTTCCGGGAGAGCTTGTTCAGAAAGCCGATGCGCTCGCCGTCCGAGTACGTGTAGTTGAGCGTGATCGCCGTCCAGAGCGCCAGGGCGAGCAGGGGCAGGAGCACGATGTTGGCGGCGAGGAGCTTGCCGCGGAACCGGCGCGGCTTCATCGTCTTCATCGTCTTCATCGCCTCGACATCGTCCGTGTTGTATCCCCTCGGGGGGGTATTGATCTCATCCGCCATATCCGCCGTCCGCGTAGAAGTGCGTAGCGAGTGAAAGTAGAGAAAGTAGAGAACCGCGAAAAAAAAGCGAGTGACAAGCGAGAGGCCCCAGGGGACGGCGCTGCATCGACGCCGTCCCCTGGGGCCCGAACCGCTGGCGCTACCGACCCGGCCGGTCGGTCGCGTCCCGGCCGGGCCTCGATGCCGGGTTGCCGTCGACACGGTCCTTCATGTCATCCGCCGTGTCGGCGAGCTTGTCCCCCAGCGACTTGGCGCCACGCGCCGCGTCGCGGCCGGCATCCTTCGCCGTCCCCGTGGCGCCGCGTGCGCCGCCCGAGGCCATGCCCGCCTGGCTCTCATCCACGTCGAGCCGTTCCTTCCGGAGGTCGGCCTCGACGGTCTGGTTCTCAGTCACCTGCTGCTTCCTGAGCACTACCTCTTCCTTCCCGACGACGCGCTTCTCGACGACGGCCTCCTCGGCCATCACCGGGATGCGGATCTCATCGGCCGAGATCTCGATGTTGCCCGCGGCGACCGTGTCGCTCGACACCGGACGACGCTCGATCGTGATCTCCTCGCGCATGAGCGGCACGCTCTCGGTGACGTGCTCGGTCTCGACCGTCTTGCGGAGCCCGACCTCGCCGGCCTGCACCTGGCGCTTGCCGATGTCGAGCTGCTCCTCGGAGAGCGTGAGCCGCTGCTCGCCCGTCTCGCGACCGCGCTCGTACGCATCACGGGCGTGGGTACGCACGTCATTCCAATTCTCCTTCCCGGCCGAGGTGTACCCGCTCTGGAGGTGCGTCTCCACCTCGTCGAACGAGCGTCCCTTGTAGTCCGGGTTCATGCCCGCGAGATGGCCGAGCTGGTAGGCCGGGCGCGCGTCGTCGTACGACATGCGGCTCGTGCCCGACAGGCCGGACGTGCCCGACAGGCCCGACGTGTAGCGCGACTGGTAGTAGCTGTCGTCATCGCTGGTGTAGGTCGAGACGGCCTCCGAGACCGCGCGTCCCGACCACCAGCCGCCCACCGCGCCGGCGAGTGCTCCGATGATCGTGCCGATCGGGCCACCGAGAGAGCCGATCGCCGCGCCAGTAGCCGCACCAGCCACGCCGCCAGTCGTCGCGCCCACAACGTCGCCGGTGGTGTCCACTCTGCCCTTCATGTTCTTGTCTGCCATGCTTCGATCCTCGGAGAGGTAATGAAACGGGCCCCCGCTCGTCGTCGTCGCGGCGAACCCGTGATGATGGCTGGGGCGGAGCGTCGGCACTCCGCCCCCGTACCGTAGCTGTTCTTGACCTGTGCTCGAGCTGTGCTTAGCGGCCTGGCCGGTCCGTCGCATCGCGGCCCGGCTTGGAGGCGGGGTTCGCGTCAACGCGGTCCTTCAGGTCGTCGGCCGTATCGGCGAGCTTGTCGCCCAAGTCCCGGGCCGTGCGCCCGGCGGTGCTGCCGGCCGCGCCGGCCGCGCCGGCCGCCATGCCCGTCGCACCGCCGCGCGCGATGCCCGCCGCGTCGTCGATGTCGAGGCGCTCGCGCCGCACGTCGGCTTCGACGGTCTTGTTCTCCGTCCGCATCTGCTTGCGGATGACGATCTCCTCGCGCACCACGCCCCGCTTCTGGACTACTGCTTCCTCGCGCATCACAGGGACGCGGATCTCCTGATTGTCGCCGATCCTGGCGTCGGCGGCCATTCCCTGATCGCTCATCGGGCGGCGCTCGACGGTGACCTCCTCATGGGTGAGGGGCACCTGCTCGGTGACGTGCTCGGTCTCGACCGTCTTCCGAACCTCGACCTCGCCGGCCTGTACCTGGCGCTTGCTGATGTCGAGCTGCTCCTCGGAGAGCGTGAGCCGCTGCTCGCTCGCCTGCGACCCCATCTGCGATCCCATCTGCGCATCCTGGCCCATGTCCCGCTTCGCGCGGCGCTTGGCGTAGAGGCGCTGGTCGTCGTAGTGCTCGGTGTCGTAAGCGCTGCTGCCGCTGGTGCCGGAGGTGCCGCGGCTCGTGCTGGCGCTCCCCGCGCCGGCTACTGCCGCGGCGCCCGCGCCGGCCGCCGTCGCGCTTCCGCGCATCCGGTCCCGGAGCCGGGTCTCGTAATCGCTCGGGATGTCGCTCCCCGCGTAGCGCGGGTATCCCGTCAGGTCGCTTCCGAGCCCGCTGACGATCACGTCGTCCGTGTCGTCGTTGAGCTCGGCGCTGCCGATCGGGATCAGCGCGTGGCCTTCATCGTCGGTCCCGGAGGTCCCGCGCATCTCGCGGTCAACCTCGACGTCCAGGTAGCGGACGCGCATCTCCGACACACTCACGACGAGGTCCTTGACCTCGCCCAGCTTCTGCCCGTCGGACGTCTTGACATCCCAGCCGCGGATGTCGGGGTAGCCGTCGGCTACCTGGAAGTCGTCGAGGTCCTTGAGGCGGCGCAGGTCCGCGCTGCCGCCCATCGTATCGCGGTCATCCATTAGGAGTCTCTCCCGTCTGGGAAGGTGATATTCGATCGATCGGAATCGCCGGCGATCGCTGATGGTCAGGCCGCGGCACCCATCGCCTGCAGTGCCTCGCGGGCGGCCTCGAAGAAGCGCTGCACCGTGGCGAGCTGCGGCAGGAGCGGCTGGCGGGAGTTGAGCTGGTTGTAGATCGCGCGCATCGGCGCGACATCGCGCGTGCGGCCACGGGCGCGGTCGATCTGCTCCATCGCGCTCACCGCGGCGCTGAAAGCGGCCTTGGCGTCGTCGGCGTGCACGTCGCTGTTCGCGCTCCGCTGGAGCCGGTCCACCGAGCTGCGCATGCTGTCGGCGTAGACCTGGATACTCGGGTTGCTGCCAGCGACCCCTTCGAGCGCCGCGGCGAGGTGCCGCACGCCGCCCGCCGTATACTGGTGGTTGCCCTCGGTCTCGCGCGCCGTGTCACGTGCCGTCGTGTAGTTCACGAACTCCGTGATGGCCGCGCTCCCCCCGGTCGCGGCCATGGCGGCGACCGCGCCGGCGCTCGCCGTCGTGTCGGCCGACGTCACCACCGGCGTCTCGCGGCGGTTGCGTGTGGCCCACCAACCCAACAGCGCGAGCAACACGAGCGCACCCAGGATGAGGGGGAGCAGGTTGCTGCGTTCTTTCTTCTCGATCGGGATCTCAGCCATGACACTCTCGGTACAGGTAAGGAACAAGGTGCGTACGTGGCGGTCGTGATGACCCCTGACGGTGAAACGCGGTCTCACGGGGGTCGACGGACGACGAAACGTCAGAGGACCGGAGGGCGCGTGCGGCTCGCCGTCAGCCGAACGGGCTACGAACGCGTAGCACGAATGGGAACGCATGATGTGCGCCACCTCACGCCGCAGCGCACGCCATCGCAGGAATTGCCGAGCGGAAGGGAGCGAGCAGAGGGGAAGCAGAGGGGAAGCAGACGGGGAGCGCGTCGTGGCCCCGGGGTACCCTCCGCCCGTCGAGCCGCATCCCACAGTCCTGTTCGGCGCTGTTAGCTTTATCGGCGTCGCACCGTCGAGCCCTTCAGCGAGCCCCTCAGCCCCCGTGTCGTGACCTTCTCCCTTCGTAGACGCACCGTGACCGCGCTCGTCGGCGACGTGCCGGTGGGGAGCGAGTACCCGGTGGTCGTGCAGTCCATGACGAACACCGACACGGCCGACCCCGCGGGGACGGCCGAGCAGGTGGCCGCGCTCGCGCGCGCGGGCTCGCAGCTCGTGCGCGTGACGGTGAACAACGACGCGGCCGCCGCGGCCGTGCCGGAGATGATGCGCCGCCTCGCGGACGCTGGCGTCAGCGTCCCCGTGGTCGGCGACTTCCACTACAACGGGCACCTGCTTCTCGCGAAGTACCCGGAGTGCGCGCGCCTCCTCGCCAAGTACCGCATCAATCCCGGCAACGTGGGGAGCAAGCGGCGCGACGAGAACTTCCGCACGATCGTGCAGATCGCGGTGGACAATGGGAAGCCGGTACGCATCGGCGTGAACTGGGGATCGCTCGACCAGGATCTCCTCACGGCGATGATGGACGAGAACGCCCGGCGCCCGGAGCCGCTCGACGCGAAGGACGTCTACATGGAGGCGATGCTCGAGAGCGCACTTCGCTCCGCCCTCCTCGCCGAGGAGACGGGACTCGGCCACGACCGCATCCTCATCTCGGCCAAGGTCTCCGTGGTGCGCGATCTCGTAGAGGTCTACCGCCGGCTCGCCACGCGCTGCGACTACCCCTTACACCTCGGGCTCACCGAGGCCGGGCTCGGCTCGAAGGGGATCATCGGGAGCACGGCGGCACTGTCCATCCTGCTGGCCGAGGGAATCGGCGACACGATTCGGGTGTCGCTCACGCCGAAGCCCGGCGGGGACCGGAGCGAGGAGGTGCAGGTCGCGCAGCAGGTGCTCCAGTCGCTCGGGCTCCGGAGCTTCACCCCGCAGGTGACCGCGTGCCCCGGCTGTGGGCGCACGACGTCCACCTTCTTCCAGCGCATGGCGGAGGACATCCAGACCTACCTGCGCGAGCAGATGCCCGTGTGGCGCCGGACGTATCCGGGGGTGGAGGAGATGGGGGTCGCCGTGATGGGGTGCGTGGTGAACGGGCCCGGCGAGAGCAAGCACGCGAACATCGGGATCTCGCTCCCGGGGACGTTCGAGGATCCGAAGGCGCCGGTGTACGTGGACGGGAAGCTCGCGGTGACGCTGAAGGGCGACGCCATCGTGCCGGAGTTCCTGGCGATCCTCGAGGATTACGTGGCGCGTCGGTACGGTGCGTCCGGAGAGTCCGAGCGGGCGGACTCGGGGCGCGAGAAGCTCTCGAGCATCTCGACCACCGGGCGCAGCTCGTTCATGATCGGCTCGTCGAAGCCGACCGCGAGCAGGCGGTCGTAGACCTGGCGGTACCAGCGGATCGTCGCCTCGCGTCCGCCCTTGAAGCGCCCCCACACCGTATCCGGGAACTCCGTGCGCCGCAGGTCGGTGAGGACGGAGCTCGCGTTGTGGAGCTTGTCCGCGGCGCACACCCAGCGGGCACGCGCGCTCGCGCTCTCCAGGCGCTCGATGTAGTCCGCGCGGTACTCCTCGGGGGAGAGCGGGACGCCATCGTCGTCCGTTGAGCGCTTCGTCACGGCGAGCACGGTCTGGAGCACGCCGTCGCCGAACTTGTCCGTGATGCGACCCTCGAGCATCTCGCGCGTGTAGCCGTCGCGCACGCAATCCTCCACCACGTCGTGCAGGATCCCGGCGACGATCGTGTCGTCGTCCTGGTCGTAGCGCGTGAGGATGACGGCGACGTTCGCCGGGTGCGTGAGGTAGGGGAGCCGCGTGCCCTTCCGCACCTGCTGGTCATGGTGCTTCGCCGCGAACGCGAAGGCGTGGTTGATACGGTCCGAATAGCCGGAGGTCATCACGATGCAGCAGCGGAAGCGGCCGACGGACGGCGGAAAAGGCGAGCGCGCGAGCACGCACGCGGGCGACGAGAGCCGGTAACATAGCGCCCGCGCGGCCGGCTGCCTACATCATGTGCGTCATGTACAACATCACGCGGGGCGCGCCTACGACGGCGATGGGTTCTCCACGCCCGGCGCGCCCGGCGCGCTGCTCATCGCGGCGTCCCTCGCGCTCCCCATCGCCTCGCGGTTCCGCGCGAACCACCGCACGATGCGCTCGAGGCCGCGGTGGTCCTCGTCATCGAACGCGGCGGGGAACGCGGAGTCCACGTCGAGCACCGCGATCAGCTCGCCCCGCGCGCCGATGACGGGGACGACGATCTCCGACTTGCTGCGCGCGTCGCAGACGATGTGCCCCTCGAAGTGCTCGACGTCCGACACGAGCACGGTGCGCTCCTCGGCCGCCGCCACGCCACAGACGCCCTTGCCGAACGCGATCTCGAGGCAGCCGAGCGTGCCCTGGTAGGGGCCGATGCGGAGGAGGCGGCCCGGCTCGACGACGCGGTAGAATCCAGTCCACAGGTGCGCGAACGCGTGATGGATGATCGCGCTCATCGTGGCCATCGCGGCAATCTCATCGCGCACGCCGTCGAGCACCGCCTCGATGTGCCGTTCGAGCTCGGCGTACGCCTGCACCTTGTCGATGCCGGTGAGATCGAGAACGACTTCAGCCATGGGAGCCCGTAGGTTCGGAGCGTAGCGGGGAGTTGGGATAATGAACAGTGGATAATGGCCAATGGACCAAGCGGTTGGTAACGCCTCCATTGTCCCTTGTCCATTATCCCGTACCCATTGTCCTCGTCCTCACTCCACCGCCCGCCGCAGGAGCGCGACGAACCGCGCGTCAAGCGCGAGGAGCGCCAAGCCCTGCACCACGATCGCGACCCCCGCGCCCACCGCACCAAGGCGGCGGCCCATCGTCCAGCCCGCGATGGCGAGTGTCGCGCCGACGCCCACGTAGCCGGCGTCGAGCCCCACGTTGAGCCAGAGGATATTGAGCAGCCGCGTGACCCCGCTCAGATCCCGATCGGCGAGCCCGCGCCAGCCGAAGCCGGCGATCGCGACGCACACCGCACCCCACGCGGCCGTCTGGATGCCGAAGTGGAGCAGGAGCGGCGACGGCGCGCGACTCGCGGCGCGGAGCGCGAGAACGCCCGTGCCCGCGAGCACGCTCGCCGCGCCCCAGATCAGCACGCGAAGCAGGTGCGCGCGCTCAGCCGCGAGCACCGAGTCAGACCACATGCTCAGACCACCTGCGCCGGGCGTCCGCCAGTGCACGATCGTTCCGCTTGACGTCACACCAGCGTGCCACGGCGCCGGAACGTTCGATCTGCCGCTCCGCGCGCCGAGGCACTCGCCCCGCCTCTACTCGCCGGCCGCCGCGCCGCGCCGGCCGGAGACGCGCGCCAGCTTGCGAAGTGCCTTGATCGACGGGGCGAAGAAGTAGCCGCCCCCGGTGGGGATCACCCAGTCGGTCGGGAGCTTCACGTCTTCCGTGTGCTCCGCGCCGTGCTTGTCCTTGAAGGTGAAGCGGAAGGAGCGCTCCCGGCTCCCATTGCGCCCGTTGCTCTGCCCGAGGATCGGGTCGTGCCCCGCCCCGCCGTCCTTGAAGTTGGGGTCGTTGAACCAGTGCTTGGTGACAAACTCGAACTGCTCCACGATGGACGTCTGGTACGCCAGGAACAGGAGCCCGCGATCCCCGGTGTCCTTCGGGTCCGGTCGGAGCGTCGGCATGAACGGCTCGCCGAACGGGATCCCCCGCCGGAGGAGGCGGTGCGTCTGGGTGGTGACCTCGTTCAGCGGCTCTTGCTCCCCAGAGGGATTCCCGCTCTCCGTCTCGCGCTCGTCGTCGCGCGGGTACGCCTTGCGGATGTGCGCGGCGGCCGGGCAGATCCGGGCGTCCGGGTCGGGTGGAGCCGGATCGAATCCGTCTTTCTTGCACATGGCCTCGTCAATCCTGACGGGGGGCGCAGCCGCCGCCAGGGCGGATGCCCGGGCACCGCCTGCGTCCTCCTCCTCCTCCTCCCCCCTGAACTCGAAGTTGTTGTTCGCGCAGTCGTCGTTGGCGAGCTTGATGTTGTCCTTCCGCTCGGTGCGCATGATGGGCGCGCCGCTCGGCCAGCGCCCGATGCACTTGGCGCCGAACTGGCCGCGCATGAGCCCGAACTTGTGGGCCGTCGCATCCAGGAAGTCGTGGAAGCCGGGGACATCCTGGCGCAGCCGGCGGAAGACGAGGAACGAGCCGTCGTCCGCCCACGGCGGACCGGCGTGGGACTTTGGCCCCGGCACCGTGATGTCCGTCCCTGTCCGCACCTGCCCCTGGTAGCCGAAGACGAACTCACCCGGCCAGAGTAGGTCCTGACCCGGCTTCCCCTGATCCATGTGCTTCTCTTCGTCAGGGTTCTGCCGCGGGGTCAGGACGTTCGTCTTGTCGTCCGAGAGCCGCCCCCGGATTCCCGGCTGCGACACGCCGTCGAGGAACCCGAAGTGCTCGTGTCCGGTGAGTGGCTGCGGGAGCGTCGCGCCGTGCTGCTTGTAGATCACGCGCACGCCGCTGTGCACCACCGTCCCCCCCCGGGACGCGGCCCCGTAGATCGTGTCCTCGATGCGCTGCACCTCGGCCAGGAGGTCGTCCTGGCTGTCGCTGGCCACGATCAGCACGACGTCGGCCTCGTTCCCCTCCCCCCCCACCACCCAGTTCTTCTGGTGCCCCTCGGCGTTGGGATCAGTTGGGTCGCTGAGGTCGGCGGACCGCGCGGCCATCCCTTCCCTGAACGCCACGTCCCTGAAATCGGGGGTCAGATCGGCGCCGATCTTCTGCAGCGCACGGTAGGAGAAGGCAATGTTGATCCACGTCGCCTGTACCGTCCGCGTTTCCACGTCGCGCCGGCGCCGGATCGCCTTGAACAGCTCGTTGAACGCGATCACCTCCCGCGCGGTGGCGACGAAGGGCACCAACCGCTCGAGCCACCCCTTGAAGTCATCGGGGGCGACGACCTCGAGGAAGAGCATGGTCTGGAAGTCCTTCTTGAAGCCATCGATGATGTTCCCCTGAATGTTGTCGATGCCGAGCATCGGCTCGCCCTTCACCGACGGGTGGGTGTCGTCGTGGACGCGGGCCAGCGGCGGGGACGCGGGCGCTTCTCTGGCGGGAACGTCGGTGAGCATCTGCTCCTCCGGTTGCTGGGCGACGGATCACGACCCACATCATGCGCCACGCATTGTGGCGCCCACCGCGAAAGGGATGGGAACGTCCCCATAGGCTACGCGCGCCGGCCCGCGAGTCAACATCCTTTTTCAGACAGCATTGTACGCTTTTCAGACAGCCGCGCCGGCGTGCCCGCGCGCCGGCGCGGCCCGGAACGTGTACAGCGACTGCCCTGACGATCCGTGCAACCGATGCCCACGCCTCCGACACACATGCCCGCCGCTGCCCGCGCCCCGTGCTGCTGACGTACCCGCCCGTCGAGGTGCGCCCCGAAGGCCTCTACGTGCCCGGTGCCAACCTCTGGCTCGACGCGCGCGATGCGCCGGGCATCGTCTTCGTCTCGCACGCGCACTCGGACCACTGCTCGCGCGCCGGGCAGATCCTCTGCACCCCGCAGACAGCCGCCCTGCATCGCGCACGTCGAGGGCCGTGCAACGCCATCACGGTCGGGTACGGGGAAACGTTACACCTCGATGGCGCCGCCGTCACCCTCCTGCCGGCCGGCCACGCGCTCGGCTCCGCGATGCTCGTCGCCGCGGGCGCGGACGGGACGGTGGCGTACACGGGCGACTACAAGCTGCGCGGCAACCCCTTCACCCCGCCCGCCGCGATCCCGCGCTGCGATACGCTGGTGATGGAGTGTACCTTCGGCGAGCCTCGCTACCGCTTCCCGCCGGATGGCGAACTGCTCGACCGCCTCTACGCGTTCATTGACGAGGCGCTCGCCGCCGGCGCGACGCCGGTCGTGCTCGCCTACGCGCTCGGCAAGGGGCAGGAGGCGCTCTACCACCTCACGCGGCGCGGCTATCATGTGGCGGCGCACGGTGCAATCGCGCGGATGTGCGATCTGCACGTGGAGATGGGGCACCCGTTTCCGGGGCCTGGCATCTGGACGCGCTACAAGCGCGGCGATGTCACGGGGCGCGTGCTGCTCACCACCCCGTCCACGCGGAAGACCTCGATGGTGACGGGGCTCGTGCCGCGCCGCGTGACGTATCTTACCGGGTGGGCCTACCACCCCGGCGCGCACAACATGTACAAGGACTGCGACCTCGTGCTCCCGTTCTCCGACCATGCCGACTTCGACGAGCTGGTGCGCACCGCGCGCGAGAGCGGAGCGCGGAAGATCTACACGACACACGGCACGCCCGGCTTCGCCGGCCACCTGCGCGCGCTGGGGCTGGATGCCGAGCACCTGATCGAGCATCCGCAGGCCGGGGTGGAGGAGGGGGATCAGCGGAGGTTGGAGCTGTGAGTCCCGATGCCTCCGCCTTCTCCCGCTGGGCCACCGCCGCCGACGCGGTGCGCGGGACGACGAAGCGGCTCGAGAAGCTGGCCGTGCTCGAGGCCTACTTGCCGACGCTCGACGACGAGTCGCTGGCGATCGCGGCGCACTTCTTCGCCGGCATCGTGTTCCCCCGGCACGATGCGCGCACCACGCAGGTCGGGGGGGCGATCATCTTCGGCGCGCTCGAGACGGTCACGGCGCTCGACGCCGACACCCTGCACGAGCGCTACGTGGCGCTCGGCGATGCGGGCGACCTGGCCGCCGAGCTCTTGGCCGAGCGGCCGGCGAGTGGGATCGGGCTGCGGGAGGTGCATGCGTTCTTCGCGCGGCTCGCCGATGCGACGGGCTCGCGACACCGGCAGATGATCGTGACCGAGATGCTCACCGCGTCGGGGGGCGCCGAGGCGCGCTACCTCGTGAAGCTGCTCGGCGGCGAGCTGCGGATCGGGTTGAAGGAAGCGCAGGTGGAGGAGGCGCTCGCGCGCGCGTTCGCGCAGCCGCTCGCGCACGTGCGGCGCGCCAACCTGCTGCGCGGGGACATTGGCGAGGTGGCGCAGGGCACGCGCCGCGGCGATCTGGAGCGCGTGACGCTCGCGCTCTTCCACCCGATCGGCTTCATGCTCGCGCAGCCTCTGGTGACGCCGGAGGAGATCATCACAGCGATGCCGCCCGAGTTCATCGTCGAGGACAAGTACGACGGCATCCGCGCGCAGGCGCACCTGGCGAAGGGCGAGGTGCGCCTGTTCTCGCGCACGCTCGACGACATCACGCACGGCTACCCCGACGTGGTGGCCGCGCTCGCCGCGCTCGGCGACGGCCTGGTGCTGGATGGCGAGCTGTTCGCGGTGGAGCCGGGCGACGGAGCGGCAGCAACGGGGCGCGCGCTCCCGTTCAAGGCGCTGCAGCGGCGGCTCGGGCGCAAGGAGCCCGGCCCCGAGGTGCTGGCAGAGGTGCCGGTGGCATTTGTGGCGTACGACATGCTCGCGGCGCGGGGCGCGCTCGTGGTGGATGAGCCGTGGTCGCGCCGGCGCGAGCGGCTGGAGGCGTTGCCCTGGCCGGGCGCGGGTGCGCGACTCGCACCCGCGCGGCGCGTGTCGAGCGCGGAGGAGATCGAGGTCGCGTTCGCCGGCGCGCGCGAGGCGGGGAACGAGGGCGTGATCGCGAAGGATCCCGGGTCGCCGTACACGCCGGGCCGGCGCGGCAAGGCATGGGTGAAGCTCAAGCGCGCGATGGCGACGCTGGATGTGGTGGTGACCGGCGTGGAGCGTGGGCACGGGAAGCGCCGCGGGGTGCTCTCGGACTACACTTTCGCCGTGCGCGCATCGGAGACGGACCCGACGCTCCTCAACGTCGGCAAGGCGTACAACGGGCTCACCGACGCGGAGATCGCCGCACTCACCACACGCTTCGAGGAGATCACGATCGAGCGGTTCGGCCGCTTCCACCAGGTGCGCCCACAGGTGGTGCTCGAGGTGACGTTCGACATCGTGCAGCCGTCGAAGCGCCACAAGGCGGGGTATGCGCTACGCTTCCCGCGCATCGTGCGCGTGCGGGACGACAAGCCGGTGGGGGAGATCGATACGCTCGCGCGCGTGCGTGAGCTGGCGGGCGACGCGCCAGGCGATGTGCCACGCGATGCGTGATCTGGCGCGCGCTCCATGGTGCGCTCCAGCGCGCGCTCTGTCGCTTGACCCGCGCGGGTGGGGCGCTATTA
>JBBJNN010000062.1:0-33010 GCA_037720885.1 Gemmatimonadaceae bacterium | reverse complement strand
GCACCGAGCGCGATGGTCCCCGACTTCTTGTCCTCGCGCGCCCCGCCCGCCCACACGAGCCCGCCAGCGTTGCCGAGCTGGGCGAGCCACGCGGGATCGTAGCGGCGGAGGCGCGCGGGCAGGTAGTCCCGCTCCCACCCGGCCGCGCCGCGAGGGAGTCCCTCGAGCTGCCGGAGCACGAGCTCCACGCCCGACGGGCCATCAAGCCGGTCGCGCGGGTCCGCATGCTGCCAGCGCTGGAGGAATGCGGCAAAGGCCGAGAGATCCACGGCCTCGATCTGCTTCCGCAGCGCGGCCAGCGCGCGACGCTTGGCGATCTCCGCGATCTTCCGCGAGCACCACTCGAGCGGGAGCGCATCGCCACCCGCCGGCGCGCGGGGCGTCTCGCGCGGGACCTCGCGCGGGATCTCGCGGCGGAACCGTCCGCGCACGAGCCGCCCCGTCCGCTGCCACTCGGTGAGGCGGGCCTCGATCCAGTGGTCGGGCCACCCGTAGCGAGCGCGGATCTCCGCCACCGTCACGGGACCGGAGAGTGCCAGGTAGCGGGAAAGGATCTCGCGCCGCGCCACCCGGGCCTCCATCGCGGGCGCGCGCAGCACGTCGGGGAGGACGTCCGCCGCCTCACGTTCCGCCAGCGCGGCGCCGACGCGCACGCGGTCGAGCGTGCCGGCGCCATACGCCGCGGCGTAGCGCGGGTAGGTCTCCGCGAGAACGATACGCCACGCGTCGGGATGGTGATGCGCGCCGGCGTCGAGCACGCGATCTTGGATGTCGGGGGGGGGCCCCCGCCACGAGCCCCCTCCCCACGAACGCTCTCCCCACGAACGCCCTCGCCCTGCGCACCCGCCGCCGAGCCCGCCGGCAGCCGGATCGCCAGCGCCCGACCGCTTTCGAGTAGCTCGACCAGCGGGTCGCCACGCTTCCACCCCTCATCGTCCCCCACCCGCTCGCGGAGCTCCGGCTCGGTCAGATCGCCCGCGCGGTCGAGCAGGTGCGCCAGCTCGTCCGCGCTCCGCGCCCTCCGACCCGGCGCCGTCCCACGCCGCTCGGCCAGCGTCTCCTCCAACGCACGCAGCGTATCGTCGTCCCCGCCCTCCACACCCATCACGTCGTCGAGCAGCGCGCGGTCGAGCGAGAGGAGCGCCGCCTTCCGCTCCGCGCGCGGCGTGTCGTCCCCGTACAGCCAGTCCACCACGAAGCCGAACTGCAGGCTCGCCGCGAACGGGGACGGCACCTCCGTCTCGGCCACCCGCACCTGGATGCTCCCGTCGGCCACCGCGGCGAGCACCCCCTTCAGGGCGTCGAGATCGAACGCGTCCTGCAGGATCTCGCGGTACGTCTCGACAAGGATCGGGAAGCTCGGGAACTGCCGCACCGTCTCGAGGAGGTCGAGCGCCTTGAGCCGCTGGAGCCAGAGCGGCATGCGACGCTTGGGGCTCCCCCGGGGGAGGAGCAGCGCGCGCGCCGCGTTCATCCGGAACCGCGCGCCAAAGAGCGACGTCGTCCCTACCTCGTCGAGCACGCGCCGCTCCGCCTCCTCGGGCGAGAGGCGGGAGAGTGCGTGGAGCGGCGGGGCGGTGCCGAGGTCCGGGAGGCGGAGCATCACCCCGTCGTCGCTCGTCTGCACCTGTACGTCCACGCCAAGCTCCTCGCGCACGCGCTGCGCGAGCGCCATCCCCCACGGCGCGTTCACCCGCCCACCGAAGATGGAATGGAGGACGATGCGGACCGCCCCCAGCTCGTCCCGGAAGTGCTCGATCAGGAGCGTCCGGTCGTCGGGCACGACGCCCGCCACCGCGCGCTGCTCGGCGATGTACGTGCGAAGCGATTCGACCGACATGGGGTCCAGCCCATACCGCTCGGCGAGGGAAGAAGATGGAGCGAGGGATGGATCGGTGATGCTCGCCGTGGGCCCCGGTGTAGCTTCGCTCTTCGGGGGGGGCCCCCCAGAGGTAGGGGACTCGCCTTTCGCTTCCCGCTTCCCGCTTCCCGCTTCCCGATCCGCGCTCGCCGCCAGCTCGCGCCGGAGCGCGCCCACGCGCCGGCTCAGCTCCACGGAGCGCGCCATGTACTCGCCGTGCCAGAAGGGCATCCGCGCCGGCGCGCCCGGCGCGGGCTGCACGATCACCCGGTCGTGCTCGATCGCCCCGATCCGCCACGTACTCGATCCGAGCTGGAACACGTCGCCGACGCGCGACTCGTGCACGAACTCCTCGTCCAGCTCGCCCAGGCGTGTGCGGTCGGGGAGAGCAACGGTGTAAAGTCCGCGATCGGGGATCGTCCCGCCCGAGATCATCGCCATCATCCGGCTCCCACGCGACCCCGACAGCCGGTCCGTCACCCGGTCCCAGGTGATCCTCGGCTCCAGCTCGGCGGCGAGGTCGGCCGGGTACTTCCCGCTCAGCGTCGAGAGCACCTCGTCGAAGGCGGCGCGCGACAGCCGGTGGTACGGGTACGCGCCGCGCACCAGATCGAACAGCGCCGCCGATGTCCAGTCGTCGGCCGAGACGGCGGCGACGATCACCTGCGCGACGACGTCGAGCGCATTCTGCGGTACGCGCGTCGGCTCCACGTCGCCCGCCTTCATCCCGCCGACGATCGCGGTGATCTCCACGAGGTCATCGCGGAAGGTGGGAACGAGAATCCCACGGCTCACCGCGCCGAGCGTGTGACCGGCGCGCCCCACGCGCTGGAGGGCGGAGGCGACTCGCTTCGGCGACTGGAGCTGGATGACGAGGTCCACCGAGCCGATGTCGATGCCCAGCTCGAGAGAGCTGGTGGCGACGAGCACCCGGAGCTCCCCGGCCTTGAGCGCGCCCTCCAGCGCGAAGCGCCGCTCGCGCGAGAGCGAGCCGTGGTACGGCTGCGCCAGCTCCTCCTCCGCCTGCGCGTTCAGCCGCGCTGCTATCCGCTCGGCCTGCGCGCGGTTGTTGACGAAGACGAGCGTCGTCCGCACGTCGCGCACGTACTGGTGGACGACGTCCACCACCTTCGGCCAGATCGTTCCGCCCACCTCGCCCATGTCCGCGACGGGGGAGATGACGCGAAGCTCCATCGCCTTCACCGCACCGCAGTCCACGACGGTGACGGGGCGTGGCACGAGGAGTGACTCGTCCCCCGCTTCTTCCATCCCGCCCAGGAATCGCGCGATCTCCTCCAGCGGCCGCTGCGTGGCCGAGAGGCCGATGCGCTGCGGGCGCCGCGGAGCCGGCGTGGCGAGGGAGGCGGGCTGGCCCACGCTCGTCATCACGAGATGGTCGAGGCGCTCGAGCGTGAGCGCGAGGTGCGCGCCGCGCTTCGTGCCGGCGACGGCATGAATCTCGTCCACGATCACCACACGGACGGACGCGAACATCCCGCGCCCGCGCTCCGTGGTGAGCATGATGTTGAGCGACTCGGGCGTCGTGATCAGGATGTGCGGCGATTTCCGGAGCATACGCGCCCGCGCCGAGGCGGGCGTGTCACCCGTGCGCACGGCGACGCGGATCTCGGGGAAGGGCTCGCTCGCCGCCTCGAAGCGCGCGCGCAGCTCGGCGAGTGGCCGCTCGAGGTTGCGCTGGATGTCGTTGTTCAGCGCCTTGAGCGGGGAGACGTAGAGGATCTGCACCGCATTCGGCAGCGGCTCGCGGTGACCCTCCGCGATGAGCTGGTTCAGCTCCCAGAGGAACGCCGACAGCGTCTTCCCCGTCCCTGTGGGCGCGAGGATGAGCGTGTGCTCGCCCGACGCGATCGCCGGCCACCCGCGCCGCTGTGGCTCGCTCGGCGCGCCGAGCGTCTCGGCGAACCAGCGGCGGACGAGTGGGTGGAAGGGGCGGAGGGCGGCCGGCGTCCGAGGCACGCGGGGAGGCTACAGAGGCTACAGCACCCGGCTGAACAGGCTCGAGAATTTCTCTGCCATCCTCTCCGTCCACGGCCGGCGGCGGAACTCCTCGAGCTTCATCTCCTTCGCGTACTTGAGGTCTTCCACGAACACCGAATCGAGCGTGGCGCCGAGGGTCGCATCGAGGGCGACGAGGTTCGACTCGTCATTGAAGACCATCGAGCGGTTGTCGAAGTTCATCGTCCCCACGGTGCTCCAGAGGCCGTCGGCGACCAGCGTCTTGGCGTGCATCATCGTCGGCTGATACTCGTAGACCTTCACCCCGCCCTGCATCAGCTCCTCGTAGCGCGCCCGTCCCGCGCGCCAGGTCAATTTTACGTCGGTCTGGTCGCTCGTCGTCAGGATGCGCACGTCCACCCCGCGCCGCGCCGCGTCCTTGAGCAGCCGGCGGAAGTCATCGTCCGGGACGAAGTAGGAGTTGCTGATGTAGAGCTTCTTCCGCGCGCTCGCGATGGACAGCGCGAGAAAGCGCTCGGCCGCCGTACTCCCGATGGTCGGCGCGGTGTGCATGAGCGACGCGAGCTGGTTGCCGTCCGACTGGAATCCGTCCGGCGGAAAGAACAGGTCGCCGACGATCAATTCCCCCGTCGCCTCGGCCCACCCGGCGACGAAGGTCGCCTGGAGCTGCATCACCGCCGGCCCGATGAAGCGGACGTTCGTGTCGCGCCAGTGGTCCTTGCTTCGCCCGTCGCCGAACCACTTGTCGGCGATCCCGAACCCGCCCGTGTAGCCGACGCTCCCGTCGACCACTACAACCCGGATGTGCGAGCGCGTCCCCGCCTTGTGGATCTGGTACCAGTGCACCGGCCGGAACGACGCCACGGTGACGCCTCCCGTGCGCAGACTGTCCAGGTATTCCTTCTTGAGCGGCCCGGAGCCGAAGGCATCGTGTAGGAAGAGCACGCGCACGCCCGCTGCGGCCCGGCCGAGCAGCACCGCCTTGAGCGTGTCCGCCATCCGACCCGGCATGGCGTAATACATCTGAAGCGTGATCGAGCGTCGTGCCGACCGGAGATCGGCCCAGAGGCGGGGATAGGTCTGGTCGCCGTTGATCATCACCTCAACATGGTTCCCCGGGACCAACGCCGTCTTCGCCACGACCTCGGCAGTCCGGCGGAAGAGCGGGTCACCGATGGGCGGCGGGCCGCTCTTGTCCCCCACCGTCGTCACGTGCGTCACCGGCGAGCCGCGGGTCGCAGAGCGAAATCCAATGAAGGCGAGCGCGAGGACGATCAGGACGAGGGCCCCGAAGGCGCCCACCTTGAGCATCCGCAAGTTCCGAGGGCTGGCTAACGATGAGAGCATCAGTTGGTGCGGGCATAGGTGCGGCACAGGTAACGGCGGTCGCCCGGACAGATGACGACCGGTCGGCGAGGAAGCAAACCCTCGCGGAAGATGCAAACTCGTTGCCGTGCTCGCCCGAGCGACGCCCGCTGCGTTCGACCCGCTGCGTTCGACTGATGATGCACGCTGATCGTGGAAAGCGCATATTCCTGCCGGGGGGGCCCCGCTGCGCCTCTCGCCACGCTCGGCGGCTTCCCACCCACTATCGCCGCGGCGGCGACTACCACCGCGGCCGTCGTTTCCTCGCTCGCTCCCCGCACCCATGCGATTCTCGAATAGGACGGTCGTCCTCACCGGCGTCGGCCGGGAAGGGCAGGTGGGCGAGGTCGTCGCGCGCGCGTTCGCCAGTGAGGGAGCGCGGGTCGTGATGCTCGACCGCGACGCGGGGCGGGTCGAGGCACGGGCCGCATCGCTCCGCGCTTCGGGATTCGACATACGCGCTATTCCCGCCGATCTCACCGACCCGGCTCAGGTCGGCGCCACGGCGAGCGAGGTCGGCGCGGCGTACGACGGGCGTGTGGATGCCCTCGTCAACATGGCTGGCGGCTTCGCGATGAGCGGTCCCGTCGCGGACAGCGACCCGGCGGTCTGGCAGCGGATGGTCGCCATCAACCTCACCACCGCCTACCTCGCGACCCGCGCCTTTCTTCCCCTCCTCCGCCCGGGTCGTGGCGCCATCCTCTACTTCGCGTCCGTCGCCGCGGCGGCCGGCGGCTCCTCGGCCGGGATGGCGGGCTACGCCGCCGCCAAGAGCGGCGTGCTCGCCCTCATGCGCGGCGTGGCCGAGGAGGAGCGGGCAGCGGGCGTCCGCGCCAACGCGCTCGCCCCAAACGCCATCCGCACCGCGGACAACGTCGCCGCGATGGGAGCCTCGGCCCCCTACGTGGAACGTGAGGACGTGGCCGGTGCCGCGCTCTTCCTCACCTCCGATGCGGCCCGTGCGATAACCGGGCAGACAATCGTACTGGGTTAGCCGCCGACGTAGCCGCCCGACGTGCCCTCGATAGGTCCGACGCGGGCCGGCGACGTGCCTCGGACGTGTCGCGAATGCTCGTATCCCCGCGTCGGATCAATGATTAGCGCGCGCGAGCGCTTGCCCCCCACGGTCGCGCGCGCCACCTTTCACCCCATGAGTCTCCCGGCGCGGCGCCGAGTGACCTCGCGGATCGTCCTCCTGGACCGGTCGCTCGAGGCGCTCCCCCTCTTCCGGCTCAGTGACTCGGCCTCCGACGATGTGGCGATCTCGTATTCGCTCGCGGAGGGCGGGCGGTGGCGGGTGCTCCCCAGTCCCGGTGACCGACTTCCCGGCACGTTCGACCAGGACGTCTACTTCGAGCTCTGGCACCGGTATCACGAGGCCGGCTCGCCGGCGGACGGCGTGCTTCGCTTCACGTTGCACGCCTTCCTCCGCTCGATGGGGCGCCGGGTGGACGGCCGGACCTACGAGCAGCTTCGTTCCGCGCTCGGCCGGCTGGAGCGGACTCGGCTGGAGAGCAACGGCGTCTACTTCGACGCGGGAGTCGGCGGGCCGATCGAGGGGCAGTTCGCGATTCTCAGCGCCGTGGCCATCGACCGGCGCCGGCTCACGGACCGCGATCAGCTCACCCTCTTTCCGTCCCTCACCGCCTCAGAGCCCGGCGAGGCACAGGTGACGCTCTCCCCGCTCCTCCGGGCGAACATCGCCTCCGGCCACACCGTCGCGCTCTCCGCCCCGCAGTACCTCACGCTCTCCTCCCCGGTGGCCCGGCGACTCTACCGCCTGCTCGAGGTGGCGCGCGAGGAGGGCAACGTTACCTGGCGCGTGCCACTCGAGTCGCTTGCCGAACAGCTCCCGCTGGCGCAGCGGTACCCGTCGCACCTCCAGCGCGTGCTCCAACCCGCGCACGAGATGCTCGTGGGCGCCGGCCTGCTGCGGGACGTCCAGATCCGCCAGCACATGCGCCAGTGGTACGTGGACTACGTGCTGGCGAGCCGGATGGCATGAGAGGAGCATCTCACGTCCCGCTTCCCTCGGCGTCTCCTGAGCGCCAAACTTGCTTATCATTGCCGGAGCGCCCACTCATCACGGAGGCCCTTACATGGCGACCAAGCTCGACAAGACGGTCAAGCGCGAAATCGAAATCGATGGCGAGGCCTACATGGTCTCCATCTCCCCCGAAGGCGTGAAGCTCACGCAGAAGGGATTTCGGAAAGGACGTGAGATCACCTGGAAGGAGCTGTGGGGCGGCGCGAGCGGTGGCTCGGGCGGCTCGGGCGGCTCAGCGAGCGGCGGGGCCGGTGGGATGAGCGGCGCGGGCAGCTCTGGGGGCTCTGGCGGCTCGGATGCGTCGGGCGCCGGCGGAATGTCCGGCGGTTCGGGCGGCTCCGGCGGAATCAGCGGCGGGAGCATGGGGTCGGGCGAGAGCGGGTCCTCGTTCCGCTAGCCTCCGGTAGCCTCCCGTAGCCTCCCGTAGCCTCCCGTAGCCTCCCGTAGCCTCCCGTAGCCTCCGGGCTCGGCGATGGCCGGCGAGGTTTCCCGCGCGCTCGCTCCGCGCGCCAGCAACCTCGCAGCAACCTCGCAGGAACCTCGGGAGTCCATCTTCGTATTTAGTCTGAACGCTGCACTCATTCCTCAAGCTGGTCCGGTCTCCTATGCCTTCCCTCCGCCGCTACACCTTCGTTGCCGCCACCATCCTCCCGGTCCTAGCCGGCGGGTGGGTTCTCCAGGGGCGTGCGACGCGCGACAACGCACGCCTCTTCGATCAGGTCCTCTCTCTCGTCTCGGACCGCTTCGTCGACACGGTTGACGCCGCGGGCCTCTACGAGAAGGCCGCGCGCGGACTCGTGCAGCAGCTCAACGATCCGTACTCCGAGCTCTTCACCCCGAAGCAGGCCGAACGGTTCTCGAGCACCTCTACCGGCCGCTACGCCGGCACCGGGATGCAGATCGAGAAGCAGGGCGACAACATCGTCGTCGTCCGCGTCTTCCCCAACACGCCGGCCGAGCGTGCGGGCGTGGTCGAGGGCGACCGCATCATCGGGGTGGATACGGCGTCTACGCGTAACATGACGTCGTCCGACGTGTCCGACCGCATCCTCGGCGCCCCGGGCACCAAGATTCGACTCCGCTTCGCGCGCTTCGGCGTGCCGCAGCCGATCGAGCACACGCTCACCCGCGCCGTCATCCACATTCCGGCCGTCCCCTTCGCGCTCATGCTCGACGGGAAGGTGGGCTACATCCCGCTCCAGACCTTCAACGAGACCGCGTCGGAGGAGCTGACGTCGGCGCTCGATCGCCTCATGAAGCAGGGCGCGCGCGGCCTCATCCTCGACCTCCGGGACAACCCCGGCGGCATCCTCGATCAGGCACTCGCGATCAGCGACCTCTTCCTCAAGCAGGGGCAGGAGATCGCCAGCGTCCGCGCGCGACAGGGCGCCGCCCAGACGTTCGTCGCCCGCGCCCGGCAGCACGTACCGAACCTTCCGCTCGTCGTGATGGTGAACGGCTACGCGGCGTCGGCGTCGGAGATCGTCAGCGGCGCGCTCCAGGACCATGACCGCGCGCTCGTCGTCGGCACCACCTCGTACGGGAAGGGGCTCGTGCAGTCGGTCTTCCAGCTCGAGGGCGGCTACTCCCTCAAGTTGACGACGGCCAAGTGGTTCACGCCGAGCGGCCGCACCATCCAGCGCGACCGCTCGTCGAACGGCCAGCCGCTCGTGGCCTCGGCCGGACGCGTTGACACGACGTCGGGAGCCGCGGCCACGCAGGTCGCGCGTCCGATCCAGGGCAATGCCGACGGAGCCCCCGACTCCCTCGAAGGGGAGTCCGTGAAGAAGTCGCGCCCCGTGTTCCGGTCGGACGCCGGCCGCACGATCTATGGCGGCGGCGGGATCACGCCAGACGTGATCATCCCCGAAGACACCAGCACCACCGCCGAGCAGACACTCGCCCGCGCGCTGGCGACGAACGCGGGAATCGTTCGCGCGACGCTCTACGACATGAGCCTCGAGCAGAAGGGGCGCGTCACGCCGGACGTGACCTCCAAACCGGAATGGCGCGAGGACTTCTTCAAGCGGCTCACCGCGGCCAAGGTCCCCGTGGACCGCAAGCAGTTCGACGCGGCGACCACCCTCGTGGACCGTTGGCTCATGCAGCAGGTGATCCGCCAGAGCTTCGGCGACTCCAGCGTCTTCCGCCGGTACATGCCCGAGGATGGGCAGGTCATGAAGGCGCTCGACCTGCTCAAGAAGGGGCAGACGCAGCAGGATCTCTTCGCGCTCGCGAAGGCGACCCCCGCCCCTCAGTGACGCTCGCGCGTCGCTCCATCGCTCGGCTCCTCCCCGCGGCCACCTTGGTGGCCGCGGTTGCGTGTGGGGCCACCGCCGCCAGGATGAATGAAGGTGGGGCCATGAACCATCATGGCCTCCCTGCTAGCCTCCCTGCTGCCACCACCATCGCCGCCCCCCAACCAGGTGAGCCCCATCTCGCGAACGTCCGCCAGCTCACGGACGGCGGCGAGAACGCGGAGGCATACTTCAGCGCCGATGGCCGGCGTCTCATCTTCCAGTCCACGCGCGACGGCCGCACCTGCGACCAGCAGTTCGTCATGAACGTGGACGGGAGCGGGCTGCGACGCGTCTCGACCGGCGGGGGGAAGACGACCTGCGGCTACTTCTTCGCGAACGACCGCCGCGTCTTCTTCGCGTCCACGCACGCGGTGAGCGACGCCTGCCCTCCGCGCCCCGATCCGTCGAAGGGATACGTCTGGGGGCTCGACCCGTTCGACATCTACACCGCGAACGCGGACGGCTCGGGGCTCACGCGCCTCACCTCGTACGGCCGCTACACCGCGGAGGGAACGCTCTCCCCGGACGGCAAGACGATCGTCTTCACCTCGCTCAAGGATGGCGATCTCGACATCTACACGATGGGCGTGGATGGCTCGAACGTCCGGCGGCTGACCTCGGCGCCCGGCTACGATGGCGGACCCTTCTTCTCCCCCGATGGGACGAAGATCGTCTACCGCGCCTACCATCCCACGGACTCGGCGGAGCTTGGCGCGTATCGCGAGCTGCTCGCGGGGAACATCGTCCGGCCGAACAAGATGGAGATCTGGGTGATGAACGCGGACGGGAGCGGCCAGCGCCAGATCACGACCCTGGGTGGCGCCAACTTCGCGCCCTTCTTCACCCCCGACGGCCGGCGGGTCATCTTCTCGTCCAACCACAAGAGCCCGCGCGGCCCGCAGGCACAGAACTTTGACCTCTACCTCGTGAACCTCGACGGCACCGGGCTCGAGCAGGTGACGACCGCCCCGGAGTTCGATGGCTTCCCACAGTTCAGCCCCGACGGCCGCTACCTCGTCTGGGCGTCCAACCGCCGCGCCGCGAAGCCCGGGGAAACGAACATCTTCGTCGCGGAGTGGCGGTAGCTGAGTAGATCGAGACATCCACTGGGCAAGAGCGCTCGTTCAACCCACAGGCCTGAGGTGACTACGGTGACGGCCACGTCGCTGCGCGACCAGCTCGTAGATGTCGCGCTCCGCTAGGAGCATGCGTTTGGTGTCGCCCCGGCGATCACGAGCTCCGTAGCGGAGTACGACGCCGCGTGCCTCGTCGGTCACACGGACGAAACGTTCGGGGCCGACTGCCTAGGCCGAACCGCGGTGACCCGCGGTTCCGACTTCACGTGGGACCGAGTTCGTTACCAGATCAAGGCGAACAGACCGAGTGGCAAGCCTGACTCCTTTGTCACGCTGGTGGGAAAGACGAGTAACTACGAATGGGATCGCCTGATATGGCTCTTGTATGACCGTCTGTACGTATTGCAGGAAGCCTGGGAGTGGGATGTCGCTGCCTATCGCGAAGCCTTCGATGCCAAGAGCCGGCTCGCGCCGGCAGACATGCGGAGAGGGCGGCGACTACGGTAACGTGACGAAGAGGGCTGTAGCCGAAGTGTGTGAGCACCCGATATATGAGTATGTCTCGTAACGGAGCAGGTATGCCGGAGCGATGTGTCCTCTACGTCGATGGCTTCAATTTCTACTACGCGATCAAGAAGAACGCGAAGGCTACTCCGATCTACTTGGGCTGGTGCGACTTCGGCGCGCTCGCCCGCGGGTTCATGCTGCCGCCCGGATCGTCACTCGTGGGAGTGAAGTATTTCACGGCACCGGTAAAGGAATACGGCGACAAAGGAGGGGCCAAGGGAGGGGAGGCTGCGCGTCAGCAGGCCTGGCTCGACGCGGTGCGCGATATTCCGGACCTCGTAGTGGTCGAAGGATTTTATCGGCGCGGTGACGACGACCCCGACCCGCACGCGAAGTCGAAGAAGCGCGACGAGAAGCAGACGGACGTCAATATCGCCGTCGCGCTGTTGGTCGATGCCCATCTGGGCGCGTACGATCGAGCGTTGCTGTTGACCGGAGATCAGGATCAGATACCTGCGGTGAACGCCGTGACCCGCGTGTTCGGGCGGCGGCTCGACGTCTGGCTTCCGCCCAACTCTCCGACGCCGATCCCGCTCGCATGGCAAGTGCTCGAGCGGGAGGGTGTACGAACGCGGGCGATCACGGCGGAGATGCTGGGTCTCTCGCGTTTGCCGGAGCACAGCGAGGCGCCGAGTTATTGGCGCGCGCCCCCCGGTCCTGCCAAGCTCTGACGGCGCGTTATTGCCCAGCCATTCTACCCGCCGAGGAGTCGCGGGTCGTAGGTGAAGGGTCGGGCGAGGAACACCCGGACCCCTTGCATCTCCGGGTGTCTCGGGTTGAGGAGCACGTTCGACTCCTCGGGGATGACGGCCGACGGCACGCGGAGAGCGAGCGAGTGGGCCCGGGCCGCCCAGCGGGAGCCGATGGCGACGCAGGCCGGGTGGTCCGCCAGGACACGCCAGTCCGGCGGGAGGTCCGCGAGCCGGACGTCTTCGATCGAGGAAGCCTCGGGAAGATCGAGCGCGACGGCGACCAGATCAGCCGGCGCGTTCTCGATGTCAACGTGCACGAGGTATTCGAGCGCGGCCAGCGACAGCGTCCCCGAGGTGTACACGACGGGGACGCCTTCCGGGTTCCAGCGTCCGCCGAACAGGCGTGCGCCTTCGCCGTCGAGCAACTGGAAGGATTGCCTCGTGAGCCGCCAGAGCCGCATCGTACCCGCGTGCAGGCTGGTGTCGTCCGGTCAGCTGTACACGCCGTGCTCGATACGTCCGATCACGTGCTCGACCATCCTCGCGCCGACATCGCTATCCAGGAGGTCGATGGGGGAGCTGCCTCCGAGCGCGCGGTTCGGTGTCCGCATCCAGCGGGCAGCCTTGTCGTCATCGCCGAGAGCCTCCTGTGTGCGCGCGAGCACGCGGACCACACGGGTCAGCCGGTCGGACTCCTCCGGGCTGAGCGGCTGCCGTTTTTCCCTGCGGTGTGCGAGGGTACGTCGGGGAATTACGAGCGCATAGAGCTCATTGGGCTCAAGGAGACCGGAACCGAGCACTTCGTCAACGACCCGGATGGGAAGTCCGTCGTGGATGGCCCGGGCGAGGTCCAACTCGGACCGCACGGTCGTCTTGAGGACCCCGGGGCCGCCCAAGCGCTCCGCCACTCGCTGTGCAGACATAACACCTCCATGCGCAAACTGCACATGCAATATGGGCAATTGCCGCCGAGGGAGCAAGATTCGATGGACACGGCGGCCAGGAAGGGCGGCGGGGTATGAATCCTTACCGACTGCTTCCTGCTGCTTCCTGCTTCCCACTCCCTCCTATAGAATGAAAGCAGCCACTCTTTGCGAGGAGCATACATGGTAGGGCTCATCGTGCTGGGGATTCTCATCCTGTTCGGGCTCGGGATCATTACCAGCTCGCTCAAGATCGTCGGGCAGGCCGAAGTCCTGGTGATCGAGCGGCTCGGGCGCTTCAACCGGATCGCGCGGTCGGGGCTCAACATCCTCATCCCCTTCGTCGAGCGCCCGAAATCCATCGACGTTCGCTACTTCGAGAGCGACGTGAGCGGCGTCAAGCGGGTCACCTCGGGCTCGACCACGCGCATCGACCTGCGCGAGCAGGTGCTCAACTTCCCGAGCCAGCCGGTCATCACCAAGGACAACGTCACCATCGACATCGACGCCGTGGTCTACTACCGCGTCGCCGACCCGCAGAAAGCGACCTACTCCATCCAGAACCTCCCCTACGCCCTGGAGACGCTCACCCGCACGACGCTCCGCAACATCGTCGGCGACATCGAGCTCGACCAGACGCTCGCCAGTCGCGACATGATCAACAAGCGGATGCGCGAGGTGATCGAGGAGGCGTCGATCGGCTGGGGGGTGGACGTCACGCGCGTCGAGCTGCAAGCGATCGAGCCGCCGCGCGACATCCAGCAGTCCATGGAGCTGCAGATGCGCGCCGAGCGCGAGCGCCGCGCCGCGGTCACGAACGCGGAGGCCACGAAGCGCGCCGCGATCCTCGAGGCGGAAGGGGTGCGCGAGGCGCAGGTGCGGCGGGCCGAGGGCGAGAAGGACGCCGCGATCCTTCGCGCGCAGGGGCTCGCCGAGGCGCGCCTGATGATGGCGCAGGCGGAGGCCGAGGCGATTCGCCGGATCGCCGATTCACTCCCGGCGGGGCAGGCACCGATGTACCTACTCGGCCAGAAGTACCTCGACGCGCTCCCGCTGATCGCGCAGGGTGAGGGCTCGACGATCTTCCTCCCCACCGAAGCGATCGGGGTGATGGGCGCCCTGGGCGGTCTGCGCGAGATGCTCAACCGCTCGGCGGGGGACGTCAGCAAGCAGGCGCCGGCACAGAACGCACGGCCGCGCACCGCGAACGCCGACTACACGCCGATGTTCGCCCCGAGCCTCGTCGCGCCGTCGTCCGCCTCGGCCTCCATTCCCCCGGAGCCGAAGGACGAGGGACGCTGAGCTTGCCGATGATCACCCGCGAGCGTGCCGAGCGGATCGCCCGCTCGCACGCCTGCGAGCAGTGCGGGGAGTACAGCTACAGGAAGCTCTCGGTAAAGCCGGCGAGCGCGGAACAGTACAAGGAGTTCGCCGTGGTCTGGCACGCGGTGAAGGTCTGCGGCGTGTGCGGCATGCATCAGGAGCTGGGCATCGACGACGATGGAGACATCGTCTATGCCGGGTGAGGCGAGGACCGGCATGATGATGCCACCGTGATGCCACCGTGATGCCTCCATGACCCCGCCGTGATCGTCCTCTACTGCGCCGCGGTGTTCCTCAGCGCAGTGCTGCTGTTCTCCATCCAGCTCATCTTCAGCAAGATGGTGCTGCCCCTCCTGGGCGGCACCCCCGCCGTCTGGAATACCTGTATGCTCTTCTTCCAGACGGTGCTCCTCCTCGGCTACGCCTACGCGCATGTCACGCGTCGCTGGCTCGGGGCACGGCGGCAGGCACTCGTGCACCTCACACTGCTCGCGCTGGCGTCGCTCGCGCTCCCGATCAGCGTGGCCGGCCATCGGCCGCCGGCGACGGCGCCGATCCCCTGGCTCCTCGGGCTCCTCGCCCTCTCGCTCGGCGTGCCGTTCCTGCTGCTCTCGACCACCGCGCCTCTCCTGCAGGATTGGTTCGGCCGATCGAGTCACCCGTCGGCGCACAACCCGTACTTTCTGTACGTCGCCAGCAACATCGGCAGCATGCTCGCGCTGCTGAGCTACCCGATCCTGGTCGAGCCACGCTGGCCGTTGGGAGATCAGAGCACCGCGTGGACGGTTGGATATGGAGCGCTCATCGCACTCATCGCCGCCTGCGCACTGGCGCTGCGGCGGCGGCCAGGCCCGGACCAGGGCGCCGACCGTGCGACGCCGGATGTCCCGCCCGTAGCCGTATCGTCCGCCCGGCGGGCCGCGTGGGGCGTGCTCTCGCTCGTCCCCTCGAGCCTCCTGCTCGGCGTCACGACGTACATCACGACCGATGTCGCCGCCGTCCCGCTGCTCTGGGTGCTGCCGCTCGCGTTGTACCTCCTCACGTTTGTGCTCACCTTCGCGAGCCGGCCGATCATCCCGCACCGCGTGATGGTGATGGTGCAACCGTATCTCGTCCTGCTGTGGGTCGTGCCGAGCATCTGGGGGTCGGGCTCCGCGCGCTCGATCTCGCTCCCGTTGCATCTGCTGCTGTTCTTCGTGACGGCGATGGTGTGCCACGGGGAGCTCGCGCGCCGCCGCCCCCCGGCGTCCCGCCTGACCGAGTTCTTCCTGTGGGTCGCGCTCGGCGGCATGCTCGGCGGCGTGTTCAACGTACTGATCGCTCCGACCATCTTCGACCGGGTGATCGAGTACCCACTCGCGTTGATCGCGGCGTGCATGGTACGGCCCCGGGCCGTGGCGCGATCTTCGGAGGAGGGCGGAGCGCGCCCGTGGCTGGACGTCGCGCTGCCGGCCGCGCTCTTCATCGCGCTCGCCGGCACTCTGCACCTCGTCACGACGCGGGTGAACGTCGGGCAGATAGGCATCGTCGCGATCGCCATCGTGGCCGCGCTGAGCTGCTTCAGCTTCGGAGCGCGCCCCGTGCGGTTCGGGCTCGGGGTCGCGGCGGTGTTCGCGGCGCACGCCGCCGTCACGCAGTTGGAGGCGGCGCCACTCACCGTGAAGCGCAGCTTCTTCAGCGTGTACACCGTCAGGGAGAGCGCGGACGCCCGGTACCATCTGCTGGCCCACGGAACGACGACCCACGGCGCGCAGCGGACCGACGCGGCCGGGCGGCTCGAGCCGCTCTCCTATTACACACGGGCCGGCCCTGTAGGCCAGCTGTTCGCGACCCGCGGTCTGGACCCGGGTGCCCACGTCGCCGTGATCGGACTCGGCACCGGCAGCCTCTCGTGCTACGGGCTGCCGGAGCAGGAGTGGACCTACTACGAGATCGATCCGTTGGTCGAGCGGATCGCGCGGGACGAGCGCTACTTCACCTTCCTACGCGATTGTCCGCCGCGCACCCGGGTCGTGCTGGGCGACGCGCGCGTCTCGCTGGAGCGCGCCCCCGCCGGGTCGTACGACCTCGTCGTGCTCGACGCCTTCAGCTCCGATGCGATCCCCGTGCACCTGCTGACGCGCGAGGCGATACGCGTGTACACGCGCGCGCTGCGGGACGGGGGCCTGCTCGTCATCCACATCAGCAACCGCCATCTGGCGCTCGAGCCGGTCGTCGCCGCGCTCGCGCGGGATGCGGGGCTCGCGGCCCGCGTGCAGAGCTGGCGGCCCACGACGGCCGCGGAGCGGACAGGCTACGTCTCCGCCTCCAAGTGGATCGTCCTCGGCCGGCGTGCGGAGGACCTGGGACCGCTGGCCGCCGACGCGCGCTGGCGCGCACTGCGCGAACGATCGGACGTCGGGCCGTGGACCGACGACTTCTCGAACATCATTCGCGTCTTCAACCGGGGGCTGTAAGGGACTAGCAGGATGTCGCGGGACACGGTCCGTCGTGGACCGTCGCCAGAAACGCCTCGAACACGTCCGGCCGCCAGTGGTGGGTGCTCCCGCGCATGATGCCGAGTGCCTCCTCACTCGTCATCGCCGCCCGGTAGCTGCGCGTCGTCGTCAGCGCGTCGTAGACATCGGCGATACAAATGATCTGCGCGCTGAGAGGGATCTCGTCCCCGCGCAGGCGGTCGGGATAGCCGGTGCCATCGTACTTCTCGTGGTGCCAGCGGATGATCGGCTTGATGTCCCACGGAAACTCGATCGCGGCGAGCAGCTCCACGCCGTACACCGGGTGCATCTGCATCACCTCGAACTCCTCGCGCGTCAGCCGCCCCGGCTTGTTCAGGATCTCGTGGGGCACGCGGACTTTGCCCACATCGTGGAGGTACGCGCCGAGGCGGATGGTGGTCAGCTCCGCCTCGTCGAGGCCAAGTGCGCACGCGACGGCGAGCGAGTACGTCGCCACCCGCTCGCAGTGCCCGTGCGTGTAGGCGTCCGCCGACTCGATGGACTGCCCCCAGTCGCGGACGATCGCCAGGTACGTCCCCTCGAGTCCGGCCACCTTCGCCGCGATGTCTACGAGGTCGATGCGCGCATCGAGGCGGTTGAAGAGCCGGTGCGCCGTGTTCAGGAGCTTGAGCGCGTCCTGGTTCCGTCGCAACCCTTGGTAGAGGAGCGCCATCTCGCGCGACGCCTCGGCCTCGCTGAGCACCGACCCTGACGCCACCGCGAGCTCGATCGCCGAGCGCAGACGCGCCTCGGCCAGCGCGGGGCGGCCGGTCTCGCGGTAAACGACGCCGATGGCCTTGTACGCATCCGCCTTGTCCCGGCGTGACCCGAGTTGGTCGAAGATGCGGAGCGCCTCCTCCGCGTTCCGGCGCGCGTCCTCATAGTGCTGGCGCGCGAGGAAGACCTCTGTCCGGTTGAGGAGGCAGAGTCCGCGCAGGTGGACATCGCCGATTCCCTCGGCCACCTCGAGGCTGCTGCGGTAGTAGCCGTCCGCGTCGTCCCAGAGCCCCTGGTCGGCGCTGATCATCCCGAGGTTGTGGTAGGCGAGCGCGCAGCCGTGGTCGTCGCCGCACTCGCGGAAGCCGTCGAGCGAGCGCTGGTAGTGCGCGAGCGCGGCCGGGAGGTCGCCGTGGATGTTCGCCAGGATGCCGAGATTCTGCTCGATGCGGCCACGGAGCCGCGCACCCGCGCCACCCAGGCGGAGCGCCTCGAGAAACGTCTCACGCGCCGAGTCGTAGGCGTTCTCCTCGAGGTCGAACACGGCGAGCGAGTTGAGCGCCTCGGCCGCGAGCGCATGGTCGTCCCCCGCGAGCGCGACGTCGTAGCTGCGTCGGCACATCTCGCGGGCAGCGGCCGGCTCGTGTCGAATGTGCCGGATGACGCCGAGGCGCCGCAGCGATTCCGCGAGCACGGCGTGCTCTCCCTCCCCCGCCGCCTCGATGGCGGCCGCGTACCCGTCCAGCGCGTCCGCGACGCGTCCCGCGCGGTCATGGTCGCGCGCGTCGCGCAACAGCAGCCACGCGCGGCCGACCTCGGGACGTGGGGTCGGCCGCACGCGGGCGGAGGCGGGTACCGTAGCGCGCGCTGGCATCAGCTCCCAGGACTGCTACGGCCGGCGCATGGTCACTCGGCCAGTGGGGCGGGAGGGGTTGGAGCGCAAGGAGCAGGGAGCCGCAGCCACCTGGGCCACGACTCCCTGTTCTCTGCTCCCCCTCGAGTCAGCCGGAACCAGCCGGCGGAGTTAGCGACGATATGCGACCGCGTAGCGCGAGAAGTGGTCGATCCAGGCCTGGACCTTCTCGAGCATCTTCTTGTCGTCCGACGCGGGACGCTCGAGGACCTTGTTGCCGGGCCCGAGATACACCACCTCCTGCGTGAACTCCGCGGGCTGCATGCAGTGCTTGTAGCTCAGGGTCAGCGTCGGCTGCTTGAGGAAGACGAGCCCGTGCGGCGCGAAGTCCACCTGGACGAGCGAGGTGGTCGGCGCCTCACCCGTGATCACGACCGGAATCGGGAGTGCGCCCTTCGGGATCTCGAGCTCGTGCGGGCCCATCTTGATCGAGCCGCCGGCCGGGCCGATGATCTTGCTCTCGCCATCGTACTCGAGCGGCTCACAGCGCAGTAGCTTGGAGCGCGCGTGCTCGTCCCCCTTGTGGGCCTCCTTCCACTCGTGCTCGAACGCCTTCCACTCCTCGCGCGCGGCCTCGAACTCCGCCTTCGAGGCCTCCTTCGCCTCCTTGAGGCGCTCCTTCTCCAGATCGAGCATCCGCTCCAGCCGCTTCTCTTCCTCCTTACTCACGCCGAGCCCGAGGCTGACGGTAGGGGCGGACGGCGGCTGCTCGGGCGCGGTCGTGGGGCTGTCGGTGCAGCCCGCCATGACGAAGAATGACAGCAGTGCGAGGGAGGGGATCCGGCGGAGGGAACGCATGGGGAGTATGTCGGTGTCGGAGTGTGAGCCGCTTGGCGGTATCGGGCGATCCGCCTCGCATCGTGCGGGCGACCGTTGGTTGACGGCCAGAAGGAAGGCAACCAGCGTGCCGAACAGAACGCACTGCCACACAACGACTTACCTTATACGTACCGTCGGCCGCCGAGTAACTGTGGCGACGATTCGTGCCAGGAGGAACGGCGCGTTGCAGACTCGCTCCCTCACATCCGCTCGACCACCTTCTTCTTCCCCTCGAGCCAGGGCCAGACCGGCTTCTCCGAGTAGGGGGCGCCGAAGATCTGGCGCAGGAGTGGCGCGGGATCTTCGGCGCGCGCGATGACGTCGAGGCGGGGGCCGAGGAAGAGGGGGGTGGTGAACTCGCGGTAGCGGCCCAGGCTCCGGCAGAAGCAGAGCGGACCCCGGCGCGTGAGCCTGCCGAGCCAGATGTCGGCGAGACCCAGCCAGCTCAACGCGTAGAAGGCGTTCAGCGTTTGAAAGGGGGGCAGATCGCGCTCGAGCGCTCCGTGGGGGAGGGAACCATGCTTCCCCCACTGGACGTCTATGATGATCTGCCCTCGCCCGCGCCAGCCGGCGTGCAGGATCTTCCCATGCCAGTAGGTCCAGATGTCGGTGGGCTCGCGCGTCAGCGAGTCGTACCCGACCCAGATGACTTCCTCATCCGTGGGGATGGTGAAGGGCACCCAGGCGCCGTGCACGTCGTCCCGCCAGAGCAGGAAGTAGGCAACGATGGGCCGGGTGGGATGGGCGACGGCGACCGCGCGGGAGAGCGGGAACGTTTCGTCCCTCTGAAGGTATAACAGTGGCGCCATTTGGCGCGCCAGAATGGCGCCACTATCCCCGGCAGGCAGTGCCGCGAGGATGGAGAGCGGCACGGGCGGGATATGAGCCCGCGGGCCGCAGGCGGTGATGAGGAGCGTTCCCAGGACGGCAGCGAGGGCCGCCACTCCATCTCGACTACACGCAGCACGCATGGTGGTTCTATACCGTCCCGGGGTGTTTGCTCGACCGGGGCGGCGTCGCCCTCCCGGACCGGGGATGGCGGTGATTTTCCTCTGGAGGTTCTATGCGAAAGCCTCGTCCAGCCACGTACAACCCTGCACAGGCACTACAGTTGATCTCGAGTGACCGGAACGGCACGCCCCTGAGCTGCCCGACGTGTTCCGGCAGGATCGAGCGGGACCCGACGGTCATTCCTCCAGCGCCGCGCTCCCACGTGACGCTCAAGTGCGCGAAGTGTGGACGCTTCGCGCGCTACATCGCGGGAGCGGCCTGACCCACTCGCGCCAGGCGACCCGGTAGGGGGAGCGAGGCGGCGCCCCGAGGGCGAGTGCGAAGTGGGAGCGGCCGGCGGGCAAACGGACCCGGGCGGCGTGCGGAGGGCGAGGATGCGTATCCTCGCCCTCCGCGCATCTGTGCCTGGTCGCGCCGGCCTTGTCAACACCTCCTGACCCGATTTCTATTCACGGACGTTCATTCACGGACGTTCAGCGATCACGTGCGGGGGACGCGGACGTTTCCGGCTCGCGTCGCCCGGGCGGAATCAGGCATCACAGTCAGCCCCCGGTGGGGAAGGAAAGTGTATCATGGCACGCATCACCGGCACCGTGAAGTGGTTCAACGACGCGAAGGGTTACGGTTTCCTCTCACATGAGGGAGGCCCTGATGTGTTCGTGCACTACAGCGCAATCCGGGGGAGCGGCTTCAAGTCGCTGGCCGAGGGCGATCCCGTCGAGTTCGAGATCGTTGAAGGGCAGAAGGGACCCCAGGCCGCAGACGTCACCAAATCGTCCTGATCCTGCTGATCCTGTTGATCCTGTTGATCCTGTTGATCCTGCTCGAGAGCGACCGCGTGCACCCGATGACGCACTGATCCAGCGCTCCAGTTCCGCCGATCCAGATTCACCGCGACGCCCCGGCACCCGCCGGGGCGTCGTGCATTGTTGAGCCGCCCGGCTCCGGCCCGCCGAGTTTGCGGCCCACCGAGCGCTCGCGTTGACCCGAGGCATGAACCGGCATCGCTTTTGCTTGCATTCACGATGGAAAACACGGTTACCTCGAACCACAACCCTGCGGCGCGGAGCGCGGAATGGCCTCGATCTGGAAGGGGACGATCTCGTTCGGGTTGGTGACCATTCCGGTCGAGATGCGGAGCGCGGTCCGCACGGACAACATCAGCTTTCGCCTCCTCCACGCCGAGGACATGGCACCGGTGAAATACGAGCGCGTGTGCGCGAGCGATGGCGAAACCGTGCCCTGGAACGAGATCGTGAAGGGCTACGAGTATGCGAAAGGAAAGTTCGTCGTGCTCACCGACGAGGACTTCAAGGCTGCCGCGCTCGAGTCGTCCCGGACGGTGGAGATCCTGGACTTCGTGAAGGGCGAGGAGATAGACCCGCGATTCTTCGAGACGCCCTACTACCTTGTTCCCTCGAAGGGCGGGGAGAAGGCGTACGCGCTCCTCCGCGAGGCGATCCGGCGCACGGGATCGGTGGGCGTCGGGAAGGTGACGATCCGCCAGTCGCAGCACCTGGTGGGCATTCGGACGGTGGGCGAAGCCCTCGTCCTCGAGATGATGCGCTTCGCAAACGAGCTGGTGGACGCGAGCGAGTACACCTTCCCGCCGGCCGAGGGCGTGCGTCCCCAGGAGCTGCAGATGGCCGAGCAGCTCATCGGCAACCTCGCGGAGCCGTTCAGCCCGGAGAAGTACACCGACGACTACCGGGGCAACCTCATGAAGATCATCCGCGCGAAGATGAAGGGGAAAAAGGTCAAGGCGGACGAGCCCGAGGCCGAGCCGGCGGACACGAAGATCGTGGATCTCATGGCCCGGCTCCGCGCGAGCCTCGACCAGGGGAAGCCGGGGCGCAGTACCGCCCGCGGCGCATCGCGGACCACGGCTCGCGGCGCCGCCCGCGCACCCCGCCGCTCCGCCGCGGCGCTCCCGGCCACCCCCCGCTCCGGTACGTCCGCGCGCCCTCGGCGCTCCCGGAGCGCGTAGAATCGGGATAGGAGGAGGCGAGCCCCACCATGGCCGGCCGGTCCACCATCCGTTCCCAGCTCGCCGAGTACCGGCGGAAGCGCGACTTTCGCGTCACGGCCGAGCCATCGGGCGACCCGCCCGGCTCGGCGGCACCGCGGAGCGCGCCCGCTCGGAGCGGGCGCGCTGGCGCGCTCCGATTCGTCGTGCACAAACATGCGGCGAGCCACCTCCACTTCGACCTCCGCCTGGAGATCGGCGGGACGATGAAGAGCTGGGCCGTGCCGAAGGGGCCAAGTCTCGACCCATCGGTGAAGCGCCTGGCCATGGAGGTGGAGGACCACCCGATCGCCTATAACGCGTTCGAGGGGACGATCCCATCCGGGGAGTACGGTGGCGGTACCGTGATGCTCTGGGACCGCGGGACGTACGAGGCCGACGAGACGTGGAGCACGGCGCTGGGCGCGGACGCAGGCGCGGTGGAGGGCGGCGAGGAGGCGCTGCGGCGCGGGCACGAGCGGGGGGAGCTCAAGTTCACGCTCCATGGGGAGCGGCTGCGCGGCTCCTTCGCGCTCGTGCGGATGAAGCGACCCGGTAGACCGCAGTGGCTGTTGATCAAGCATCGAGACGAACGCGCCGCAGCGGGGTCCGACATCGTCGCCGACACCATGACCTCGGTCGCCACCGGGCGAACCATGGAAGAGATCTCGGCGGGGCAGCCGGCGCGAGATCCCGCCGCGAAGCCCGCCGCGAAGCCGCCGGCGAAGGGCGAGTCGGCGCGCCGTTCGGCGCGCCCGACCCCGCGGCGCTCGCTCCGGCCGACCACCCTCGAGCCCATGTACGCGACCATCGGGGTGGCCATTCCCGCCGGCGATGGGTGGACGTTCGAGCCCAAGTACGATGGCATTCGCGTGCTCGCCTTCGCGACTGCGGAGCGTGTTCACCTCATGACCCGGAACGGGAAGGACAAGGCCACGGGGTTCCCCGAGGTGGTCGATGCCCTGCGCGCGCTCGCCGCGAAGCACCGGCGCTCCGTGGTCCTCGACGGTGAGCTCGTCGCGCTCACCGACGCCGGCGAGGCCGCGCGCTTCCAGCAGCTCCAGTCGCGCATGCACGTCAAGGATGCGGACGACATCGCGGGACACGCCGAGCGGACGCCAGCGGCGCTCGTCGCGTTCGACCTCCTGCTCGATGGCGACGATTCGCTCCTCGCCGAGCCCTGGGCCGCGCGGCGGAAACGGCTGGAGCGCGTGCTACGTAACCGCACCTCGCCACGACTCCGCCTCAGCGAGTCCATCCCGAACGACGGCGGCGAGATGGTCGAGCACGCGCGCACCGCTGGTTGGGAAGGCGTGATCGCCAAGCGCACGGATGCGCCCTACGTGCCGGGTGTCCGCTCGCGCGACTGGCTCAAGCTCAAGGTCGAGTTCCGGCAGGAGTTCGTCGTCGGAGGCTTCACCGAGCCGCGGAACACCCGCCAGCACCTCGGCGCCCTCCTCCTCGGCTACTACGACGGGGACCGGTTCGTGTACGCGGGGCACGCCGGCGGCGGCTTCACGCGCGAGGGGCTCCAGGCAATGGGCGCACGGCTCCGCCCGCTCGAGCGGAAGACGCCCGCGTTCGACGACCCGCCGAAGACGAACGAAGCCGCGCACTGGGTGCGCCCGGAGGTGGTCGTCGAGGTCAAGTTCTCCGAGTGGACCGCCGACGGAAAGCTGCGCCAACCGATCTTCCTGGGGGTTCGCGACGACAAGCCGGCACGCGATGTCGGGCGCGAGGGGACGAGCGTGCAGCGTGGGGTCGCTCGCCAGCGCACCGCCGGGTCTACCCGCACACGGGTCGGCACCGGGCCGAGCGCCGAGTCCCTGCCCTTCCAGCTGGACGTCATCGAGCGCGAGGGGGGCGACGGAACGGTGCGCGTGGCGCGCGGCAAGTCGCTCGAGGTGTCGAGCCTCGACAAGGTCTACTTCCCGAAGGACAAGTACACGAAGGGCGACATCATGCGCTACTACGCGCGCGTCGCGCCCGCCATACTCCCCGCGCTCGCCGACCGCCCGCTGGTGCTCAAGCGGATGCCCGAGGGCGTGAACGGCGAGACGTTCTTCCAGCAGAAGCCACCCGGGAGCGCGCCAGACGCCGTGCGCGTGGCGGAGATCGAGACGGACGCCGGCATGCAGGAGCGCGTCATCGGCGGGGATGTCGCCACCCTGCTCTACCTCGTGCAGCTCGGCTGCATCTCGATGGACCCGTGGCACGCGCGCGTCCGCTCGCTCGAGAGCGCCGACTACACGGTCCTCGATCTCGACCCGGGACCGCGCGCGAACTTCCGCCGCGTGGTGGACGTCGCGCTGGCGGTGCGCGCGGAGCTCGACGCGCTCGGCCTGCACGCCGCGCCGAAGACGTCCGGGTCGCGCGGCATCCACATCGCCGTTCCGCTCCCCGCGCGCACCTCCTGGGAGACGGCGCTCGTTCTCGCGCAGCTCGTGGCCACGCGCGTGGTGCGCGCGAACCCCCGGATCGCGACGGTCGAGCGGACGGTGAGCGCACGCGCCCCTGGCGCGGTATACGTGGACTACCTGCAGAACGTGCGGGGCAAGAGTGTGGCGGCGGCGTACTGCGTGCGCGCCAAGCCCGGTGCCACGGCGTCCGCGCCGCTCGACTGGAGCGAGCTCGGACCGGACCTCGACCCGCGCGACTTCACGATCGAGACGCTGCCCGCACGGCTGGCCGAGCGCGGCGACCTCTGGGCGGCCGCCATGGCGCGGCGCAACACGCTGCGCACCATCCGCGCGGTGACGTCGGAGAGCGGAGGACCGGAAGACGATACGGACGACGCGACGCCGAAGCGGACGCGCGCACGCCGGCGAGCCTGACGCGACGCGTCGCGACGCTACGTGATGTCGAACCGTACGCCACGCCGGATGCCGCGGCGCTTGCGCGGGGCGTAGCGGTAGAGCTGCGCGGGCCGGCCACGCCCCTCCGTGCGCCACTGCGCGAGCGGGCGCACGAGCGATGCCGCCTGCAGCGCGCGGCGGAAGCTGGCCTTGTGCAGGGAGTGGCCGAGCACGAGCTCGTACACCTCCTGGAGCTGGCTGAGCGTGAACACCTCCGGCAGGAGGTGGAAGGCGACGGGGGTGACGTCGAGCCGCTCGCGCAGGAGGGCGAGCGCGCCGCCGACCATCTCGCGCTGGCGGGGCGCGAGCGGGGGGAGCGCCTCCGCCGGGAACCAGCGCGCCTGGCGACCAGCGGCCGTCCCCTCGCGCCGCTCGGGAGCGAGTCCGAGGAAGGCGATGGAGAGCGCGGAATCGGATGGGTGCCGTCCCTTGTCGAACGCGCCGACCTGCTCGAGCCACGCCGGCGCGACGCCCAGCGCCTCGGCCGCGGTCCGTCGCGCCTGAGCGACGAGCGGGGCCTTGGGCCGCAGCGGTGTCCAGGGAAGCTCCCACCGGCCGCCGCGGGCGGACGCGGTGGTGCGCGCCGGCACGAGGAGTAGCGAGAGCCCCTCCGGCTCGGCGGCGAGAATAGCTACGTCAGCGGTGGCGTCGGGTTGGCCCGGCACTCGCCGCGAGGGGCCGGACGCCGGTCGAGCGGGAGTCATTGCTGCCAATTAGTGGCGAGGTCCGACTAATTGCAAGGGTGAATCACTCCCTGGCACATCGCGCGGTGCGGCCGGGCCCCGGCGAGCCGCGCGGCTACGGGGCGCGGGGGGGCGCGACTGGCCGGCTCACGCCCGCGCCGATGCGCACGAGTGGCGGGATGCTGATCGGGAGCCGCCCGGTGATCGGGGCGGCGCCGATCAGGGCGCGCGCCGCCGCCTGCTGCGACACCGGGAAGCCGCCCCACCCTACGAGGTACGCGGGCACCATGGGCACTTGCTGGAGCAGGTAGGGGTTCCCCATGGCGACGACGACCACGTTCCGCCCGCGCGTGGAGAGGTCGCGCACGAAATCGGCGAAGGCGCGCGGCGCCTCGACCGACGCGATGTTCCAGGAGTGCGAGACATAGGAGGAGACGACTACCGCATCGGCGGAATCGGCGGCCGCGAGAAGACGCGCGAAGTTGGCGCCCGGATCGTCGGCGTCCACGATCTCCGCGCGCAGCGATGGGAAGGCCGCGCGCAGCTCCACGTTGAAGGCGGTGCCCGCGGTGAGCTCGCCGCGCCGTGCATACGTGACGGCCATCACCTTGGCCGAGCGCGGCAGGCGCGAGAGCGGCACCACGCCCAGCGAGTCCTTGACGAGCGTCACCGACCGTTCGGCCACCGTGCGGGCGATGTCGCGGTGCGCCGAATCGCCGACCGCGGCGCGGGCCGAGTCGAGGTCGGCGAGGCGCACGCGGTCGAGGCCGAGCCCCGCCTTCGCGGCGAGGATGCGGTGGACCGAGCGGTCGAGGCGGGCCTCGGTGTACCGCCCGCTCGCGACGCCGCCGGTGACCGCGTCGATGGTGCGCGTGACGTCGAGCGGCTGGATGAGAACGTCGGCGCCAGCCTCCACGGCGCGGAGCGCCGCCTCGTCGGCGCCGTAGCGGTCGATGACGCCGCGCATGTCCATCGCGTCGGAGATGATGACGCCGCCGAAGCGCAGCTCCTCGCGGAGGAGTCCGGTGAGTACGCGCGAGGAGAGTGTGCCCGGGTCGCCGCTCGGGTCGAGCGCGGGCATGGCGCCGTGGAAGGTCATGATCGCCCCGACGCCGCCGGCGATCGCGCGCTTGAAGGGGACGAGCTCGAGCGAATCCAGCCGCTCGCGCGACACGCTCACCACGGGGAGTGCGAGGTGCGAGTTGACGCCCGTATCGCCGTGCCCCGGGAAGTGCTTGGCGGTGGCGATCATCCCGTGCTCCTGCAGGCCGCGGATGAAGGCGGCGCCAAGCCGGGCGACGGCGCGTGGGTCCTCCCCGTAGGAGCGGGTGTTGATGACGGGGTTGGCCGGATTGTTGTTGACGTCGAGGATGGGCGCGTAGGCGATGTGGATGCCGAGGGCGCGGCCCTCGACGGCGGTGACGCGCCCCTGCTCGTAGGCAAGCGCAGTATCGCCCGTGGCGCCCACGGCCATCTCGGGCGGGAAGACGACGGCGCCGCCCAGATCGTAGCCTCCGGGAATGAAGTAGCCCCCGCGCGCCCGGTAGCCGGCGCCGAACTCGAGATCCGCGCCGACGAGCAGCGGAACGCCGCTCATACGCTGGAGCGCGTTCAGCTTGACGGCGATCTCGAGGGGTGAGCCGACGGAGATGGTGAGGCCGCCGACCTTGTCGCGCGTGACGTACTGCGTGAGCTGCCGCCACTGGGGCGCGTCGCTCGAGACGTAGTCCCCCCAGACCGACGGCCACACCATCTGCGCCGCCTTCTCCCGGAGCGTCATCCGCGCGAGGGTGGCGTCGGCCCAGGCCGCGGCCGCGCGCGAGGGTACGGCGGGCGCGGCGGGCGACGCGGGGCGCGCGACCGGCGCGCCGGCGCACGCGAGGTGGGCGAGCGCGACGCCGGCGAGCGCGGAACGAGAGACGGAACGAGAGACGGAACGAGAGACGGAACGCGCGCGGGGGCGCGCAGTAGAGCGGCGGACGGGCGACGTGGTGTGCATACCGTAGGTTAGCCGAACGGCGCGCGGCGAGAAAGTCGGGCGGGGCGGTGGCGCGCGGCGTGATTCGTTATCATCAGGACCTGGCGGGGCTCGCGGCGCCAACGGAGGGCCCGACCCGCTCGTATCGTCTCGCACCTTATCGCATCCTTCCTGTCAGGTCGTCCCGGGACCGTTTCGCGGAGCTCACACCGATGCGCTCGTCCTTCGCCGCCGCGTACCTCCTCTTCCCACTCGCCGGCCTGGCCCAGCCGCAGCGCCAATCCCCCGAGCCGGCGCGGGCCCCGACCGCCAGCGTGAGGGTGGGCCGAGCGTTCGCCCCGGCGGACTGGTACCGGGTGACGACGCTCGGCTCGCCCGCGCTGTCGCCGGATGGGCGGCTCGCCGCAGTGACGGTGACCACGGTGAAAGGCGCGGAGAACAAGCGGCACTCGGAGGTGTGGGTCGTCCCCACGACCGGGTGCCCGTCCGGGAGGCCGCACATAGGCGGATGCGAGCCGGCTCGCTACACCGCGCCGGGCTACGAGAGCTCCAACCCGCGCTTCTCGCCGGACGGAAAGCTCCTCTTCTTCACATCGAACCGCCCGGGCGGGAAGGGCTCGCGGTGGGCGCTCCGCATGGACCAGCCGGGCGGCGAGGCGTTCCAGCCGGAGAGCTACCCCGAGCTCGGCTCCCTCCCGCGTGACAATCGCTTCGCCATCTGGACGGACTCGATGGAGACGGACAGCGCCGCGGCGGCCGACTCGACGAAGCGCGCGGGCGAGGACCTGTTCGCGAAGATGGGAGCGACCGCGCGCCCGCCGTTCGGCGCGATCACGCGACCGCTCGATCCCGCGCGCTTCGATGGCCGGCACGTCGTGGATCTCAACTACAAGGGGAATGGACGCGGCTTCCTCCCCAACCCGCGCGAGGCGCGGCGGTGGCGCCCGTCGCAGGTATGGATGCAGGAGCTGCCGGCGGCGACGGCGGGAGCGGGGCTGGCGGCGCCGGCGAAGCGGCGGCTGACGCGCACCGCGTACTCGCACGACGAGCTGGCCGTCTCCCCCGACGGCCGCTGGGTGGCGTTCACGGCCGACTCGCGCCTCCGCTCCGACTCGGCGGTGACCGCGGAGCGGGACTCGCTCGCTCGCCTGCCATACGACCGCGCGCGCGACGACCGGGTGCAGGAGCAGGACGACATCTTCATCATGCCCGTGGCGGGCGGCGAGCCGCGGCGCGTCACGCAGATCAACGCGGACCCGTCATCCATCGCGTGGTCGCCCGACGGACGGCAGATCTCCTTCATCTCCCACGCCGGCCGCGCGAAGTCGGCGCGGATCTACGTGGTGGATGCAGCCGGCGGCACGCCGGACAACGTGCTCGGCAACTGGCGCTACGAGCCCGAGGGGTACGTCTGGCTGCCGAGCGGCGAGATCTTCATGAACGCGTCGGTAGGCGGGCGGAGCGCGTTGTTCGTGGTGTCGCCGAAGACGAAGCGCATCCGCGAGGCATTCGGGGGCCCGCGGCGGATCATGGGCCTGGCGCACGACGCGGCGCGCTCGAAGGTGGTATTCGTCGCCACGAGCATGGACCGGCCGACGGAGCTGTTCGTCGCCAACACGGATGGGACGGGCGAGCGGAAGCTGACGTCGTTCAACGACAAGCTGAACGCGGAGATCGCGTGGTCGCCCGCGGAGCGGTTCACCTACGAGAGCGTGGGCGGACTGGAGATCGAAGGATGGCTCATGAAGCCGTACGGCTACGAGCCAGGCAAGAAGTACCCGCTCGTCCTCTACATCCATGGTGGCCCGCACTCGGCCTACGGCGAGGGGTGGTTCGACGAGTTCCAGAACCTGGCGGGCGCGGGGATGTGGGTGCTGTTCACGAACCCGCGCGGCTCGTCGGGTTACGGCGCGGAGTTCACCTACGCGACGCGCGGCCGCTGGGGCGCCGAGGACTACGAAGACCTGATGAAGGCGGTGGACATCGCCGCCAAGCGGCCGGACGTAGACTCGACACGGATGGGGGTGACGGGCGGCTCGTACGGCGGTTTCATGACGGCATGGATCACGACGAAGACGAACCGGTTCAAGGCGGCGCAGACCGACCGGATGATCGCGAACTGGACGTCGTGGTACGGCGCATCGGACGCGCAGGGGCTCACGGAGTTCGAGTTCTACGGGAAGCCGTGGGAGAACGTGGCCCTCTACGACACGCTCTCGCCGATCCGCTACGTGGACCGTGTGCGTACGCCGACGCTCATGGTGCAGAGCGAGGAGGACTACCGCACGCCGATGGCCGAGGCGGAACAGTGGTACATGTCGCTCCGGAAGCGCGGGGTGCCAGTGGAATGGGTGCGCTACCCGCGCTCGACGCACGACCTCTCGCGCACGGGCGAGCCGTGGCTGCTCGTGGATCGGCTGGGGCGGTTGCGGCAGTGGTTCGGGTACTGGCTGTTGGGGGAGCGGGTGGCAAGCGCGAACTCGACGGGGGCGGCGCCGACGACGCCGAGGTAGCGAGAGGACGGGCACTGAGTCGGCCCACGCGGGGATGAAGTGATGCGATTTCCGCTTCGTCCCATGCGGACGTTAGTCTCATGCTCGAGCAGCGAAAGGGGCACCCGCCCAGGTTGCCGGGGTGGGACTACTCGCGTCCCGGTGCCTATTTCGTCAAGCAGTGCTGGCTGGACCTGCCGCCGATTTTTCCCCACATCCGACTGGACAGCATGATCATCATGCCTGACCATGTGCATGCTGTTGTCATCCTGCCTGGTCGGGCCATGATGAATCATGGCCCCACACAGTCCAGTGTCACTGATGGTGGTGCCACTCAGGCCAGTCCTGGATGTGGGGCCATGATTCATCATGGCCCTGGCATGGCTGGTCATGACTCTCCGGGCTCCTTCCAGCCCCTGATGAATCGGCCCGACATGTTGCTAGGAAAGGTCATTCGGGCCTGGAAGGGCAGCGCGACACGCCGAATCCGGCAGCGCGGGTTCCGATCGTTCGCGTGGCAGTCGCGGTACTACGAGCACATCGTGCGGACGCACAGGAACTGAAGCGCATTCGCGCCTACATCGCGTCTAATGCCCGCCGTCTACGTACCATCAGCGGATAGGCTGCAGAAGTCTACATGGAAGTGCAGATCTTTGGCACGAAGAAGAGCGCGGACACGCGCGCGGCGCTCCGCTTCTTCGCCGAGCGGCGGGTGCGGACGCACTTCGTGGACTTCGCCGAGCGCGCGGCGTCGCTCGGGGAGCTCAAGCGGTTCGCCGGGAAGTTCGGCGTCGGCGCGCTGATTGACGCCGAGTCGCGCCGCTACGCGGAGCTGGGGCTGCGGCAGGCGCGCATGGCCGACGAGACATGGCTCGCGACGCTCGCCGATGAGCCGCTCCTGCTCCGCGTGCCGCTCGTGCGGCTGGTGGGGGGTGCGCACGGGCTTACTGTTGGCGCGGCGGAGGCGGAGTGGAAGCGGTGGGTGGAAACGCGCTGACCGCGCCGGGGTGGACCGCGGATTGCGGCAGGGCTGTCCGTAGCTCGCAGTCCGCAATTTGACACCGGAGCATCCATCGTCATGACTCGACCCGCCTCCCGCCCCCGCCCCGTGCTCGCGCTCGGGCTCCTCGCGCTGGCGCTCGCGCCGCTTGCCACCTGCACCGACGCGCCGAACGAGCCGCGCCGAGCCGCCGATAGCTCGTTCACGTCGGCGAGCGCGGTCGTCGCGCCGCCGGGCGCCTCGGTCTCTACACCGGTCACGGTGCCGAGCGGGATGGCGACGTCGCCGTTCAACGTGGCGCGAGCGCTCAACCTGCCGCCGGGCTTCTCGATCGCGGTCTACGCACGTGTGAGCGGCGCGCGCTTCATGGCGGTCGCGCCGAATGGCGACCTGCTCGTCTCACAGCCGGGCGCCGGGAAGGTGGTGCTCGTTCGCCCCAACGGCACGGGCGCGCCCATCATCTCCGACTTCATCACCGGACTCCGCAACCCGCACGACCTCGTCTTCTACTCGGCGGCCGGCGTCACGTACGTGTACGTGGCCGAGAGCCACCAGATCAACCGCTACGTCTACACGAGTGGCGCGACCACGCCGGGCGCGCGACAGGTGGTCGTCGCCAACCTCCCCGACGCGAGCACCCCGGAGCTCAACGGCAACTACGGCCACCAGCTCAAGAACATCGCGCTCGACGGGAACGGCAAGCTCTACGTCTCCATCGCCTCCACCTGCAACGTCTGCACGTCAGACACGCAGAGCGACCCGGTGCGCGCCGCGATCTACCAGTACAACGCGGATGGGTCGGGCGGACGCCTCTTCGCGCGCGGCCTGCGCAACGCCGAAGGGCTCGCGATCATTCCCGGGACGAACACGCTCTGGGTCGCCGTCAACAACCGCGACAACGTCCCGTACCCGTACAACGACGCGAGTGGCAACTACGGCCGCGTGCTCACCTCGTACGTGGACGACCATCCGCCGGAGGAGTTCACCCGGGTGCGCGACGGCGGGAACTACGGCTGGCCCTTCTGCAACCCGACCCCCGACTCGCCGAGCGGCTACGACGACATGCCGTTCGACCGCGACTACGACACGAACGCCAACGGCGCGGTGGACTGCGCCACGATGGACCGCATCAACAAGGGGATCCAGGCCCACTCCGCTCCGCTCGGCCTCCTCTTCCTGCAGAACACCAGCTTCACGGCGGCGTACCGCGACGGCGCCGCGATCGCGCTCCATGGCTCCTGGAACCGCAGCGTGAAGACGGGCTACAAGATCGCCTTCTTCCCGTGGGACGCGGCGACGCAGCTCCCCGGCGCGCAGGTGGACCTCGTGACCGGTTGGGCCGACGCGTCCTCGCAATGGGGGCGGCCGGTGGACGTCGCCGTGGACGCGCAGGGGGCGATGCTCATCTCCGACGATTACGCGAACGCGATCTACAAGCTCACCGCCAACTCGCCGCCGCCCCCGCCGCCGCCCACGCAGAGCGTGACGAGCTTCACGCTCATCAACGCCGACACGGAGCAGCCGATCGCCGGCTACGATCCGATCGCCGAGGGGGCGCAGCTCAATCTGGCGTCGCTTCCGACGCAGAACCTGAACATCCGCGCTAACACCAACCCCTCGCCGGTGGGGAGCGTGCGCTTCGCGTACGATGCGAACGCCAACTACCGCACGGAGAACTCGGTGCCCTACGCGCTCGCCGGCACGACGAGCGGCGGCACGAACTACAACGCGTGGACGCCGACCGTCGGGAGCCACACGCTCACCGCGACGCCGTACTCGACCGCGAACGCCGGCGGCACCGCCGGCACGGCGAAGACGCTGCACTTCTCGGTGAAGAAGAAGGGACGGTAGCATCGGGACTCGGGACTCGGGACTCGGGACTCGGGACTCGGGACTCGGGACTCGGGA